>NZ_JBICUZ010000010.1:0-129175 GCF_043198675.1 Streptomyces sp. NPDC048734 | reverse complement strand
CGCCCCCCCGCCGGCCCGCGCCGCCCCGCGGGGGGGCGGTCCACCCCCCCCCCGGGGGGCGGGGGGGGGGGCCCCCCGGGCCCCCCCCCGCGGGGGGGGGGGGGGCCCCCCCCCCCCCCCCCGCCACAGCGCCGACCTCCCAGCCGGGAACGACTGCGTATGATCGAACGCCGGACACATATGACGGGACACGCGACAGAGACTGGCCACACATGACGACCACACAGCTACGCAAGGACGCTGCCCGCAACTGGGACCGGATCGTCGCCATCGCCCGCGTCCTGGTCGACCAGGGCGTCACGCTGCAGCTCAACGATGTCGCCCGCCGTGCTGGACTCGGAGTCGGCACCGTCTACCGGCACTTCGCCACCCCCGAGGCGCTGCTGGAGACCGTGGCCACCCCCTGCCTGGAAGCCCTGGCCGCCCACGGCGAACAGGCGCTGGCCGACACGGATCCCTGGCGCGCACTCGAAGGCTTCCTGACGCGAACCCTCGACGCGCAGATCACCGACGCCTCCCTGGCCCTGGTCACCGCCGCGCCGACCGACGCCCTCCCACGCACCACGGAGCTCAGGCAGTCGCTGACAACGACCGGCACCGAACTCCTCAACCGGGCCCGCGAGGCCGCAGTGGTCCGTCCCGATCTGTCCGCTGCCGATCTCGTCCCGCTGATGTGCGGCATCGCCCACGCCGTCACCGTCCACGGCGGCACTCCTGCCGACCGGATCAACACAGCACACCGCTACCTCGCCGCACTGCTCGGCGGTCTGCGAGCCACCCCGTCGAGCCCAAGACACGCCTCTCGCCACCGGGGTGATCCTCGGCGTCCAGCTCCGCCGCCTGGTACCTGGACCGCCACTCTGCCCGGCTCGGATGGCATCGCCCAGGGGGAAGGCCGCGGACAACTGCTCGACCCGGCTTCGATCTTTTCGATCCATATTCTCGACCGCCATCCCCGTGGGGAACCGTGACCGCATGGGTGGGGAATTCCGTGCCGCGAAACAGGCCGAAGGTGGGGAATTACATGACCGTCGACAGGCCGGGGGCGGCGGTGGATGTTCGTGTTGAAGGGGGTCGGTGATGTGGTGCTCAGTCGTGCTGGGTGGTGCTGGTGAGGTCGTGGCGCAGCATTCGCACGGTCCGGTTCAGAGGCCGTAGCGGGCGCGCATCAGGTCGCTCCACTCCTGCGCGCGGAACATGTCGGTGGCGCAGTAGCGGCAGTGGGGCCGGTAGTCGATCCGGGTGGGGTACGGCACGTTCGAGCGGACGATGACGTCCGGGACCAGCGTGAGGGGCTGGCCACACAGCGGGCAGAGGTCTCCGTGGAGCAGGTTCGTATTCATGGGCGGACCTGTGCACACACCGGAGGCTTACCGTCTCGGGCTGGCCCGCCGACCCGCCTGGCGGGCGCTGCGGTAAAGATCTGATGATGGCCTCCCGCCCGGCGGGAAGGGCCCCAGATCACGCTTTTGTGCAGGTCAGCATGGGGGTTCCAGGGGCTGGTGATCAGCATGTCGCCAGTTCGCCCGGGGGCCGGGGTGCGCTACCTGTTCCGTGGCGTGATGGTCGGCGACGGCCACCGCCGGGCGGGCACCCCGCTGCGTGCCGCCCAGGATGAAGCCGGTGTCCCGCCCGGTGTCTGGAAGGGGCGGGGCCTGGCCACGGTCGACCTCACGGCCGGGGACGTGGTGACCGAGCGGCAGGCCGAACTGCTCCTGGGGGAAGGGCCGGCACCCGGACGCCGACCGGATCGAGCGCGAGCGCCTGGAGGCGGGCGACGATCCAGCGAAGGCGCGGCGGGCGACCGTGCTGGGCAGGCCCATCGAGCACAACCGCTCGCCGAAGACCGAGAAGGCCAAGGAGCGGACGCCCTGGCTGGCTATGGACCTGGTGTTCCGGGCGCCGTCGACGGCACACATCGCGCGGGCGCTCGGGGATGACGAGACCCGACTGGTGCTGGAGCTGTGCCAGGACATCGCCAGGGACAAGGCGCTGGCGTGGTTTGAGGATTCGGTTGCGGAGATCCGCTGGAGGAGCGGCGGCAAGATCCGCAAGCCGATCAGGGATGGGCTGATCGTCGCGGTGTTCCGGCACTACGAGTCGAGAGCTGCCGAGCCGAAGCCGCTGCTCCACGACCATGCGGTGGTGTCGATCCGCGCCCGACGGCCGGACGACAAGGGGACATGGGGCAACCTGGCGGCGGACTCGCTGATGGCCCACATCGTCGCCGCCGACACCCTCTACACCCTCTCCTTCATGGAGGAGGTGTCCGCACGGCTCGGGTGGGCGTGGGAGCCGCGCGAGGTGACACCCGGCCGCCGGCCCGTCATGGAGATCGCGGGCATCGACCAGCGGCTCATCGGCTGGCGGAGCGGGCCAGGGCGGCGGCTGCGGTGGTATGGGCGCGGGTGCGGCCGGTGGTCGACATAGCGCTGGCGGCCGTCGACGTCGTCGCCGTGGTGTACGTGATGCGCGGCGCGTTCAAGCGCCACCACCTGCTCGCCGAAGCCCGCCGCCACCTCTCCTACGTCCTGCGCGGCCGGCCCCACCAGGCGGGCCTGGACGAACAGATCGTGCAGACGGCCATTGACGACTGCACCCGCCCGGCCAGCCGGCGGATGATGACCGCCGACCTGCGCGCCCTCTACCCGCGCGACACCGAGGACCAGGCCGTGCTGCGCCCGCTGACCCGCAAGCGGACCGCCCCGCCGTACGAGCGGGCCCGCCTCGCCGCCGGCGCCCTGGCCGCCCGCGTTCGCGGCCGCTGCGCACCGGCCCGAAGGACGGCCGCCTCCTGGAGTAGGAGACCGGCGTGGTCGCGGTGGAGCAGATGCGCCGGACCTTGGAGGCCGCCGCCGCGCAGGTGGCCGCCACGCTCCAGGACGGCCGGCAGGCGCGCGAAGCCGCCCACGGCCCCCGCCCGCAGCCCGCCCCGGCGACGGCACCGCCGACGCACACCCAGCAGCAACCCGGCACCCCACGCGCGCCGGGCCGAACCCCAGGAGGAATCACATGAACACCCCGGAAGAACACCCCAACCCCGACGACGCACTCGCCCGCGCCCGTGCAGCCCGCGAGCAGATGGCCGCCGCGCTCACCGAGGACCAGGAGCCCGACCCCGACGAGCCCGTGGGGTGGCAGCCGATCTGGAAGCGCCCCCGGATTGTGGGAGTCACCTTCTGAGCGAGATTGCGATGTGGGTCGGTTTTGACGTCACTGCGGGTCTTGCGGTGGGACGGTGGAGTGTGCCTCTGCCGCTGGGGGGCTCATGGGTTCATCGCAGTCGACCTGAGGAGCGGGCTGCTTCGGCGCGGAGGGGTCTTTTGCTGTCGATTCAAGCGCGAGAAGAACGAGGCCGGCGCAGATCGGGATGTAGACGAAGGTGTCAGCCGACTGCCACGGCTCGCCCAGGAACGTCAGGGAGACCAGCACCAGCAGTACCGGCTCGACGTAGCTGAGCACCCCGAACAGGGAGAACGGCAGGACACGGCTGGCGGTCAGGTACAGCGCGAACCCGGCGGCGCTGAGAAGCCCGAGCAGGACAAGTCCGGCGATCAGCTGCGGGCGATGGGTGACCGTGCCGAGGGACGGCTTGGCCGCCAGGGCGAAGACCGAGAAGGGGAGCACCGCGATGAGCTCGAAGAGCTGAGCTGCGGCGGAGTCCAGGGTGAAGGCGCGTCGGCTGATGAAGTAGAGCGGAAGCCCCAGTGCGACGAGCAGGGTGGGCCAGCGCAGCCCGCCGGCGACGATTACGGCCGCAGTGACTCCCGCAGCGGCGCAGAGCACGGCCCCGATCCGCCAGCGGGAGAGCTTCTCGCGGTAGACCGCGACGCTGACCACCACCATCGTGGCCGCCGCGATCGGCTACAGCCCCTCGGCGGTCTCCCAACAGCTGGCAGCACTGGAGCGGGAAGCCGGTGTCCGCCGGGTCGAGCCGGCCGGACGGGGAGTCCGGCTCACCGATGCCGGAAAAGTGCTCGCCCGTCACGCCGCCGTCCTGCTGAACACCGCCGAAACCGCCGAAACCGAACTGGCGAACCTGACCCAGGAAGTCCGCGGCAGGATCCGAGCCGTGGGCCTGCAATCGGCAGCCCGCCGGCTCCTCATCCCCGCCCTGGTGGAAGTGGCACGCTCGCACCCACTCGTCGAGGTCGAGATCACCGAACTCGAACTCGAAGTGGCCCTGCCCGAACTACGCCTGGGAACCGTCGACCTTGTCATCAGCGACGAGTACGAAGGCCATCCCCGCCCGCGCCCCGACGGCGTCGACCATCACCTGCTCCTTTACGAAGGGACACGCCTGGTTCTGCCGGCAGGACATCCACCCGCCGCCCACCCCGGGCCCGTCACGCTTTCCTCGCTGCGCAACGAGGTATGGGCTTCCTCAAGCAGCGGTACCGGACACCACGCAATGATCATCGGGACCTGCCGGGCGCACGGAGGATTCGACCCCGACCTCCGACACCGATCCAACGATGCCGACGTCCAGCTCGAACTCGTCCGCAGCGCAGGCGCAGTGACCCTGCTGCCCGACCTGACCCTGCCAGCCGCAGACCCACGCCTGGCCATTCGCGACATCGCCGGGACCAGCCTGACCCGACGGCTCTACGCCGTGATCCGCCAACAATCCCAAACCTCACCAGCGCTCAACGCCTACATCGAAGCCTTGCACCAGCAGAGCAGATCTAACCCGACCTGATCGGCGATCCCCACCGGCAAGCGCAAGGCCCGGTGTCATCGCCGGCGCCGCCATCCGCGTCCTCCCCGGTCCCGGCGTCTTCCGCATCCTGGTCGCCGCGCTCCTGCTGCCGCTCGGCGCCTGGCTGTGCCTGCGCACCCTGCGCCCCGCCCGGCGGCGGACGGACGCGGCAGAGCCGTCGGCTCGCGTGCTCGCTGCTCTCGCCATGACGGTCGGGGTGGTCGGTGGGATCTACGGGATCGGCGGCGGTACCCTGCTCGAGCCCATCCTCGCCGCGCGCGGCATGCCCATGGCCAGCATCGCACCGGCCACCCTCGTCGCCACCTTCACGACCTTCGTCGCCGCGGCCGCCGTGTACGCTGCGCTGGGCCTGGCGAGGCCCGGGCCCGTCGCGCCCGACTGGTGGCTAGTGCTGTGACCGGGAACGTTCGCCGGGTTGGTGGTTGGGGCGGTTGGATGAGCGGTGACGTCGGTTCCGACCGCTGGAGGTGTGGTGGCTGAGCCTGCGCGGGTGCGCGGACTGACCGATCAGGAAGGGCAGAAGCTGCAGCAGATCGTGCGCCGGGGAAGTACCAGCTCGGTGCGCTACCGGCGGGCGATGATGCTCCTCGCCTCGGCCGGCGGGAACCACGTCCCGGTGATCGCGAAGGTGGTGC
Organism: Streptomyces sp. NPDC048734; assembly: GCF_043198675.1. NCBI lineage: Bacteria > Bacillati > Actinomycetota > Actinomycetes > Kitasatosporales > Streptomycetaceae > Streptomyces > Streptomyces sp. NPDC048734. The sequence continues at coordinate 123,820 of NZ_JBICUZ010000010.1, read as the reverse complement.
AGGCCGACGAGAACACCGTCCGGGACGTGATCCACCGGTCCAACCAGATCGGCCTGGCCGAGCAGGCCGCGAACGGGCTGGACGTCCGCGACATCGCGGTCGCCCTGGCCGCCTGGACCCCCCTGAGGCGCCGTCGGGACAGCCTGGGCGGCACCGAAGGACGCTCTCCCGGACGGGCAGGGCGACGGGATGCGCCAGCCCTGCCGCCAGAGGCGTTCCGGGCACGGCAAGACTCTGCGGCGGGACGGCCGCGAGCCGCTCGGGCTGGGCACGGCGATCGGCATGATGATGACCGAGCGCGGCCCGGTAGCCCCGGCCGCCGGCGGCAGCGTCCTGCCCCAGTGGGACACCATCCTCACCGCGGCCGCGCCCGAACTCGCCGGGTATGTCCGGGCGGTCGCGGTCGACGAGGAGTCCGGGCGCCTGGACGTCGTCCCCGACGCCCCCGCGTACGCCACGCAGGCCCGCTGGTGCGCGCCGAAGCTCATCGCGGTCGCCAACGAGGCGGTACCCGGCGCGAGCCGTACGGGCGATCAACGTCTTGGCGCCCGCTGCCCGCACCGCTCCCACAGCGACGTCCCCGGCTGCCACCGATGCCCCGACGTCGCGGCCGGTCGTTCCGGCCGGGCCGGTGAAGACGAGGCAGACCGCATCGGCCGGCTACCGCCGTGCCCTCGAAGCCCACCGCGTGGTCGCCCCAACCCGCCGGGAAGGCCCGGCCCTGGCCGCCGCCGTCGTACGTCAGGAACAGGTCCGCCGCGAGCTCGCCGACCGCGTCTTTCCTGACGTCGGTCAGGAGGATGAGGTGCCGCCGTCCCTCGAGGATGTTCGCGCCCAGCAGCGCCAGACGGCCGAAGCTGTACGCGCCGCCGCGGTCCTGCGGGCCCGTGCCGAGCGCGCCGGACGACCGGTGCCGCCCGCCGCGGGAGCCCACCCGGATCCTTGAGGGGAGGCGGCCGGGGCGGAGGGTTTCAGGAGCCGGTCGGCATGAGGGCGCCGACCGCGGCCTGCGGATCGCGGGGCGCCAGGAAGGTCGAGGTGGGCAGAGCACCGTCCTTTTGGCGGGGCCCTTCGGCGGTGCGCGGATCCGTCGAGCGCAGGCCGGTCACCGGCACTGCTGTTTCCGCCCCGTTCCAGGTGTTGGAGAAGGAGCGGACAAAGGGGCCGAGGTCTGTTGCGCGCGGGTTGCTCCAGGCGGCGTTGCCGGTGAGGGTGCCTGCGGCGTCGGTGATCCGGAAGCCGGCGATGCCGTTGCGGTACGCGCTGTTGCGCTCCAGGGCGAGCGCGCCCGGGTTGCCCTCGTCGTTGAAGCCGTAGCCCTCGTTGTCCCAGGCGGCGTTGTTCCTCGCCACGTGCGCCACCGCGGCCCGGCCGCGGCCGCCTCCGAAGGTGAAGCCGTTGCTGTTCCGGTAGGACCAGTTGCCTTCGAGGACGGTGGGGCTGGTGAAGCCGCCCAGGTCGATGCCGTCGCCCCCGTTCTCCCAGGTACGGCAGTGCCGGACGGTGTTGCCCGCTCCGGAGCCGAAGACGATCGCCAGCCCCGAACCTCCGCCGGTGGCGTCGCGGTTGTGGTGGAAGTCGCTGCCCGTGACGGTGTTGTCCTCGGTGCCGGCGTCGCGCAGCACCAGTCCGGACCGCGCGTTGTGGTGCATCGTCAGGCCGCTGAAGACGTTGTGCGCGCACCCGCTGCACACCCAGGCGTGGCTGCTGGAGCCCCGCACCTCCAGGTTCCGTACCGTCCAGTGGTCTGCGCGCTGGGTGACGGCCCACTGCCCGTCGGGGACCGCGGAGACGTCGATCACCGGCCGTTCGCCCTGGTAGGCGGTGAGCACGATCGGTTGACGGGCGGTTCCGTCGGTGTCGATGGTGACTGGTTCGGCCGGCCGGTAGGTGCCCCCGCGCAGGGCGATGGTCTGGCCCGGGCGGATCAGGTCGACCGCCTTGCCCAGGGTGGCGTAGGGGCGGGCGAGGCTGCCGTCGCCTTTCGCGTCGGAGCCGTCGGGCGCGACGTGCAGGACGCCCGCGGTACCGGCTGTTCCGGGCGCTGAGGACGTAGACGCGGAGGTGGAAGCGGAGGCGGTCGTGGAACCGGGGGCCGACGTGTCGGGGCCGGTGGCGGCCGCGCTCGGCGCCGCGTGCGGCGTGTCGGCCGGTACGGATTCCTGCCGGATGACAAGGGCGAGTCCGGCGAGCAGCATCGCGGTGCCGACCGTGGCGGCAAGAACGGCCTTGGGACGAAGCTGCCGGACCGCGTCGATGACGCGGTCGAGCAATGCTCCCGTTCCGGATGTGGCTCCCGCGGCGGAGACGGAGTCCAGCAGCGGTCCGATCCCGGCCAGCAGGGCGGCGGGGACGGCGGGCACGGCGATGCCGGGTAGCAGGTGCTCCGGGGGTATCAGCCCCTCGCCCAGCGCTCCGCACATCGGGCAGTCGCGGACGTGCCGGGCCAGCCGCTTGCGCCACACGGAACTCGGGCGGCCGTCCCAGCCCTGGACGACGGCGGCGAAGCCCTGGCAGCGCGGGGTCGAAGCGAGGGCGCGGACGAGGACGCGGCACGTGCGTAGTTGTTCCTTCATGCGCTGCACCCGGACTGCGGCGTGGCCGCGGGAAAGGTTCACGGTCCTGGCGAGTTCGGCCCGGCTCAGCGTGCCGGCGGCCTCCTCCCACCACAGGGCGAGCAGCTGACGGTCGGCGGGCTCCAGCCAGCGCGTGGCGCGCAGGGCTTCGTGGCGTTGGCCGGATATGACCACTTCGGCGACGGACCGATCGGCGAAGTCCGCTGCGGGATCGTCCCACTCCTGGACCGGCTGCCAGGAAGGGAGGTCGTGCGAGTGGCGGCGGCGGTGCTGTTGTATCTCCCGGTAGGCGATGGCCACGATCCAGGAGCGGAAGCGTTCCGGTTCGCGGAGCCCGGGAATCCCCCGCACGATCCGCAGCATGACTTCCTGCACCACGTCGTCCGCGTCGGTGCGGTGGTGAAGGGCCCGCCCGACGATCCGGTGCACCAGCGGCAAGCAGGCGGTGAGAAGTTCTTCCAGGGCCGCCCGGTCGCCCGCTCCCGCGGCCCGGACCAGGGCGGTGTCGTGTGAGGAGGTTCCGCCGGGGACGGCGTCGGTGGCAGCGGTGCGGTCGGCAGGCCCGGAAGGGGAGTCAAGATCCATGCGGAGGGGTCTCCTTCGCCCCGCGCGGCGCTGCGGCGACGGGTGCCGGCCGACGGCCTCATTGAGTGCGGGCCGTGCTCGAACACTTGATCTTTGCAGGATGGTGATCCTGGCACGGTGCCGAGCACCTGTAAAGCCGCTTTCTGGCAGCTTCTGACATCCCGAAAGTTATGTGATGTGCATCACATGAAGTGGAGTCGTCAAGTTTTTGTTATCCGCTCCCGTTCATCGCATCTACCTCTGCGCCACGGTGCCCTCACCGGCGGCAGACCCCGACAACCAGGCTCGACACCCCCTTCCACCAAGGGTGCACGAGCGCGTCAGTAGCGAAGGAAAGGAACAGCGGCCCATGACACCCGTTCCCTCTCAGAGGCTCGACCGCGAACAGAGCGAGCCCTCCAGGCTCCGGCACGCCCGCCGCCGAAGCCGCCTCGTCGTCCTGGTCTCCGCTGTTGCGGTGGTGGGTGGTGGGGTGGCCGTGTCGGCGACGGGGACGGCTCCGGCCGAGGCCGCGACGCTGCCCGCGGCCGGTGTCTCCTATCAGTTGGTGGTGAAGAAGTCGGGCAAGTGCGTCGACGTGCCCGGCGCCTCCCGGACCAACGGCGCGAAGCTCCAGCAGTGGGGCTGCACGGCGAACTCTCCCTGGCAGCAGTTCACCCTCAAGTCCGCGGGCACCGGCGTGTACACCCTCGTGGGCGTCGACAGTCGGCTGTGCGTCGACGTCCCCGCCGGTTCGACGGTCAGTGGTGTCCAGGTGGTTCAGTGGGAGTGCGGCGCGGGCAAGACCAACCAGCAGTGGCGCCTCGTCCCCTCCGGGACCGGCACCTATCAGATCGTCAACGCCAAGTCCGGACTCTGCCTGTCCGACCAGGGCGCCTCGACCGCCAACGGTGCCGCCATCATCCAGGAGACCTGCACCCACAACAGCAACAAGCAATGGGCCTTCACACCCGTCGGCGGCGGCTCCAGCCAGCCCGCCACGGTGGCCGCCGACGGGAGCGGCACGTACCGGACGGTGCAGGCGGCGGTCGACGCGGTCCCGGCCGGCAACACCAAGCGGGTGACGATCACCATCAAGCCCGGCACGTACCGGGAGAAGGTCACCATCCCGGCGAACAAGCCCTACATCACCCTTCGCGGGAACGGTGACTCTCCTGACGACGTGGTGATCATCGGCAACCGGCATGCCGGTGGCTACGGAACGTCGGGCAGCGCCACGGTTGTCGCCCTCGGCCATGACTTCAGCGCTGCCGGCCTGACCATGGCCAACGACTACGACGAGAACAGCTCCGACACGGGCGACCAGGCACTGGCCCTCTACCTGGACGCCGACCGGACGACCCTGGACGACGTCCGGCTGCTCGGCGACCAGGACACCTTCCTGGTGAACAACAGCGCGCGCACCTACGTCAGCGACTCGTACGTCGAAGGCACCGTCGACTTCATCTACGGCGGTGGTATCGCCGTCTTCGACCGCTGCCGCATCCACGAGAAGCGTTCGACCGGCGGCCCGATCACTGCTGCCAGCACCCCCGCCGAGCGTACCTACGGTTTCCTCTTCTACCGCTCCACCATCACTGGCGCCAACACCGGAAAGACCCAGCTGGGCCGGCCGTGGCGACAGAACGCCCAGGTCCTGTTCCGCGAGTCCAACCTGTCCGCGGCGATCGCCACCACGCAACCGTGGACGGACATGTCAAGCAGCACCTGGAAGAACGCCCGCTTCCTCGAATACCGCAACACCGGCGCGGGCGCGGGCGTCAACAGCAACCGGCCCCAACTCGCGGACAGCCGAGCCCCGCAGTACACGCCTCAGAAGTACCTGGCCGGCGCGGACGGCTGGAACCCGGTCGGCTGAGCCCGACTCTCACCCCACCTCTGCAGTACCCCAGACCATCCCCACACGAAGGGCAGAAGACATGACCGAACGTCGCACCACACCGAGCGGAACCCACCAGCGGCGCAAGGGCAGAATCGCCGCGATCGCCTCCGCTGTTGCGGTGGTGGGTGGTGGGGTGGCCGTGTCGGCGACGGGGACGGCTCCGGCCGAGGCCGCGACGCTGCCCGCGGCCGGTGTCTCCTATCAGTTGGTGGTGAAGAAGTCGGGCAAGTGCGTCGACGTGCCCGGCGCCTCCCGGACCAACGGCGCGAAGCTCCAGCAGTGGGGCTGCACGGCGAACTCTCCCTGGCAGCAGTTCACCCTCAAGTCCGCGGGCACCGGCGTGTACACCCTCGTGGGCGTCGACAGTCGGCTGTGCGTCGACGTCCCCGCCGGTTCGACGGTCAGTGGTGTCCAGGTGGTTCAGTGGGAGTGCGGCGCGGGCAAGACCAACCAGCAGTGGCGCCTCGTCCCCTCCGGGACCGGCACCTATCAGATCGTCAACGCCAAGTCCGGACTCTGCCTGTCCGACCAGGGCGCCTCGACCGCCAACGGTGCCGCCATCATCCAGGAGACCTGCACCCACAACAGCAACAAGCAATGGGCCTTCACACCCGTCGGCGGAAACGGAAACGGCCGGTCCTGGTCGAACACCGCCGACGGCTTCGCGTCCACCGGGGGCAGCACCACCGGCGGTGCGGCCGGGCCCACGGTCACCGTGAAGAACTACGCGGATCTCGTGAAGTACGCGACGGCGACCGAGGCATACACCATCAAGGTCGCCGGCACCATCAAGGTGACCCCGTACGGTCACGAAATCCCCGTCAAGTCGAACAAGACGGTGATCGGCGTCGGAACCTCCGGCCAGATCGTCAACGGCGGCTTCTTCCTCGGCTCCGGCACGAAGAACGTGATCATCCGAAACCTCACCATCCGCGACACCCGAATGGCCGACGACGACCCGGACGACAAGGTCTACGACTACGACGGCATCCAGATGGACACCGCCCACCACATCTGGATCGACCACAACACCATCGAGCGGATGAACGACGGCCTGATCGACAGCCGCAAGGACACCAGCTACCTGACCGTGTCCTGGAACAGGATCGGAGAGTCCAACAAGGCCTTCGGCATCGGCTGGACCGACAACGTCACCTCCCGCATGACGATCCACCACAACTGGATCCACGACACCAACCAGCGCAACCCCAGCATCGACAACGTGGCCCTGGCCCACCTCTACAACAACCACCTGGAGAACATCACCTCATACGGCAACCTCTCGCGCGGAAAGTCCAAGGTCGTCATCGAGAACAGCTACTACGACAACGTCGCCAACCCCTACAACATCGACACCGCCGCGGCATCCCTGACACAGAAGGGGTCCATCGTGGTCAACTCCAGCGGCAAGCAGGCGACCGGCGGCACCACGTTCGACCCCCACGCGTACTACAGCTACTCCCTCGACGCAGCCAAGGACGTACCGGCGATCCTGGGCATGTACGCAGGGCCCCAGAGCAACATCGGCCAGTAGTCACGTAATCCGGCCCCATACAGGCCCCGGCGAGGTCACATCCCGCCGACGGAACGGCCCACGCGTTGGCAGACGGCTACGTCGTACAGGGTGGACGAGGGCGCGACACATCGTGCCTTCGTCCACCCGGCTTTACTGATCGTTTCAGAATGCTGTCCCGCGGAGACGCTGGCAGCCCATGGAACAATCCCTTCAGCCATGGGCTCAAGAGGGGATGACGCCGTATGGAACGGGTTGGGACTGCACGGGACCTCGTATTTGATTACGTCAACGCTCTGAATGCGATTGACAAGGTCATGAGGGCGGCGATCCCCTCGCTTGAGCGACTGGCAGATGTCCTCAGCCTGGTCCGTTCGCGCCGGATCATCAGCCGGAGTGGGCACGTCGGCATCTACTCCTACACGGTTCATGGGGCAGGGTGCCGTTTTTTCAGCGACAACGGCACCGAGGTTGATGTCGACTTCGCAGCCGATGGGAGCGAAATCTTCGACCTCTGGCGGCTGCGCTGGTACGGGCTGAGCCTGCCGGAGCCTCTTGACGTCACGGATGAGGAGCTGCGGTCCGCCGTGCGGTCGCTGCAACCGCTTCTGACCGAGGTGCGGCCGGGGTGGTTCAGCGTAGCCGGCTGATCGCTCAGGTTGAGGTTCGTAGGCGGCGGAGGCACATGAGGCTGCAGGCCAGTTCGAGCAGGCCCTGATGGAGATCGGCGCGTCGCTCGTAGCGGATGCGGAGCCGCTTGAACTGGTGCAGCTAGGCGAAGGCGCGCTCGACCACCCAGCGCACCTTGCCCAGTCCGGAACCGTGGGCGACGTCGCGTCGGGCGATCAGCGGCTTGATACCGCGTTTCCACAGCAGGCGGCGGTACTTGTCAAAGTCGTAGCCCCGGTCGGCATACAGACGCCGGGGCTTGCGACGAGGGCATCCCCGCTGGCCGCGGATCGACGGGACGGCGTCGAGCAGGGGCAGGAGCTGGGTGACGTCGTGCCGGTTACCGCCAGTCAGCGTGACAGCGAGCGGGGTTCCGTGACGGTCGACGACCAGGTGATGCTTCGAGCCAGGACGGCCACGGTCGACCGGCGAGGGACCGACATGACCCCCCCTTTGAGAGCACGGACGTGCGACCCGTCCACGGAGCAGTCGTCCAGGTCCAGCAGGCCGGCGCGGCGCAACTAGGGCCTGTCTCCAGTTGTGATCACTGGGCTTTCAGGAGGCTGCTGATCCAGATGGTCGCTGCGCGGAGATGGAGTCCGGCGAGGTAGCTCTCGGGTGTCTTGTCGTAGCGGGTCTCGATGCCGCGCCAGTCCTTCATCCTGTTGATGGCCCGCTCGACCGTGTTGCGGTCGCGGTAGAGATCGGCATTGTGGGTGACGGGCCTGCCGCCCCGGCTGCCTTTCTTCCTGCGGTTGGCGGCCTGGTCCTTCTTCTCCGGGATGACCGCCTTGATGCGGCGTTTGCGCAGGTGGGCTCGGTTGGCGCGGGAGGAGTAGGCCTTGTCGCCGACCACGGCGGCGGGCCGGGTGCGGGGACGGCCGACGGGCAGACGGACCCGCACCTTGCTCAGGACCGGGATGAAGTGAGGGCTGTCGGCAGCCTGCCCGGCGGTCAGAAGGAGGGCCATCGGCCGGCAGCGCCGGTCGGCGGCCAGGTGAATCTTGCTGGTCAGCCCGCCGCGGGACCGCCCGAGGAGGGCGGCCTTCAGCCGGGCCCGCCGTCGTAAGCGGATGCGTCGGCGTTCGGCGCGGACCGGATCGCTTTCGCTGTCCTGCCCGTCTTGTCCCTTCGACGCTCCCCTTTTTGCGCGGCCGCCTCCTCGAGTGCGGCCAGGGTCTGTTCGCTGACCCGCACGCCGGCGGCGTCGTGATGGGCCCGCGTGGTGGTGGAGTCCACGCTGACCAGGGACATGTCGATTGAAGCGGTTGTAGACGGTCTGCCAGGCGCCGAACCGCTCGGGCATCTCCCTCCACTGGCTGCCGGTCCGGAACCACCAGATCACCCCTTCGAACTGCTCACGCAGCCGCTCGGGGTACGGGCCGAACCTGCCGACCGGCAGGAACGGCTCAATGAACTCCCACTCTTTGTCCGTGAGTTGCGCACGCGTCACACCACAGTCCTACCGGACCGGCACCCACCCCCGGGCTTGATCACAACCAGAGACAGCCCCTAGGTGTTGCTGGCCATGACGTTGGTGACGCTCGCGTGGAGGCGTGAGGCTGGAGGACGGTTTCCGGCGGCGGTGTGAGGCCGGTGGTAGTTGTAGTGGACGTTCCAGACCGCGATCGCCCGAGCTCGTTCTGCTTCAGAAGTCCACTGCCTGGCGTAGAGGAGTTCTTCGGCGAGGATGCGCTGGTAGCGCTCGACCTTGCCGTTGTGCCGGGGCGTGCAAGGCCTGGTCCGCTGGTGGCGGGAGGCCCACGAGATCAGGGAGCGTACGAAGACCGTGGCGCGGTAGTTGGCGCCGTTGTCGGTGACCACGCGCACGACCCGGTGGATACCGTGGGCGGCGAAGAACGCGCGGGCGCGGCTGAGGAACCCCACGGTGGTGGCGGCCTTCTCATCGGGAAGGGGCTCGGTGTAGGCCAAGCGGGAGAATCCGTCGACGGCAGAGTGCAGGTAGACGTACCCGCCCTTGGCGCCACCGGTTTTCGCGCGCTGTGCAGCCCTGGCCTGCTCGGAGCCGCGTCCGTGGGCCCGCCACCCGCCGCCGTCGGGGATCCGTCCGACCTTCTTGACGTCCAGGTGGACCATGTGGCCCGGATACCGGGCCACGATCCGTTTCGACGGGCGCCTGTTGGCCGAGCCGTCCGGGTCGAGGAACCCGGCGGTGGTTGATGCCCAGGCGCGCCAGCCACCGGCCTACGGTGCGCTCGCTGATCCGCACGCCTTGGTTCGCGAGTTCGAGGGTGATCCGGCGGGCGGACCACTTGTTGTCCCGCCGCAACCGCTCGATCCGTTCGACGACATCGGGCGGGGTCTGGGTCGGTGAGGATCGCGGAACGCTTGGGCGGTCCTGCAGCCCGAGTTCGCCGTACTGGTCGTACCGGTTCTTCCACTTGGACAGGCAGGCACGTGAGACACCCGCCTCGGCGGCGACGTGCGCGATCGGACGGGTGCGGCAGCGCTCCACGAGCCTTCGGCGTCCCTCGATGTTCAAGGGGGCGTTCGCATGTGTCACTGGAGCACCTCGGTGCTCCGGCCGGCCGTGATGGCGGTGAGGAGGGTGAACGCGATGAGCAGCGCGACCGTAACGAGGAGTCCACTCGCCCAGAGCGGACCGAGGTCCCCGGCTTCGGTGCTGAGGGTGGCCGCAGCGATGACGGGGCCGACGGCGGCGCCCACGTTGAGCGCCGCGGTCGCATACGAGCCGGCCATGGTGGGGGCTCCCGCGGCCTCGTAGAGGACTCGCGTAATCAGCGTGCTGCCCAGCGCGAACGACAGTGCGCCCTGCACGAAGACGAGGATGAACAGGGCGACCGGCTCGTTGGCCAGCATTGCCAGGGCCAGCCAGCCGATGAGCAGCAGTGGGCCGCCGACTGCGATGACTGGACCGGGACGCCGGTCGGACAGCCGGCCGGCGACGGTGACGCCCACGAAGGAACCGGCGCCGAAGAGCACCAGAGCGACAGAGATCCACAACTCGCCCAGCCCGGCGCTGCCGGTCACCACGGGGGCGAGGAAGGTGAGGCTTCCGAAGGTTGCCGAGTTCACCAGCGCACCGAGCAGCATCACCAGGATCAACCGGGGCCGTGTGAGCTGGCCGAGCTCCGCTCGCAACGCCGGCCTGCCAGTCGCCTTATCCTCATCACGTCCTGCTGGAATTCCCTTCAGGATGCCGAGAGCTGCAGGCAGGCAGAGAGCGGCGACAGCCCAGAATGTGGCCCGCCAGCCGAGCACCGCGCCGAGCACCGAGCCGCCAGGGACACCGGCGATCGTGGCCACCGTCGTGCCTGACAGCAGCACGGCCAGCGCACGTCCCTTCTTGTCGGGTGAGACAAGCGTGGCGGCAGCTGTCAGAGCGACGGCAAGGAACCCTGCGTTCGCGAGCGCGGCGACGACCCGGGTGGCGAACAGAACCGGGAAGCTGGGGGTGATGGCGCCCACGGCATGAGCTGCCGTGAAAGTGAGGATGAACCCGAGAAGGCTGGAGCGCCTGGGCCAGTTGCGGGCAAGCGCGGCCACGAAGGGGGCGCCGACGATCATGCCGACCGCGAAGGCCGAGGTGAGCGTTCCGGCTGTGCCGACTGTGACATCGAGGTCTGAGGCGATGTCCGGCAAGAGGCCAGCGAGCATGAATTCCGAGGTGCCCATGGCGAAGACCGCCATGGCAAGCAGGTACAGCGGGAGAGGCATCGAGTGGCTCCGAGGTGAGGAGAAGCACGAGAAGGTCATCTCGTCACCGCGGCCAGCCCCAAGGGCACCCTCGCCCGGCCGCAGAATGCGGCGCGACGACGGGCTACGAGCTCAGTGGTTCAGGGGGCTGACGGCGTGACCGAAAGCCCCCACCTTGTCTGACTCAGGACTCGACATGGCCGGCACGCTACCCGACCGATGCCCGTCGGAGCATCTTGGTTTCCTGACATCGGCCTGTGTCACCAACGTCATGTCCCGCAACAACTAGGCCGTTTCCTCCGGATCTTGACTGATGCCCAGTGGGGCGCGGATCGACCCGCTACTGCCGGACAGGACGCCGAAGCGGGGGGTGGTGGCGTGATCACCGTGAGGTGGTCGACGCGATCGCGTTCGAAGCTCCGCCCCGCTCACGCTCGCCTCCGGTCCCGGTCAGGTCTTGCTCGGCGGCGCCGGATGCGCTCAACCGAAGCGGTTGATCCTAGGGAACTTGTCGGTGGTGATGACGTAGTACTTGCGGACCAGCGGGCCGAAGCCATCCTCCTCATCGCCGAGCATCAGCGACTTGACCGCCCCCAGACTCTCGTCTGCGGTGAAGTCCTCCGGCTTCCTCTCAGGGTCCCCCGCAACCAATGCCTTCCACACCTCCCGGGACTCCGTCGTGGCGCTGACGTCCGGGTCGAAGCCCAGGTAATAGACGTTGCCGTCGGCGTCCTTCCCGACGGCCAGGAAGACGATCACGTGGAATCCGGTGGTGAACGTGCTCTTGGCCCCGCCCACATGCCCGGCCGGACCGTTGACATACACGGCGCGCCCGGCCTTCAGGGCCGTGTCGATGCCAGCCCACGTGACCGAGGGATTGAGCACCGACCCGAGGTCGGCGGGCGTGAAAAGTCCGCCCTTGCCAGGGCTCAGCAAAGCGCCGACCTTCTTGGCGCGCGGCATGCAGTTGCTGTCCATCATTTTCCCGAACGCGGAGTCGCACGGCACTTGGAGCCAGCACGTGAGGCGCTCAAAACCGGTACTGCCCTCCGTTGAGTCCACCGCCGTCGCGATCCGGTCCTTGATGTCCTTGAGCGCCGGCGTGGGATTGTCGCCAGCCTGAACGTACGCCTGCCTGATACCGGTCACGAAGCATCCCCCGAGTCTGGGCTCTATTGGAGTCCCACTATGACGATCGGAGCGTACCGACGAAGGAGCGGAGCGTGAAGGCACCGGACAGCACCGCGGCGCCGCGTCAGCGCCGTTAATGATTGCCCACCAACGGACGGGCGGCGTCCGCCGCAGTGCCGGCCGGCGGCTCAGCACCGTAGGGGTCGGGAACTGCTCGGGCCGCAGGTTCTTCCCGGCGTCCAGGGCGGCGCCGGCGTCGCCGAGTGCCCAGTGCACGCCGACCGCGTACAGGTCGACGGCGGCCGGGCTGATGGTGAACAGCCGGCCCGGTGGAGCGGTCTGGGGCAGGCGGCGGGCAGCGCGGCGGGCCTCCTCCGTCATTGCCAGGGCCTCGGTGCGCCGTCCGGCCCGGGCGGCGGTATAGGCCACGGTGCAGAGCATTTGCGCGTAGGCGGCGGCCGTGGCCTCGGTGCGCAGCCCGCTCGCCTCCAGGCCGTCGGTCGCCGAGGACATCAGGCGCTGAGCGGCGCCGTGCTGGTCCTGGTGGCGCAACACGATGGCCAGTTCCCGGGCTGCGGCCGCGGCTGCGAGCGGGGAGCCGGAGGCCTCGGCCCAGGTGCGGGCGCGGTCCGCGGTGAGCCTGGCGCGGTCGTAGGAGCCGAGCTTGACGAGCACGGCGCAGGCGAGGCTGTACACGGCGGACAGCCGGGCCTGGTCGAGACTGCGGCGGGAGGCAGCGCCATGGTGCGCGTCGGCGATCAGACCGGGCAGGGCGGCCAGGAGCCGTGCGTGCGCCCCCTGGTCGTACAGTGCGCGGGCGGCGGCCCGGCGCCGGGCGGAGCGGGGGTGGCGGCCAGGGCATCATCCAGGCCCAGCAGCAGGGCGGCGGGGCCTGCGGCCGCCGTGGCGGTGAGCAGCGTACGGCGGCGCATGGGGTCCTCCTCAACGTCACGCTGACTGGCCGGCACTCTAGTGGCCGCCGTTGCCGAAGCGGGCGGTGGCGCGAGGGATGTCATGAGGAGGTGCCCAGGCACGCCGACTTCCCGTGCGGCACGGTGCACCAGCGCCAGGTCGGCGATCCGGGCGCGGCGCTCCAGACGGGAGACGGTCGCGGGCGAGCAGCCGATCCGCTCCGCGAGCACGGCCAGTGTCCAGGCCTGGTGCTGGCGCCCGATCCGGATGAGCGCGCCGGGGCGCCGCTGCGCGGCCAACTGCCGTGCTGTCGTGCTGTTCCAGAGCGGGTCAACGGGCACGCGTCCCTCCCGCACCGCACAGACCGGGGGCCCTTCACGCTACGGGCGCCGACCGGCCGCGTCGAGGCCGCTTGCACGATGTGCAAACGCCTTGCACAGAGCGAGAGTTGACCATCGCACAGCCGCTCGGCGCGGTGTGCTGGGCGCTATCGCCCCGAGCCGCGGGGCACTGTCCACCGGAGGCACACCATGGCAACCGACACCGTTGTTGCACCCTCTTGGGCCGCCGACCCGACGACCGGTCCGGTCCGCTGCGCGCGACGTCGTGCCGGCCGACCTGTGGGACAAGCAGGTCGGGCTCCTCACGCGGGACTACCCCTACGACTCGGTCATGGCCGCCCGGGTCCTGGGCCAGGGCTACGCCTACCTGCTGACCGCGATGAACCACCGGGGCGAGAAGCTGGGCCTGGCGCCCAGCGAACTCGTCGACATCGGCGTCCACACGATCATCCTGGACACCGTGGCCTACGCCGAGCTGTGCGAGAAGTCCAACGGCGGACAGTTCCTGCACCACGTGCCCAAGGTGGACATGAAGAACGACGGCTCCGTGATGAAGACGGCCCACTTCGTCGCCGCCGATGGCTGGGAGGTCGACCTGTCGCTGTGGACGGACGCCGCCGACTGCGGCCCGTGCCACCCCGGCAACGACTCGCACTGACCACCGCGCAGCTACGAGCTTCCCGGGGCCCCGGCCGCACGGTCGGGGCCTTCGCTCATGCCCGGGTGAGATTTCGGCGAACCGGCACGCCGCACGCAGGCGGCCCGCCAGGATGGGCCGGGTGACCACCAGCACCGCAGACCTCTGGCACCACTACGGCCGCGCCCGCGCCACCAGCGACCGCACCGTTCCCGCCACCTTCTCCTGGAACTGGGGCCAGGACGCCGGGCCCGGCCCGGAGGCCCTGGGTGATCTGACCGGCCGCTGCGTGGGCGACCTCGGCGCCGGCACCGCCCGGCACGCCGCCCACCTGGCAGCCCATCACCAGCCCGCCCAGGTCGTCGCCGTCGACGCCTCGCCCGCCCAGCACGCCATGGCAGCCGACATCTACGCCCACCTCGCACCCCGCCTGCGCCTCGTGCACTCCGACGCCGTGCCCCACCTGCAGGCGATGACCGGCGCGTACGACGTGCTGTACAGCGTCTTCGGCGCGGTGGACTTCACCGACCCGCGCCAGCTGCTGCCCGCGGCGGCCGCTGCCCTCAAGCCGGGCGGACGACTGGTGTTCGCCACCCTCGCCCACTACCTGAGTGGTGCACCCGCCCAGCCCGATGTGGTGCCTGCCGACATCCCGGCAAAGACGCCGCACGGCGAAACGGCGACGATGCGCCGTTGGGCCCTCCAGGAGCACGTATGGGCCAAGCTGCTCGACGAGGCCGGATTCACCCGCATCACCACCGACGTACTGCCCGCCACCGGCGGGCCGCGCACCGCCGACACCGTACTGATGAGCGCACACCGCCCGTCCTAGGTGTATTGATCACAAGCGCTTGCCATCCCGACCTGGTAAAACCGGGTCCGGAGGGCACTGGGAAACGACTATTTGGGGCGGCATGTCGGGACCGGTAGTCGGGCTGTGGCTCTTCGAACCGCGCGAGTTCGGGGACATCCTGGCCGATGTAGTCCCGTGGCTGGAAAGCTTTTGCGATCCGGTCGAGACCAAGGTCGGCAGCGACCTGGACTTCTGGGTGCGAGACGGTTCGGCTGTGGGGCTACCTGCATTGGACCCCAACGGCGTTGGTGTGTTCTTCCTGTCGGAGGACGAGGAGATACCGGCGGAGGATGAGGACTACTCGGCCTTCTCTCGGCCACCGGTGCAGGGGCTGGTGCTCGGTGCTGGCTGCTCGGGCCCGGCGAACGACCAGGCGCTCGGCCACCTGGCACTCGCGCTCGCCCAACGCCTCGACGCGTTGATCGACTTCGACGGCCTTCTGAGCCATCCCAACCCACGTCACGGCACAAGCAATGAGGCGCTTCTGGACCGAGCGAGAGCACTGGTTGCCTCCCTCCCGGGAAGAGTCGCGGAAGTCCCGTACGACACCGGGGGCGGTGGGCGGTGGTTTCGGCACGTCGGTGACGTGGACTTCCTAGTGGCTTGGTTGCAGCATCCGGTTTTCCACCTGGTCAAGTAACGCCCGCCACGTGCTCGGCGCTGGCCTGCGGCCGTCACCGCGGACCGGCCGCACGATCTGCGGCACCGCGAGACCGGCGAGCGGCACAAGCAGGGCGTGAGCGCGCGCTGCTCCCGGGCGCTGCGGGCGCAGAAGGGAGCGCGGCGATGACCGCGACGGGCATGCTGCACGAAAGACCCCGGCTCATCGGCCGCCTGGTCCGCGACGCGGTGTCCGGGCGGACCGGTGTGCTGCGGGCCGTCGCTCCGGACGGCGACGCGGCGCAGCCGGTGGCCTGGCTGATGTCCGCGGGCAGCGGCATCGAGTGGACGACGCCGCTCCGGGCGATCCAGCCGGTCACGCCGGGCCGGCCGTCCCCTCGCGAGCGCTGACGGCTGGGAACGGGGAAGGGCGAGTCGTGGTTCGGTGGGCAGGGGCGTACCCGCAGGTGCGGTACGAGGTGTTCGACTGCAAGCTGTGTCCGGGTAAGGGGACGGCGGCGGAGATCGAAGGCGTGGGCGAGCGGATGGCGCGCTGGCGGGTGTGCCGCTCGTGCGACTTCTGGCTGACGTGCGCGGGCTACCGGGCGCTCGGCGACCAGGACCTTGACGGCCGGCGCGTGCTGCGCATCGACGGGCGGCACTACCTGACATGGACCGACAAGCAGGGGCGTCCGCCCGGGACCGGCCATACTAGCCGCGCCGACCGCCCGTACGTCCTGCTCGAGGACGAGACGGTACGAAACGCTCCCTGGCTGTGGCTGATGGGCTCCATCCCCGACCGCTTCCGCGTACAACTGCCCGATAACGCCCGCTTCCTCACGCCCCGACAACAACTGGCAGGACCGGTTTCGCGCGGCATGAGCCGGGCCCAAAGCCCGTGACGGACCAGACGAAGCAAGCCGCCGACCTGTACAGACCGACAGCCCGCACCGGCCGGCTCCACGACGACCATGTCCGCCTGGCTGGCGCGCTCTTCGACGGCGACTGGATAATCGAGACCGCTGTCCTGGCCTGAATGCCCGCCTCCAGCGGGGCATGACCCGGGCCCGTATGCTGCGCCGGTCCGGCGAACCGCCCGCTGAAGGGAAACCGCCCCACTGTGTTCCAGCAGACTCCCATCTATGACCGCCTCGTGGCCGAACGCGGCTGACATGGTTGCTTAATGATCTTGATTGTCGCCGTTCCATCGAGCAAGTGAGGAAACCCGGCAGGGCCTTCAGCTGTCTCGGGCGCTGTGGGACATGGCTGTCTGTTTCCCAAGCCCATGCTGGTTCAGTCCATGTCGTTCCACCCCCATGAAGGGGCGGCACTCCCATCAGGCTCACGTCCGAGTCGGAACTGCTCCTGTTTTCCTGCGACCTGAAGAAACACAGCGAAGTGTCCTGCGGCAGCCAGCCGCTCGACCAGGGTGAGGGCCTGCGCGTCAGCCCCGGCCTCCCGCAGGGCCCGCAGCAGCGCGGCGACTTCGTCCGGGTCGTTGAGGACGGCGTGTGCGGCGACCCGCTCGGCCAGGGTGATGGCCTGCTCCTGCGCCCTGGCCTTTCGCAGCTCCCGCAGCAGCATGTCGACGCCCGCCGGGTGGTTGAGGGCGACGTGCGCGGCGGGATCGCGGGCCAGCAGGAGGGTGACCTGCGCATCCGCTCCGGCCTGCCGCAGGGTGCGCAGCAGCGCGGCGACTTCGTAGGGGTCGTCGAGGGCGGCGTGTGCGGCGACCCGCTTAGCCAGGACGGCGGCTTGTACACCCGCCGCCCCGGCCCAATGCAGGGCCCGCAGCAGCCTGACGACGGCCGACGGGTTGTCGAGGGCGGCGTGTGCGGCGGCTCGCTCGGTTAGGGCGGTGACCTGCGCATCCGCTCCGGCCTGCCGCAGGGTGCGCAGCAGCGCGGCGACTTCGTACGGGTCGTCGAGGGCGGCGTGCGTGGCGGCTCGCTCGGCCAGGACGGCGACCCGTGGACTCGGCCCAGCTCTCCACAGCTCGCGCAGCAGCGTCTTGACAGCGTCCGGGTGGTCGATAGGGGCGTGCGCAGTGGCCCGCTCGGCCAGGGTGATGGCCTGCTCCTGCGCCCTGGCCTTTCGCAGCTCCCGTAGCAGCATGTCGACGCCCGCCGAGTTGTTAAGGGCGGCATGCGCGGCGGGATCGCGGCTCAGCAGGACGGTAACCTGCGCGTCCGCCCCGGCCCAACGCAACTCGCGCAGCAGTTTGGCGACTTCGTCCGGATTGTCGAGGGCGGCGTGCGTGGCGGCCCGCTCGGCCAGGACGGTGACCTGCGCATCCGCCCCAGCTTCCCGCAGGGCCCGCAGCAGCCTGACGACGCCCGCCGGGTTGTCGAGGGCGGCGCGCGTAGCAGCCCGCTTAGCCAGGGCAGTGACCTGCGCATCCGCTCCGGCCTGCCGCAGGGTGCGCAGCAGCGCGGCGACTTCGTACGGGTCGTCGAGGGCGGCGTGCGCGGCGGCTCGCTCGGCCAGGACGGTGACCCGTGTACCCGCCCCGGCCCTGCGCAGCTCGCGCAGCAGCGTCTTGACAGCGTCCGGGTGGTCGAGCGCGGCGTGTGCGGCGGCCCGCTCGGCCAGGACGGTGACCTGCCTTTCCGCTCCGGCCTTCCGCAGGGCCCGCAGCAGCCTGACGACGGCGTCCGGGTTGTCGAGGGCGGCGTGTGCGGCGGGATCGCGGGCCAGCAGGACGGTGACCTGCGCGTCCGCCCCGGCCTCCCGCAGCTCGCGCAGCAGGGCCGCGACGGCGTCCGGGTTGTCGAGGGCGGCGTGTGCGGCGGGATCGCGGGCCAGCAGGACGGTGACCTGCGCGTCCGCCCCGGCCTCCCGCAGCTCGCGCAGCAGGGCCGCGACGGCGCCTGGGTCGTCGAGGGCGGCGTGTGCGGCGACCCGCTCGGCCAGGACGGTGACCTGCGCATCCGCCCCGTCCCCCCGCAGCTCCTCCAGCAGCCAGGCGATGGCGTCCGGGTCGTCGAGGGTGACGTGTGCGGCGACCCATTGGGCCGGCCGGCGGTCGGTGGGGAACAGGGCGCGCAAGCGGCTGACGAGGTGTGCTGCGGCGTAGATGCTGTGGTGGGTGGCTTGTTTGTGGAGTTGGGCGGCGTCGCGGTACAGACCGCGGTCCCAGGCGGCGTTGCCCAGTGCAGTCAAGTCTGCGGGGTGTGCGTGGTGGGCGGCTGCCGACCAGAAGTCGATGGGCGGGATCGTCTCGGCGCGGTGGTGGCGGCCGTGCTGGTCGAGGTAGTCGGCGAGCAGGAAGTGCGGTCCCTGCGGCCTGGGGGCGGGCCGCTGGCGGGTGCGCTGGTTGCGGGATCTGCTGGTGTTGACGGGGGTGAGGATGCCGGGGATGCCGTTGCAGGGCGCCGTGACGTAGGCGAGGGCCTGGGGCAGCCAGTCGGCGTCAAGAGCGTGGTACTCGGTGTCGGTGAGGTAGCCGGGGGCCGCGTCGGCGAGCCAGCTCAGCGGGAGGTGGAGGCCGGCGCCGAGGCGGCGGGCGTCCATCGCGGCGTGGATGAGGGCCCGGGTGGCGCCATCGGCCGCGTGGTAGCGGTCCATCAGGTAGGGCACGCCGGCCAGGTACTGAGTGACCTGCGCATCGGCGGCGTTTTGGGCGGCCTGGGTGAGGCGGGGGTCGGCATTGCCGGTGGCGTCGAGCGCGGCCAGGTCGGCCGGAGTGAAGGCTTTCGGCACGTCGATCTTGTGCCCGCCCAGGAGCGCGCGGGCACCGGGGTGCCGGTCGGGGGTGGTGCGGGTGGTCAGGGTGTCCCAGTGTTCGGGCCACAGGGTGCCCAGGATCAGTACGGGTGCCCGTGACGGATCGGTGAGCAGCTCCCGCAGACCCGCCGCAACCTGCTCACCGCGCGGGTCCGGGCCCAGGTAGTGCTGGGCCTCGTTGAGCCACACCACTGTCTTCGGGGCGATGTCCGCCAGCGCGGCCAGGGCCGCGTCAGGGGCGGTGGGACTGAGGGGATGCCACAGCCGCCAGCCGTCCGGTAACGCGGCGACGGCCTCCCACAGGGCGCGGGTCTTGCCCGTGGACGACCCCCCGACCAGGACCGCAATCCCGCTGCGCCCGGCCACGGCGGCGTCGACCACCGTTCTCAGGCGAGCGTCGTGGTCCCGCCGGATATAGGCGGGCAGGATCCCGAAGCGGTCCCGGGCGCCGTCGCTGTCCAGCGCCGGGTGGACTCCGAGTCCTCCGTCCAGGACGAGCCGGACATCACCGCGCAGGTCGCCGATCGGACGCCCGGCACCCTGTGCCATCCGGACCTGCACCCACAGCTCACGCACCCGCTCCGCCAGATCCGGCGCATCCCAGGCGGCCCGGCGGGCCAGCACCCAGGCCACGGCCACCACGTCGGCCTGCTGACCGGGCCGTTCGCCGTCGGAGATGACACGGTGGACCGTGTCCCGGCTCGGCGCCCCGTCCAACTCGTCGTCGGCGGCGATGTCCTCGGTCATCTCATCCAGGCTGGGAGCACCCGCCGCCGAATACACCTCGTACAGCAGCGCCTTGAGCTCGCGCAGCGCCGGCGGCCATCCCACCTGCGCCCGTTTCAGCGGCCGCTGCCGCTTCACACTCTCCTTCGGGCCCGGCCGGCCACCTCCGGTGTCGCCACTCATCGCACCATCGTCTCCGAACCCGCCTCCCACCATGGCCTGAACGGCGCTAATACCGGCGTTTGTTGACGGCCTGTCGCAACTCAGAGTCGATCTTTGCAGAGGGCTCAGATTGGGCAACAAGCCGGCCGGCTGCCCCATCCACCCACCACACTCCCTGTGGAGGACGTCATGTCCCGCACGCGCTTGACCCGTCGCGAGCGTCTCGCCCTGGTCGGAGCAGCCCTGGGCGGTGCCGTCTCCGGCATCCTCCGTCCCCTCGTCACCTGGCTCCTGGACCGCCTCACCTGAACCCTGCACCCCGACCACACCCGCGTCAGGCCTGGCCCATCATCCACACACACGGCCCCGGCCTGACGCACCACATACATGCCTCACGTGCCTGAAACCGCACCGCTCTCCTGACCTGCCTAAACGTCCAGTAACACTGGGTAGGCGCTGCGGTTCGTCAGGACTCTGCAGGCGTCCGGGACCGCCCAGCAGACACCGCCGCGCAGCGCTCGCCGGATGCCACCGGCACTGCGCACGGGCCGCGCGCGCGAGGTCAGCTCCCCGGCCAGCGGCACGGTCCGTAACGCTCCTGCTGTCACAGCTCTCCCCGATGCCCTTTCTGCTTCCGGCTCCAGCGCGCTGACCGCCTACAGTTCGAACTCGAGGTGTTCGATGTCGGCGAGTTCCACTTCGAGGCCGTAGGCGCGGCGGCCGCTGTCGCGGAAGTAGACCTCGCCCAGGGCCTCGGCGGCGATCTGACGGAGCCGGTCCTCGCCGGCGCCGGTTTCCTGGGCCTGGAAGAGGCGGGCTACGTGCTGCGGGGGCAGGGCGAGGGTGAGGTACGTGAAGGACCAGATCCGCCGGCCCCGCGCCGACCTCGTCCAGCGCATAGAGGCCGCGGTGCGCGAGCGGTGGCAGCCGCGCGTCCGCGCCCAGGCCAGGAAGCAGGCGGCCACCAGCACCGGCTTGGTCGTCGACACCCGTGCCCGGTTTGGCTTCACCACGGCGCCCGGCACCAGCGACGACGCCCGCGTCCGCCACGTGACCATCGCCCTGGCCCCGCAGCACGCGGCCCGCCTCTTCGACGCCCACGACGCTGGCGCCAGCGAACAGCAGCTGCGCGACATCACCGCCGAAGGCCTCGGCAAGATGTATTTCCGCGACAGCGGCCGCCGCGCCCACGGCCTCGAGATCCAGTTCACCGACGTCGAGCACCTGGAGTTCGACCTGTAGCGGAAGCTGTCGGACGGGACGGGCCGACCCGCTGTGACTGAGCGTTTCACTTGGCGGGTGAAGGACTTGAGCTGGCGGCTATTGGGGAGACGGCGGGGCAGGAGGCTGCGGAACGGCGCCCGCGAGGATTGCGAGGCGGGTGCTGAGAGCGGTGGCCAGAAGGCTTTCGTCCAGTCTCATCTCGGCGTCGCGGGTGGAGTCGTTGACGGGGATGCGGGTACGCCTGTCGATCAGCGCCGTCACGGCCGGCAGCGCAGGGCGCGCGTGGCTGCCCATCCGGGCGAGACCCGCCAGGTAGTACTCGCCGACCGCGTAATCGGCCAGGTGCGGTGTCATGAGGGCGAGCAGCCGGGACAGTGCGGAAGGACCGGCGTGCCGCAGCCACAGCGGGGCGCACTCCGCCTGTGAGCGGCCAGGGCGACGGAAAGTCAGGTTGTACAGCTGGGCCGCCTGCCGGAAGGTCAGCGGGCCGGCGTCCAGTAAGGCCTCGAAGATCTCGGAGGCGTGAGCGAGGCGGGCGATGCCCACAGGCTTGGTGGTAAGGAGCGCGGCGGCGGATGCACGGTCGTACACCGTCGCGGTGGACGGGATCCGGCGGGCCTTCGGGGACGGCGTGAAGGGGACGTCGGCGAGGAGAAGTCCGTGTGTCCGCATTGCCGCCTCGGAGATCGAGGCTGTCGTGAGGGCCGCACCAAGAGCCGGGGTGACCCTCTGGCCGCGGTGCTGGACGAGCAGCGGCAACAGCCTGACCGGGGCCATCCGCCAGTTGTGGCACGCCTCGCGGGCCAGGTCGGCGCCGATGTCCCGGGCGCCGGGGTCGGCGAGGAGGCGGGCCACGAGGGCGTACGTGTCGTGCTCGCGCCTCAGTTCGTACAAGGTCCGGCCCCAGATGTGCCCGATGTCCTCCAGGTGGTGTGCGGCATCCCGGACGTCGTCGAGGAGTGCGGCGTCCAGGGAGCTCCATTGCGTGGGTGGCGCTGCCCGCAGCGTCTCCAGGTGGGCGAGGAAGCGGACCGACGCGAGGTCATTATCCGTCAGGTGGGCGGCGGCCGGGCCAAGTGTCCTGGCCAGGATGGTGCGCACGACAGGATCGGCGAGTTCGCCGAGGGCCGCGAGAATCAGGCCGGGCTGCCCGCGGTAGCCGAAGAGGTACGCGGCTCGGCGCCGCACTTCCTCGTCGGGGTCACTGAGCCGGGCCGCTGCAGCGTTGACGGCCTCTGGCCAGGGCCGTTCGCGGGCCAGGCTATGGAGGAGGTCCAAGGCCTCCTGGCGCACGAAGGGGGTGTCGGCGTGGGCGAGCTGGAGCAGCCGAGTGGCGACGGGGCCGGTGCGGTCGGCGCGTATCGCCTCGAAGAGCGCGATACGGGAAGGGTGGGCGGGCGTCGTGGCGGTGCCGTCGGCCACGGCCTCGTCCGGCCACGTCATCGGGCGTGGCGGAGGCCGCCCTTGCGTGCTGGAGCTTCGATCATGCGGCCGATCATCCCACACGACACAACATTGGGCAGGGCGTTGCAGCCTGAGCACAGTACGTGGCGAAACTCGCCAACTGAAGTGCTCAGTCACACGAATTGAGCCGAAGCACGGTAGTTGACACACAGGCGGGTTGGTTGTCACCTGAGAGGTGCGGCGCGGGAAGGCCCTTCTCTCAACTTTTGACGGCCTCTGCGATCTGCTGGGAGGCTTGGGCGGGGGTGAGGTGCGTGGTGTCGACGACCTCGGCCTCGGCGTGCAGCCACGCGCGGGCCGCCTCGGCGTAGGGCTCAAGGTATTGGAGACGGAACGGGGAGTTGGGGCCGAGAACGGTGTCGCCCGCGATGCGCGCGCGGAGGGTGTCCTGGTCGGCATGGAGGACGAAGTGCCGGACCGGAATGGCGTGCTGGGCAAGGCCCGAGCTGATCTCGCACCAGTACCGCTCGACCAGGACGGTCATGGGCATCACCAGAGTGCCGCCGGTGTAGTCGAGGACGCGTCGGGCGGTCTCGACCACGAGCGGCCGCCATGGCGGCCAGTGCTGGAAGTTGTCCGTGTCGGGCAGTCCTGGCTTGATGTCCATGAGCGTCTCGCCGACTTCTCGGCGTCGAACACCCGTGAGTCCGGGATCAGCTGCTGGACGAGTGCGCTGGTCGTCGTCTTGCCTGCGCCGTGGGTGCCGTTAAGCCATACGATCATGGACTTGACGCTAGCGTCGTGCGGGCCGCAGGGACGCGCAGAGGAGAAGATCCGGGCAGAGAACGGCAGGATCTTTGCTTCTGGTGACAGAAGGGCTGCTGATCGAGCCTGTGTGACAACTCGGATGCCTCGCCTGTGACAACCAGGATGCTTCACCCGGTCCCTTTTGCCAGCTCGTCCGACCCTGCTGGTAACACCTATCGTCCTTCGGCTCATATCGGCGGGTCGTCGCGAATCGCTGTGGCGGCGGCCCGCTCCGAATCCGCACCACGAATACGAGGCCGACGATGACCACGCCCTGGCGCACCGCCCGCCATCCGCTCGCCCCGCGCGTCGCTGCGCCGATGCTGTGCTGCCCGCTCCGCCGCCCGCGCGGCCTCTCCCGTCCGTCCAGCGCTCGCGCCCGCACCGCCCCGGTATCCAGCCGTCGCCATGTGCTGCCCCTCCCTCGTCTCAGGGGTGACCCACACATGCTCACGATTCCCCAGCTGCGGAATGAGATGGCCTCCGTGGGGTATCGGGCCGGTTTGTTCCTCGGCCGGTGATCAGGGCTGTTTCGCGATCCGCTGGCCGAGCTGCTCGAGGAACTGCTGCAAGCTGGCCGCGGCGACCTCGAAGTCGTCCAACCAGGAAGCCGTGGTGGACTTCCAGATGTGTCCGCTGTCTCCGATCGCGAACAGATGGCCCGGTTGCTCCGCGATCCAGCCACCGAAGTCAGCTGCCGAGCCGATCCGACGCCCGCCATCGCCAGGCCGGACCACAGCCTTCAGCTCGACCGGTCCGACATATCGATAACTCCGCCCCCGCCCAGTCACATCAGCCAACCTAGACCGCTTCCGACACAGGCGCTGTCACATTGTTGGGTGCGTGGGTCTCTGACCGCGTATCGGGGCGTGGGGAGGGCCGGGTTTCGGGCCGGTGCTCAAGCCTTGGCGGGCTGGCCGGCGGCGCCGGTGATCTGAGCCCAGATCGCGAAGCGGATGGCCATCTCGGCTCGGTAGCCGGGGGCGCTCATCAGGTGGCGGCGGGGTCGGAAGTGGGGTGAGATGCCGCTGAACGCGGACAGGGACCGCTGGGCTTCGCCGACGCTGCGGAAGCCTTTCATGGCGCGTTCACGCTGCCGGGTGGGCTGATGACTGTTCTCGGCCCGGTTGTTCAAGCCCTTGTGCGAGCGGTGCTCGACGGAGGGCATGACCTCGCGGTGGGCCGCGTCGTAGGAACGGAGCTTGTCGGTGACCACCACCCGCGGCACCGAGCAAGTCTTCTTGAGCAGTTTACGCAAGAAGCGCCTGGCCGCAGCGGTGTCCCGCCGGTTCTGGACCAGGATGTCGAGCACGTTGCCGTCCTGGTCGACGGCCCGCCACAGATACTTGCACTCGCCGTTGACCCTGACGAAGACCTCGTCCAGGTGCCACTTGTCCCCGGGCCGGGGCTGGCGGCGGCGCAGGCCGCTGGCGTAGGACTGCCCGAACGTCGCGCACCAGCGGCGGATCGTCTCGTGGGTCACCATCACGCCGCGCTCGAGCATCAGCTCCTCGACCTCGCGGAAGCCGAGCGGGAAGCGGAAGTACAGCCACACGCAGTGCGCGATCACCTCGACCGGGTACCGGTGCCCCTTGTACGACGGCGGTGCGCTGCCCACGGACGACCCCTCCCAGCACAACCAACCAGAAGATCATCCCACCCGATCAGCCAACGTGACAGCGCCCCTGATCGAGTTTGATCAGGAACTTCTTGAACTCCTCGGCCCGGTGCCGGCGGTGCAGGGAGCCGATCACCTTCCCCGTGGCCACCTCCAGTGCAGCGAACAGGGTGGTGGTGCCCGCGCGCACGTAGTCGTGGGTGAGGCGCTGCGGGACGCCGGGCATCATCGGCAGCACCGGCCGGGAGCGGTCCAGGGCCTGGATCTGGCTCTTCTCGTCGACGCAGAACACCATCGCCCGCTCGGGCGGGTCCAGGTAGAGGCCGACGACGTCGTGGACCTTGTCGATGAAGCACGGGTCGGTGGACAGCAGAGACGTCTCGGTGCGGTGCGGTTGCAGGCCGAAGGCCCGCCAGATCCGCGACACGGTCGACTGCGACAGGCCCATCTCCTTCGCCATCGCCCACGTCGACCAGTGCGTGGCGTTCTTCGGCGTCGACTCCAGCGTCTTGGCGACCACTGCGGCGACCTGCTCGTCAGTGACCGTCCTCGGGCCGCCCGGCCGAGGCATGTCGCCCAGGCCGACGATCCGGTGCCCGACGAACCGCTTCCGCCACCGGCCCACCGCATGCGGCGTGGAGTTCACCTGCGCGGCCACGTCCTTGTTCGACGCACCAGTCGCGCAGGCCAGGATGATCCGGCACCGCAAAGCCCACGCCTGCGGCGTGGAACGGCGCCGCACCCACCCCTCCAGCGAAGCCCGCTCCGCATCCGACAGGATCAACTCGGCCTTCGGCCGCCCAGTACGCACCACCCCGCAACCCTACACATATGAACAGGATTCCTGACTCAGAAGACTAAAGGGTGTTGCAGAAGGCTTGGGCATGGGCATTTTGCCTGTAGGGGTGGGGTGTTGCGGGCTGAGCCGGTGTGGGTGGAGACGTTCACGGGCTTGCGGATGGACCGGTTCGTGAAGCTGGTGAGGGTGGTGAGGGTGGTGCGGGAGCGGGGCGGGAACGGGCCCGGTGGTGGACGGCCGTGGTGTCTGCCGCTGACGGACCGGGTGCTGTTGGTGGCGGTGTACTACCGCACGAACCGCACGATGCGGCAACTCACCCCGCTGTTCGGCGTCTCCTCAGCGACGGTCTGCCGGGTCATCCAGCGTCTGCGTCCGCCCCTGGCGCTCGAGCCGGCCCCGCGGCCGGTGGCAGACACCGACCGGTTGTGGATAGTGGACGGCACCCTCGTCCCAGTCCGCGACCGGAAAGTGGGGGCCTCGTCGAGGAACTACCGCTTCTCGGTGAACGTGCAGGTCATCATCGATGCCGACACCCGTCTGATGGTCGCCTCGGCCCGTCCTGCGCCGGGAAAAAAGGCCGATGCCCCTGTCTGGCGGGAGTCGGACCCGCCGGCCGCGGCGGTCGGGACGACGGTGAGCGCGGACGGCGCCTAACCCCGGAACCGGGCTGATCGTCCCGCATCGCAGAAGAGCCGGCCGTCCTCTCCTGCGCGGGCAGGAGGAGGACAACGCCGAGCACCGGCGGGTACGTGCCCGCGTCGAGCACCCCTTCGCCCGTATGAAGAACTGGAAGATCCTCCGCGACTGCCGCCAGAAGGGCGACGGCCTCCACCACGCCGTCGCCGCCATGCACAACATCGCCATGACAGGCTGAATCAGCAGCTCAGGCACCACTCAGGCCTGCCCGAGACAGACCTTCTGCAACACCCATTAGGCCGCACGGGTGGCCTGACTTCCTCCTGCGAACGAACGGGAGGGGTGCTGAGACTCTCCGTGCGCGCCGTACGCCGGCCGAAGATGTCCGGTGGCGAGCCCGTTCGGGGGTGACGCGGTAGTGGGCCTTGCAGGCGAGAGCCACCGGCCGGAGCGCGGAAGTGGTCTGCGGCCCTGCCGGGGGAGTGGACGGAGTCTGAGAGAGTGGGGTGGATGGATATTGAATGCAGGAACAACGTCACTGTCACCGGTAATCTTCAGGGGCGGGCGGTGGTGCTGGCTCATGGGTTCGGCTGTGATCAGAACATGTGGCGGCTGACCGTACCCGCTCTGGTGGAGGATTACCGGGTGGTGCTGTTCGACTATGTCGGTGCGGGCCGTTCAAATACGGCCGCGTTCTCGGAGGACCGTTACGCCTCGCTGGACGGCTACGCCCAAGACGTAGTGGAGGTCTGTGAGGCTCTCGATCTTCGGGATGCGGTGTTCGTGGGGCACTCGGTCAGCGCGATGATCGGCGTCCTGGCCGCCCAGACGGCCCCGGAGCGCCTCGGGGCGCTGGTGATGGTTGCGCCGTCTCCGCGATACATCGACGACGAGGGCTACCGGGGCGGATTCAGCGCACAGGACATCGACGAACTCCTGGCCTCTCTGGAGTCGAACTACCTGGGCTGGTCGGCGGTGATGGCACCGGTGATCATGGGGAACGCGGACCGGCCCGAACTCGGTGTGGAACTGAGGAACAGTTTCTGCGCCACCGATCCGGACATGGCGCGCGTCTTCGCACGGACCACGTTCCTGTCGGACTCGCGGGACGATCTGAAAACAGTGACGGTACCGACGCTGATCCTGGAGTGCACCCAGGACGTCATCGCCCCCCGGGAGGTCGGAGCCTTCGTCCACCAGGCGATCCCCGGCTCGAAACTGGTCACACTCGACGCGACCGGACACTGCCCACACCTTTCCGCACCCGAGGCCACCAACGAAGCGATCACCGACTTCTTGGCGCGCCTGCGGTGATGTGCCGTACCGGGCAGGAGTCCGGCCCATACGAGGCAGACAACGACAAGACATCGGAGGCGGCATTCGCTGCGCTCCTGGAGGACAGCGTCGAGGAACTCTACGAAAACGCGCCTTGCGGGTATCTGTCCACGCTGATGGACGGCACCATCGCCAAAATCAACACCACGCTACTGGACTGGCTCGGCCTGAAGGGTGAGGCGGTGGTGGGCCGGATGCGGTTCACCGACCTCCTGACCGTGGGCGGCATATTGTACCACGAAACGCACTTCGCTCCGCTGTTGCGGATGCAGGGTGAGATCAGTGGTATCGCTCTGGAGGTCAAACGGACCGACGGCGGCCGGATACCGGTATTCGTGTCCTCCGTCGTCAAGCACGGCAGCAGTGGAGAACCCCTACTGATCCGCACCACCGTCTTCGACGCCCGCGACCGCCGCGCCTACGAGCAGGAACTCCTGCGAGCCCGCAAAGCAGCGGAAGAGGCACGTAAGCAGGCGGAGGCGGATCGTGCCCGGTTGCGGGATGCCCTGGCCGTGCTCCAGCAGTCGCTGCTGCCCGCCACCCTGCCCTCAATTCCGGGAATGGGGGCAGCCGCCCACTACCGCACCGCCTCCCCGGACCGGCTCGGCGGCGACTTCTACGACCTCTTCCCTCTCGACGGCAAACGTTTCGCGTTCTTCCTCGGCGACGTGTGCGGCAAGGGCCCCCAGGCGGCCGCGGTCACTTCACTGACCCGCTATACCCTGCGCGCCGCAGCCCTGCACGACCCTGATCCTGTCTCTGCTCTGAGCACCCTCAACCAAGTGCTCCACGAGCACTACACCGGCGGTGACCCGCGCTACTGCACCGTCATCTTCGGCACCCTCGAACCGGACCCCGCCACCGGGCAGGTCACCGTCCGTCTTGCCTCGGGCGGCCACCCCCCGGCTCTCGTCCTGCGCGGCAATGGGAAGGCCGAATTCCTCGCTACTCCCGGTGGTCTCCTCGTCGGCGCCCTGCCCGAGGCGCGCTTCGCCACCGCCACGACCGTGCTAACTCTCGGGGACACCTTGATTCTGTACACCGACGGCCTCACCGAAGCCCGGACAGGTGACGACCGCACCACCCTCTATGGAGAAGAGGCCCTGCTGGAATTCGCCGCCGACCACGCTGGCAAACCCCCGCAGGACCTCATCCAGGCCCTCACCGGCCTGCTGGACACCTTCGGTGACGGTCTCGACGACGACACAGCCCTCCTCGCCCTCGGCGTGCCCGCCCTCGCCCCTCGGACCGAAACCAACGAATGAGCCCGCTGAAGATCACCACCCGAGACGCCGCAACCGGACCCGTCCTGGAGGTCAGCGGCGATCTCGACTACACCACCGCAAGCGAGCTGCGCGAACTGATCACTGCCCTCACTCTTCAACCGGGCCAGAGCCTCGTCCTGGACCTGACCGGTATGGAGTTCTGCGACTCCAGCGGCATCACCGCCCTGATCGCGGCCCGCAACCATGCCCACGCCGCCCAAGCGGACGTCGCGCTCGCCGCCGTTCCCGCCCACACCCTGCGCGTGCTGCGGATGGTCGGCCTCGACCAGATCTTCCCCCTCCATCCCGACAGCGAAGCCGCCACTCAGCTCTGACCCATCAGGCTCACCGGCGTAGCCTGCCGGCTCGGCGAGTCCACGACCCAACCGCAGACCGCCTGTAAGGAGTTCTCCGCGTTTGACCTGCGAGAAGAGGGCTTCAACGCAGTCGCGTTCTCCGCCTTCGGCCACCTTTTGGATCCCCGTCCCACCCTCTCCCACCGCTCCTCCCGCGTCACCTGACAGGTTTCATCGCGAGGGCGTCGCGCTACCCAAAGCACAGTACGACGAACGCGGATCTCGCGATGCGGCTGTGGACGACCTCCTGACCGGGGCCGTTCAAGTCGCGGGCCCCCCGGCTGTCGCCGGTTCCGCTGAAACCGCCGGGGTGGGGGAGGAGCCGTTGACCAGGGGAAACGCCCACATCCTGGCGGCTGATGAGCGGGAGAGGGTCAGGTTTCCTATCTCTTCGCATCATCGTTGATCCGCCGCTTGGCGAGCTGCTTTTCACCGGTGTGATCTTCCTGGACAGAGCGGGGTGCGGCGGATGCACCACTGACCAGTGGCCCACGCGGTGTATTGCGTACCCGGTGCGCACCGGTAGCAGCACCGGCTGGTGCCCGTCATCCAGCGTTTGGCCTGCTCGTTAGAACGGCTAACACAATGAGGTGGATCGCCCCTGGTAGCCGTGCCTGACGGGCGAGTTGGGCGTTCCACTGGACGTGGGGACTTCACCGTGGGTCGTCCGGATGACTTGTGGGAGCGGATCGAGCCGCTGCTCCCGAAGAAGGAGCGGCGGTTCCGCTACCCCGGCCGCCTGCCCGTCCCGGACCGGCAGGTCCTGTGCGGGATCCTGTATGTACTGCACACCGACATCCAGTGGGAACACCTCCTCAAGGAGCTCGGCTTCGGTTCGGGCATGACCTGTTGGCGCCGGCGCCGGGACTGGAGTGAGGCCGGTGTATGGCAACGGCTGCACGAGGTGCTGCTGGCCGAGCTGAACGCGGCAGCGCGGCTCGACTGGTCCGCTGCGTGGTCGACTCCTCCCGCGTCAGGGCCCTAAAAGGGGGATCCACATGGGCCCGTCGCCGGTCGACCGGGGCCGGGCCGACTCCAAGCATCACCTACTGAGATTGAACTCGTGATGTCGTGTTCGGCTGACCGGGGTTTGCTCTGTGCGGTATTACCGTGGGATGCGGTATCCACAAGGGGGCGGGCTGACCGCCGAGCGTCGGGTGTTCCGGGAACGGTTACGGCTGGAGGCGGCCGAGCGGTTCGAGCGTGGTGAGACGACCGCGGTGGTCGCCAAGGAGTTGCGGGTCGGCGTTCGGTCGGTGCAGCGGTGGCGCCGGGCCTGGGCCGAGGGCGGCTCGCAGGCCCTGAACTCCAGCGGCCCGGCGTCGCTGCCGCGGTTGAGTGACGAGCAGTTCGCCCAGCTGGAGCGGGAGCTCGCCAAGGGGCCGGCCGCGCATGGCTGGGATGACCAGCGCTGGACGTTGGTCCGGATCAAGACGGTGATCGGTCGGCGCTTCCGTATGACCTACACGGTCCAGGGGGTGCGCAAGCTTCTGGTCCGCAACGGCTGGTCGTGCCAGATCCCCGCTCGTCGGGCCCTGGAGCGGGACGAGGAGGCAGGGGCCGGCTGGATCAAGGAGGTGTGGCCCCGCGCGGAAGGCTCGCGGCGGCCCATGGGGCCTGGCTCGTCTTCGAGGACGAAGCCGGCTTCTCCATGACGCCGCCGCACGCCAAGACGTGGTCACAGCGAGGACGCACCCCGGTAGTGCGGGTCCGCGGCCGCTCCCGCAGACGCATCTCCATCGCCGCGTTGACCTGCTACAGACCCGGCCACAGGTCGCGTCTGATCTACCGTCCCCGCCGCGACGACGGCAACCGCAACGGACGCAAGAGCTTCTCCTGGCGCGACTACCGCGACCTGCTCATCGCCGCCCACACCCAGCCCGGCGGACCCATCGTCCTGGTCTGGGACAACCTCAACGTCCACAAAGCTGCGGGACTACGGGAGTTCGCCGAGACGCGAGACTGGCTGACCATCTACTACCTTCCGCCCTATGCACCCGACCTCAACCCGGTCGAGGGCATCTGGTCCCTCCTGCGGCGCGGCTGGCTCTCCAATGTCGCCTTCACCACCCCCGAGCACCTCATGCAGCGCACACGAAGAGGACTCCGCCACATCCAGTACCGCAGCCACCTCATAGACGGCTGCCTCGCCGAGACAGGACTGACGATCAACCCCCGATAACCAGCAACGACATCACGAGTTCAACCTCAGTAACCACCAAGGAGTTGGCCGACCAGGTGCTGGCCCGGGTTCGAGCCGACGGAGCATCCGGGGTGTGACCGCGGCTGGGACGGGCTGAGTGGTGCCGTCGTGCGTCGGCCCGCCCCTGCGCCGGGTTGTGGTGACGCGTCACCGGGGCCTTTGCCCCAGGTCAGCAATCCAGATGCAGTCCCTTGCTGGCCCGTGGCAAGGGCGGCAAGGTATCGGTGTGGCAGCGCGGTTCGCGGCGAGCGCGGGCCAAGGAGATGACGATGTCCTTGAAGACGATCAGTCAGTCTCGTGCGGCTTCTCGGGAAGCCGGCTGGCCGTTGCGGCGGGAGGTCCGGCGGGTGATGCGCCTGGTCATGATGGTGATCGCTGCCCAGGTGATGAGTGTTTCCGAGTGCTGGATGAGCCGTTCGTAGTCTCGGGCGTGACGGCGGGCGTGCATGATCCAGGCGAGCGACCTCTCCACCACCCAGCGGCGGGGCAGGACGACGAACCCGGCGAAGGCGCCGACAACGAGGGCGGCAAGGACTACTTCCGGGAGACGGACTACAAGGAGGACCTCGGCGACAGCGAGGTCCTCAACAAGTGCCACCGCTCCAAGCAGGCCTGGATCCGGCAGGCGACCCTGCCCGGCAGGTCCCAGTCCATCGGTACGATCTCCGACGACTACGGCAACGTCGACCTGAGCTTCATCGCCTGCTCCGGCGCCCGCACCTACAACATCTGGACGGGCGGCAAGAACCAGTGGGACTCGCTGCCGCAGATGGACCTCGGTTACCTCGACCAGAACACGGACATCGTGACCATCGCCGTCGGCGGTAACGACTCCCTGTTCACGGACGTGTTCAACGAATGCGTCTGGAAGGCCGGACTGAGCCTCTGCCAGAACACCGAGATCGAGAAGCGGAACCCTGACACGGGCGACAAGACCGGCGAGATGACCGGCCCGCTCAAGGACTTCATGCCCACCTGGCTCGCCAACCAGGTCAAGCCGAGGATCGTCAAGGTCCTCAACGAGATCAAGACCCTTGCGCCGCAGGCCAAGATCTACCTCGTGGGCTACCCGCCGCTCCTGTCCGGGAACGGTCACTGCATCCCGGGTATCGGAACCGAGGAGGCGCCGTGGCTGAACGACGAGGTCGCTCCGAAGCTGAGCCAGGAGATGAAGGCCGCCGCGACGTCGGTCGGAGCCACCTTCGTCGACCCCGCGCCGGACTTCCAAAGCAAGGCGATCTGCGGTGACCCCGAAAGCATCCACGGTATCGTCACCGACGGTCGGTCCGAGGCGGACAACGATGCGCCCAACCCGTCGATGAAGCCCTTCCACCCGAAGATCTCCGGTGCCCGGCTCTACGCCAACGCCCTGGAGCGCGCCCTGTAGTAACTGAAGGACAGGCCACCTGGTTGGTCAGCGTCCGCTCACATCCGTGGGCCCCAACGCATCCGTGTTGGGGCCCGTCGGCCTGCAAAGAGCAAGGATTCCCACCATGCGATACGTGCGATTCGCCAAAGGCACCGTCACCGTCGCCGCCGCCACCGCCGCCTGCCACACCCTCATGTCCGCCGGCTTCGCGTGGGCACGCGACAGCGCAGCCGAGAGCGGAGACGCGATGTTCTCCGGCTCCTTCGAGTTCCTGCTCACCACAGCCGCTTCCTGGGTTCTCATGCCTCTTCTGCTGTGGGTCGGCATGCGGGTGATGGGGGAGACTAGCAACACAGTGCTGGTGGCCGTCGGTGGGTTTATCTGGTTGGTTTTGTCCGGGTACTTCACCGACGACATCGACCGGGCTGGCGGGCACATACCGGTCCTGGCCCTCGCCGCATACGTCCTCCTCGGGACGGGGCTGGCCGGGGTCGGTCCGGGCCGCCGCAGCTGAGGCCCGGGCCGTGTCCGCGCTCTGGGAGATCATTCGCAAGACAGCCCTCAGGCGTTCTCCTCTGCCCGCGATCACCTCCGTCCTCCGAACTCCCACGCCCGCACCTCGATGCCGCGTAGAGCTCCTCCGTCAGACCCCATCGCCGTCCGGGGCCGGGACCTAGTGACCTGAGTCGGAGATTCGTCGGCAGTAGGCGGCTACTTTGTCGAGGAACTCGTCGGCGGTCTTCGTCCAGATGAACGGCCGCGGGTGTTCGTTCCAGTCGGCGAGCCAGGACCGGATGTCTCGCTCGAGGGCCTGGACGGAGCGGTGGACACCACGCTTGAGCTTCTTCTGCGTGAGTTCGGCGAACCACCGCTCCACCAGGTTCAGCCAGGACGCGCTGGTCGGAGTGATGGCTTTGTTCACGTTCAGCAGCAGCGTTTGTCGATGAGTTTCGGCAGCGGTTGGTCATCAGCCGGCTCGCGGATGCTCATGAGAAATGGTTCTGGCTCACTTTCCGTGGAGCATGCACGCTGAGTGACGGTTGTCGAGCGAGCGAGCTTTGGGGAAGTTGCCCGGAATTGAGCCGTACCGGGTGTGGTGTGGCTGACAGTTCGGCCCGTGGAAGAAGTGGTGCTCCGGCTGGAGGAGTTGTTGTTCCCGTCGATCGCCGATGTGGCGGTGCTGTCGGTCGACGTGAACGACGAGGCGGTACACATAGTGGCCCGAAGCACGGTGGCTGGGGCCGTCTGTCCCGACTGTGGGAGCTGGTCACGGCGGATTCACAGTTCCTACCTGCGCTTTCCTGCTGATGTGCCCAGCGGGGGCAGGCGGGTCGCGCTCTGTTTACGCGTTCGCAGGTTCCTCTGCCCGGTCATCTCGTGCGGACGGCGGACCTTCGCGGAACAGTTGTCCGGGTTAACCCGTCGTTACGGGAGGCGGACCGAGCGGCTGCGGTCGACGTTGGCCGCGGTCGGGCTCGCGCTCGCCGGCCGGGCCGGTGCCCGGCTGGCCAGAGTCTTCGGAGTGCCCGTCAGCCGCAGCACAGTGCTACGGCTGGTCGAGGCATTGCCCGACCCTCAGGTTCCGGCCCCACGGGTGGTCGGGGTCGATGAGTATGCGACCCGCAAGGGTCGCAACTACGGGACCATCCTGGTCGACGTTGAAAGCCGGCGGCCGGTGGACCTGCTGCCCGACCGGGAGGCATCCAGCCTTGCAGCCTGGCTCGCGAAACGGCCGGGGATCGAGGTGGTCTGCCGCGATCGCGCACCGTTCTTCGCCGAAGGCGCCACTGCCGGGGCACCCCAGGCGCTACAAGTGGCGGACAGGTGGCATCTCTGGCACAACCTGAGCGAAGCCGCCGAGCGATGCGTCGCCGACCACCGGGGCTGCCTGCGGGTTCTGGCACCCGGTCCTGCCCCGCCAGCCCCCGAGCCCGACAAGGTCCAAGACCCTACCGGCTCGCCCTGGCCCACCGGCCACCGCTTCGCAGACCGCACCCGCGCCAAGCACGCAACCATCCACGAACTACTGGCCGCCGGGCTCAGCCGAAGGGCAATCGGCCGCCGGCTCCACATGACATCCCGCACTGTGAAACTCTTCGCCGACGCAGCCACCCCGGAAGACCTCTTCCACGGGCAGTGGCAGGGTCGCCCGTCCAAGCTCGACGCGTTCAAGCCCTACCTGGATGACCGCTGGAACCAGGGCTGCACGAACGCCTGGGCAGTGTGGGAGGAGATTGTGCCGCTCGGCTATCAGGGCAGCTATCAGCGCGTTCGCGCCTACTTCCGGGAGAAGCGGCTCTCTCCCAGCCCCGTCACCGCTCGGCCGCCGTCACCCCGCGTCGTCGCCGGCTGGATCCTCCGCCGCCCCGAGTCCCTGACAGAGACCGACCACCTTCGGCTCAAGGCGGTCCTGGTCCACTGCCCCGAACTCGACGCCCTCACCCGTCACGTCCGGTCCTTCGGCCAGATGCTCACCGAGCGCCAGGGCGAACGGCTGCCGCAGTGGCTCGACGCCGTCCGGCAAGACGACCTCCCCAGCCTGCACACCCTCGCCGCAGGCATCGACCGTGACCGCGATGCCGTCATCGCCGGCCTCACCCTGCCCTGGAACTCCGGCGTCGTCGAGGGACACGTCAACCGGATCAAGATGCTCAAGCGCCAGATGTTCGGCCGGGCCGGCTTCGATCTCCTGCGCAAGCGCGTCCTGCTCTACTCGTGAGCCCCAGGTCAGACCGCATCATCAAGGAGCCCGAAGCCTTCCGGGAATCCTTCCAGGAACTCCCGCCGCGCTGGGTCGGACTCTGCTTCAGCCATTGTCCCCAGGAGATCGACGAACTCGCTCCGCTGACCACTCGACAGCTTGCTGACCAGGTGTCCGACGCCCTCCAGCACCTTGACTGCGTCGTCCGGATCCATCTGCTCGTCGTCACAGCCCTCGATGAACCGCAGGACATCGACCAAAGCCTCGGCCAGGGCGTGAGTCAGAGACGAGTACACGGGCATGGAGGCGGTCTCCCAGCAGGTCACGGCAACAGAGGGCCATCTCACCACACACCACTGACATCACCCTCAGTCAGCGCTCCACGGAAAGTGAGCCAGAACCCCAACTCGTGAACAAAGCCACAGTGGAGTCCACCCGATGGGATCCACCGAGTGGACTCCACTCCGGTGCGCCGGATGACGATGCACGCCACGTGGTGCGCACCGCGATGTGGGCCACCGCATCCGGCGGCGCACCACTCGACGATGCCTGGCACTCTCCCGCGCGCCCGGGGCGCCGCACCCGATGTCCCGCACCGCACCGGTGCACCCACCGCCCACCGACCCTTGACCAGGTCCGCCACCGAGGACGTTTCCCCATGACACAGCCCGTTTCGGCTGGCGATCAGGTCGTGGTCAAGGGGGTGTGTGATAGGGGAGCCTGCCCAGTCGTGGCGCGCGTCCGGTGCGGTGGCGGCGATGCCGATGGAACGCACCACGATGGGGGATGCGGTGCGTCGCGCGGCGGTGGCGCGCATCGGGTGCGCCTACACGGCGGTCAGGCGCACCGGGTGCGAGCCGGCCGGTGCGGGGTGGGCATCGAGGGCCTGGCCCACTCCGACGGCCTCCAGCTGGCGCAGAGTGTCGGCGACGTCTTCGTGGTCGTCGGTGAGGAACTGCGCGGCGAAGTCGATGACGGCGCGGGCGATGCCTTCCGCCGTGTCCGGTCCGGCCTGCGCCCAGGTCCGCAGCGAGGTCACGAAGACGCGCCCGAGGGCCTCCAGGGCGAAAGTGTCCGCGCACGGCTCGCACGCCCCCGGGCCGGGCAACGCGGTGACGGGGACGACGATCCGTTCGACGACGTCGACGAGCAGCTCGGGCATCCGCGGCTCGCCGCTGGCGAACTCGCGGGCGGCTTCGACGTCGTCGGCCTGGACGGCCCGGAGGTAGTTGAACGCGCTGATGGCTGCGTCCGGGGTCATCGGGGCGAGCGGCATGTTGGTGGTGGGCATGATGGCTCCTCACGTACGGGGCGCCGCGCCGATCGCGGCGGCTCATAAGCGATCTTCAGAGCAGATGCCTGTGGATAGATTCCGCGCACCGACGGTGAGTGGACTCGCCTGGCTGGCGCCTGCGTTGCCCCTTGTCCAGTTCCGCTACCTGCGACATTCCGCCCATTCCAGTGGGGAGAAATCTCCGTCCCGGCACGCTGCGCGACCGTCGGAAGAAAAGCCGCTGCCGCCCGGGCCTGCCGCTGGGAGACTGCGGGGATGACCACGCAGCGGCTGCCGTTCCCGGTCCCGGACGAACGCGCCCACTACTTCGCCGACAGCTACGCCGACATGCACGACCTCGTTGAGGACCTGGTCGTGCCCGTCGGCGCTCCCGAGGCTGCAGCGACCGTCCTGCGTACGGCCCGCGAGCTGCTGCGCCAGTCGTACTACTGCTACGAGTTCTCCACGGTGGCGGTCATGCACTCCCTGATCGCGGTGAAGATCGTGCTGCGCGACCGGATCCCGGAGGCGGGCAAGAAGCCGCTGCACCAGCTCATCAAGCAGGGCGCCGCCGACGGGATCCTGACGGCACGGCAGGCGGAGTACCTCGACTATGGTCGGCAGATCCGCAACGGCATGGCGCACGGCCAGACCACGCACGCGGTGATGCCGCCGGCCATGGCGATCCCGATGGTGACGACCTCGTTCACGATCGTCTCCGAACTCTGCACTGCTGTCCTGTGACAGGGAACCTGGACCGATCGCCATCGAGGTTGGACCGCTGTGCAGGCGGCAGAGGACTCCGATAGTGCAGGCTTTGGTGAATTCAGCAATCCGTGTACTGTCGTGGGTGTGCTGACTCTCGCTGCTGACATCGAGGTATTAGCGCGGTTCGGCCGCGCCCTCGCCGACCCGATCCGCTGCCGGATTCTCCTCACCCTGCGAGAGGCGCCGGCCCACCCCGCCGACCTGGCCGACGCTCTGGAGATCTCCCGGACCCGGCTGTCGAACCACCTGGCGTGTCTGCGCGACTGCGGCCTTGTCGTCGCGGTGCCGGTGGGCCGGCGCACCCGCTACGAGCTCGCCGACGAACGCCTCGGTCACGCGCTGGACGACCTACGCACCGCCGTGGTCGCCGTCGAAACCGACAAGACGTGTGCGGACGCGGAGCAGAAGGGCTGTTGCTGATGACCGCGGAGATATCCATCGGCATCGGCCCCTCCCCGGCCCGCCGCGACGTCCTCGCCAGGCGGATACGGCTGCTGGTCGCGGCCACCATCACCTACAACGTCATCGAAGCGGTCGTCGCGATCACCGCCGGGACGATCGTCTCCTCCACCGCGCTGATCGGCTTCGGGCTCGACTCCGTCATCGAGGTTTCCTCCGCCGCCGCGGTCGCCTGGCAGTTCTCCGCCTCCGACCACGCCACCCGAGAGGCGCGGGAGAAGCGGACGCTGCGGATCATCGCGGTGTCGTTCTTCGCGCTCGCCGCGTTCGTCGGTATCGACGCTGTCCGCGCGTTGGCCGGCACCGGCGAGGCCGAACGCTCCATCCCCGGCATCGTCATCGCCGCTCTCTCCCTCGCGGTCATGCCGTTCCTGTCCGCCGCCCAGCGCCGGGCCGGACGCGAACTCGGCTCCGCCAGCGCGGTCGCCGACTCCAAGCAGACCCTGCTGTGCACGTACCTGTCCGCCGTGCTCCTTGTCGGCCTGGTCCTCAATGCCACCCTCGGCTGGTCCTGGGCCGATCCCATCGCCGCCCTCGTCATTGCCGCCATCGCCGTCAAGGAAGGCCGCGACGCCTGGCAGGGCAAGGGCTGCTGCGCGGCCCCGGCCGCGGCGGTGCCGCCTGCCGGTGCCGAGCAGAGCGACACCTGCGGGTGCCGCCCCGGCTGCGACTGCTGCGGCTGAACCGCGCCCACCGAACACAGCGGGCTCCGGCGAGCACACCGTCGGGGCCTGCTGCTGTCCATGGGGGGCACGGGCACGAACCGACATCGGATGCTGGGAGACCGGGGTCCTAAGCTGACCCGGGCATTGGCCGTGGATTGGAACAGGAAGGCGCTGCGGCGTGGCGAACATCGAAAACGACCTGGCGGGCGCGCAGCGCGAGCACTGGCAGGGCACCTACGCCGCCCACCCGGGCATGTACGGCGAGCAGCCCTCCGCGCCCGCGGTCCATGCCGCGGAGGTGTTCAGGGCCGCCGGCGCGCGTGAGGTGCTGGAGCTTGGTGCCGGCCATGGCCGGGACGCCCTCTACTTCGCTCGCGAAGGCTTCACCGTGCAGGCCACCGACTTCAGCCCCGTCGGCCTGGAGCAGCTGCGGGAGGCCGCTCACGCCCAGGGCGTCGCGGAGCAAGTCACCACCGCCGTCCATGACGTCCGCGAGGCGCTGCCGCTTCCGGACGGCTCCGTGGACGCCGTGTTCGCGCACATGCTGCTCTGCATGGCGCTGTCCACCCGGGAGATTCACGCGGCGGTGGGCGAGATCCGCCGTGTCCTGCGGCCCGGCGGCGTGCTCGTCTACACCGTCCGGCACACGGGCGACGCCCACTACGGCGCGGGCACCGCGCACGGCGACGACATCTACGAGCACGGCGGCTTCGCCGTCCACTTCTTCGACCGCGCCCTGGTCGACGCCCTCGCCGACGGCTGGACCCTGAACGAGGTCCACGCCTTCGAGGAGGGCGACCTGCCCCGCCGCCTGTGGCGCGTCACCCAGACCCTGCCCCGGTGACCCCCAAGCCGATACCCGCCGCGGACATCACCGTCGACGGCACCGGCCTGCTCTGCGTGACACTCCTGCTCCGCCTCCGCCTCCGCCTCCGCCTCCGCATCGCCACCGCCGGACCCGGCACGGTCGTCCATGTCCTCGCCACCGACCCGGCCGCCCCCCTCGATCTCCCGGCCTGGTGCCACATGACCGGGCACGAATACCTCGGGCCTGTCCCCGGCGGCCGGCCGGTGTACGCGCTGCGGCTCGCCCCCGACGCCGTCCCCACCCGACCCGACGCGCCCTGGCACCGGGCCGGCTCCTGAACGCTGCACAAACCACCTTGGCCGCCAATTCGGTCCGACTCCGATGGCAGATGTTCCAACTTCACTGTCACTGGACAACCGCTGACCCGTCGCAGTGAAGGTTGAGTGATTCTCATCGAAGGTTGAGCGATGTTGCGCTGGACCTTGGCGCCCTATGTGGCTTCGTTCGGCTGCTCGGCGGAGCGGGAGCGTCGATGGGCTGCGACTCGTTCGCGGGTCGCGCATCGGCGGGAGCAGTAGCGACGCTCCGGACCGCTGCCCTGGGTGATGAAGACGTTTTGGCAGGTGGGGGATGCGCAGATCCTGCCGGGCGGACGTTGACGGTCCCAGACGAGAACGGTCAGGGCCATGCAGGACGAGGCGAGGAGCCACTCGTCCCAGGGGGCGTTGTCCTCGCGGTCGAGGTGGGGGTGCCAGGGGGTGCTGCCGCTGTGTGAGGTCAGGCGGAGCGGTCCGGTGTGGTCCGTCAAGAGCTGGTTGAGGGCGGCCGCGGCGTCATCGGCGTGTTCGGCGGCGAAGACTGGCCGCAGCAGGGAGGCAGCTGCCTGCATCTCTGCGACATCGCGGGTGGTGAGGTCGAGGGGGTCGGTCTCGCCGTATGCGCGGAGCACGTCGGCGACGTCAGCCGGGTCGGGGCAGTCGTCAGCCAGGGTGTTGATCAGGGCGGCGGTGCGCCGGGCTGTGGTCAGCACGGAGTGCCGGGTGGACCAATCGTCGCTGTGGGATGACACCTGTGGAATGTAACGTATCTTGCGAAGTTTTGAGTTACCTCCGTAACGTCCTGCTAATGGGAAAGCGTTACTCACTCCGGTTCTATCTCGTCGGAGCAGTGGCAGCCCGTGCTGGGGACGAGATGTCAGGACCGGCGCTGATGCTGGCAGCATTTGCTTTGACCGGATCGACCATCGCCGCGTCGTCGCTGCTCGCGGGCATCACGATCTCTGCCGCAGTAGGGGGGCCGCTGCTCGGGGCGCTCCTCGACAGAGCAGATCGGCCGGGCCGCATGCTGGCTAGGGCCCTCGTCCTGTATGCGGTGGGGCTGGGGATGATCCTTGGGGGACTAGGGCGGTGGCCGTTCGCTGTCACGATCTTGATCGCAGCGGTGACAGGACTGCTGGGGCCGGCCCTGTCGGGCGGATGGACGGCCCAACTTCCGCGTGTGGTGGTGGGTGACCACCTGCCTCGGGCGAATGCGCTCGATGCCATGACGTTCAATATGGCGAGTCTGGCTGGTCCGGCTCTCGCTGGCGGCGTGGCAGAGGCACTGGGCGCCCCAATGGCCGTGGTGGTCTCAGTGGTGCTCATCGCCTTGGCGCTGCCCGCCGCGTGGATGCTGCCCGCCCGTCCCGGTCGAGTGCTGGGAGTGCGGGCAACTTCGGTGACTAGCGACCTTGTTGCCGGAGTTCGGGTCATCGTCGGAAGACCGTCCTTGGCCCGAGCCACTCTCACCTCGACCATCTCCTGCATCGCCCAGGGAGTACTGATGGCGTGCATCCCGCTCCTCGGCGAACGTGTTCTGGGCGGGGCCAGCCGCGGCGCGGTGCTGCTCTCCTGCGTGGCGATCTCAGCTTTGGTGGCCAACGCCGTACTCGCTCGGTTTCCGCGTTCAGTCGCCCCCGACACGATCATCTGGGCCAGTGCCCTTGTCCAGGCTGCCGCGCTGGCCTTGGCCGCGTGGGGTCAACCAGTCGTACTCATCGTGGCCGTACTCATCGTGGGGATAGGCGAAGGACCCCAACTGGCCGCCTTGTTCGCAGTCCGCCACCGGGAGGCCCCAGATCACCTTCGAGGCCAGATCTTCACCACCGGCGCCAGCCTGAAGATCACCGGCTTCGCCCTGGGGGCAGCAGTTGCCGGACCAGTCGCGACTTGGTCTCTTCCAGGCACTTTGGCACTCGCAGCGAGCGTGGCGGTCCTTGCAGCACTGGTCTTCTTCGTGGTCCCGTCGGCAACCGCCAACTCGTCCGAGGACAGCAAGATGTCAACTTGAGCGTTCTCCGCGAAAAGGCCGGAGCCAGGGTGACCTGCCGCAGTTTGGGCGGTTCTCAGCGAAGGTTGAGTGAGTGCTCACAGCACGGGCAGGACACGCAGAACGTTCCCGGTCTCTTCGGCTCCTGCCCGCAGCCCTTGAGGCTGCCGGAATATCTCCACCAGACGCTCGGCGACATCGGTCTCACGGCCGCACCGCCCGTGCCGGTAGCGGGCCAGCCACCGCAGATTGGCCATGAACACCGGATCCGGGACACCGACGTGCGCGAACTCCCACCCCACCGCCGAACAGGCCCGCTCGGTCGCGGCGAACGCTTCCGCGGTCCGCTCGTCGACATCGTCCTCGGCACGGACATCGACCACACGGGCGCCGCCGTCGGCCAGCCGTACGAAGTAGTCGGGCGCGTGCCGCCGCTTCTCTTCCGCCTCGCGCCAGTGGAGCCAGAACGGCTGTGAGGCGATCCCCACCACGTCCGGGGCGAAGTCCAGCAGAATCAGCCGGTCCCGCTCCAGCCACGACTCGTAGCCCACATGACCGCCCGTGGTCACCGCGTAGTACCACCCCGCGAAACTGCGGCCACCCTTGTTCCACCGGAA
Source organism: Streptomyces sp. NPDC048734 (assembly GCF_043198675.1). Taxonomy (NCBI): domain Bacteria; kingdom Bacillati; phylum Actinomycetota; class Actinomycetes; order Kitasatosporales; family Streptomycetaceae; genus Streptomyces; species Streptomyces sp. NPDC048734. Next base: position 81,215 of record NZ_JBICUZ010000010.1, on the reverse strand, counting down.
CCCGCGTACGGGCGCTACGTCCTCGAACCGGACATCCCACCCGGAGCCCAACGAGGTGCGAAGACGCCGGCCGCCGTCGAAGAAGTCCAGGTCAAAGGAGCTCAGCGCAGGATCGCCGTACGCGCGTATCGGTTCCCCCACCGTCTCCCCAGACAGCCAGCCTTAAACGATCACTCAACCTTCGGTGAGAAACCTAGCGGTCACCAACCTTCAATGACAACGCTCAACCTTCGCTGCGAGAGGTCAACCGCTGTCCCGTGTCAACGAATCTGGACCGTTCGCCATCGGAGTTGGACTGCTCGCAGGCGCTCCTGCGGCACCTGAGTGGGTAGCCGCTGGATATGGGGCGGTGGTGGAAACGGATCGGTGCATCGGTGGCGACGGGAGTCGCGATGAGCACTGCTATGACGTGGGCGGGCGACATGGCGTGGGGGTGGGACTTCGCGGCCCGATGCCTACTCATTTCGGCAGTGTGGGCAGTGATGGGCCCCCTGGTAGCACGGTCTCGACAGCGCGCCGAGCAGCGAGATGCCCAACAAATCCGCGCCATCCGGGAGGCACGGCGCGGTCAGCGCTGACCGCAGATAGCGCCCCGCGTCGGTCCATCTTCGATGGCAAACGGTCCAACTTCGATGTCACGGGACAACCGCACCTGCCTGACGATCACGGCTCGGTAACGGCACTCAGTGGAGTGTCACACCGTCGACTTTCGCCACACCTCTACCAGGTGACGGGGGACTTCCATCCGGACCCCCGCGTCACCTGCGTGAGGAGCTCGTCATGACGTACACCAGCAGCGCCCGGCAGCCCGAACCGGAGCCGCGCCCAACCTGGACAAGGGGTGCTGAACGCCCGCCCGGCGGCCCGGAATCCAGTGCCGTGAACGGTGCCGCGAACGATTCCAACGTCGTCCCGATCACCGCAGCTCACACCACCCGACAAGGGGCGTCCCGGCACGCTGACACCTCTCTCCCTTCCCCTGAGACACCGGCGAAGGGGAAGAAGTCCACTCCCACGGCCGGGAAGGTACGGGCCGATGCGCTGCGGATGCTGGGGTGCGTTCGGATAGCCACGGTGCGGCAGATGGCTGAGGTGATCACGGCGGAGGATGCCGACGGCCGGTCGTACGTGCGCAGGGCGATGAACAGGCTGGCGGAGCTGGGGCTGTCGGAGACGAACGGCAAGGCCGGACGGCACCCGATCTGGAACCTGACTCCGGCGGGGCAGAAGGCTCTGGCCGACGGCAACGAGCTGCCTTCCCGACCGAAGGCTGGCACTGGAGCGAAGGCGGTGAAGGCCGGGTTCGGTCCGCACGGCGTCGCGGTGACGGACATGATCCTCGCCTACGGCGGCCGCAAGCACCTGACCGACTGGCAGGTGGAGGTCAACCACGCCATCAAGGAGACCGGCCTGAGCCTCAACACCGATGCAGTCCTGGCCCTGCCGACGAAGACCAGCGAGGTGCGCCTCTTCGAGCTCGACAACGGCACGATGTCCCAGGCCCGGCTCGCACGTGAGGTCTGGGATTACGAGCGCTACGCCGGGCACCGCGTCTGGGAAGGAGCCCGCGGCACGATCGGCAACACGTTCCCGTTCTGGCAGCGCCACCGCTACACCCGCTCCCAGACCTTCCCGCGGCTGCATGTCGTCCTGGCGGGCAAGGAGGAGCGCCTGCTCGACAACCGCCTGAAGGCGCTCGCCGACGACGTGAAGGGCATCGCCGTCGGGGTCTGGGTGAACACTCTGCCCTGGCTCCAACGCGGCGAGCCCTGGTACGAGATCGGCGTCGACGACCCGTATCGGCGCCGCGAGCGCTACCCCGAACCCGCTGGCCGCTGACGGCGCGCGACGCCGGGCACGCTCCCGCCACGAAGGGGGCTGCCCGACGTCCGGCCCGGTGGGCGGAACGGGCACCGAAGACCCGGCTACGCCATGGCGGCGGCCACGGTCTCAAGAACGGCGCGCTGCTGCGGGTCGACGGGAACGTCGGCCTGGCGCAGCGAGCGAAGCGTAATGCCTTCGGCGCACAGCCTGCACAGCCCGATCACCGGCATCGGACCGGCCCCGATCAGGGTGTGCGAGGAAGAGCTCTCGTAGACGGGCCGGTAGCAGCCGGGGCACAGTCGGCAGTCCTCGAGTTCGTCCGCCGGCGGCGCGTCCGGACCGAGCAGCGGCACGATCCGCAGGAGTCCCTCCCCGGCTTCGGCCCACAGCCCCATAGGCCGTTCCGCGCTCCGCTCGAAGACGACGTGGCCGTCCGCGCCGTCGCTCGTGCGGACCCGGGCCAGCGTGCCGACGCCGTCCTCGGGGTGGTTGGGCATGAACGCCAGGACGGTCCTGTGTCCAGGCCCCTCGAACATGACCTGACCGTGCCCTCGCCCGGCAGCCAGGGCCGCGCCCAACTCGTTCAGCCCCTGGCCGTCGTCATCGTTGCGCACACGCAGCGCCCACGAGGCCGGAGCGCCGTCGATCTCCGCAGGGGAGGAGGTGATCAGGATGCCGTTGCCGGACTGGCGAACGTCCAGGTGCTGCATTCCCTCGGTGGAGTGGAACGCCGTGCCGAACCACTCCGTGGCTGGCCGGTCGCTCTCGCCCCGTGGGCGGAGCGGCTTGTGCTGCTTGTGACGTCCCATGATGTGCCTCGCAGACGTGGCCCGTGCGCGGGCCGATTGGTCCGCTGACCCCACAACCGGCTGCCCGGCAGGTCGGTACGCCACGGGCCTGTCATTCACCCGCCCAGCCCATCTGGCTGTCGGGTCCCCGCTGTGGAAGCGGTCATTGTCAGCTAGCTACGACGTCGCGTAGTTCCCGTACAGCGCGCTCGCGGTGGTGCTGTGCGGGGATCGCCTCGTACAGGTCCAGGGCGCGGCGGCGGACCAGGCCGGTGCGGTAGTCGCCGGGTAGTCCGGTCAGGGCGTCGACCGTACGACGGCACGCCTGCTCGGTGTCGCCGTCGTGATGGGAGCAGGCGGCGCCGTCGATGGTCAGCAGGGTGCGGGTCATGGTGCTGGTCGGCGCGGACAGTTCCAGGGCGCGCTGCTGACTCTCGTTCGCGCGGCGGGTGTCTGCGAGCGTGGTGAAGGCGTGGCTGAGGTGGACGTGGTGTTTCTGCTCGCCGTACGTCAGCCAGGTGTCCGACCGCTCGCCCTCGGGGAGCCGTTCCATGAGGGCGTCGGCGTCGGCGAGCGCCTGGCGGGCCTGCTCGCTCTGGTGGTTGAGGGCGTAGGCGCGGGCGGCGACCGCGGCCGCCAGCGTCGCCGCAGCGGTCGGCCGGGTGCCGGCGATGCGTCGAGCCTGTTCGGCGAGGCTGGCCGCTGCCCTCGGAGCGCCGTAGTTGAGCGGCACCATCGCCTCACGGGCGAGGACCCAGGCATGCAGCTGCTGGTCGCCAAATTCGGCGGCGGCCCGGGCGGCGGTGGCGAACCACGCGCGGGACTCCTTCCGGCTGCCCAGGTCGTGTAAGACGATCGCGGTCATCCCGGCCATCTGCCCGGCCGTCCGGCACAACCTGGCCCGGACCGGTGCGGGCTGCGGGATGGTGAGCAGCGGGCGCAGACCGGCGAAGTCCGAGACCAGATCGGCCAGGACACGCGTGAGGGCTTGGCCGTGGTAGCCGTACCCGTAGCTCTCGGCTGCGGCCTCGAGGTCGGCCAGGTCCTGGGGCGTGTCGGGGGAGAGGGTCTGGTCGACGTCGGTCCGGGCGGCGGTGAGGGCGGCGAGTGCCGGGGCGGTGAGGCCGGCGGCGAGCGCGCCACGCAGCATGTTGCGGCGCTTCATCGGGTCATCTCCATGGTCGGACTCCGTGCCGAGGGCGGCGGTGTCCTCCCAGGGTTGCGCAGCGAGCCCCAGGAGGGCACCGGGAATGCGCAGACCGCCGGAGATTCGCTTGACAGTTGCCAGCGCGGTGACAGCCGCGGCGCCCCGGGCGATCTGGCTGACTCGCTCGGACTTGAGCGCGCACGCCTCCGCGATCCGGTTGTAGGAGATCCCCTCGTCGTGCGCCATGGCGAACACCGTGGTGAAGTCGCGCTCTCGCAGGGCCCTCACGAACGTGGGGTCGGCCAGCAGACAGTGCGGCATCTGGGCGGGTGACGGCGGTAAGTCGTCCACAAGTCCCCCTGAAAGCTCGTGGAATGACGCTGCGTCAGCCTGACGACCATACCCACCATGGGGGCCCCATGACGGGGTTATCGCCAGCCGTTCTCGTGGCTGTACTAGCGGGTGTCGCGGCCGTGCCGTCAGGGCTCGGCCGACCGATCAGAAGGAGGGGCCTCATGCAGAGTCCCGTCCAGCCCCCGCCCGCCACGTCCGGGCCGTCGACCGGCGGTCTGGTCCGTTCCCGCCGGTCGATCGTCGCCGCCCGGGGCCGCAACGCCATCCCCTCGGACGGCGGCGGCACCGGCAAGAGCGACGGCAACGACTGACGGATCGGGAGCCCTGACGCGATGACGCACCTGTCCATCGCGGCGTGCCTGGGCGAGGACTTCCTCGCCCAGGCACTGCACCGCGAACACCGCCACGTACCGGGCGCCCTCGATGTCGCCGGGCTGATGTCCTTCGACGACCTCAACCAGATCCTGGCCAGCCACCGCCTGGAGCCGCCGCACATGCGGCTGTCCCGCGACGGCGAGACGCTGCTGGTCGGCGGCTACACCACGCCGGTGGCCACCCGCCGCCACACGGTGTGGCACCGCCTCCACCCGGCCGAACTGCACGCCCGGCTGAAGGAGGGCGCCTCCCTCGCCCTGGACAGCGTCGACGAACTCCACCCGCCGATCGCCCGCCTCTGCGAAGCGATCGAGCGTGAGCTGCACACCCGCGTGCAGGCGAACCTCTACGCCTCCTGGAGTGCTACCGAGGGCTTCGGCATCCACTGGGACGACCACGACACCGTCATCGTCCAGCTGGACGGCGCGAAGCGCTGGCGGATCTACGGCACCACCCGCCCCTACCCGCTCTACCGCGACATCGAGGACCTGGGCGAGGCGCCCACCGAGCCGGTCGCCGACCTGGTCCTGTGGCCGGGCGACGTCCTGTACGTGCCGCGCGGCGTGTGGCACGCGGTCTCCGCCGACCAGGGCACCCGCTCCCTGCACGTCACCTGCGGCCTGCAGACCCACACGGCAACTGACCTGATGGCGTGGGTGTCCGAGCAGCTGCTCACGTACGAAGACTGGAGGCGCGATCTGCCGCTGCTCGCCTTGCCGGACGTCCAGGCCGACGCCGTGGACGGGATGCGCAAGCGGCTCGCCGAACTGCTCGACGATCCCGGGCTGCTCGCCCGCTACCGGGCGGCGATGGACGGGCAGGCCGTGGGCCGGATGGTGCCGAGCCTGCCGTACATCGACACCGTCCCCGTCGACGGCGGTCTGCGGGTCCGGCTGACGACCGCCCGCGCGGTGCTGGACGTCGGCGAGGACACGGTGACGCTGTCCGCCGCCGGGACCGTGTACGAGTTCGCGCCCGAGGCGGAAGCGGTGCTGCGCCCGCTGGCCGACGGCCGAACCGTGGACCTGGCCACGCTCGCCGACACGGCCGGCCTCGCCCTGGAGGACGTCGCCGCCCTGGTCCAGGAGCTCGTTGCCGGGCAGGCCGCGACGGTGGGGAGCCTGCTGTGACCGCACAACTCGCCCTCGGTACCTACCGGTGCCGGGCGATCCCGGAGGCGGCCGTCCGTGCGGCCGCCTCCGGCGCGCAGTGGGTCGACACGGCCCCCAACTACGCCACCGGCCGCGCACAGATCCTGCTGGCCCCTGTCCTGGCCACTCACCCGTTGCTGAACGTCTCCACCAAGACGGGGTACTTCACCGCAGCCACCGGCACCGACGCCGTGTACGACGGTGTCCTCAACCAGGATCAGGCCGCCGCCGGGCACAGCCTCGCCCCCGACTACGTGCGCTGGCAGACCGGCCGCAACCGCGAGCAGCTCGGGCGCGACCGGCTGGACATGGTCCTGCTGCACAATCCCGAGCGCGCCCACCCCGGCGACCGCCTCGCCCTGCACCACGCGATCCGGGACGCCTTCGCCGTCCTGGAGGAAGAGGTCGCGGCCGGGCATGTGGCGGGGTACGGCGTCGCCACGTGGGCGGGCCTGGAGGAGGAGGCGTTCACGGTGGGGGAGCTGCTCGCCCTGGCCGCCGAAGCCGCCGGCGGACAGCACCACCTGGCCGTCGTCCAGCTCCCGGTCAGCCTGGTGATGATGACGCCGATCGTGCAGGCTCTCCACGGCCGGGGACCGCTCCCGGCCGCCGCCGGCGCGGGACTGCGGGTGATGGCGTCGGCCCCGCTGCACGGCGGGGAACTCCCCGCCATGGTCGACCAGGAGCTCGCCGACCTCATCCGGCCAGGCCTGACCCCCGCACAGGCGTGCGTCCTCGCCGTCGCGTCATGCCCAGGAGTGACAAACGTCCTTCTCGCCGCCTCCGGTGCGCCACACTGGAAGGAGGCGGCCGACGCCGTCGCCCAACCCTCCCTGACCGCCGCCAAGTTGCGGGAGATCACCGGTGTACTCGCCTCCCCCTGACCCGGACACCGAACAGCGTATGCGCGCCCACCACGCGCACACCGCGAAGGCTCTGGACGTCCAGGTGAAGCCGGGCACGGAGTTCTGGGGTTGGGCCGGGCGCACCCTGGGTGCCCCGGCCCGCACCGCTAGAGGCGTGCCCGCCTGGCTGCGCCTGGTGTCCGCGCCGGAGGACAAGGCCGTGGGAAAGTTGTGGGACGGCGCCCTCGATGCCCAGCACGCCTTCGGCGACCTCGACGGCCACCGGCCCGCCCTCCTGGCAGTCCACGACGCCGTCGACGACGGCACCGCCTACCGGGCGGAGCTGTCGGTCCGCGTCGACGCCCCGGTCCTGTCCGACGACCCGATCCTCCAGCACGACCTCCAGCTGCCGGACTCCTGGTGGAACGACCTCGCCGGGACGCTGGAGAAAGTCGCGGCCGTCGACACCAGCCGCGTCGCCGTACGGCAGCAGTACATGGAGCGGGCCATCCCCGAGTTTGTCGGCATCCCGACCCCGACCGTCTCCTGCTGGACCACAGCCCATGCGGATGTGCACTGGGCGAACCTCACCGAACCACTGCGCCTGCTGGACTGGGAAGGATGGGGGCAAGCCCCGGGGGGCTTCGACGCCGCCACTCTCTACGCCTACTCGCTCCTCTAGCCGGACACCGCCGCCCGCGTCCGTGGCACCTTCCCTGTCCTGGGCAGCCCGGCCAGCCTCGCCGCCGAAGCGACCGTATGCGCCCAACTGCTCCAGACCGTGACCCGCGGCGACAACCTCGCCCTCGAAGACCAGCTCCGTACCTGGGCAGAGGAACTGCGCCGCCGCTGAAAGCCTCACGCCGCGCCACCCGCGAGCTCCTCACCCTGGACGCCTACGGCCGCTACACCATCGGCACCGCCCACGACGGATCCGACGCCAAAGTCCACATGCAGTCCGCAGCCGGCACCCTGCACGGCTTCCTGGTCGGCGTCACCGGCTCCGGCAAGACCGTCGCCCTGGCCCTGATGTGCGCAGCGTGGGCGCTGGCCGGCCTGGCGACCTGGGTGACCTCCGCACGCCCCGACGCGCAGATGAGCGCCGTCGGACGCCACATCGACCGGCAGGACGCGGGCCCCGTCTTCACCTGGTGGATGCTCAAGGCCGCCATCGCCCTGATGGACATCCGCGGCCAGATCAACGCCGAACGCGGCCACGACTTCTCCGCCCACTCCCCCTACCCCGGCCTGGTCCTGGTCCTCGACGAATTCAACTCCCTCGTCGGCGACGACAGCCTCGGCGACGACATCGCCCACATGACCGACGTCCTCGCCCGCGAGGGCCGCAAGTTCGGCATCGGCATCGTCTTCGCCGGCCAGTCCCTCAACCTGTCCAAGCTCGGCGGCGAAGCCTCCCTGCGCGACCAGGTCCAAGGCGGCATCGGCGTAGTGCTGCGCATCGCCAACTCCTCCGGCGGCATCGCCGCCCGCCAGGCCACCGGCGGACTCGCCGGCGACGTCGACCTCGCCGCCATCCCCGACCGGTTCAACGCCTCCACATCCCTCATGGACCGCATGCACAGCGCCACCGACGACATCCCCGGCGACCCCACCCAGGGCGTCGGCCACACCGTCACCGGCTCCGGCGCGACCATGATGCGCTCCCTGTACGTCCACCTGCCCAAGGACGGCTCCCCCGACGGACTCGACGAGATCTTCCCCGCCGACGGCTCCATCAACTGTCTCACCGACCGGGAGATCACCGCCCTGGAGGCACAGGGCCTGTGGCACGACTGGACCATGCCACCGCCCTTCGGCAAGGACGACGACCAGGGCCACAGCGACGACGGCCAGTTCACCGGCGTCGGAACGTTCGCCCCACCGCCGCTGCCCACCCAGAAGCGGCCCAAGACCACGGTCAAGGACAAGGTCCTGGCCGCGGTCACCGGCCAGATGACAGCCAAGGAAATCCGCAGCGCCGTCGACGCCGCCGCCGGCACCATCCGCAACGCCCTGTCCGACCTCGTCGCCGAAGGCCGCCTGCACCAGGTCGACCACGGCATCTACGCGCCCGCCCCGGCCTCCGCCGGCACCGGCCCGCACGACGACTGACCAACCTCCGCCCTGCTGCGCTGTGGCCCCGGCACCCGCCGGGGCCACAGCCCTACCCGCACGGCCCACACCCTCCCGCCCCACCCCATGGAAGGAATCACCCCGTGATCGTCTCCGTCTCCGCCGCGCTGCTCCTGGCCGTCGTCGTGGCTGTCCTGCTGCGCCAGCGCGTCGTCGGTGCTGGCTCCGCCCTCGCGTGCGGTGCGTTCGGGTTCTGCCTCGCCTCCACCGGCATCGCCCCCGCCATCACGCAGACCCTGGTCGCCGTGGCCGGCCTCGTGTCACGCCCCTGACGGGAGCTCCTCCATGGCCGCCTCACTGCCCACCGCGCCCGCCGCCCCGCCCGTCCAGACACCCTCTCCCGCGGCACCCGCCGACGCAGGCCGTCTCAGCCTGGACGCCCGGCTGGCCGCTGTAGAGGCGGCCATGACCGTCCGGCTCGACGAGGCCGCCGTCGCCCACGAAGTACGCACCGCGCATATCCACACCGACCCCGTCGACCTCGCCGACGTCATCACCGTGCCGCTCACACCGGCCCTCCAGTCGCCGCGGCAACTTCCCGCCACTCCGGTGGCTGCTCTCCTCGAGCGGGCCCGGGCCCGGATGGAAGCCGACGGCTGGTGCGCGGGAGCGCTGACCGACGAGTCCGGCGCGGTCTGCCTGCTCGGCGCCATCCGCAAGGAGGCCGGCGCCGACCGCGGCCTGGAGGCCGACGCCGCAGCTGTCGTGCTGGACGCCATCCGCCGCCGCTTCGGCGACCACGTCGACTCCGTGCCCGCCTTCAACGACACGCACCGTACGGGCCGCGTCCCGGTCCGCCTGCTCGGTGAGGCCGCCTCGATGGCCGATGCCCGCGGTCTGTAAAGCCCCGCACCGGCCACGACGGACGGACAGGGGATGCCTGGTCGATTATGGCCTTCGTATCTGGGGACTGTTCGGACGAGCCATAGGGGAGCGGCGCAGGGCCGGGCGGTTCCGTTCGGTGGTCAGGCGGGAACGCCGACCCGGTTCAGGACAGCGGCCATCTCGTCCTCGGGGAGTGCAGGGTTGGCGCCCGCGCTGGAGGCCAGTTCAGGGACATGAAGCGCCTCGCGGAGCCGGTGGAGCGGGAGGCGCGGGTCGCTGACCGCCGCCTGGCGTGTCCAGACCGCGGGGTCATGGCTGAGCCGTTCGATCAGCGTGGGTGTGGCGGCCGGGTCCCGGACGGCCAGCCGTCGGTAGTTGCCGTCCGGATGGTCCGCGTAGCGGGCGGCGAGACCCTCGCGGGGGAAGCGGGGGTGCGTCTCCGTCATCCAGGCGGAGAATGTGCCGCCGAGCCGTGCGTACACACGCATCAGGACCTCCTCCGGGGTGTCGGGGTGGTGCACACTCAAGAGGGCTTCCACCAGGGGGTCCTCGGTGCGTGCGAGCAGGCGCATGAGGTCGGGCGGCAGGTGGGGGCTCTGGGCGGCGGTGCGCCGGAGCAGCGGGTGGGCGGAGGTCGCGGCCCGTCGCAGCACCTCAAGGTTGGCGAGCCCGTCCCGTACCCACTCCACGTTCCCTCTGTCGAAGGCCCCCACCGTGAAGTCGATCGTCATGCGCCGCGTCTCGCCGAGTTCGGGCCTGAGGGAGACCGCGAGCCGTACGGCCTCGTCGGGGTCGACGGCGAGCTGCTCCACGAGGTCGGTGGGCAGCGACGGGTTCTCGGCAAGGACAGCCAGGTGCGTCCGCTCGGCGACACATCGCTCGGCGTCCGCACGGTGCAAAAGTCCGCGGCGCAGCGCCGCAGCGGCGGACTTCGGATCGCGGAGGAGCTCGGCGGTGACGCGTGCGTCCCGTCGGCACTCCCACAGTGCGGCGGCCCGCCGCACCTCGAGGTCGGGGTCGGCAAGCAGCGCTGACCGCTCGCCCGGCGACAGCTCCTCCCATGCGCGCGCCGCGCTTCGGCGCGCTGCCGGATCGCGGTGCGTGGCCAAGGAGGCCACGAACGACGGCGCGAGATGGGGTGAGTCCAGCAGGGCCGCCCGTACGGAAGGGTCGGGGTCGTCGAGCAGGCGGGCGCACACGTCGTCCGGCAGCGGCGCGACCGTCGTACGCGGGTCGCACTCCTCGGGTCCGTAGGCGAGAGCGGCCCGCACCTTGGGGGAAGGGTCGTCCACGAGCCGGGCCCGCTGCGCGGGCTCGGCCCTGGCGCTCATCGCGAAGTCGATCCGAGCACCCGGGTTCGAATGAGCCAGGATCACCGCGACGGCCGGCTCGGGGAGTCCAGCCCGCTGGAGGGCGTAACGGGGCGGGCCGTCACCGCCGCAGTCGAAGGCGAGCAAGCGCAGCAGCAACGGTGCCGGCAGCGCCGGGTTACGGGCGACTCCGTCCAGCGCGGACGCGTGAAACGCGACCATGATTCCCCTACCCCTGTGTCTCCGTCGGCTGATCCACGACCAGGGTCCCCGCCCGTCAGGCCGTCCGGCGGGCGGCCGTCATGATCCGGCCGGACAGCACCTAGTCGGCTGGCGTCCAGGGCGGAGGCGGGCTCGTGCTCTCCCCACCGCAGCTCCAGCACTCGAACTCATCCGGCACCTGGTACTTCTGCGCCCACCACGAGACGACGGGCTCACCCCACACCACGCACTCGGTACCGCACCAGCCGCACACGAAGACGAAGTCCACGAACGCCCCCCCACCTCCCTCGCCCCTGCCGGCCAGCATGCCCAAAAAACCACGTCAGTGCCCTACCGATTCCGGCACCCTTCAACGCTGACCCGTCGCCCCGTCCGGCCTCCCCCCGTCCCACACGGGCGAGGACCGGACAAGCCACCCGGCCACCCCGCCTCACCCCACAGTCGCGCGTCAGTCAATCCACGCTTCGCCGTGTCGATGCCCGTCCAACCCCCCAGCCGAGAACTCGTCCTCGCCGACGCCTGCCACTACGCCCAACCGCCGCAGCGCTTGAGAGATCGGACTGCCAGCTGGCGGGAAGGGCTGGCCCTCCTCCACATGGAGCGGGCCCAGCACGATGGTGCCGCCATCCCACACGGCAGCCCGCTGCTCGCCCACGCCGCCGAAGTACTCAGCTTCCACGTAGGCCACCGGCCCACCGACTGACCAAGCAGCGAGGGCCTTCTCGAATCCTCCTGGCAACCGCCAAAACCCCAACGCGCCTACGCCGCTGCCGTCTGCAACGGAATCGAACAGCGCATCCGTCATCGGCATCAGCGACAGGCCCTGTCCGATCGACGCCAACCGAGCGGCAGGCAGGTCCCGCGCCGCACCACGCAGCGCCTCCCCTTCAGAGATCACTGCTTGCAGGTCGTAACCCATCCCACGCCCCCTCAAGATCGGAAGCCCCATCTTGTCCCAGACGGCGAAGGCGAACTCGTGCGGTACTCCCTCCCAGGACCACCACCCTTTCAGCGGGTTCTCACCGGAGCACCGTTCAGATCCCTCGAACCCATCGGTTTCGGTCTTCTGCTGGAAGCAGGCCAGCACCGGCCTCGCGACCCGCCGCCAACTGCGCGCGATGGGCCTGCGCCCCGGCGGCCAGGAACCGGCCGCACGGATCGACTGCCGAGGCGGCCGCCGCTTCGCCTGGCTGCACCGCATCGACCCCGCCCTATCCGTCCGGCCGATGACACTCGCCAAGGAAGCCGCACTCGACAAGGCAATGGCCGCACGCACCACCTGCCCGATATGCCACCGCCGCTACCACCACGCACTGCCCCTGCGCACCCTCGGCTCTTGCCTGGAATGCCACCCCACCGCCTACATCGCCCTACCTGTGCACAACCTGGCGGCTTGACACCATCCTCCCTGCGAACGACAACAAAGGGCCCGGCTTTCACCGCGACTTGTTCGCGGTGAAAGCCGGGCCCTTTTCCGTTTCCGGGAAGTGGGTGACCGCAAAGGGCGGATCCGCTAGGAGGAGGCGGCCTCCGTGGCCTGAGCCGCTGAGACGACGGCACGGCGAGCGGCAGCCAGACGCTTTGATACCCGCTCCAGCTCCCCTCCCAGACGCTCCAGGTGTTCACGGGCCGCGACCGGGTCGGCCTCCAGAGCCGCCTGTACCGCAGCGGGCGCCAGCAACGAGTAGACGCGCTCCTTGAGCGAGGCGGCAACCCGCTCCAAAGCGGTGACCTGAACAGGAACAGAGGGCTGCGCCGGGAGGACAGAAATTTCTGACCTCTGCTCCTGCGCGGGAATCGAAGGCGTGGACAGTTCCTTCGCGATCGAGGTGAGCAGCAAGGCCGTGGGACGCCTCTTGCCCTGCTTCACAGCCTGAGCCACGCCCTCGGTCATGATGACCTGAGCGGCTTCCAATCCCTGGCTGCCGATGACATCCGTCATCACCTTGCGTGCCGATGCCCGCGTCAGATGCTGCGCGAGGTCGGGCCCAGCTCGCTGATCTTCCGGATGCGTGCCGCATCCTGCAGCACGTCGCTCACAATGGTCTTCACCGCAAGTACCGGGTTGAGAGGCTCCACGAGTTCCTTGGTGGCGACGGCCATGAGGCGGGCGGGTGCCTCACCCTCCAGCAACGCGCTCACGTACTCGAGGGCCTCCGCGGGCGAGAGCACGGGCAGCCTCTGACGCAGTGTCCGCACAGCATGCATGCGTCCGCGCGTAGCCGCGATTCCGCAGAGCGCATCGTGCAGATCATCCACCGCGGTGCGCACCGGCAGCCCGCGTATCCGGGCCCGGTAGTCGGCCTCCCACTCCCCGGTTACCGCGGAGACGACGCCGATCTGGTGCAGTCCCCCGTCGACGCGGTCGACCAGATACGGCCCATTACCGATCAGCGTGTACTTCGAGTCCCGGGTGCGTACGAAGTCCTCGGACTGCCAGGAGACGATCCACACCAACTCGTGCTCCTTGACACGAGTCACAGCCATCCTCATCGCGTCCGCGCTCACAGCCCGCCACTGCTGATAGTCGCGCTCCAGCTGCTCCTCGACTATCCGAACGGCGGCTTCTCGCTCGATCACGCGTGCAGCATCCCGTACCGGCCCCTCTGCCGACCAGCGAATTTGCACGCCCAGCTCCGCGTACGAGGGGACTGAGGACCTTCTTGCTCAGAAATGCGACAGCTGTGGAACAAGCGCTCTGCGCCAGCACTCCTGCGCACCTCGGCCCTTGCCTGGAATGCCACAACGGCACGCTCACCGGCCCCACCACCTACACACCCCCGCCCACCCACGCGCTGGAGCGACGGCGCCACACAGCAGAGACCCTGCCGACACCTGGAGCACACCAGGCGGGACAGGGTCTCTGGGTATTTACCGCGGAGTCAGGCTTGCCGTTCCGGCTGGGACTGCTCCTCGAGCAGGGCGCGATAGGCGTCAGGCTGGTGCTCTCGCAGGATCCGCAGCCACACACGAGCGCCCTCGGCGAACACTGCTGGCTCCATCTTGAAGTGCAGGTGGGTGACGACAGAGAAGGCATCGTCGTACGGCAGCCGGCGGGGTTGCCCGGCTTCGGCCTGCGCAGGCTTGTCGGGGTGCTGCGGCTCCGAGGTATTAACGCCGTTAACGGTGGGCCGGTCGGCAGCCTCCGGCGCTGACGCCTCCTCGGAGGTATTAAGACGTCGTTTCTGATGGCGTGATCGCTCGTTGAGCCGTACATGACGGATCTGATCGAGCGGTTGGTGCCGGACGAGTTGTGGACGCTGTTTCGGCGGGTGGTCCCGCCGACGGAGGTCATACGCCCACAGGGCGGCGGCAGACGGAGGGCCGGAGACCGCGAGTGCCTGGCGGCGATCATCTTCGTGGCCACCTCGGGCTGCACCTGGCGGCAGCTGCCGCCGGTGTTCGGGCCGGCCTGGCCCACCGTCTATCGTCGCTTCGCTCAATGGAGTCGGGACCGGGTGTGGGCCAGGCTGCACCGGGTGATCCTGGACGAGCTTGGTGCTCGGGGTGAGCTGGACTGGTCGCGGTGCGCGATCGATTCCGTCAGCGTGCGGGCGGCAAAAGGGGGCCCCTGACCGGACCGAATCCGACCGACCGTGGCAAGCCGGGATCGAAAATCCACCTCATCACCGACCGAAACGGCATACCGCTGTCGCTGGGCATCTCCGGCGCCAACATGCACGACAGCCTCGGCCTGCAGCCGCTCGTGCGCGGGATCCCGCCCATCCGCTCCCGCCGCGGACCCCGCCGCCGGCGTCCGGCCAAGCTCCACGCCGACAAGGGCTACGACTACAGCCACCTGCGGAAATGGCTTCGCGAGCGTCGCATCCGCCACCGCATCGCCCGCAAGGGCATCGAGTCGTCCACGCGGCTCGGCCGACACCGCTGGGTCGTCGAGCGAACGGTCTCCTGGCTGGCCGGATGCCGCCGCCTGCACCGCCGCTACGAGCGAAAGGCCGACCACTTCCTGGCCTTCGTCGGCATAGCCGCAGCCCTCATCAGCTACCGCCGACTCACCAAGTGAAACGACGTCTAAGACGTCATCTCATTTGGGTCGGTAGGCTGTTGGTTGTGGTGGGGATTGTTGAGCGGCTGGTGCCGGACGAGTTGTGGGAGCTGTTCCAGCGGGTGGTGCCGGAGGCGCCGTCGCGGCCTCAGGGCGGCGGCCGACGTCGGCACGGTGATCGTGAGGTGCTGGCGGCGATCGTGTTCGTGGCGACGTCGGGCTGCACGTGGCAGCAGCTTCCCGCAGCGTCGTTCGGACCGTCCGGGGCGACGGCTCACCGCAGGTTCACCGAGTGGACGAAGGCCAGGGTGTGGGCCAAGCTGCACCGCCTGGTCCTCGATGAACTCGGGTCCCGCGGTGAGCTGGACTGGTCGCGGTGTGCGATCGACTCGGTGAACATGCGGGCCCTGAAAAGGGGGACCTGACGGGTCCGAATCCTGTCGACCGGGGCAAGTACGGCTCGAAGATCCACCTGATCACCGAGCGGACCGGTCTGCCCCTGTCCGTCGGAATCTCGGGCGCCAACGTCCACGACAGCCAGGCCCTGATCCCGCTCGTGAAAGGCATACCGCCGATCCGGTCCCGCCGGGGCCCTCGTCGGCGCAGGCCCGGCAAGCTCCACGCCGACAAGGGCTACGACTACCGCCACCTGCGGCAATGGCTGTCCCAGCGAGGCATCCGGCACCGCATCGCCCGCAAGGGCATCGAGACCTCCCAGCGGCTCGGCCGACACCGCTGGACCATCGAACGGACCATGTCCTGGCTCGCCGTCTGCCGCCGCCTCCACCGCCGCTACGAACGCAAGGCTGACCACTTCCTCGCCTTCGCCAGCATCGCCTGCACCCTCATCTGCTACCGCAGACTCACTTCCTGATCCGCTGGCGTGCTTTCTGACGAACGGATTCGTGTTACGAGCCCTCGACAGGCAGGCTTGCCACGAACTCTGAAAGATCGGCCGCTCGGGGCGATGCCTGCCCATGCAGGAACCGCTGGTAGTGGTCGGCGACGAGACGGCGCAGGTCTGCCTCGGCCGGTTCATCACCACTGAGCTCGAGGGCGACCTGGTGTGGCTCACCCGTCATACGCAACGGTCTGGCCAGGGCGTCGAACCCACAGGCGTATTCGTCAGGCATCTCCCACCATGCCTCGGCGGACGCTTGGTCCTGGAGGACATACATGTAGTAGTCGTCATCGAAGAGAATCACAGGGCCGATCGGCGTGGTCACTTGTGGAGTATGGCGCAACCTGCAGGTCAGATGCGCACCACAGCAAGCCCGATTCTCGCATTTACGTGCCAAATGAGATGACGTCTAAAGACCTCCCGCCCGGCAGACTGAGGCTGGCCTCCCCGTACGACACCGACGCCCGCTACGGCCTCAAACAGGGCTCCTGGTGGACCGGCTACAAGATCCACATCAGCGAGTCCTGCGACGATGCCGATGGCCAGGACCCGGCTGCCGACGGCCAGGCGCTGATCGCCGGAGCCGACGGACCGCCGCCGCGCTTGATCACCGGCATCGCGACCACCGACGCCACAGTGACCGACGCGGAAATGACCGAACCGGTCCATCACATGCTCGCCGCCCGCGATCTCCTGCCCGCCGAGCACTTCCTCGACTCCGGTTACGCCTCCGCCGAGTTGATCGTGGGCATCAAGAAGAACTTCGGGGTCACCTTGGTCACCCCGGTCCTGATGAACAGCTCACCCCAGGCGCGTGCCGGCGCCGGGTTCGACCGCACCGCGTTCACCATCGACTGGGACAAGCGGCAGGCCACCTGCCCACGCGGGGACACCAGCACCTGGTGGAGCCCCGCCACCCTGCGCGGCACCAAGGCCATCGTCATCAAGTTCAACAAGGAGACATGCCGCCCCTGCCCGGTGCGCGACCAGTGCACCAGCTCGAAGACCGGTGGCCGGACTCTCTCCCTGCAACCCCGCGAGGTTCAGGAAGTCCTCGACCATGCCCGCCTCCAGCAGGGCGACGAGCAGTGGCGAGCCAAGTACGGAACCCGCGCGGGCATCGAGGGAACCATCCACCAGGCCGTCGCGGTCACCGGGATGAGACGTGCCCGCTACCTCGGTCTCCAGAAGACCCACCTGGAGCACGTCTTCTCCGCCGTCGCGCTCAACCTCATACGCCTCGATGCCTGGTGGAACGGCCACCCGCTCGACCGCACCCGCGTCAGCCACCTTGCCCGACTCGACCTCTCCCTCGCCGCGTAACCGTATTGGGGTCTCGTGTAGTCGGTGTTCGGCTGCCTGCTGTCGTGGATGGGGGGCGGGTGTCACGGACTGTGGTCGCGTCCGTCCCGTGGGGCGAAGGCTGCGAGGGCGTCGGCGTCGGTCGCGCGAGCGTGCAGGAAGTAGTCGGCCCACTCGGTGATTTCAGGGTAGGACGATTCCTGGCCGAGCTGGGTGGCTGCGGCCTGAAGGTCGAAGTGCGTGGTTCGCAGTTCGACGCCCGGGCCCAGCAGGGCCCAGTGTGCTCCGGTTCGTCCGTAGGGCATGCCGATGCTGCCGGGGTTGATCACGAGCCGGCCGTGGACGAGGCGGACGAACGGCATATGGGTGTGGCCGCAGACCACGGTGCGGATGTCGGCATCGAGTCTGCCGAAGACTTCCTTCCAGCGGTCGAGGCGGGAGTCGACCAGGACGACCTCCTCGTCGTCGCGAGGGGTGGCGTGGCAGAACAGCACCTTCCCCAGACCACGCACGGACAGGGAGAGTGATCGTGGAAGCGAGCCGAGAAGGTCGAGATGGTCCTCGCGGAGCTGTGCGGCTGCCCAGGGGGCGATCGGGTCGGGGATCGTGTCGCGTTGCCCCCGGCGGTATTCAAGGAGTTCGCGGTCGGCGTTGCCGCTGATCCAGATGACGCGGTCGCCGAGGCTGGTCAGCAGGTCGAGAACCTGAGTCGGTTGCGGACCGGCGGTGATGTCGCCGGTGAGCACGACGTGATCGGCGGTGCTGACGTCTGGTTCGGCGAGCACTGCCTCCAGGGCCGGCAGGACTCCGTGAATGTCGGACAGGACGGCTACTCGGTTCAGCATGGTCACCACTGTGGGGTGAAGGCAGCCGAGCGGTGTGATCTTTCGCCCGCCGCGTAGTTCAAGGGGCCGTTCAGCGCGTGTGGTCGCCGGGTGCATAGTTCTTCCAGGGGGCTCCGGCTTCGGTGGCGATGCGGGTGGTGCTCTTGTCGTGGTAGCCCAGTGCTTGGGCGATGACGGGTGCGGGGCCTGGAGGACGAGCTGGCGGATGGCCGAGGTGCGACCCTTCTCGGCCGGGACGCCGAGTTTCCGCAGCGCGTCTTGAGAACGTGATCAAGGTGGTCGTAGCCGTAGGCGCGGCGGGCATCGCTGCCGCGAAGGCCACGCCGCACGTTAAGAAGAGGTTCAACGACCTCAAGTCGAAGCTGAACCGCAAGTCGGAGGACACCGTCGAGGCCACCGCGCAATAAGCCAGCAGGATCGGTGACAGCATTCTTACCGGCACCCCCATTCCCAGGGACCACCAGGCCGTGATGACGCCTGCCCAGGCAAGAGGGTACGGCGGTTGGCCTCATGGCGGGCTCCCTTTCTGGACAAGGTTCTTGTTCAGGCTGCGCAGATCCTGCGCCGCCGTCGACCGACGCAAGACCCTGGTGTCCAGCAATCGATGGTTTTCTGAAGCATGGAGAGCGAAGCCAGCCGCTACCGCGATCTTCATCGCCGCCGTAGGGTGGCCCGTCGCTGGCCTGATCACGCGGGCAAACCTCACCGTGGGGGCGCGACTAGGCCGATCTCGTAGGCGAGGATGACGAGCTGCACCCGGTCACGTGCGTCGAGTTTCGTGAAGAGCCGTGCGAGGTGGGCCTTGGCGGTTGCCACGCTGATGGTGAGTTCTTCGGCGATCTCGGCGTTGGACAGGCCGCGGCCGACGAGGGTCAGGACCTCTCGTTCCCGGTCGGTGATGCCGTCGACCACCGCCCGGCGGGTAGTGGCGGTGGGTTCGGGCCGTGCCGCGAACTCCTCGATGAGACGACGGGTGACGCTCGGAGCTATGAGGGCATCTCCGGCGGCGACGACCCTGACCCCGTCGAGGATGGTCTTTAGCGGCATGTCCTTGACGAGGAAGCCGCTCGCTCCGGCGCGAAGCGCGCCATAGACGTACTCGTCGTCGTCGAAGGTAGTGAGGATGAGGACGCGGGTCTTCGACTCCGGATCCGCGTTGATCCGGCGGGTGGCCTCGATGCCGTCCGTACCAGGCATGCGGATGTCCATGATGGCGACGTCCGGCCGGAGCCGTTGGACCAGCTCCACCGCCTCGGCACCGGCCCCGGCCTCTCCTGCTACCTCCAGGTCGGGGGTGTCTGCGATGAGAACGCGCAGGCCGGAGCGGATCAGGGGCTGGTCGTCGACCAGAACGACACGGATCATCGGCCTGCCTCCACAGACACCGGAAGCCGAGCTGCCACGCGGAAGCCGCCTTCCGGACGCGGCCCGGCGCTGAACTCGCCGTGCAGCAGACTGACCCGTTCGCGCATTCCGGCGATGCCGTATCCGGATTCTGCGACGGTGCCGCCCGAGCCGAGGTCGACGATATCGACGGCCAGTTCGTCAGGGCGGTAGTCGACCGTGACGCTGCAGTCCCGGGTGCCGGAATGCCGCACGACGTTGGTGACCGCCTCCTGGACGATGCGGAAGGCCGCCAGGTCGACATCGGAGGGCAGGTCGCGACGTTCCCCCCGCCACCGGACGTCGACCCGGACCCCGGCGGCCGCGGTCTTCCCGACCAGCTCACCGAGGGCGGCCAGACCAGGGAGCGGATCCAGCGGCGCGGACTCCTGGTCACTCCGGCGCAGTGCGCCGAGCATCCGCCGCAGGCCGGCGAGGGTCTCCCTGCTGGTGGCCTCGATGGCATCCAGCGCTTTGCGCGTCTCGGCGGGCTGGGTGTCCATGACCAGGCTGCCCACGCCGGCCTGGATGGCGATGATGCCGATGTTGTGGGCGACCATGTCGTGCAGTTCCCGGGCGATCCGCAGCCGCTCGGCCGTGACCGCCTGCTGCGTGGCCTGGGCGCGAACCGTGTCCGCGTGTGCCCGGTTCTGATGGATCGTGTTGCCTATCAGCCAGGCGATGACGACGGTCGACGCGAGGGCGGCCGGCACCGAGAGGTTGAAGGCGTACCCGCTTCCCAGCCGCCAGACCGTATACACGGCCAGCACGCCGACCGGGAGCACGGCCGCGAGGACCGAGACCCGCCGTGAGCAGGTCGCCGCGGTGTAGCCCACGGCCGCGTCGGCCAACAGGAAGAGCACGACCGGCGTCGCCCGCACCTCCATCCCGAGCGAGAACACGGCGCCCGCGAGCGCGATGGCCACGGCCGCCAGCGGTGCGCGGAACAGCAGCAGCGCGCCCAGGGTCGTGACGACGGCGGTGACCAGCAGCGGTGCGTCCTCGATGTTGCCGTGGTACCGGAGCAGACGCTGCAGTTCGTCCGGCCTTTGGAGCGTGCGTACCAGGATGAGGGTCGACCAGAAGGCCGCCACCCACACACCCGGTGGCACGCGTTTGAGCAGGGGTGGATGGGGGGTGGCGATCATCAGTCGATCCTATCGACGCGCTCCCATTGGGGCATTGGCCCACGGGCTTAGTCCCCCGGGCTACCAGCAGGGCTCACAAGTGTGAACCATCGGCCGATGCCCGCTCCTTGCCCTCCCCGGCAGCCTGGACCCATGATCGAATCCACCCGGCTGACCAAGCGGTACGGCGACACCGTCGCCGTAGACAACCTGACCTTCACTGTGGAACCGGGCAAGGTCACCGGCTTCCTCGGCCCGAACGGCGCAGGCAAGTCCACCACACTGCGGATGATCCTGGGCCTGAACGCCCCCACCAGCGGGGCCGTCACCGTGGACGGGGTTCCCTTCTCGCACCGCCCGCGCGGACTGCGTCACGTCGGCGCGCTGTTGGACGCCCAGGATGTCCATGGCGGACGCACCGCACAGGCACACCTGTCCGCCCTGGCCCGCAGCAACCGCATCCCGCCGGCCCGCGTGGACGAGGTCCTCCAGGAGGTCGGGCTGGCCAAGGCGGCGCGGCGCCGGATCGGAGGGTTCTCCCTCGGGATGAAGCAGCGTCTGGGCATCGCGGGCGCCCTGCTCGGCGATCCGCCGGTGCTGCTGTTCGACGAGCCCCTGAACGGTCTGGACCCCGAGGGCGTGCTGTGGGTGCGTGGCCTCTTTCGCCGGCTGGCGTCCGAGGGCCGCACCGTGTTCGTCTCCAGTCACATGATGGCCGAGATGGAGCACACCGCCGACCGGCTCATCGTCATCGGCCAGGGCCGGCTGATCGCCGACGAGAGCCTGGAGGACTTCTCAGCCCGCCACGCCTCCCTGGGCGTGACCGTGCACACGCCCGACCTGGCGGCCCTGGAGGCCCTGCTGATCGCCGAGGGTGCGTCGGTGCGCCGCGAGAGCGACCAGGCGGGCCGGGTCACCGGCCTGACCGCGGAGCGGATCGGCGACCTCGCCCACCGGCATCGCATCGTGCTGCACGAGCTCGCCACCCACACCTCGTCCCTGGAGTCGGCGTTCATGTCCCTCACCGCCGACAGCGTCGAATACCTCGCAGGAGAAGCCCGATGAGCGCCACTATGTTCTCCGGCACCCGGCCGTCCGAGAGCGCCGCCGAACCGGTGGCCAGGTTCGTCGACCTGCTCTCCTCCGAGTGGATCAAGATGCGGTCCCTAAGGTCGACCTACTGGGTGCTCGCCCTCAGCGCCGTCGTCGCCATCGCGATCAACGTGAACGCCGTCCACTCCGACCTGACGTACATCGACCAGCCGCATCCCCCACTACCCGGCCTCCCGCCCTACAAGTACGACCCGCTGTTCCACGGCCTGGGCAGCATCGCCGCCAGCGTCATGGCACTGGCCGCGGCCAGCTTCGGCGCCATCACGGTCTTCGGCGAGTACGCCACCGGAATGATCCGCACCACGCTCGCCGCCGTCCCCGACCGGCGCGCGGTGATCACGGCCAAGGTGGTCCTCGTCGCGGCGATCACGCTCGTCCTTGGTGTGATCTTCTCCGTGACGTCGTTCTTCACCACCAACGCGATGCTCGCCTCCCGCCACGTCGGACTCTCCATTCACGACCCCGGCTGCCTGCGGGCCGTCACTGCATACGCGCTGGTCATCCCGGTCTGCGCGCTCATCGGCATGGCGCTCGGCTCCGTCCTGAGACACGCCACGGCCTCAATCGTCGCCGTCGTGGGGATGCTCTTCATCCTGCCCATGCTCTTCGGTGGCGAGAGGTACCGGCTCTTGAAGGAGATCGGCAACCACCTGCCGCTGGCCGCGCAGGCCCGGCTGTCGCAGAACCCCGACGGCCACACCAGCCTGGGCGAATATCCGGCCACGATCACGGGTTCCTGGATAGCGCTCGCGGCCTGGGCGCTTGTCTCGGTGGCCGTTGCTGTGATGGTCGTGCGGCGCCGGGATGTCTGAGACCGGCTCAGCGGGCGGCCTCCGCCACGTCTTTGCCGAGCGCACTGAAGTCGACGTTGAGGTGGGCGTCGTAGTCGTCCGGGGTGATGCCGAGTTCGTGGGTGGAGTACTCGCCGAAACGCATGATGTGCTCGGTCAGGTACGGGGAGATCTGGGCCAGGTCGAGCGGGTCGATGACCTCGCCCTCAGCCTGCAGCTCGCGGACCACGTCCGCGATGTCCAGGGTGTTGTGGAAGATCACCAGATTGGCCAGTAGAGAGGTGAATTTCACGTCCTTCTCCTGCTCGACCGGGTCGTTCGCCCTCACCGTGCCGCGCTGTCCGAAGCGGACCCAGTCCGAGAAGCCGTTGAACGCCTCGACCTTGTTGGTCGCGGCCGTCACCCGGCCGCGCAGCGGGGCATCGGAAAGGTAGCGCAGTAGCTGGACAGTGCGGATCACCCGGCCGACCTCGCGGAAGGCGGTGTAAGTGGCGTTGCGGCGTGAGCCGGAGCGAAGCCGCTTGAGCAGCAGGTGTCGGCGGAAGCAACTGGGCGGCGCTGCCCTGCCTGCCCCTGCGTCCCGTGTTACGAATCAAAAGACCGCCTGCACCCCCCGATCCCCGCGTGGTACCTCTGAGGCGGCAAGCAAGAAAAAAGGGGGGAGCGGGCTCATGGCCCGGCAGGCACGCTCAGTGCAGTCACGACAGGGCGTGGAGGTTCAGCGCCTTGAGTGCGCCCAGTGCGGACTGGGCTGGAACCGGCCCCGGCAGCCGGGCCGTGTACCGCGCTTCTGCTCCGACGCCTGCAAACAGGCCCACTGGCGCGAGCGGGTGGGACGCGAGGAGTGCAACCGGCGCAGGAAAGAAGCCGACGCCCGCCGTGCCCGGGCCTGGCAGATCCGCCTCCACCACGCGGAGTTCGACCGCGTCACCGCCACGACACCCCTGCCCCACCACCGGGTGCTGCCCATCCTGCGGGAACTCGCCGGCGCCGCTCCTACCGACCCCGCACCCCCCTCCCGGCTCTACAGAGCCGCAGCCGTGACCTGGCACCCCGACAAACCCGGCGGAGACCACAAGGTGTTCCAACTCCTGCAGGAGGCCTACCGGCTGGCCAAACTCCTCACGCCGTGAACACCCCCAGGCCGCCCCATCACCGGCCTGCCACCAGGAGCATCCACCCGGCCGCACACCACTTCCGCACCCGGCTTCGACCGCCTCCACCAGCGCACCCGGCGCAAGCGCACCGCCACCGAACACCCACCGGCACGTGAGAGACCGGCCATGCTGCCCACCCGCCGCATGCCGTCCGATGGCGGAGTGAAGCAGACCGGCCCGAGCTGACACGTCACGTCAGCCCTCGTAGCGAGACGACCTGCCGCGGGCATGCTTACGCGGCCGCCGGTCCACGAGGTGAGGCAGGCCGCCGCCTTGGTGACGCAGGCGGCCCGCCACGGCGGATCACCGGCCGGACACGATGCCCTGGCCCGCGGCAGAGGGGGAGGACCGTCAGGATGCACAGCCTGCCCGGGAGGCCGGGGGGAGCGGCGAGCGTGTGGCGACGGCATGAGAGGGACGAGCCGCCTGCAGGGACCCGTGCTCTGCGGCCGGACGATGACCATCCCCACACCCCGCCTGCCGGATGACCGCCCGGCTCTGGCGGATCTGCCCCGCGGTGTCAGTGCCGCGCCGTAGGGTGCCGGGCACGCCCCGTTCCTGGACGCGACTGCCTGCCGACTTTGACCAGAGCTTCAAGAAGGGGGCGCAGGAGCTGTCCACCGACCTGATGAACCGGTTCGGTCCCGACCCGCAGCCGTCACCACCGCACCGCCCTCGGTGTGCCGCCCGGCCGCCCCGACAGAAAGCAGCTCCCGCCATGTTCCAGGAGACTCCCGTCTTCGACCGCCTCGTCGCCGAGCGCGGCGACATTCCCGCCCAGGTGCGCGGCGAAGCCGACCGCATACACCGCGACCTCGCCCAGGCACTGCGCCGGACGCCCGACTCCCGGCCGGACACGCCGTCCAGCTTTTTCGACCCGAAAGTCCCTCCCGCCGTCCGGTAGGGCCTCAGACCCCCGGCACATCAGGTCTCCTCACCGGCCACGAGCCTGAAGGAGCCGACCTCGTCGCAGAAAAAGGGACGCCGCACCCCTGTCCGCCACAGCCCCCGGGGCGTCCGGCGCGCGGCGGCGTGGTTCAGATCCGCCAGGACCGCAGCGCGCCGGCGACGGCATAGACGCTCAGGCGGCTGTCGCGGACCTTGCGCACGAGGTCGGACAGCGCACCGTAGGGCGGATCGATGCCCTCGCCGCACTGGTCCATGTACTGCGCGGCGACGAACGCGGCGAAGAGACTGTTGCGGTGCGGCAGCGGCTCCAGGCGCACCAGGGTGTGCAGCAGCGCGGCCGCGCGCCAGGCGGTGTCCGGATCGGACGCCTCCAGCGTCGGCATTTTGGTCTTGTGCCGCGCGACGGCGGCCACCAGCGCCGAGTAGTCCGCCACCGTCACGTCTTCGTGCCCGAGGGCGGCCTCCTGGACGTCCAGCAGCCAGGCGACATCGATGTGCAGGATCATCAGGCGGCCGCAGTCCCGCCGCCGCGCCGGGCGGGCGGGATCTCGTCGGGGAACGCCTCGTCGAACTCGCCGCGCAGCCGGTCGGCCCAGGCGGTGGCGCCGGCCACGAACCGCTTGCGGTGCATCTCGCGCACACCGAGATCGTGCAGGTACTGCTTCAGGCTCTTGCCCTCGGCGGCGGCAGCAGCACGCACGCCCTCGAGTTCCTCGTCGGAGAAGGACACGTTCAGTGATGGCATCCACCCATGGTACCTAGTTGGTACCAACCCCCGCTAGTATTGCTCCGACCGTACGAATCGCGTATGGATGGCGAACATTTCGCCTGCGGAGTGCGTGCATGCGCGCCGGGGCGGCCCCTGGGTACGGTCCTGACCTACCTGGGAGCGACGGAAGCGGCCAGTCGGCCCAGAGCCCGGAAGCGGCCCGAAAGTCTCCCATGGCTCCGTAGGCTGCGGACGGTGCCGGATCCTCGCTGTTGCCTCCCCGCTCGGAAAGAGAGATGACCATGTTGGCTGTGGCGGAGCGGGTGCGCTCCCGTGTCCCGGGGGAGATCGAGATCGTGTGGCATGTGCCGGTGGATCCCGCCTCGTGCGACGGTGACTGCGACCTGCACGAGATCATGTGCGAGGACCCCGGCATCAGCGTGCCCGGCGGGAACCGCGAGGTGCCCGCCGACCTCACCGAGAAAGGCCAGCGCTGGTGCACCGCCTGCCGTGATGCCGTGCGGCAGACGGCATGAGCGCCCACCCCACCGGCCCGGCCACGCCCACCACCGCTACCCGCACGGACGACGCGCCTGCCACCCAGCCAGGCGGCGGTGCCGGCCGGCCGTGGGTACGTGCGCCCCGCGCAGCGGACCGGGACATGATCGCCAAACTGGCCCCGATGGCACTGGCCGCCGGGGAAGAGGAACACGACGCCTCGCAGTTCGCGTCCGCCGCCTGCGCGGACGGCGGCCGCATCCGCGTCCCCCACGGCACCGGCCGGGTACTGGTCGCCGAACTGCCCGACAGCCCGGAGCCGGCAGGTCTGCTCTACCTGCTGCCGCCCGTGCGCCTCATCACCGCCCACCAAGACCTCGGGCGATCCGTGCAGGCGCGGCTGGCCGCCGACCTGCGCGAGATCGAACTCGTCGCCGTCGCCGCCCCCGCCCGCCGCACGGGTGTGGGCAGCGCCCTGCTGGACGCCGCGCACGCCCTGGCCGCCGACGACCACGCCCGCGTCCTGCTCGCCAAGGTCGCCGCCCGCGATTTCCCGGTGCTGCGCTGGTGGCGCCACCGCGGCTACACCCTCGCCCGGCCCGGCCAGGACGTCCGCCTGCACCTGCAGCCTCCCGTCACCTGCCACGACGGCAACGACGGCTACCGCCTCGCCGTGCGCCCCCTGACCGGCACCGTCACCGTCACCGAGGACCGCCTGCTCCACGTCCGCCCCGGGAGGAACCCATGACGTCCGCGACCGCAGGCCAGGCCTGGCCGCTGCGCGTGCACGGCGGCCGCGTCGACCACCACGCCCGCCAGACGCAGCCGGGACGCTGGCAGATGGCCTGCCGCGCGCTGCCCGTGCGCGCGGACGACTTCGAACGGCCGCTGTGCGGCACCCCCTGCACCTCCTGCGCCCACGCTCTGGCCGAGGAAGCAGACCCGGGCGCGGCCGCGGCCCGTGCGCACGAGGCGGCCGTGCAGCGCCGGCGCACACGACCGGCGGGTACGCGCACGCCTTGCCGAGCTGGCGGCCCTGCGCGGCTGCACGCTCGAGGAGGTCCTCCAGCAGCTCAACACCCACCTGGCCGCCGGACGCACCCTCGTCCCCGAACCACCAGCCGGGCCCCGCCCGGAGCCCGCCCCGCGCGGCGCCGGCGCGCGGGTGGTGGCCCAACGGCCCGCCGACGACACCTGGGCCGTGACCGGCGTCGCCTACGACGGGCCGCCGGCCGCGCCCCGCCGCCCCTGCGGAGGCGAGGAACCCTGCCCCTGGCGCCGCGACGCACCCCCGGGCCAGTTCCCCGCACAGGCCTTCGTCCACTCCGCCCCCGGCAACCGCACCGGCGCACCGAACGGCCGCTTCGGCTGCCACTCCAGCACCCCCGCCCGCCCCCTGCTCTGCGCGGGCTGGCTCCTGGCCGGAGCCGACTCCAACGCCGACATCCTGGACCTGCTGCGCTCCGGCACCCTGCCCCTGCCCGACCTTCCCGACGGCACGACGGTGTACGGAAGTTACGCGGAGATGGCCATCGCCAACGGCGTCGACCCCGCCCTGCCCGCCCTCCACCCGCACACGGCACCGGCCGACGACGAGGAGGACTTCCTCCCCCTGAACGCCCTTGCCGACGCAGACGACGCAGGTGATGTGCCGCGCCCGGCGCGCGTCCAGAAGTGACCGCCGGGCGGTGTCCTCACATGCCATTCCACCGACGCCGGCCGTGGCCATCGGGCAGCGAGGTTCACCGGGAGACCGCTCAACAGCGGTAGCACCGTGAATGCACCGCACCTCGCCGCCCTCGTCCGAGCCGGGGCCCGCTGCGAACGCGGCCAACTGGGCGGGCATCCCACCACTGTTGCGGCATAGGCTCTGATCCACCATGACCGACCACCACATCTACGGCACCAGCACCCACACCGCCGACGAGCTGGTCCAGCTCGTCACCGACTGCCTCGGGCTGGTCTTCACCGAACGCGACAGCGACTACCGGGGCGTCTACCATCTCGCCGGCAGCCCTGACAGGCGGATCGAGATCCAGCCCAACCCGATCCCCGGCGACGACGGCGAAGACGGCCTCTACGCTCCGGAACACCCCGCGGCCCAGGTGCTGTTGCTCACCAGCAGCCGGACCCCGGACCACGCACTGCAGACCCGTCTGGGCTCCATCGAAGGGCTCACCCACCTCAACCACGAGGCAGCGTGAGCAGCTACTGATCCACACCTTTTGGCCATTGCTCTACCGCTGGGGTGTCCGGCTACAGATCGGACAGTGGATTTTTCTGGGGCACGGGTTCGGGTGCGAGGACAGCGCGGATGCGGCTGATGCTCTGCCGCCACGTCGGTCCATCGGGTGTTTCGTCCCAGAGCTCGGCGAGTTCGGACGCCTCGGCGACCACCCGGTCGAGGGCCTGAACCGCAAGCGGCCGAAGATCGTCGGTGAAGACCGGGAGGGCCTCGTCAGGCCCATAGCTTGTGCTGATCGGCTCACCCCCTGGGCACTGTGCCGCGATGAGAGCGGCGGCAGCGACAGCTTCTGCCCCTTCGGGGCTCTCGAGATAGTCCAGGGTATGGATGGTGCGGGTCAGCGTCACACGCATAACACTCTCGCGCTTGTCGTGGGCCGTCTCGTCCAGGGTGCAGGCGAAGTCTGCGGCCATGTCGTTCTCGAACGGGCCGATGTCCCAGGTGCCCATGGTGATCTCCTCACGCCAACGGGCGGTGATCATCGCATCGGCCACTGACAGCGACGTTGTGAGACGAGCAGAACACGCTTCTGCAGGAGCACGAAGCCAGACGTGACCACCGGGCCGTGTCCTCACACGCCCTCCTGCGGGCAACGGCCATGACCGTCACGCAGCGCGGTGAGCCGGGAATCCGCCGCAGTGGCCGGCAGCTCATGCACGACCAGCCGCGACTGCCACCTCGCGAACACGCTGCGCAGCGCCCAGGCCTGAAGGGTGCGGGCAGCGAAGACACCCTGCTTGTCCACGTGGACGCGCGGTGCACGACCGGCAGAGCTGAACGCCGTCTCACCCGCCACCGACCTGCGTCGCGCTACTGCTGTGACCGCGAAGGTTCACCGGGTCCGGGCGGTCAGGGTGAACTCGAGTTGGGATGGCCTGGTCGGTGGTGTAGCAGACTGTCGTGCCCCCGGCTCTGCGACGATTGTTGAGTGAGCAAGCAAGAGTGGGACACATTGACCAAGTCTGAAGAAGCCTTCATGGTCAATTCCTACGAGATCGACATCCTGCCTGGTGTCTGGGGCGATCTCGACGAAGCCGACCAGTCCCGACCGGTCTCCGAGCTGGCGGGAATTTTGCTCGCTCTCATCGACCGTGGATGGATCGAGGTCCGCCGACTAGCGCCGTGGACCTCCCCCTCCGGGGAGGCCGGCTTCCAGCCCGGCGAACTGGTGCCTCGTGATCAGCTTCCGGCGATTCTCGAAGACGCGGCCAACTGGGAGTATCCCGAAGACGGGAACTGGATCGGCACGTTGACCCTGGTCGAGACCGAAGCGGGAAAGAAGATCACTCGTCTTTCGCCCGAGGAGATGGCCGAGTAGGCCGTCATCGCGGGAAGCCTCAGGCCGCGGCCAACGGTCGGCCGCCCTAGCGCAGGCCCTTCTCGCTGCGGATGCGGGCTCGTTCGCGGCGTTGGGCGGCCAGGAGGTCGGGATGGCGGGCGTTGGCATTGCGCCAGCGCAGATGACGGTGCAGCTCGCGAGTCTGAACGGTGTGGTTGGGGTAGTTCGAGTTGGCCAGGGTGAACTGCCGCAGCGGCCCGAAGTGCGCCTCGATCGGATTGGCCCAGGAGGCGTTCGTCGGGGTGAAACACAGCTCGACGTTGTTCTTCCACGCCCACCGGCGGATCTTGGCGCCCTTGTGAGCGGAGAGGTTGTCCATGATCACGTAGATCGGGGCGCCGTCGGGGCGGGCGGCGCGGATGGACCTGAGCGCTGCCAGGCTGTTGGTGGTGCCCTTGCGCCGGCGGTTGACACCCCAGAGGGTGTCGTCGCCGATGGAGTAGCAGCCGTGGAAGTAGGTCACGCCGTGGGTGCGGTGGTAGGTCGCCGGGACCCGGTCGGGCCGGCCCTGCTCGGCCCAGCAGGATCCGCCTGTCGGGCGTATGCCGAGCGGCCCGAACTCGTCGAACGCGAAAACGCGGTCAGGGAAATGGTCTATGACGTGCTCGATCCGGTCCAGCTTGGCATCGCGATCAGGATCGGTGGACTCTTTCCAGGTCTTGGTCCGCTGGAAGGTGACGCCGCGTCGGGCGAGCAGGCAGCGCAGGGTATGGAACTCCACATAATTCCCCATCACCAGCATCAGGTTCCCCAGCCAAACGTTCGAGCACGGGGGTGGGTGTCGTCTGTGCTCCCGTCCGGATAATCCTGAGACGGCCTGCAGCAACCTCCGTATCTTGGCGCCATGACGGACGAGGCAGAGCCGGGGCTTAATGTGAACCGCTGGGGCGACACATCGGACCCGGCCCCGGAGCGGCGGGGTCCCCGCCAGGACGCGTGCTCGTGCTTCGACCAGTCCAGGCCGCATCCGCGCGCCCGAGTCGGATTCCATGCCGAACGGCAGGACACCTCAGCTTCAGGCTGGTGCCACCTGCTGGAGCTGATCGACGAGGCCGCCGCCGACGAGCGCGAGGAGTTTCGCCCCCTAACCGGGCTCAGCCCGGAAGAGCGGCGGCAGATCATCACCCTGCCACCGAGCATCGCCCAGCTGACGGCGGTCAAGCACCTCGTGCTCTACGGCAGCAATCTGGTCCGGATCCCGCCCGAGATCGGGGCCATGACCAGCCTGGAGGAGTTCACCCCCTACACCTCTTACCGGCTGCACTGGTTCCCCTACGAGATCACCCGGTGTCGGAAGCTGACCCGCAGCACGGTGAGCACGCGCGCGTTGTTCGGCAACTACAAGCTGCGACCGCCGTTCCCACGGCTACAGCCTTCCCTGGACTCCGTTGCGGACCTCGATCCGGGAAACCTGAATCCCCGAAAGTGGGGCGCACCGGCCATCCGCAGTTGCAGTGTCTGCGACCGCCCGATCGAACAGCGCGGACTCCATCAGGTGTGGATCTCACTGCGCGTGGCCACTGACGTACTACCCCTGCTGGTCAACGCTTGCTCGGCGGCGTGTGTCGCCGCACTGCCCGGCGGTGCTCGCGACTACATCCCCACACCCCACAAAGGCGGCCGAGTAGACCAGCCGGCGTCCGACTGGGACTGATCAACCGAACCTCGCCTCCCCCGGTCGGTCGAGAAACGACCACGATGGTGTGACGACGGGCCGAACGTCTGGGCGGGGAAGCTGACGCTCGCGATGGGGAAATACATGACCGTCGACACGCAGGGCCTCGCGGCCGATGCGGATCACCCGCCCGTGCACTCTGCGCAGGTATGCGGCGAGCTTGCGGATCGACCAGCGGGTGAAGGGCTGGGCGAGCTTGGCCGGGCGGGTGGTGGCCGTCTGAACGACAAAATCCTCATCCTCAGGACTGAGTTGGCGGGGACGGCCTCCCGCCCACTGAGGGTTCAGACAGGCCAGGCCGATCTCGTTGAAGCGGTGAATGACGTCGCGCACAGTGTCCTCGTCGGCCGCCACCAGCTGGGCGATCACCGGCACGCGATTCCCGCCGGCCGAGGCCAACAGCATCATCGCCCGCCGGTAGCGCACCGAGCTGGTGCTGCTCCGCCGCACGATCTGCTGCAGCCGCTGCCCCTCCTGGTCGGTCAGTCTGCAGACTTTGACCGGCTCTGCCACCACGCCTCCATGCACCAGACCGGATGTGTCCCCACATCCAACCGGCCCACGGCCCCTCACCGCCGAGCACAACCCGGTGAACCATCCCGGTCAGAGCACTAGCCTCCCGCCTGGTGCTGATTTTGGAATCGTCCACGGTAAACGCGGACGGAGCGTGCCGGGCACCGCTTGCTGAACCTCGCCCAGCTCGGCCAGCACGCCCTACCCGGCCTCGTTGAGCACCACCTCCGCACCGGCCCATACGCCGCCGTCGCGCCAGGCGGAGAGCTACGGCACGTCCGCAGTCGCAGCGTGCTCGCAGCCGCCATGCCATAGCGGTTCGCGACCCGGTGGATCAGTGACGCGGTCAGCTCCCCGGCCAGCGGCACCGTCCGCAACGCCCCTGCTGCCGCCGATCCCTACTCGGGCTCGTCGCGATGCGCGTCGAACAGGGCGTTGGCCCGGTATGCCTCGGCGAGCTCGGAGCCGGTGACCGGTGAGGCCGGCCACCGGTAGCAGGACTGGCGGGCCGGGCCGAGCACCCGGCACGTCATCGCTACCGGTACGCGGCCAGGGGCAGCGGCGGCGGCCGGCTCGCGGACGAGCGGGTACATCATTTTGACGGCAGGTTCGCCTGTGACAGATACGCCGCAGCCCTCCGCAGAACCCCGTTCTCCTGCCCCAGCAGCCGGATGCGCTTGCGGGCCTCGCGCAGTTCGGCCGACTCACCCGACGCTGCTGCCGGCGTGGCGCCCTCATCGGTGTCGGCACGGCGCAGCCACTTCGACAGCGTGATCGGGTGGGCGCCGAAGTCGGCGGCGATCTGTTCCGGCGTGACACCGGGCTCACGGGTGCGCGCGACCGGCACGACGTCCTCGCGGAACTCCTTCGGACACGGCTTGGGCACTGCGACATCCTTCCGGGCCGCCTCTCAGCAAACCAGGTCAGGTGTCACCCAACCCCTGCAGCAGTCCCGTGCAGCTGCCGCCGGCCGTTCAGGCCAGCCGAACCGGCACCACCACGGTCGGCAGCGGCCCAGCAACCACCTCTGGCTCCACCGCCAGGCCGAACTCGTCTTCCACCGCGTCCAGGGCTGCGAGCGCGTCATCGAAGTCGTCCTCGGTCTCGTCCTCCTGGAAGAAGCCCGCTCGCTCCAGAGCCCGGTTGAGACGGTCAGGGGCCGGACCGCTCGCAGGCTCGAACATCCACGTGCTGCACCTCGCGAGGACCTCCCCGCCGCGGACATGGGCTATGCGTGTGGTCGAACCGATGAGAGACCACACACTGATCGCCTCAGTGCCTTCAGACAGCCGCTTGAGCACCGGAGCCTTCTGGGCGACACCGCTCTGCCCGTTCGCATCGAAAAGATACGCCCACTCGGATTCGGAGGGGCAGTACAGGCGCACGGCCCAGTCGTCCAGGCCCAGGTGCTTGGCCACATTGTCGATCCGGTACTTCGGCAAGCTCCCCCGGTCAACCACGCCAAGCCGATCCAGCACCTCGTCCAGGGTCAGCCCGCGGACCGCTGTCACGCAGAATTCCTCACTGCCCAGAACCTCGGACAAGCGCCCCAAGAATTCCTCCCACTGCGCGTCCGCGTACCGAAACCGGCAACGACGTTACGGCACCCCGTGAAGCGCCGGGGTGGTGGTCCGCACCCGCGCACGACGACCAGGCCGGAGAAGATCTGGAACCCTGCGAGAAGCTGCCTGATCTGCCCGATTTTCTGTGGACACGGCCGACGAGGATCGACAGGCTCTGCTTGTTCGGCGCGATGCGTCCGGCCGGGCCGGCGCGTGAGCCGCCCCTACGCCGCGGGGGTGTAGGTGACGGTGGTGTCGCCGCAGCCGTCGGCGAGTTCGGTGAGCCGGTCGTGTTCGGTCTGGTCGGTGGTGAGGTTCCAGCGCAGTTTCGTCGCGGTCCATTCGGCCACGTACCGGCACACCGCATCCGGGGCCGGGGGCAGCCACCCGGCGGGGTCCTGGTCGGCCTTGCTGCGGTTGGAGCGGGCGGTGACGGCGATGAGGCCGCTTTGCTGGCCGAGGTCATTGGCGTAGGCCTCGCGCCGCGCGGCGACCGCGTCGGCCAGCTTCCCGAAGCCCACACGCAGCTGGTCGCCGTCCTCTTCGACGGCGGCTGGACGACCGAGAACGCCATCCCTGCCGCCCTCGCGTAGCACTCCTTGGGGAAATCACGCCGGATGCGGCGCGGACCGGCCGGACGGTGCGGCAGCCCGCCTTGGTGACTGGCGGCTCCACGGCGCCGAGATGCGTGCTGGTGGAGCAGGTGGTGCACTCGGAAGCGGGGCCGGTCGGCTGGAGGCGCGATGGCTGGCAGCGCAAGACGTGGTGGTCCGCTGTGGCGCGCGAGACGACGCTGGGCGCGCACCGGGCTGTTCGGCCGGGCTGCGACTGTCGTGCTGGGGCTGCTGGCTGCATTCATCGTGCTCGGCGGGGTGCTCGGAGCATGCGGAGCCGGTAACGACGAGCCCACAAAGCCCGCACCGGCCAGCAGCACGGAAACGTCCACGCCTTCGGCGTCCGACGTGCCGGAGCGGCCGGGCCCGGCCACCGAGCCGCCACCGCCGACGGCAACGGTCACGCAGTCCGAGACGGTCACAGAACAGGCGCCGCCTCCCACGGCAACGGTCACGGAGGAGGTGACGACGCAGCCGCCCGCGAACACAGCCGGTGCGGATGTCTACTACGACAATTGCGACGAGGCACGGGACGCGGGCGCCGCGCCGGTACACGCCGGCGAGCCCGGATACGGGCCGCACCTGGACCGTGACGGCGACGGCGTCGCGTGCGAGCCCTACGGGGGTCACTGACCGCTGCCGGAGCACGGACGCCGTCGCCTGGCACCCCCGCGTGCGAAGGGCGCAACCGAGTTCTCTGCAAGGGCCGTCGGCATCACGCGACGACCGAAGAACACCACCGAGGCCATCCGTCCCGATCCGGCCCTGATCCGGTGAGATCCCCTGCCCGGACAGCACCGGCTCTTCGCGTCGTCCCCGGCCTGCCGGGCCTGACGCCGTCCACCGCCCCGGACGAGCCGGCTACGCCACCGGCGAGAGACGGGGGTGGCAGCCCGGCCAGGAGAGCGACGGCGATGCCCGCCACGGTGGTTCTCGCGCTGCGACGGCCGGCATCCGCAAGCCAGCCACACCCCGCGACCGCCAAGTGCCCCACGTGAGCCGGCACCCTACTCGGCGGGGGTGTAGGTGATGGTGGTGTCGCCGCAGCCGGTGGTGAGTTCGGTGAGCTTGTCGCGTTCGCTCTGGTCGGCGGTGAGGTCCCAGCGCAGTTTCGTTGCGGTCCATTCGGCCACGTACCGGCACACCGCGTCCGGGGCCGAGGGCAGCCACCCGGCGGGGTCCTGGTCGGCCTTGCTGCGGTTGGAGCGGGCGGTGACGGCGACGAGACTGCTCTCCTGGCCAAGATCGTTGGCGTAGGCCTCGCGCCGGGCAGCGGTCCAGGCGAAGGCGCCGGAGTCCCAGGCCTCGGCGAGGGGCACCATGTGGTCGATGTCGAGACCGGAGGCGTCGGTGACGGTGACCTCGTCGTAGTAGGAGAACCAGCTGCCGCCGGTCAATGCGCAGCGGGCGCCGACGGCGGGGGCGGTGACGGCCTCGGCGAGGAGGACCTCGCCGCGGGTGGTGCACCCGTCGGTGGGGTCGGCGCCGGAGTTCCAGTGGCGGAAGGCGTCACGGGTGTAGCCGTCACGGGACTCGCCGACGAGGGGCAGAGCGGTGACGGCGTCGGTGAGCGGCAGCACGACGGGCTCGGCGGCCACCGCGTACGCAGGGCTGGTGGTGAGTGACGTCAGGGCGAGACAGGAGGCGGCGAGAGCGCGCGCGAGGATCATGGTCACGGAACGTGGATAGCGGCCTGCACGGGGAGTGTGGGCCGGGTTCGGCCCGCGGATCATCCACGAGGGTGACCGCGTTCACCCGAGTCGCTCATCGTCTCTTCACGCCGGCGTCGGCGATACGGTGGGGCGGCTTGTTCGGGTCGCTGTCGGCGGCCTTGGATACCGTGCCCGTGTGAACGGACCGAACACGCCGCCCGGACCTGGCGCCGTGCTGCCCCTGCTGACATCCCCGAAGACGTGGTGGCCTTCTTCGCGGGTGTCGCAGACCTCGATGCGACCGCCCCGGCCTCTCCTGCGCGGGAGGACGGGGTCCGGCTCGTGGAGCTTTCCCCAGGACCGGTGGCCGCGGCCTGTCGTGTCCTGGGAAACGACGGCGATCGGCTCGATCCCCTCTTCGCCGCCGCTCCCGCCCGCGGCTGCGGCATGGGGGGAACGCGTTCATGGCCGCAGTGACGGCAATGCTTGACGAACTCCGGGCCTTGGTCCCGCTGACCGTCGAGGGCGCGGCGGAGAAGTTCGCCGCCCAGGAGTGGACGCCCGGCGGCAAGCCCCGCGACGGCGTGGAGACGTCCTGGCGCAAAGACGGCATCCGGGGATGGACCCAAAAATTCCGTAGCGGAGCCGTCCGTGCCTCGTTCGCCGTCTGGATCCGCGACGTCGACGAAGTCCGGCTACTTCGACGACCTGGACGCCGTCTACGAGCAGGGCGAGCAGGAACTGGCCGCCTTCCTCCCCGAGATCGAAAACTCCCCCCTCGCCGGCCACCTCGCCCAGACCGACCTGACGGATGCGGGCAAGGACGAGTTCATCGCGGCCCACAAGTGGATCCTCGACGGACGGACCCTGACCGCCGGTGTCGTCCAGCAGGACACCGATCTCCCCGTGATGGTCGTGGTCGTCCTGGAGGAACCCGCGCCCGCCTCGGCGTGATCCTGCTTCCCCGACAGCCCGAGGTGCCGGTACGCCTCATCCGTCACCAGATCCTGGCTCCGGGCTGCCTCCGCCCTGCGTGAGGAAACCGGCCCGGGTGCCCGCGCCGGAACCGAGATCATCGCCTGCCGCACAGACGCTCCCGCGCTGCGGGCGGTGCCGAAGCGGGGCTGCGCCCTGGTGCGCCTGGAAGACGCGGCGAGCATGCCGGCTGTGGCGGGGCGCGTGCACTTCTGCACCCTTGAAGGGAGGGGCCGAGATCGTGTGGCAGATGCCGGTGGATCCCGCATCGTGCGACGGCGACGGCGACCTGCACGACATGGCGTGTGTGGAGCCCGGCATCGGCGTGCCCGGCCAGGCCGAAGTCGCGCCGGCGTTCGGTCAGCTGAGGGCTGCCATACCTGTCCCGCGTCGAGTCGGCAGGCCCGGAACGCGCAGAAGGCGCCCGTCGACGCCTGCGCACCGGGCGACGGGCATCTATGTCCCGGCCTGACCGGTGATGTCCTGACCGGCGTCGTGCGGCTTCGTGAAGGGGGTGAAGTGTGCGGGCGGGTGGTCGATGGGCAGGTCGGGGCGCCAGGCGGTGAGGATCTGGGCGCTGCATTCGAACAGGTTCGGCGGCAGCGCGTCCAGCGGCCACCACCTCCAGTCGCCGACCGGCTCGTCCGGCTGGCCGGCGGGCTCGCCGCTCCACCGCGTGACGAGCGCGCCGAACGTGATCCGCACGACGTCGCCGACCTGGTCCAGGAGCATGCCCAACAGGCGCACATCGGCCGGGTCCGCGTGCAGGCCGCTCTCCTCGGCCAGTTCCCGCACGACCGTCTCCTGAAGCGACTCGCCCGGCTCCACCGTGCCGCCGGGCAGCTCGAGAGTTCCTCGTCGGTGGCGGCCGAGCAGCAGACCGTCCGCTCCCACCAGCACCGCGCCGACACCGGCCGCCGCGTGAGCGACGGGCGGCCGGGCGGTACGGGGACGAGAGGAGATGCGGGCCGGCCTGCGGACCTGGAAGAGCCGGTAGGAGGCCTGGTTGCCCTCCTCAGGTGCGTCCAGCACGGTGACCTCCTCGGTGCGCAGCCCGTGCTGCGCGAGCAGGTCCGTCCACAGCTGAGTGGTGAGCACCCACATCTGCCCGCTCAGCTCGCCGCCGCCGGCCAGGCGCAGGATCTCCGGGCGCGACGTCGCCTGCGACGAAGGGCCTTCTCCGGCCGAGTTGGTGTGCAGCACGGTGAAGTACAGCCGTCCGCCGGGCCGCAGGGCCGCAGCCAGAGCGGGCAGCAGCCGGTGCGGGTCGATGAAGTGGACGGCGGACAGGGAGTAGATCACGTCGTACGGCGCCGAAGCGCGCAGATGCCCGACGGCGTCGGCCTGGACCAACCTCAGGCCGGGCAGATCGCCGTAGCGTGCCCGGGCGCGCTCGATCTGCGTCGGGGAGAGGTCGACGGCGTCCACGACCGCGTGACGGGTGCGGGAGAGGTGAGCGGCGTGCCGGCCCGGGCCGCAGCCCAGGTCGAGCACGCGCAGGCCCCGCAGGTCGCCGAGGACAGCGTCTCCCGGCCCTGTTCCCGCCGGGCCCCAGGCGATCTCGTCCACCTCGGGCAGGGGCGTGGCCCGGGCGAGGTGGTGCGCTCCGTAGGTGTGCCACATCGCGGCGTTGACCTGCTCGGCCTCGGCCCCACCGGGTGTTTCGGGTGCCGTCATCGCGTCCCCTCCTCGGGCCCGTCGCCGGGCCGCCTCGTCATATCGTCCCGCTCGCCACCGGGCGCTGTCCCGGTCTCCGGCTTCCTGCCCAGCCTCCCGCGGTCCTGACGGTCACCGGCCACTCCAGCCGGTTTTCCGGCGATCCCCGCCCTCCCCCCGGGGGGAAGCCTTCTGTCCACTGACGCGGCCAGGTCCGCCCTTCCTTCGGCGGGGGAGCGGACCTGGCCGGGGCTGCTTCTGGTGGCGGCTTCAGATCGCGCGGCGCAGCCACCAGGAGAGGAGCCCGATGGCGCCGGCGCCGGAGCTGCAGGCGGCGCCGCGCAGGGCGCTGGAGATGAGGGCGTCGCGGCGGCGGATCCAGGCATATGTCCGGCCGAAGCGGCCGGGAGCCCGCGCGGCGGGGGCGGGGCGGTCAGGCTCGTTCATGGCGGTGATGCTGAAGTCTGGTGGGGTGGTCGGGCGTGGAACTCTTCGTCCCTGCCGGGCTTTCTTCTGCCGGTGCCTGGTCAGTGGGGTGTGGCGAGTTCCTGGATGCGGTCGGGCAGCCGGTGGTCGGGCCGGCAGACCAGACCGTCCTTGTCGTGGCGGTCGGCGAGCGCTGTAGGCGGGGAAGGCGTCCACAGCGCCGACCAGGTCGCGGCTACCGCGTGTATTACGGCAGGCAAAGTCACCTTCATGACTTCATACGGCGCGTCATCGCCACAGCGAAACTGAGTGCCCCGGTGGCCGCGACGGCACCGGCCGCGAGCATCACGTAATTCCCTGAACTAAAACCCCAGATGATGGCGATCACTCCGAAGACCGCCGCCACGATGATGAAGATCGTCAATTTCGTTTCAGGTCGCGCCGGCATGGCCTTCTCCTCGTAGGTCTGTCAGGTCGTGCCCTCCGGACGGAGACCGGAAAGGTCTCCGTCCGGAGGGCGATCGCTGTTTCTCAGCGTTCAAGGCTTCATCCGTAACTCAGAATGTCCGCGTTCATCTCTGCTGCCGCTACACCGACGGCGCAGGAAGTGACGACCGACCCAACGGTTCCGGCCGGCCCGAAGAACACGGTTGCGGCCTGGGTAATACCGGTTTCGGACGCCGCACCAACTCCGGCAAGGCAACCGGCGGCATCCCCAACAACACGGCTGCCGACGTCGATGACGTCCGAGAAACTGAACAGTCCGTCAGGGTCGATGCGGTTGACGGGGTCGCCCTCGGCGTAGAGGTAGGGGTTCTTCTCCTGGCCGGAGGGGTCGGGCTGGGTGAAGCGGCCGATGTTGGCGTCGTAGTAGCGCGCCTGCAGGTGGTACAGCCCGGTGGGGTCCTGGTAGTTGCCGGCGAAGCGGTAGGGCTGGGCGACCGGTTCCGTCGACTGCGCGAGGATGCGCACGCCGCGGGGGCTGTAGGTGTAGCTGTCGACCTTGTTGCCGTCCACGTCCACCAGTCCGATTACGGAGCCGATGGCGTCGGTGAGGTAGTAGTAGGTCTTGCCCCCGGTCGTCATGGAGTTCAACGTGCCCCCGGGTTCCCGGTTGAAGCCCATGTCCACCCCGGCGGTCGACGTGGCCGAGAGGCCGAACGGGCCGTTGTGGAAGAACGTGTCACCGAGGCGGACGCGTTCGCTCTGGTCGGTGGAGCCGTACTGGCCCGCGTACGTCTTGCCGCCCACGGTGATCGACGTCAGTTGGGAGTGGTCCGTGTATGACTCCCCCGTGCGGGCGTAGTCGTCGGTGGAGGCGCCGGCGGTCTCGTTGCCGACCTTGTCGTAGGACCAGGCTCCGCTGGTGCTGGACTTGGCCGTGAGCTGCTGGGCGTCGTTGTAGGTGTAGGTGGTGCCGCGCGGGCAGCCCTGCTCGGTGCCCTGGGAGGTGAGGTTGCCGGCCAGGTCGTAGCAGTACTGCCAGGAGTCCGTGATGCTGCCGGCCTTCTCCTCCTTGGCGTAGGAGAAGCGGCCCGCCCCGTCGTAGGTGTGCGTGCGCTTCGCGCCGCGGACGTTGTCCGTGGAGGTGCGGATCTTGGAACCGTCGGTCTTGCCGTCGGCGCCGTAGCCGTAGGTGTAGGCGAGGTCGGCCAGAGTGCCCTGCGGGGAGGTCACCTTGATGGACTCTGGGCGGCTGGACTTGTCCACGTCGACCGTCTGGACCGTGCCGCCGGGGTAGGTCGTGGTCTTGCGAACGTCGTTGTTGTTGTACGTGTACGTCGTGGTGCGGCCCTGCGGGTCCTTCAGCTCGGTGAGCTTGTTGACGTCGTTCCAGGTGTAGTCGACCGTGCCGGCCGGGTCCCGGTAGTGGTCGACGTTGCCCGCCGCCGTGTAGGCGAGCAGGGTCTGGGAGCCGTCCTGGAGGTGGCGGACCGTTTCGCGCTGCAGCGGGTCGAAGTCGTACTTGATGGTGCCGGTGCCGTCCGAGCGCTGGACGAGGTTGCCGTCGCCGTCGTACCAGTACTCGACCTTCACCGTGTCCGGTGAGGTGACGGTGCGGATGCGGTCGAGGTTGTCGTACGTGTACGTCTTGGTGACGCCGCGGGCGTCGGTGACGGTCCTGGTGCGGCCCAGGGCGTCGTAGGTGTAGGTGGTCCTGCCCAGCGGTGACGGTGCCTGGGCCCATTCGAGGTTGCCCTTGGCGTCGTAGTGGAAGTCCGTCCGTACCGTCTTGTCGGACGTCATCTTCGTCTTCTGCGCGCAGCGCTGGCCTTCGAAGCCGCCGCAAGCGGGGGTGGCCGGGTTGTAGTCGTAGGAGACGGTGCCGCCGCCGGTGCCGGTCTGGGCGACCGACTTGGTGTTGCCGGCCGTGTCGTAGGTGAAGGCGGTCTTCTCGCCGTCGGGGTTGGTGGAGTCCTGGGGCACGTCCCCACCGGCGACAATCTGCCAGTGGTTGACCGTCGCGCCCCCCGTGGGCAGGGTGACGGTCTTGAGGTTGTTGCGGTCGTCGAAGCCGTACTCGGTGACGTTGCCCGGGGTGGTGCCCGAGCCCATCGCGTCAGTGGCGCTGTCGATGTTGTGGTTGGCGTCGAACTTGGTGGAGCGCTTGTGCTTCAGCGCGTCCTCCACCTCGGTGACCTGACCGTCGCCGTCGTGCGTGTACTTGGTGGCGTGCAGCTCGGGGTCGGTGGCGGTGGTGGTGCCGGCGGCCGTCGGGGAGGCTGCACTGTAGGCGTAGGTCCAGGTCGGGCCGGTGTGGCCGCCGCTGTCGAAGCCGGTGCCGCGCAGCATGGAGGTGACGCGATTGGCGTCGTCGTAGGTGAAGACCGTCACTCGGCCCTCGGCGGTGGTGATCTTGTCGATGCGGCCGGAGGTGTCGTGGCGGAAGGTGACCGTCTTGCCCTCAGTGTCGGTGGTGGTGGCCAGGTTGCCGTCCGCGTCGAGGTTGAACACCGAGGTGCGGCCGGTGTGGTCCTTGGCCTGCCACTGGGAGGCGTACGTCTTGACCAGGTCGATCCAGCGGCCCGAGCGGGTCTCGGTCAGCTTGAAGCCCTTGTGCTCGCCGCCCTCGTCGTGCTGGGTGACGGTGATCGTGCCCTTGTTGCGGTCTGTGACCTTCGTCAGGGTGCCGTACTGGTCGTACGTCTCCTTCGACCCCGACTTCCACTTCGTCAGGGTGTAGGTGCCGTCGGAGTTCTTCTTCAGGTCCTCGGAGTAGCCCTTCGGGGTGGTGAAGGAGCCGTCGCTCTCCTTCGTGAAGCGGACCGTGCCGCCGGAGGCGTCGTAGAAGATCACCTCGGTGGAGGCGATGGACAGGTAGCGCTCGTACTGCTGCCACCAGCGCTGGGAGACCTTCCCCCACGGCGCGTCCAGCGAGTTGTAGGTCCGCGCCAGCATCAGGCGCTGCCCCACCCCGGCGACGTCGAAGTCGGTCGCCGTCAGCATCAGGTTGCCGGTCGAGTAGTCGATCCTCGCCGTCAGCGCGTTGGTGATCGCGAAGCTGGTGTAGCGGTGCCAGGGCACATCGCCCTGCCCCTCCGGGACGATACTCAGCGCCGAGGTGCCTGCCGTGACACCGGAGGACCCGGACCTCTTCGCGGGTGCATCCTTGGCATGGGCGCGTTGCTCGCGCAGCCAGGGCACGTACGCCTCGTCGGTCGGATTCAGCGACGGTTCTGATTTCACCGGCCTGTTCGGGCCGACCTTCACCGCTGGCATCGCGAAATCGGGGCTCTCCGGGCCCCAGACCGAGGTGAGCCTGGTGTCGTCAGCGGCCGCGCTGGTGGCCGGCAGGGCCGACAGGGCCAGAGCCGCCGAGACCACCATCGCTGAGGCGGCGAGAGCGGATGATCTTTTACGAGCACGCCGAAACGGCATGCCGGAGGCACGCGTGTGCATGACTTCCCCCCATAGGAAGACGGACCCCTGCAACCCCAGCGGTCACCAGGCGCACACAAACTGCCACAGGAATCACACAAAAAACTGTGCCGTTCCCACCCTTTGCCTCGCCATGCGGGCAGGAATCAGCCCCTCCCTTTCGGGTACTCGAAAGGCGCAGAAGGTTTCATAAGGCACGTAAAGTACGCGGCTGGGCCGCAACCACACGCCTCCCTCAGAATGAATGCGACTGAAAGCCTTCTCTGAGGCTGCACTGACTGAGCGTTTTCAGCGTTGCCTTTCCAAGGTGAGGACGGCTGTGGCGATGACGGTCATGCGGTTCGGGCTGATGCGGGATCTTCGAAAGATCTGCCAGGACTTCAGCTGTGCCATGCCGCGTTCGACCGGTGCCCGGGCTGCGGCTGGGGTCCGGTTGACGGTGCGCTGGGCGAGGGTGAGCTCGCCCCGGGGTGGCCGTTTGAGTCCGGTGGTGACCCAAGGGCTGGCACCCTAGTGGGGGCGGTCGGCGAGGACGGGGACACCCTGGCGTTCGCAGATCCGGATGATCCGGTGGGCGCTGGCCGCGGTGAGGTCATAAGTGTGGCCCGGCAGGGCGGGCGAGGTCCACAGCAGCTCGCCAGCCGGATCGGTGGGGACCTGGACCCTCACGCCGTGCCGGCGGTGCTTGGCCGAGTGGTCCGCCCGGCTGTCGCCGACGCGGTCGCACTCGGCGAGAGTTCCGTCCAGCAGGACGAAGTGCGGATCGTGCTCGCGCAGCGTCTTGAGCAGGCCGGGGCTCGTTCGGCGAGCAGGCCGGTCACGCTGGTGACGAGAGGGGATCCTGGCTGGCCTGCGGGCCTGGAAGAGCCGTGCCGGCATACGCAAGTGTCCCGCGGCATGCGGCAGGGCGGCCCGACGGCCCGATACCATCCCGGTAGATCCGGGCAGAGGCGAAGGCGGCGTGTGAAGAGTTTTCGGCTCCTGGTCCGGCTCGCATGCGTCGCGGTGTCCGCGGTCGCGCCCTTGGCGGCTTTCTCCTACCTCTTCTTGACCGTGGCCGAGGCGCAGGCCGGAGGGAGCCCGCAGAGCGGGGCCCGGTGGGCGGGCGCACTCCAGGGCGCCGTTCCCGCAGCAGCCGTCGAGCTGGGCATCACCGTGGTCGTGCTGCTGTGGGCCAGGGCGATGAGCACCGATCCGGCCTCGGGGACCGCTCGCGCCGTCGCCATCGCCGTGGCCTCCGTGTGCGCCAGCCTTCCCGCCGCGTTCTTCGTGGGCCTAGCAGCGTGGCCGCTGGTCTGGCTGAGCAGCCTTGTGCCTGCCGCTCTGGCCGCGCCCGTCTTCCTACGGTCCGCGGCCGCGACCCCACCGCCCGCCTGAGCTCGGCGCTCGTCCTCCCCGGCTTAGATGGCCTGTTCGGCCACATGCCAAGCCCAGGGGCCGGGATGAAAACCGTGTGCCCTCCTCCCGGCTGTCCCGGGGGAGGGCACACGTGTTCGCCGGAAGGCGAGCTGTCAGCCGTGGTAGTTGATGTAGCCGTTGCCGTCGGCGTCGTTGGCGCGCTTGGTGTAGGAGTGGACGTCGGCGCGCGCGCCGGTGGGCTTGATCAGGTAGATGGTGTCCTTGTCGTTGTTCCAGATGAAGTTGCAGTTCTGGCGGTAGACGACATTGGAGGCATCGGAGTCGGTACCGCGGCCGCCGCGGAGCTTGACGTAGTCGCCGGGCTCGAGGGTGTGGTTGGCGGGGAAGGTGAACCTGTTGCCGGCGGCGTCCTTGACGACGTAGCCCTTGAGGTTGACCTTCGCGGTGCGCGAGTAGTTCTTGATCGTCAGGTACTCGTCCTTGGTGTTCCCGCCCGTACAGCGGTTCGAGTCCGAGCCGGGGGCGTCGTACTGGACGCCCTTGACCTTGAGCGCGGACGAGTACTCGGTGGCCTGGGCCGGCCCGGCGGTGACGGCGGCGAGCGAGACGGCCGCGGCGACGGCGGCCAGCGCGTGACGGATGCGCATGAGGATTCCCCCCTCAGTGGTGCGAATGGAGCGCTCGGAGCATACCGAATGCGATCACCACGTGCGTGCAGCGTGCAGGAAACGTGAAGACGCACGATCCGAGAGGCCTCCTCTCTCCTCCCTCCGCCGGGCCGGAGGCGTACGGCCGCGCGTGACCGGCGTACGGCCGGTGGCGTTGGCCCGGGCATGGATGACTACGCACACCTCGATCTGGACGAGATCGACTTCGCCTCCGTGGACCACGCCGCCGAGCGGCTGGCGCTCCTGACTCTGGCCGAGGCGCACGAGCTGCTCGACCTGCTGCTGGCCGTCGCCCAGGCCGGCGGGCCGCTCT
The DNA here is from genome assembly GCF_043198675.1 of Streptomyces sp. NPDC048734. Taxonomy (NCBI): domain Bacteria; kingdom Bacillati; phylum Actinomycetota; class Actinomycetes; order Kitasatosporales; family Streptomycetaceae; genus Streptomyces; species Streptomyces sp. NPDC048734. The sequence goes on along the minus strand of NZ_JBICUZ010000010.1, from coordinate 36,624 downwards.
CGCCGCGGGCGAAGCGGTTCGCGCGGGAGATCGCCGCCCGCATCCCCTCGAAGAACTGACACCGCCGCCGCCAGCAGCGGCACCAACGGCAGGGATGGCGGTGGTGCTGGTGAAGGTCGTGTGGCGGCGGCGCGGGATGTCCGGGGGCGTCAATGCGGCGAGGCTGTTACTCACTTTCGGGTGACGGTCCGCAGCCGGGTGGGGTGGCGGGCTGTGGCGATCCGACGGCACGATCCCGCTCCCGCAACGGCGGACCGCTTACCGGGGTGTCAACGTCGCGCATTCGGCACGTAAATGAACGTTGCATCCAACAGTCACGGAAATATGGGCAAGAGGTAACGCAGTCCGCATTTCCCTCCCACCTTCTGCACGTGGTGGACAGAGTGTGGTCAGCGGCCGCACCGGCCGCCCCGCACACCGCACCGCATTCCCGGGACGGCGGCCAGGAAGCCCGCCGTCACCGGGAGGGTGCCCGCACCTGCAGGGGGATCCCATGTCCGCCACCTCTTCCCTCACCACCCGCCGCATGCTCGCCACCGTCCTCGCGGCCGGCACCGTCATCGGGGCAGCCGCACTGCCGGCCTCGGCCGCCGACCACGACCGCAGCGCCCGCCCGAAGGTGGAGATCTCCGCCGTCCAGTACGACTCCCCTGGACGCGACGACCGCTCCAACCGCTCGCTGAACCGCGAGTGGGTGGAGCTGACCAACACCACCCGCCACAGCGTCAACCTCGACGGCTGGACCCTCGCCGACGCCTCCGGCCACACCTACACCTTCGACCACTACCGCCTGGCCGGCCGCGCCACCGTCCGCATCCACACCGGCCTCGGCCGCGACACCCGCACCGACCTCTACCAGGACCGCCGCAACTACGTGTGGAACAACGACCGCGACACCGCCACCCTGCGCAACGACCGCGACCGCCTCATCGACCGCGAATCCTGGGGCTACCGCGGCGGCCGCCACTGACCACCCCACCACCACGCATCGGTGACGGCTGACCGCCCCACCCGCACGCACACATGACACACCGGCGCGCCCGGCCACCTCCACGGCCGGGCGCGCCGACGCACATGCTCGCGCGAAGACTCCCGATGTGCGCATCGCCTGTACTGCGGCCGCCGTCATCGGCTGGCTGGCTTTGTTCACTTCCAGGGGTTCTGGCTCTCGTTCCGTGCCGCTGTTACGGAGAGTCAGATTTTCGGAGCCATGCGATGGCGGTCGGGGTGGGCGCGAAGCCGAGGTGAGGTGAGTTCCAGGGCCCGGTTGTCGCGGCCGGCGCTCATCTGGTCGAGCCAGCGTTCGTACCAGTCGAGGAAGTCGGTGGCGGAGGAGACGTTAGGGCCCCAGAACCCGTCGCTGTTCCCGGTGAGGACGCGGCCGGTGAGGGGACCGGTCACCGCGATGACGCAGACGTCGGTGCAGCCCATTTCGATGACGTGGAGGAAGAGGTCGCGTTCGTGTGCCCCCGGTCCTGCGTCGTCGAAGCCGCGGGGCGCCCCTGGTTCCCCGCGCGGACTCATGACCAGCAGGGAACACCGCTCCAGCGGCAGGAGACCGTAGAACGGCGCCGCGCCTGAGCCACCGATGCGGGTGAGGAACTGCCGATAGGCGTCGGGCAGGACGATGTCTTGCTCGGCCTCGAACGCAGCGACGCGTGCCTCGGCCAGCCTGGGACCGAGAACGAGTCCTTCGGCGGCTGGACCAAGACCTTCACCGACCCCCGCCTCTGCGCAGCCATCGTCGACCGCCTCACCTTCAACGGCACTATCATCGAAACCGGCACCGACTCCTACCGCCTCGCCAGCACCCGAGCACGCGCCGAAGAGCCGTCCAAAGCCGGCTGAACCTAGCCAGGTTTGATGGTGGCGAGTTGCGCAAGTAGCAGGACCAGCCGATAGGCGTCGGCAAAGTCGGCGGCGGTGAAGGTGATTGTCCGGCCACCTGCACCGCGTGAGACCCCCGGCGCGAGGGTCGCCAGGTCAACCATGAACGGCGCGGAAAGGTCGACCTCGACATCGAGCGGTCCGGCAAGGGACAGCGGTGAAACCTGGGCGCGCCGCGTGATGGCCTCGGCGGCCGCATGGCGCAACCGCTCCCGAGCTTCCTCGGGGTGCAAGGCGACGGCAGCACCCTGACCGAGGGCTTGCTTGACGGCGACGGTGACGGCGGAAGGGAGCAGATCTTGCAGTTCGGCGCAGGCGCTGTCGTCGCCACTGAGCAGTACGACCGGTACGTCCAGATGTCCGGCCATGGCGGCGTTGAGGCCGATCTCGCCCATAGAACGTCCCGCCACGCGCACGTCGAGGATGCCGTCGTTCATGGTGTGTGCCAGAACGGCCGGTCCGCCGCCGGCGCGGGCGTGGTAGCCGACGAGCAGGACCGCGTCGGTCTGTTCGTCGAGTCCGCCGAGCATGCCCAGGGGCCGCGGCTTGCCACGGACCAGGTGCGCCCGGCGGTCCAGTTCCTCGGGCAGCAGGTTGCGGAAAGGGCCGTGCGCATCGGCGACCCTCACCTCGGCCGTGGGTTCGGCGTCCAGGACACCAGCGATCACGGCGTTCGCCTCAGCCGTCATTAACGCCCGGCCGCGCGCGTAGTCGTAGCCATCCGGGTTCGTCTCGGTGGGATGCACGATCCCCGAGATGCCCTCCATGTCAACAGAGATCAATATCTTCATAACTTAGGGAGCCTACGGGCTCTGCCCACCAGGCTGACACTGCACGACAGAACCCCTCCCTGACCGTGTCGGCCAGGCCATCCCCAGGCAGTGACGCTATTTCTCGTGAACATCCAGAACCTTGTCGATCACCAGATGCCGCCGCAATCAGTGAACAAACGCTGCTGCTGAACGCGAACGAAGCCACGTGAGCTCTGCCCCGACTCGGGTGGCGCCCTCCGCTCTACCGGTGGACCTCCGCGCGCCGCCGGACTCGCGCCCCACCTGGACGGCCGGGACGCAGGCGGCATACCGGCCCGTCTCTCTTCGGGCGGCCGTCAGGCGCCGCAGGGGGTGTCGTTGTTGCGCAGACTGTGAGTGGTGTCGTTGAGCTGGTAGGAGCGCAAGTCGCTGATGGAGCCGCCCTCACGGCCGACGCAGACGTGCCGGCCGAAGTAGTTGTCCTTCTGGTAGACCCGCGCGGTGCGGCTGCTGTTGTTGATGACGGAGCTGCCTCTGCCGCGGATGTAGTCCGGCAGATGCCGCACGGACCCGTCGACGGCGCGTTTGACGTAGGGCTGTCCGTTGAAGTTGATGTCGGGGTAGATGCACACGAACCCGCGCGGGCACGCGATCTGGTCCCGGACCGCAGCGGGCGCGCCCGCGGGGGGCGCGGCGTGGGCGGGTGCGAGGCCGATCAGTGAGGCGGCCAGGACGGTCGTGACGGCAGCGGTGATCGGCGCGGTCACGACCGTCCGGGGCCGTCGTAGAGGCAGGAGTCTCATGACATCTTCCTGTCCTGGTGGGACGGTTCGCCATTCCGGTTCCTGCCGGCGTTCATTCGGATGAGCGAGTGGGCGGCCGCCCGAGGACGGCGAGGAGCCGGCCGGCGCCGGCGGATGTCCAGCTGGCGGGCAGCGCCTCCAGCAAGCACCACCCAGCACACCCGCACGGAAGATGGACGCAATGCGTTCGTTCCGGATGCGACAACAGCGTCCGTGAGGCCGTCCTGATGGTCCATGCAGAGCTCCTCGCGGTCCGTGTCGCTGTCGTACAAGGGGCACCGGTACCCGGTCGAAAGCATTTCCCGCTGCGTGTGGCTGTACCACCGCTTCCCGCTGTCGTTCCGCGAGGTCGAGGAGCTCATGCTCGAGCGCGGGATCGTCGTCTCCTACGAGACGGTGCGCCGCTGGTGCGCCAAGTTCGGCCAGCAGTACGCGAGCACGCTGCGCCGCCAGCGGCCCCGGCCCGGTGACACATGGCACCTGGACGAGGTCTTCATCAAGATCAACGGGGAACAGAAGTACCTGTGGCGGGCCGTCGACCAGGACGGCAACGTCCTGGAAATCCTCGTGCAGAATTGCAGGGACAAGGCTGCAGCCAGACGCTTCCTGCACCGCCTGATGACCAGACCCGCACGGTGCCCAGGGGGATCGCCGACAAGCTCCGCTCCTACGACGCCGCCTCCCCACCGGCAGCCCTCTCCAGCACCATCAACCAGAAGAGCATCCCACCCGGTCAACCAACGTGACAGTGCCCGACGGGCCACTCTGTGGCGGGTGGGTCGAGCGGCGGTCCCCCTCGTCCCGCCGGCCGCATGGGCGGGATGCTCGACCAGTTGACACCGCAGTCACGGGCCATCGCACGCGGCCTCAAGAACACGGAGGCGGCGGCGTCGCTGTTCGTGTCCCGGAAGACGGTGGAAACTCATCTCATCCGGATCTACCGGAAGTTGCACGTCCGGTCACGGACGGACCTGACGCGGTTGCTCACGGCGGCGGACTTGGTGGATTGAGCCTGGTGGATTGAGTACGGGTACTCATGAGGGCGTCTCCGGCGACCGGCATGGTTCAGACATGAGACCGAATTTCCTTGCGAAGCACTTCCTTCCGAAGCCCTTGCTGTTGGCCGCGCTCGGGGGCGCCGTCGTCCTGGGCGGCCTCGGCGCGCAGAGCGCCATGGCCGCTCAGACCTCCACGGTCGGCGTCGCCGCGGCAAGCGACGACGCGGAGGCACGGTTCTTTGAGATGCAGGAGCTTTTCTGGCAGTTCTGTGCCCCGGACGTCGAGGACAGCGGTGAGTTGGCGGCGCCTTCCGCCACCGAGACCACGTCGGTCGATCCGGTGCCGGCAGACCCCTACGATCCGGTGCCGCTGGACGCCACCGAGCAGTGCGTCGCCGACCGGAACGCACTGCGCATCAGCAAGGCGTTCTCGGGCATGGACACGACCACCTACGAGGCGGTGCAGGAGAAGCTGACGAGCCTGCGCTACCCAGCGGCGCGGATCCACCGCATGCCGGACCAGGGGGGCGCGCCCCGGGCAAGGCTCGACCTGCGCTTGGGGGACGACCACGCTGCTCTGGAGGTGACCGGCACCTACCTCGGAGTGATGGTCGAGACGTTCGGCGCCTCCAAGGGCGTGGGCGTGACCGAGGTGCTGCTGAAGCCGCAGCTGGACGAGCCCACGTCCTGACGTCCTCACGGGCCGGTACTCAGCTCCGCCCACACGGTCTTGCCCAGGTCGCGGTCCTCGACGCCCCACTTGTCGGCGAGGGCCTCGACGATCAACAGCCCTCGCCCGGACCCGGCCTCGGGCTCCGACCGCCGCGATTTCGGCCGCCGCTTCTCGCACGCGTCGGCCACCTCGATACGTACGGTGCCGACCACTCACACCACTCTCAGCAAGAAGCTGCGTGGCGTTGTCACGTTGGCTGACCGGCCTGAGATGATCTTGGAGTTGGTTGTGCCGGGGAGGGGTTCGCTCGTGTCGTCCGCGTCGCCGTCGTACAAGGGGCACCGGTACCCGGTCGAGGTGATCGCGCACTGCGTGTGGCTGTACTTCCGTTTCCCGCTCAGCTTCCGCGAGGTTGATGGGGATCTTTGAAAACGGCCGGGGCCGCTCCTCGCCCCACTTGCTTGGTCTTTGAACTGTGTGAGGAGGATGGGGATCGAAGAGCGGTCCTTGACCACCACAATGTAGGTTTTGGCCATGACTGGCGGATGGACCGGATCGGGGCTGCGCTGAGGGGCGAGAACCCGACCGTGCTGCGACGCTTGACGTCGGGGTTCGCGGTGATCGGGGATGTTCAGTTCCTGCCGGGCTACTCGGTTCTGCTGGTGGACGAACCGGATGTGCAGCGGCTGTCGGACCTGCCGAGGGCGAAGCGGCTGTCGTTCCTGTCTGACATGGATCAGCTCGGTGAAGCGGTCGAGCGTGCCTGTCGGCGGCTAGACCCGGCTTTCCGCCGGGTCAATCTGGAGATCCTGGGGAACACGGATCCGTTCTTGCATGCGCATGTCTGGCCGCGGTTCGAGTGGGAGCCGGCCGATGTGGTGGGCAAGCCTGTGTGGCTCTATCCGCGTGAACGGTGGGGTGACGAGCAGTTCAGGCTCGGTCCGCGGCACGACGCGCTGCGGGATGCGATCAGCAGTGAACTGGACCAACTGCGCTCGGTGACCTGAGTGTTGCGGGCCCGCCGACCGTCAGGTCGGCGGGCCCGGAGATCGGTGACGGTCAAAGGACTACAAGCAACGAAGCACCCCCGCGTCGGCGGGGAGGACACCTACACCCCCGAAGACGGCGACGAGCAGGTCGAAGCACCCCCGCGTCGGCGGGGAGGACGACGTGTCCGTCCCAGTACAGGCTGCTCAGGTCGAAGCACCCCCGCGTCGGCGGGGAGGACCAATTCGGGCCGCAGAAGACCTGCGCGGCCCGCGAAGCACCCCCGCGTCGGCGGGGAGGACAGCTCGTACGCGGGGGACTTCCCGTCCTGCGTCGAAGCACCCCCGCGTCGGCGGGGAGGACGCCCTCAGGGACCGGGACAACTGGCGGGAGGCCGAAGCACCCCCGCGTCGGCGGGGAGGACATCGGGATCCGCATCACCCGGATCACCGAGAGCGAAGCACCCCCGCGTCGGCGGGGAGGACGGTTTCCAGCACGGCGCCGACAAGGGTGGCGACGAAGCACCCCTGCGTCGGCGGGGAGGACTTCCCACGAATGTCCGGGGTCTCCGGAGTTTCGGAAGCACCCCCGCGTCGGCGGGGAGGACCGAGTCTCCACACGGACGGTCACCCGCTGGGCCGAAGCACCCCTGCGTCGGCGGGGAGGACGCGTCGAGGTCCGCGCGCAGGGCCGCGAGCGCCGAAGCACCCCCGCGTCGGCGGGGAGGAATCGTCGTCGACGGGCCCGCCCGCGTTGTGGAGCGAAGCACCCCCGCGTCGGCAGGGAGGACTTCCAGCGCAGCGCGTAGCGCTTGCCCGTCGACGAAGCACCCCCGCGTCGGCGGGGAGGACGGTTTCCAGCACGGCGCCGACAAGGGCGGCGACGAAGCACCCCCGCGTCGGCGGGGAGGACCCGAATAACGCGATCGACGACCTCGAGTACCGCGAAGCACCCCCGCGTCGGCGGGGAGGACTACGCGCCGAGGATGCGCCCGGAGGGGTTGAGCGAAGCACCCCCGCGTCGGCGGGGAGGACACGACCACTCAGCGGACGCCTTGCGCTACGCACGAAGCACCCCCGCGTCGGCGGGGAGGACCGCCCGTCCGCACCAGCGACCCGCTGGCCGACGAAGCACCCCTGCGTCGGCGGGGAGGACTCGAGGAATATGTTGAGCTGACCCTCGTAGTTCGGAACACCCTCGCGTCGGCGAGGAGAACACCGGGCTCGTACCGTACGCCGGGCTTCCAGCTCGAAGCACCCCGCGTCGGCGGGGAAGACCCATCCCCCGGAGGGACGCGAGGCACCGCCGACGAAGCACCCCCGCGTCGGCGGGGGGAACATATATGGCCTCTGGCACGACACCCCCTCCGGCGGAACACCCCCGCTTCGGCGGGGAGGACGCGGCGCCGTTCAGCGTGGAGACCACGACCTCCGAAGCACCCCCGCGTCGGCGGGGAGGACCGAGACGAAGCCCGTGCCAACGGCGACGAGCGCGAAGCACCCCCGCGTCGGCGGGGAGGACCCGTTCAGCCACCGACCGCCCGCCCGAATGGCCGAAGCACCCCCGCGTCGGCGGGGAGGAGGTCGTCCACTACGACCCCGAAACAGAGGACGGCGAAGCACCCCGCGTCGGTGGGGAGGACAGGTATCCGGCGACGGCGGCCAGGACGACCGACGAAGCACTCCCGCGTTGGCGGGGAGGACCTGAGCACGACCGGGTTCTGCCGGCCGCGCACCGAAGCATTCCCGCGTCGGTCGGGAGGACGACGGCGGCCATGGTCCGGGCGCCCGCCGGCACGAACCACCCTCGCGTCGGCGGGGAGGACGCGCCCATGACGTCGAGCAGCAGCGCGTCCCGCGGAGCACCCCCGCGTCGGCGGGGAGGACCACGACATCAGCCTGCGGGGCCGATCCGCCGGCGAAGCACCCCCGCGTCGGCGGGAGGACGCCTGAGCCTCAAGCTCCATCCGTCGACGGAACGGACCACCCCCGCGTCGGCGGGGAGGACCTCGTCTTGGGCCGGGCCCCGGCCTTGACGTTCGAAGCGCCCCCGCGTCGGCGGGGAGGACGCCGGGAAGATCTCCCCCTGTCCTACCTGCGGCGAAGCACCCCCGCGTCGGCGGGGAGGACGCAGAGTTGAGCTGCAGGGTCATGCGCAGGTACGAAGCACCCCCGCGTCGGCGGGGAGGACCCGCGCCGCTCGACCTTGCCACCGTTGAAACGCGAAGCACCCCCGCGTCGGCGGGGAGGACGGAGCCGATGATCTGGAAGACCCGCATGCGGGCGAAGCACCCCCGCGTCGGCGGGGAGGACAAACTGGTTCCCTTGCACACGCCGAGGAGCTTCGAAGCACCCCCGCGTCGGCGGGGAGGACGCGGGCGTCTCGTCGACGGGGGCCGCGGGCCGCGAAGCACCCCCGCGTCGGCGGGGAGGACTCGGACGTGTGGGTCGGCCGACGCCGGATGATCGAAGCACCCCCGCGTCGGCGGGGAGGACGACGGGATCTACGTCCTGCACTGGCTGGACGATGAAGCACCCCCGCGTCGGTGAGGAGGGCTGGCGGCGTGCACGGCCGCGGCGATGCTGAAGCGAAGCATCCCCGCGTCGGCGGGGAGGACCTGGGACACGAGATGGACTCGTACGCCACGAACGAAGCACCCCCGCGTCGGCGGGGAAGACCGTGGAGCCGGGGGAATCGCCGGCCTCCGCCGCGAAGCACCCCCGCGTCGGCGGGGAGGACGACACCAAGACCGGCACGGTCCGCATGATCGGCGAAGCACCCCCGCGTCGGCGGGGAGGACGCCAGCCACACGGTCGGCTCCCGCCCGTAGACCGAAGCACCCCCGCGTCGGCGGGGAGGACGAGCCGGTGGTGACGGTGTAGATGCCGTTCGCCGAAGCACCCCCCGCGTCGGCGGGGAGGACCCGTGCTCGGTACCGATCGCGTGAACCGTGGGCGAAGCACTCCCGCGTCGGCGTGGAGGACGTCGTCCACTACGACCCCGAAACCAAGGACGGCGAAGCACCCGCGTTGGCGGGGAGGACAGGTATCCGGCGACGGCGGCCAGGACGACCGACGAAGCACTCCCGCGTTGGCGGGTAGGACACCGTGGCTGGAGACGCAGAGATCGCCGAGGACGAAGCACCCTCGCGTCGGCGGAGAGGACGCCTCCCGCGCTTCCTGCAGCAGCCCGTGCAGCGAAGCACCCCCACGTCGGCGGGGAGGACACCATGGCGTTCAGCCTCCAGAACATCCACGACGAAGCACCCCCGCGTCGGCGTGGAGGACTCGAGGAACATGTTGAGCTGACCCTCGTAGTTTGGAGTATCCCCGCGTCGGCGGGGGAGGACACCACGCCGAACACAGACTGCCCGTTGACCAGCGGAGCACCCCCGCGTTGGCGGGCAGGACGCCGCGGTGATCCGGATCTCTCCCGCGTCGAGCGGAGCACCCCCACGTTGGCGGGGAAGACAAGATCGTTCTTGCACAATTGTGCAAGTGTCTCGGAATGCCACCGTGTTCGCGAAGAGAACGAGCGGGCCTGCATCTCGCTGGCCACTCTCGGAGCACTCCCGCGTCAGCGGGGAGGACCTCCCCGAGGCGCTGGCCGCCATCGCGGAGACCGAAGCACCCCCGCGTCGGCGGGGAGGACCGCACATGTCGGCCGACGACGACCGCGCGCACCGAAGCACCCCCGCGTCGGCGGGGAGGACCGGCTTCAGGGCCATGAGGACTCAGCTCATTTCGAAGCACCCCCGCGTCGGCGGGAAGGACCAGGTCCGCCAGAAGCGGCGGGCTCCAGCCGTCGAAGCACCCCCGCGTCGGCGGGGAGGACGAAGCCGGGCCGCTCGGCCTCGCAGAGGCCGCCGAAGCACCCCCGCGTCGGCGGGGAGGACGGCAGCCACGGCGATACCGCCCATGATCGATGCGAAGCACCCCCGCGTCGGCGGGGAGGACGTCATGGCGACCGCCGAGGCGGCGGTGAAGTTCGAAGCATCCCCGCGTCGGCGGGGAGGACCGGGGCCGCTCGGGGCTGATCTCGACGACGTCCGAAGCACCCCCGCGTCGGCGGGGAGGACCTGGACCTGGCCCGCCGCGAGAGCGGCGCCGTCGAAGCACCCCCGCGTCGGCGGGGAGCACGTGATCGCAATGCCCGAAGGCCTGCGCTCCGGCGAAGCACCCCCGCGTCGGCGGGGAGGACCCTGAGAAAGGACGCTCCCGATGCTCCGTAACCGAAGCACCCCCGCGTCGGCGGGGAGGACCAGCCCTGCGAACAACACCCGCACGCCCCGACCGAAGCACCCCCGCGCCGGCGGGGAGGACCTCCTCCGGCATCGGCGTGCCGAGCACCTTGGCGAAGCACCCCCGCGTCGGCGGGGAGGACGAGATCGCCGCCGCGGCCGGCGCCGTCGTGTACGAAGCACCCCCGCGTCGGCGGGGAAGACAAAAGGAGATGCGGCAGGTCGCCAAGGGCCTCAACGAAGCACCCCCGCGTCGGCGGAGAGGACGCGATTACCGCCGGCACCGCGCTCCTCGGCGGCGAAGCACCCCCGCGTCGGCGGGGAGGACGTCCACGCGCCGGCGGGGGGACCGGGCCCCGGCGAAGCACCCCCGCGTTGGCGGGGAGGACCACGACGACTTCCGCGACGCCGTCGGAGCGCTCGAAGCACCCCCGCGTCGGCGGGGAGGACCACGACGACTTCCGCGACGCCGTCGGAGCGCTCGAAGCACCCCCGCGTCGGCGGGGAGGACTTGGACAGGTCTACGGTCACCGTGACGGACGGCGAAGCACCCCTGCGTCGGCGGGGAGGACTCGGACGTCCGCGCGCTGCCGGAGAACATGTTCGAAGCACCCCCGCGTCGGCGGGGAGGACGTGAAGCCGGCCGGAGTCGCCGCTAAGTCGGGCGAAGCACCCCCGCGTCGGCGGGGAGAACTCGAGGAACATGTTGAGCTGACCCTCGTAGTTCGGAACACCCCCGCGTCGGCGGGGAGGACCTGGAGTGGTGCGACTCCGAGCAGTATCGTGCCGGAGCACCCCTGCGTTGGCGGGGAGGACCCGGTGCTGCCCGCCCAGGGCCGCCGGGCCGCCGAAGCACCCCCGCGTCGGCGGGGAGGACAACCCGGCTCTGGAGTACGTCCAGGAGACGATCGAAGCACCCCCGCGTCGGCGGGGAGGACGGGGTGACGGGTCTCGGTACCCGCCTGTACCGCGAAGCACCCCCGCGTCGGCGGGGAGGACTGGATGCCCTGCCAGGCAGCCATCACGATCGACGAAGCACCCCCGCGTCTGCGGGGAGGACCCGGCCTCATGGTCATCGGCGCCGTTCTGATCCGAAGCACCCCCGCGTCGGCGGGGAGGACAAACCCCCGGGCCAGGGCACCCTGTTCGAGTCCGAAGCACCCCCGCGTCGGCGGGGAGGACATCCGCAAGGTTGCACCACTGATGGTGGACCGCGAAGCATCCCCGCGTCGGCGGGGAGGACCCACATCTGCTCGGTGAGTCGCTCGGCGTCGTCGAAGTACCCCCGCGTCGGCGGGGAGGACCCGCGAGGCGATCGAGCGGTACACCCAGCAGACGAAGCACCCCCGCGTCGGCGGGGAGGACTCTCTCGCCTCCAGGGCTGCGCCGGCCAGGGCCGGAGCACCCCCGCGTCGGCGGGGAGGACTCTCTCGCCTCCAGGGCTGCGCCGGCCAGGGCCGGAGCACCCCCGCGTCGGCGGGGAGGACCCCGACGCCGGGTCCGACGTGAGCGGGCTGATCGAAGCACCCCCGCGTCGGCGGGGAGGACCGTCGGGGACGCGGTGTCCACGCTGGTGGAGGCGAAGCACCCTCGCGTCGGCGGGGAGGACTGATCGGGGTCGTTGCGTTGCTCATGTCTCGTCGAAGCATCCCCGCGTCGGCGGGGAGGACTCGGTGTGGCGGCCGGTGGTCATGGTCGGTTCCGAAGCACCCCCGCGTCGGCGGGGAGGACACTGCGACCCGTCCGCCTCCCGCTCTCGCGTCCGAAGCACCCCCGCGTCGGCGGGGAGGACGAGGGGAGTCCGGCGAAGTACGCCTGGTCGACCGAAGCACCCCCGCGTCGGCGGGGAGGACGCCACGCAGGCCAACGGCGGCATCTGGGGCGACGAAGCACCCCCGCGTCGGCGGGGAGGACCGGTCCGAGCAGGAGCTGCTGCTGTTGCGCCACGAAGCACCCCCGCGTCGGCGGGGAGGACGCGATGTCGACGATCGTCACGTTGTGGTAGATCGAAGCACCCCCGCGTCGGCGGGGAGGACGGCACGGACGGCAACCTCATCGCCGACCCCAGCGAAGCACCCCCGCGTCGGCGGGGAGGACGGAGGGTTGGAGCCGGTCGCCCACTTCATGACCGAAGCACCCCCGCGTCGGCGGAGAGGACGGTGAAGCGCACCGTGTCGAGGAGGATCAGGCCGAAGCACCCCCGCGTCGGCGGGGAGGACGAGGACGAAGGAGAGGGCATCCGGGACCGCAACGAAGCACCCCCGCGTCGGCGGGGAGGACCGCGTGCAGGAACGCCGCCAGCTCCAGAGCCTCGAAGCACCCCCGCGTCGGCGGGGAGGACCCGGAGGCGTTCGGGGCCTGCGCCTGGATGAGCGAAGCACCCCCGCGTCGGCGGGGAGGACGTGCGGGAGTTTGCGGCCATGGCGCGGGCCTCCGAAGCACCCCCGCGTCGGCGGGGAGGACCGGCGGCTGGTCGGCGCCCCGGAGACTCACACCGAAGCACCCCCGCGTCGGCGGGGAGGACGCCGAGAACCGCTCGTACGGTTTTCCCGCGTGCGAAGCACCCCCGCGTCGGCGGGGAGGACAAACCCCCGGGCCAGGGCACCCTGTTCGAGTCCGAAGCACCCCCACGTCGGCGGGGAGGACCAGCGCATCCCGGCCTTCCGGCCGCCGCGCTGCGAAGCACCCCCGCGTCGGCGGGGAGGACGCCCGCACTTCCTTGGCGGAGGCCGCAATGTCCGAAGCACCCCCGCGTCGGCGGGGAGGACCTGCACTCAGGGCTGCCCGGAAGGCGAGCGTGCGAAGCACCCCCGCGTCGGCGGGGAGGACGTCGGCTTGGTGGTCGATGGCGAGCTTGCAGACGAAGCACCCCCGCGTCGGCGGGGAGGACGCCCCGCCCTGCGAGGCGATCCAGCCCGGCAGCGAAGCACCCCCGCGTCGGCGGGGAGGACGCCTGGGCCCTCGACAAGAGCACCGGCCGCCTCGAAGCACCCCGCGTCGGCGGGGAGGACGCGAGCAGCTCCCGCGCCTCCTCCCGTGCTCGGCGAAGCACCTCCGCGTCGGCGGGGAGGACTCCTCGGACCACCGGGCGGGACGCTTCCCCGGCGAAGCACCCCCGCGTCGGCGGGGAGGACGGGACCGGCTCGGTGGGGCCCCAAACCGGCAGCGAAGCACCCCCGCGTCGGCGGGGAGGACCCGGACGGCACCGACGTCCTCACCGCCATCGCCGAAGCACCCCCGCGTCGGCGGGGAGGACCACCCCGAGTACGTCCGGGTTTCCGCCACTTGCGAAGCACCCCCGCGTCGGCGGGGAGGACAGATCGTTCAGGGCCCGGCGTACGGACTCGATCGAAGCACCCCCGCGTCGGCGGGGAGGACCCCGCGGGGCTGGACCGGACGGGCCTCGGGGACGAAGCACCCCCCCGTCGGCGGGGAGGACCAGTCGCCGAGGGGGTGGGTGCCCGCAGTAATCGAAGCACCCCCGCGTCGGCGGGGAGGACGGCTTCGGCGGCGAGGGGGCCGGCGGTGATGGCGAAGCACCCCCGCGTCGGCGGGGAGGACGCGGTCACGCTTCGTCGGCATGGGGGGTTGACCGAAGCACCCCCGCGTCGGCGGGGAGGACTTCCGCGACGCCTGGGCCGTCGAGCAGCGCCGCGAAGCACCCCCGCGTCGGCGGGGAGGACACATCGAGCCGATGCAGGACGTCACGCAGGCACGAAGCACCCCCGCGTCGGCGGGGAGGACCGGATCACCGTGCCGCCCTGAACGGTCGTCATCGAAGCACCCCCGCGTCGGCGGGGAGGACCACTTGATCAGGCCGTACGCGCTGGTGTGCACCGAAGCACCCCCGCGTCGGCGGGGAGGACGACACCCGCTCGAACGAGTCCCACTCGCTGATCGAAGCACCCCCGCGTCGGCGGGGAGGACGTCGCACCGTCGTACGCGCGCGCCGTCACGTGCGAAGCACCCCCGCGTCGGCGGGGAGGACACCTTCACCCCGGACCAGGCCAGGCCGACCGTCGAAGCACCCCCGCGTCGGCGGGGAGGACTCGAACGGCCCGACTTGGTCGCAGCCGTGATCTGAAGCACCCCCGCGTCGGCGGGGAGGACCCCACCGAATTCGCCGTGCAGTATGGAGCCTTCGAAGCACCCCCGCGTCGGCGGGGAGGACACTGTTGCCGGCGGCGCCATCAACACCCCCGGCGAAGCACCCCCGCGTCGGCGGGGAGGACCTCACACAGCAGATGTGGGAGCCCACCACCGTCGAAGCACCCCCGCGTCGGCGGGGAGGACGGCTGGTCGGCGAACGGCACCAGCTTGTTCTGCGAAGCACCCCCGCGTCGGCGGGGAGGACAGACGCACGCCTGAAACCCCGGGACGGCCGTCCGAAGCACCCCCGCGTCGGCGGGGAGGACAAGTTCGACGCCGGCGGATTCCTCCAGCCCGGCGAAGCACCCCCGCGTCGGCGGGGAGGACGGTGGCCGACCTCGCCGCCCGCCTGGGGCGGACGAAGCACCCCCGCGTCGGCGGGGAGGACCGGCCCGAGTTCACCCGCGCGGTGGGGCCCGGCGAAGCACCCCCGCGTCGGCGGGGAGGACCGATCACCGTCGATGGGGAGGATGCCACCCGTCGAAGCACCCCCGCGTCGGCGGGGAGGACACCACCATCGTCCTCGACGAGGCTGCTGCCATCGAAGCACCCCCGCGTCGGCGGGGAGGACTACGGGGCGAGGATCGTGCGCAGCAGCACGGACGAAGCACCCCCGCGTCGGCGGGGAGGACCCCTTCCCGCCCCCCGCCGCCGGTTCCGCCGACGAAGCACCCCCGCGTCGGCGGGGAGGACGTGATCACGGCCCGGTCCCCGTGTGACCCAGCCGAAGCACCCCCGCGTCGGCGGGGAGGACGTCAGGGGCGGTGGCCGCTGCCGTCATGTCGTCGAAGCACCCCCGCGTCGGCGGGGAGGACGGTCAGCTGGTGAAGACCGGCATGGCGGGCTCCGAAGCACCCCCGCGTCGGCGGGGAGGACCATACGCTGAGCGCGACCTGGAGCGCCGTCGTCGAAGCACCCCCGCGTCGGCGGGGAGGACTCACCCCACCACCCCCCTCCACCGGCCTGACACGAAGCACCCCCGCGTCGGCGGGGAGGACACGGCCGACCGCTCACGGCTGCCGAGTTCCAGCGAAGCACCCCCGCGTCGGCGGGGAGGACCGAAGCCCCGACCGCACCGTTCCCGGTCGGGGCGAAGCACCCCCGCGTCGGCGGGGAGGACGCCTGGATCGACCCCGCGAAGCAGACGCGGACCGAAGCACCCCCGCGTCGGCGGGGAGGACACATCGAGGGCGGACGCGATACGCGGGATCGCCGAAGCACCCCCGCGTCGGCGGGGAGGACTCAGGGCGGCGGTAGCCGGGCGGAAGATCCGACGAAGCACCCCCGCGTCGGCGGGGAGGACTCTTTCTGACCTGGGGTTTAGGGGTGGCTTTGCCGTCCCTTTGCCGGGGTGTAGGGCCTGGGGTGGGGTGGTGGGCGGGTCATGCGCTGATTTTAGTCGTGGCCGTGAGCGGGGGGCTGGTGTCAGTGGGGTGTGTTTGGATCCGTGCGTTGGACAGGCCGTGCGGGGGAGGGGTGAGTGGTGTTGTCCGGGGTGGGGCTGGATGAGTCGGTGTGGGGGAAGTCGCGTGGGTTGGATCCGGAGCGTGCGCCGTATCCGTTGGTGAGGCATCTGCTGGATGCGGCCGCGATGGCGTTGCATCTGTGGGACGTGTATCTGTCGGACAATCAGCGCCGGAGTATCGCGGCGGGGTTGGGGTTTGGGGCTGAGCCGGGCAGGGCGCGGGCGGTGGTGGGGTTGTGTGCCGGTTTGCACGACATTGGGAAGGTGTCGGGGTTTCAGTTCTGTTCCCGGCACGGCAGTGAGTATCTTGCGCCGTCGCTGGGTGGGGACCGGGCGGCGATGGGGGCGGAGCGGTTGGGGCATGACGTGGCGGGGATGCGGGCGGCCGCGGACGTGCTGGCGGTGTTGGGTTTCGACGCCGAGGGGGAGACCGTGGCGGCGGAGCGGGTCGCGGAGATCATCGGGGGGCATCACGGCCGGTTCTACCGTGATGAGGGCGGGAGCGGTTCGCCGTTTTTGGGCGGGCCGGCGTGGGCGTACCAGCGGGGGGCGCACGCGGTGGCGGTGCACGAGCTTTTGGGGTCTCCTTCGGCGCCGGGGTCGTTCAAGGCGCCTGCCGGGGTGCTGGTGACGGGAGTAGTCATCCTCGCGGACTGGCTGGTCAGCCAGTCCGGCTATCTGCGGGGCCGGCAGCAGGCGTTGGAGGTGTCGCTGGCGGCGCATTTCGCGCGTTCGTGTGCGGATGCGCCGGGGCTGCTGGCCGATGCCGGGCTGGTGCCGGTGCGGTTGCGGCGCAAGGCCTTCGCCGAGGCGTACGGCATCGACGGGCAGCCCAACGCGCTGCAGCGCTCGATCATGCAGGAGCTGCCGACGGCGGCCGCAGGCGGTGGCGGGGGCGGGATTTTGCTGGTGACGGCTGCCCCGGGGGACGGCAAGAGCGAGGCCGCTTTGGAGGCGGAGCGGGTGCTGTCCGAGGTGTTCGGCACGCAGGGGCTGGCGTTCTTGCTGCCGACGATGGCCACCAGTGACCAGATGTACGGGCGGATCGCGCAGGCGCTGGTGCGCCAGTCGGGCCGGGGGGCGGGGCTGACGCTGGTGCACAGCATGGCCTGGCTGAACAGCGCGTACGCGGACGAGACGCTGGAGGCGGGTCAGCAGGTGGTGACCTGCGACGGGGACGAGGCCGGCGCGGGGAGGCGGCGGGCGCAGGCCGACATGCGGCCGCGGCAGTGGCTGCGCGGCTCCAAGCGTCCGCTGCTGGCGCAGTTCGCGGTGGGCACGGTGGACCAGGCGCTGATGTCGGTGCTGCCGGTGCGGCACAACGCTCTGCGGCTGCTGGCGCTGTCGGGCAAGACGTTCGTCGTGGACGAGGCGCACGCCTACGACGCCTACATGCAGGTGCTGCTGGGCCGGCTGCTGAACTGGCTGGGCGCCTACGGGGTCCCGGTGATCCTGCTGTCGGCCACGCTGCCGGCTTCGGTCAGTGACCGGCTGGTCAAGGAGTACCTGCAAGGGGCCGGGCACCGGCGGGACAGCCTGAGCAAGCGGACGTTCCCGGCCCCGTATCCGGGCTGGCTGTATGTGGACGGCGCCACCGCCCGCGCGACGCAGATCTCGCCCGCGCGGCGCCTGGAACAGGCCGGCGAGCGCAGCATGCGACTGCGCGTCGTGGTGGAGCCGGTGGTGCGCGGCGCGGGGCAGGCGCGGGAGCGTCTGGCGGTGATCGAGCGCCTGGTGGAACCGGTGGCCGCGGGCGAGGGCGGCACCGCCTTGGTGGTGTGCAACACCGTTGGTGACGCGCAGGAGACCTACCTGCGCCTGCGCGCCCGTTTCGACGACCGCTCCCACGCCGATGGCGGGATGGTGCAGTTGCTGCACGCCCGTTTCCCCGGCGACGTGCGCGAGGCACGGACCGGCGAGGTCACCCAGGGGATGGGGCGCACCGGGCCGCGGCCGGCGCGCCGGATCGTGGTGGCCACCCAGGTCGTCGAGCAGTCCCTCGACCTGGATGCCGACCTCGTCGTCAGTGACCTTGCCCCGCTGGCGCTGCTGCTGCAGCGGGCCGGCCGGTGCTGGCGCCACGAACACTGGTGGGCCCGCCACGGCTATCCCGGCGGCCGCGGGCGCCCCGCCTGGGCGCAGGAGCCCCGCCTGGTCGTGCTCGACCCGCTGGCCGAGGACGGGGCCGTGCCCCGGCAGTGGGGCGAGGTCTACTCCGCGTTCCTGCTCGACCGGACCTCCGTGAAGCTGGGCGAGCTCACCGCCGGGGCGGTCTCGATCCCCCACGACGTGCAGGAGCTGGTGGAGTCGGTCCACGGAACCACGGCGGAGTCCTTCGACTGGGACGCCTTCGACAGCCGGCGCGCGACGGCCTGGACCGCCCATCAAGGCACGCAGCTGGCACAGCGCGGGCAGGCCGGCCTGGTGGCCATCTGCCGGGCGCGCAGCGTGCGGGGCCTGCATGCCCTGCACAGCCTGCCGGGCGAGGAGGACGAGTGGGAGACCGCCACCCGGCTGGGAGCCCAGTCGGTGCGGCTGCTGTGCGCCTACGCGCACGCCGACGGGAGCAAGACCCTCGACCGTGCGGGCACCGAACCGGTCCCCGACCCGGGCGCGGGACACAAGATGCCCGCCGCCGCGGTGCGGGCGGTGATGCGGCGCACCGTCCCGGTCAGCGCCGACTGGTTCCACGCCGAGGACGCCCAGACCCTCGCTCCGCCGCCGTCATGGGCGGAACATCCGATGCTGGCCGAGGTCCGGGTGCTCTACCAGACGGTCGAGCACGGAACCGTCCGCGCGGCGGCCGTCGGAGGCAAGACCCTGCACCTGGATGAGGACCTCGGGCTCGTACGGCACTGAACCGGCACCCGGCCTCTGCTCAGGCACCCCCACATCGGCGGGGAAGCGTTCTCCAGAGCGGGGCCGCCCATGTCCGTCCACTGGAACACCCCCACCACAGTGAGGAACAAGCTTTACCAGCAGGGTGGTTGGCCAACTGGCATACAGGTTAACTGCTCAGGCGGCGGTGAGCCTCGGCCGCGGTGAGGAGCAGCGTGCCGCAGGCCGCGACGGTGGCCGCATCCGGGCGCAAGCCGATGACAATGACGATGACGACGGCCCACGGACCTACCTGACTCCACGGGGCGGGGGACACGGACTGCTGCACAGTTCTCCTCAAGGGTTGCTGGATGGATTGTCGTGACGCACCGTCAGCACGGTGTCGACGGGGTGAAGGTAGCTCCCCTGTCGCTCCACCGCAACCTTCGATTTTCCCCTCCGGACCGCCCCTGTCCTTCCACCTTCTCGATTTAGCTGCGAAGGGTGGGCGATGGTGTTCTACTGGTGTGTGCCACGGCCGTCTCAGGGGTCGTTGTCAGTGGTGGGTGCTTCGATGTCGGGCACGATGCCGGAGGCCGGCCTGGGGGCTGGTCGCCGTGCGGCGTTGTGCTGGGCTGCCGTTCCTGGTGAGGGAGTGAAGAGTGTGAGTGGGGGGTTCGACCTGCGGGACGAGCCGTGGATCCCGGTGCGGCTGCTGACGGGCGAGTCGGTGCTGCTGGGTTTGCGGGAGTTGTTCCGGCGGGCGCACGAGATCGCGGATGTGGAGCTGCCGGTGCCGCCTGCGGCGGCGGGTCTGCTGCGGATCCTGGCCGCGATGACCGCCAGGATCGCCCACGACGCGGGGGTGCGCCTGGACGATACGGATGTCGCGGAGGACATCGAGGACTGGCACGCGCTGCGCCGGCGGGTCCTCAAAGGCGGCCGGTTCGACCCCGAAGCGGTGGATGCCTACTTCGACCGTGAAGTGCCGGCGGGCCGGTTCGACCTGTTCGACGGGCAGCGGCCGTTTCTGCAGGATCCGCGGCTGGCCTCCGAGTGCGTGGACGCGAGCGGGGCACCCAATCCCTCCGGAGTGAACAAACTGGTGCTGGGGCGGCCGACGGGCATCAACGGCGCGGTGCTGTTCGGGCACTTCACCGACACCGCACCGGTCGCGGTGCCCGCCCATGAGGCGGTGTGGCATCTGATCGCCCAGCTGTACTTCGGCCCCTCCGGCCAGTGCACGCCGCGGCGGATCACCGACGTGCGCACGGGCAGCGGGGACGCGGCGCCGTTGCGGAAATCGGTGTCGTACTTCGCGTGGGCGCCGCAGCTGTTCACCACGCTGGTGCTGGCCGTGCCGGGCCCGCAGGTCGAGGCCGACTGGGAAGCAGCAGATGCCTGCCCGTGGGAGGAGGACCTCAACGCCCCCCTGGAGCCTGTTCCCGCCCCGACCTGGCCGGGCCGGCTGCTGACGGGCCGCTTCCGCCACGCGGCCCTGCTCGTACCCGCTCCCGACGGCCGGTCGGTGACCGACGCCTACCTCACCTGGTCGACGCACGAGAGCCCTCCTGTGGTGCGTGATCCCTACCAGATCCTCGACCGCCGCAAGGACGACACGTTCCAGCCGCGGGAAGCCGACGGCGCGCGGGCGCTGTGGCGGGACGTGGACTCCCTACTCCTCAAGGACAGCGCGCACGACGCGCAGCGGCCGCCGTGCCTGGAGGACCTGCCCAAGCACCTCCTGCCTTCACTGCGGGTACGCGCCTACGGGTTCGAGCAGGACGGCCAGCAAAAAGACAGCGTCTGGTTCCAGGCGACGACTCCGCCGGTCCTGCAGTGGCAGGAGGAGACGGACCCGGCCATGGCCCATCACCTCAGCCGCTGCCACCGCGTGGCCGAGGACACCGCCTCGCGCCTGGAGCTCGCCGCGAAGGTCGCCTGGCGGCTCGCCACCGACGCACAGGCCGACCCGTCCCCCAAGGCCAAGGTCAGGATCGACCAGCGCAAGCCCGGCCCCTGGGCATCGGCAGCGCTGGCCCGCTACTGGCCGTGCGCGGAAGAGGAGTTCTGGCGCCTGGCCGCACCGGGGCAGACCACAGCCGCCGTCGAGCGGCCGTTCGTCCGGGCGGCGCTGGCCGCACTGGACGAGGCGATCGGCCAGGCCAACCGCGCCGACATCCGGGTGGCGCGGGCCCGCGCCCGCGCCCGCGCGCTCGTGCTGGCCCTGCTGCCCGCTGCGCCTGCCGCCTGACCGGAGCAGCCCCAGCAGCACACCGCAAGGCCGGCTGCCCCCTCCTTTGTTGTTCCCGCCCGCGCTTTATCAGGGATGTGCCATGACCTCTTCCTCTCCGGCGCCCGCGACGCCGAAGAAACCCCCCTACTCTTCCGACCGCTTCATCGCCTACGTGTTCGACCTGTGCGAATCCAAGCGGACGCGAGCCGAGCTGCGCCGCGGACTCGGCCAGCCCGTCGAGCGCTGCAACTACCTGCACCGCTACCTGGTGCCGTGGACGGCTGAGGCGCATCCGGACGCCAAACGCGCCCACTACGCGGTGGCCGCGCTGATCGCCGCGCGCCCGCGTACCGCCCGCGACCTGCCCGCCCCACGCGCGGCGGACGGTGAGGGCGCTGTCGCCCGGCGCGCCCGCGCCAACCTCGGCGCCCACCTCGGGCAGGCCGTCACCAAAGGCGTCCTGAAACCGGCGACCGCCGAAAGCGCCCTGCACCTGATGTCACGGCAGTCCGCCGACGCCATCCACCCGGGCCTGCCCGCCCTGATCCGGCAGCTGCTCAACGGCGGCGTCCTCCTGGACTGGGCGGTCCTCCTGCAGGACCTCACCTGGTGGAACCGCGACCGCGACCGCATCGCCACCGCCTGGCTCGAGAGCTACTTCCGTATCACCACCGCCGAACCGGGGCCCGACACCGAGGGCGCCGAAATTTCTGACCTGACCGAGGAGACCCAGCGATGACCCTCTACCTGGACCTGAGCGCCCTGCAGTCGGTGCCGGCCGCGAACCTCAACCGAGATGATCTTGGTTCCCCCAAGCAGGTCCGCTACGGCAACGCCCCGCGCATCCGGGTCTCCAGCCAGTCCTGGAAGCGGGTCATCCGCCACGGCGTCGAGCAGGACCTGGGCGAGAAGGCCGCCCGCACCCGCATGGTGCCCGTCAAGGTCAAGCAGGCCCTGGAGAAGACGGGCTGGCCCGCCGACCTGGCGGAGTTCGCCGGCGCGCAGGTCGCCGCCAGCGCCGGGAAGAAAGGCATCGGCACCGAGAAGGAAGGCCACACCTCGGTGCTGCTGTTCCTGCCCGAGGCCGCCATCGACGAGCTGGCCGCGGTGTGCGCCGAGCACCGCGAGGTGCTGGAGAAGGGGCAGGGCAGCAAAAAGCCCGGACAGCTGCTGCCCCCCGCCCGCATCGAGGAGATCCTCAAGCGGCGCACCGCCTCCATCAGCCTGCTGGGACGGATGCTGGCAGAACTGCCCGACGCCAACGTCGACGGCGCCGCCGCCGTCGCCCACGCCTTCACCACTCACACCGCCGAACCGCAGCGCGACTACTTCACCGCCGTCGACGACTGGCTGGGCGAGTCCGAAACCGGAAGCGGCCACCTGGACACTGCCGAGTTCAGCGCCGGCGTCTTCTACCGCTACGCCACCGTCAACATCACCGACCTGCTCAAGAACCTCGAAGGCGACACCAAGGCCGCCCGCACCGTCCTGGCCTCCTTCGCCGAGCACTTCCTGCTCTCCCTGCCCCAGGCCAAGAAAAACAGCACCGCCCCGCACACCCTGCCCGACCTGGCCTACCTGGCGGTACGCGAACACCGTCCGCTCTCCCTGGCCGCCGCCTTCGAAACCCCCGTGACCGCCGACCCCCGAGGCGGCTTCTCCACCACCTCCCGCCAGGCCCTGGCCACCTACGCCCACCAGATCAACCGGCTCACCGGCAACCGCAGCCGCCGCTTCCACGGCCACGCCACCATCGCCCCCGACGAACACCTCACCGGCCTGGGCGAGGAGCGCGACTCCTACGACGAGCTGATCGAAGCCGCCCTGGACGCCGCCCTGCCCCAGTCCGGAGAACAGCAGTGAACGCCATCCTGCTGCGCCTGGCCGGCCCCCTGCAGTCCTGGGGGGAACGCTCCGCGTTCACCGCCGTCCGCGACACCGCCCCCTTCCCCACCCGCTCCGCCCTGATCGGCCTGTTCGCCGCCGCGGAAGGCATCGGCCGCGACGACACCCTCCCCGACGACTACGACCACCTGCGCCTCACCGTCCGCGTCGACCGCCCCGGCGTGCGGGTCATCGACTACCACACCGTCGGCGGCGGCCTACCCAAGGCCCGCACCGCCGCCACCAGCGGCGGCAGCAACAAAGGCGCCGCAGTGATCACCCGGCGCCACTACCTGTCCGACGCCGTCTTCGTCGTCGCCGTCTGCGGCCCCGACCCGATCATGAACCGCCTCACCCAGGCACTGCGCCGCCCGCACTGGGCCCCCTACCTGGGCCGCCGCTCCTGCGTACCGGACGAACCGTTCGTCCTGCGCACCCACGTCGCCGACCCCGAAACCGAACTGCGCCACCACGTCCCGCTCAGCCGCAGCGTTCCCGCCGACCGCGACAACGACACCGTCGACGTGGAGTTCCTACGCGAGGACCCGCCACCCGCACACAGCGGGCCCTGGGCCGACACCCTCGACGTCAACGACATCCCGGTCAGCTTCTCCCCGCACGGCCGCAGCCACCGCATGCGCCGCCTCCACCGCAGCACGCTGCCGCTGCCCCGCAGCCTGGCCGGACCCCAGCACACCCTGATGCGGCGACTGATCGACTACGCCCACACCGAGGAAACCGCATGAACGACTACCCGGCCCTCGCCCGCATCCGCCTCAACCCCCACCACCGCGCCGTCCACCGCGACCTGCGCGACGCCACCCAGATGCACCGCACCGTGATGCGCATGGTCCCCGACAACCTCGGCGACTCACCCCGCCTCAAGGCCGGACTGCTGTACCGCCTGGAAGAGACCGACACCTCCAGCACCCTCCTCGTCCAGGCCGCCCACCTCGACCCGGCACTGCTGCCCGCCGGCTACGGCCACGCCGAGATCAAAAACCTCACCCCCATGTTCTCCGCGCTCCGCAAAGGCCTCGCCGTCCGCTACCGCATCGTCCTCAACCCCGCCAAACGCGAACGCCTCCCCCTGGACCAGAAGAACAAGCGCGGCAAGATCATCCCCCTCTCGGGGCAGGACGCCGACCAATGGTGGGTCCGCCGTGCCACCGACGCCGGCCTGCACCTCCACGTCCTGACCCCCACCAACCTCACCCCCGTACGCCCCCAGAGCCGGCAGACCCCGCCGATGCGCCACAGCCTGATCCGCTACGACGGCACCGCCACCGTCACCGACCCCGACGCCCTGACCCAGGCCGTCCTCAACGGCATCGGCCGCGGCAAGCCCTACGGCGCCGGCCTGCTCAGCCTCGCCCCGGCCGGCGCAGCGTGAGCCCTTCGAACGAGGGCGGTCAGGCGCGCCGACGCCTGGCCGCCCCCACACTGGCCATGCTGCCCCGCGTCGCCGACTCCCTGTCGTTCCTCTACCTGGACATGGTCCGCGTCGTTCAGGACGACACCGGCGTCTGCGCACAGATCCAGGCCGGCGAGGACCGCACCGACCTGGTCTACCTCCCCACCGCCGCCCTGTCGTGCCTGCTGCTCGGCCCCGGGGTGTCCATCACCACCCCCGCCCTGACCACCCTGGCCCGCCACGGCACCAGCGTGGTCTGCACCGGAGCAGGAGGCGTCCGCGCTTACGCCGGCATCCTCCCCGACTCCCTCACCACCCACTGGCTCGAACAACAGGTCACCGCCTGGGCCGACCCCACCCGCCGCCTCGACATCGCCACCCGCATGTACGGCATGCGCTTCGACGCCACCGAACTCCCCACCACCGTCACCCTGGAACAACTGCGCGGCATGGAGGGCCAGCGCATGAAAGCCCTCTACAAGATCCTCGCCCAGCAACACGGCATCGGCCGCTTCCGCCGCACCTACCACCCCGACCAGTGGCACGCCCAGGACCCCGTCAACCTCGCCCTGTCCGCCGCCAACACCTGCCTGTACGGCATCGTCCACGCAGCCCTGCTCGCCCTGGGCCTGTCACCCGCCCTCGGCTTCGTCCACGCCGGCACCCAGCATGCCTTCGTCTACGACATCGCCGACCTCTACAAAGCACAAACCACCCTGCCCCTCGCCTTCGCCCTGCACCAGTCCACCAACCCCGAACAAGAAGCCCGCCGCCGCTTCCGCGAAGACCTCCGCCTCCTGCGCCTGCTGCCCCGCATCGTCCACGACGTCCAGGCCCTGCTGACACCAGCACAGGCCAGCACCGACCCGGACGACGAGGACCGTTCCGAGCGGCGCGATGTCGAGATGGTCCACCTGTGGGACCCCAAGGCCGGCCCCCTGCCCGCAGGTGTCAACTACGCATCAGGCGGCACCTGATGCCGTCCATGCTGGTCATCGCCACCACCGCCGTCCCCGACCACCTGCGCGGCGCCCTGAGCCGGTGGACCAGCGAAGTCGTCCCCGGCATCTTCGTCGGATCCGTCTCCGCCCGCGTACGCGACCACCTCTGGCAAGCCGTCACCGAAACCGTCGGCAACGGAGCAGCCGTCCTTATCCACCCAGCACCCACCGAACAGGGCTACGCCATCCGCACCGCAGGCACCCGCCGCCGCGTCCCCGAAGACTTCGACGGACTCACCCTCATCCGCATGACAGCCATGACCCAGGTAAAGAGCGAGCAAACCCCCTTCTAAGTCGCAGGTCACGAAGTGTCCTCCCCGCCGACGCGGGGGTGTTCCGACGGGTTTGCCGCCGGCGGGGGTGGTGAAGCGGTCCTCCCCGCCGACGCGGGGGTGTTCCGATGGTCTGGCGGCGCACGTTGGTCTGGTTGTCGTCCTCCCCGCCGACGCGGGGGTGTTCCGACGGCGGGCGCCACCGTCGGGACCGATGCCCTGTCCTCCCCGCCGACGCGGGGGTGTTCCGACGTCCTTCAAGACCGCTCTCCCGGCCGTCGTGTCCTCCCCGCCGACGCGGGGGTGTTCCGCCGGCGGTGCGGAGGAAGCGGACGACGGCGGTGTCCTCCCCGCCGACGCGGGGGTGTTCCGTACCAGCTCGGTGGCCTGCTGCGCGGCGACTCGTCCTCCCCGCCGACGCGGGGGTGTTCCGGCCCGGGACACGGTCTTGGCCGCCACGCCGAAGTCCTCCCCGCCGACGCGGGGGTGTTCCGGACGAGGGGTTCATCGCGATCGGCGCGCAGGGGTCCTCCCCGCCGACGCGGGGGTGTTCCGGCCGCGAAGCGCGCCATCGAGCGCGGGCAGGCGTCCTCCCCGCCGACGCGGGGGTGTTCCGGCGGGCGTCCAGATCGGCACGACCTGACATGGGTCCTCCCCGCCGACGCGGGGGTGTTCCGAAGAGACCCCGGTTCACTCTGGCCCGAAGAAGGTCCTCCCCGCCGACGCGGGGGTGTTCCGGACATCGGGATCACGCCTCCGGGCGGCTCGGTGTCCTCCCCGCCGACGCGGGGGTGTTCCGACGGCACCCCGATCCAGAACGACATGGTCGCCGTCCTCCCCGCCGACGCGGGGGTGTTCCGAAGTCCCAGATCGAGATGCGGGCCGACACCTCGTCCTCCCCGCCGACGCGGGGGTGTTCCGGTGTCCACCAGTTCACACAGCCGCTCCACCCAGTCCTCCCCGCCGACGCGGGGGTGTTCCGCCCTCGAGGTCGTCGGCGTCCATGAGCTTGGCGTCCTCCCCGCCGACGCGGGGGTGTTCCGAACCCCAGCATCGGAGCTATCTCGCAGGCACTGTCCTCCCCGCCGACGCGGGGGTGTTCCGACGTCCGGGCAATGGCACGGCTTCCGGCACCCGTCCTCCCCGCCGACGCGGGGGTGTTCCGACGGGATGGAGGACGATCCCGGTGACTTTCCGGTCCTCCCCGCCGACGCGGGGGTGTTCCGGCCTTCCCCAGGTCGGGGGACGGAGGGTCAAGGTCCTCCCCGCCGACGCGGGGGTGTTCCGGCCTGGGCCGAACGCGGCCGGTTCCCGCGCAAGTCCTCCCCGCCGACGCGGGGGTGTTCCGCCCCGCCGGATCCCGGCGGGGCTCTCGTCGGCGTCCTCCCCGCCGACGCGGGGGTGTTCCGGTGAACTTCGGTAGCTTGGGTGCCCCGAAGGTGTCCTCCCCGCCGACGCGGGGGTGTTCCGGTCTCCGAGGCCGCGATCGTGCAGCGGACGGTGTCCTCCCCGCCGACGCGGGGGTGTTCCGGACGCCGTCCTGTCCTACGTCCGCAAGGTCCAGTTGGCTCTGTACACGAGAACGGGAGTCATTTGTCGACGGCTCCGGGAGTCACCGCGTCACCCTGTCGCTTGATCAATGTCGATGAGTTTGGGAGTCACTGAGCGCCTGTGCCTGAGCCGTCCATGACGAAGTGGCGCTGGCGGCTCAACGGATCGCGCTGGCCGGCCACTTGTTGAGCGGGTCATGGACCGGATCACCGGCACGACTGTCTGGGCGCCGGCGCTGGGCTGCCGCCCGCCCAGCAGGGCCGTTGTCACAGGCAGCGGCTACCTTGCAGCTCAGCACAGAACCAAGGCAGGTTGCAGGAAGAGGAGCGGCAGTGGTCGTCGAGGTGGGGTACGCGCAGGCGTGGGACCTGGAGGCTTGTGCGCCCTGGCGGCCGATATTCGCCGAGAAGGCCCGGGAGCGGGATGCCGCCGGGCTTCCGTACGTGGTGGTGTACCGGGAGCCGGGCCGGGAGGCTCCGTTGGAAGTCCGGCTCGTCTCCTGGCGAGACCACTACGTCGGGCTGTGGGTCTACGACGCCCACGGCCGCCGTACCTACGACCTGGACATGCGGCTGCTGGACGACCCGTCGCGGCTGCTGCGCCGGTACTCCGTCGGCTGGTACTACACAGGCCCGGAGATGGCGGAGTTCGACAAGGCGTGCCCACGCATCACCGTGGACCTCCTTCCGGACGGGAGGGGCCGACGGACGGAGGAGCGGCAGGGGCAGGGCGGGGGCTCCTACGTCACCTCGCCCGGACTCCGGGACGACGAGCGCTGGATGGACCGCCCCGCCTTCGGGGAGTGGCCGCTGCTCTCGGCCCAGGTGCACGGGCTCGTTGAGCCGCCGGCCTTCGAGGCGGTTGAGGTGGCCGAGGCAGCCGAGCCAGGTGACGGAGACGCCCCCGCCACCTGCTGGCGTCCGCCGCGCCCCGCGCAGCCCGGGCCGATCAACGAGTTGTTCCGGCCCGGGGTGCGCGTGACCGACGGGTACCACCCCGAGATGACCGTCGTGGAGCCGTGCCGGGTCGGCACCCTGCGCGTACCCAGCGGGCTGCTGGCCGTCTCCGGCCCGGACATCGACCACGGCGACGGGCCGCGCATCACGGTCCCCGTCCCGCCCGGGGAGTACGTACTTGACGAGGCGCGGGTCCGCTACAGCTACCACTGCGAGTGGCGGGACGCCGAGGTCACGACCACGGAACCAACGGCCGTCCGCCTGCTCGTCAGCGACACCCCCGCAGCGACCTGGGAGATGGCCCTCGGTCTGGAAGACGATCCCCGGCTGTTCATCGAGCAGCAGATAGCCGGCTTCGTCACCGACGGCGCCACCGGCTGCTTCGCCGACGCCGGGGCCTGGGATCCGCTCATCGCGATCTTCGAGCAGGGGCTGATCCGAGGGGAGTCGGACCTGGACGGGTACGAGGACATCGATGACGATTCCATGTTCATGCAGCGCACCTGGGACGAGGCTTCCGGCGGCGAGCTCATGTCCTTCGCGACGACCGGGGACGGTACCTACCCGGTGTGGATCGGCCGTTCCGAGGCCGGTGAGATAATCGGCGTCGTGGTGTTGGTGGCGGGGATGCCCGAGCTGCTCCCGGAGCGGGACGGCCCCACCGATGCGGCTGTGTAGGCAAGGTCCTGCCTGCGGCCGCAGTCGCCAGCCTGGGTGCAGCTGGTGACGATCTCGGCAGCACGGTTCACAAGGCTCGGCGCCGGAGTCCGGGGTACGTGTACCCATCAGGTCAGCGGCGGGTGCCTCTCGAACTTGTGAACACCGATTTGGCCGCCTTCGGGGTGCCTCCCGCGCTCATCGACAAACGACGTCGCTACTGCTCGATAAAGCCAGCCCCGGGGCGCACCGCGGGGATGTGCACGAGCCGCGCCGACCATAAGCGCGAGACGCGCGGTTGCGCACCGAGAGGCGGTTACTGGTGTGTTCGAAGAACCTCTCTGCGGCTGGCGGCAGTGGGGAGACGGCGCCCCGGACCGGCCTACGGCAAGCGACCGACCTGCCGCCAGACCCGGAACGCCCGGCCGGGCAACAGCCGGTACGGGTCGATGAAGTGGACGGCGGACACCGAGGAGATCACTTCGTACGGCGCCGACGTGCGCAGGTGCCCGACGGCATGAGGCAGGCCGGCCCGGCGGTCCGGTCGCCCGTTACCATCCCGGTAGATCCGGATGAAGGTGAAGGCGGAGTGTGAAGAGTTTTCGGCTCCTGGTCCGGCTCGGATGCGTCGTGGTGTCGGCGGTCGCACCCTTGGCGGTTTTCTTCTACATCTTCTTGAGTGTGGTCGAGGCGCAGGCGGGAGGGGTCCCGCAGAGCGGGGCCCGGTGGGCGGACGCACTCCAGGGCGCTGTTCCCGCGGCGGCCGTCGAGCTGGGGGTCACTTTGGTCGTGCTGCTGTGGGCCAGGGCGATGAGCACCGATCCGGCCTCCGGGTCCGCTCGCGCCGTCGCGGTCGCCGTGTCCTCCGTGTGCGCCAGCATCCCCGCCTCGCTCTTCGTGGGCCTGGCGGCGTGGCCGGTGCTCTGGTTGAGCTGCCTTGTGCCTGCCGCTCTGGCCGCGCCCGTCCTCATGCGGTCCACGGCCGCGCCCCCATCACACCCTTGAACTCGGCGTTCGTCCTCCGGGATGGATGCCTGTCCGGTCACAAGCCAGGCGCAGACCTCCGGTGAAAACCGTGTGCCCTCCCACGGGACAACCGGGGGAGGGCACACGGTTTTCACCGGGAGGCTGACGGGTCAGCCGTGGTAGTTGATGTAGCCGTTGCCGTCGGCGTCGTTGGCGCGCTTGGTGTAGGAGTGGACGTCGGCGCGCGCTCCGGTGGGCTTGATCAGGTAGATGGTGTCCTTGTCGTTGTTCCAGATGAAGTTGCAGTTCTGGCGGTAGACGACATTTTTGGCGTCGGAGTCGGTGCCGCGCCCGCCACGGAGCTTGACGTAGTCGCCGGGCTCGAGGGTGTGGTTGGCGGGGAAGGTGAACCTGTTGCCGGCGGCGTCCTTGACGACGTAGCCCTTGAGGTTGACCTTCGCGGACCTCGAGTAGTTCTTGATCGTCAGGTACTCGTCCTTGGTGTTCCCGCCCGAGCAACGGTTGGAGTCGGAGCCGGGGGCGTCGTACTGGACGCCCTTGACCTTGAGCGCGGACGAGTACTCAGTGGCCTGGGCCGGCCCAGCGGTAACCGCGGCGAGCGAGACGGCCGCGGCGACGGCGGCCAGCGCGTGACGGATGCGCATGAGGATTCCCCCCTCAGTGGTGCGAATGGAGCGCTCGGAGCATACCGAATGCGATCACCACGTGCGTGCAGCGTGCAGGAAACGTGAAGACGCACGATCCGAGAGGCCTCCCCTCTCCCCCCCCCGCCGGGCCGGAGGCGTACGGCCGCGCGTGACCGGCGTACGGCCGGTGGCGTTGGCCCGGGCATGGACGACTACGCACACCTCGACCTGCACGAGATCGACTTCGCCCCCGTGGACCACGCCGCCGAGCGGCTGCCGCTCCTGACCCTGGCCGAAGCCCACGATCTGCTCGAACTGCTGCTGGCTGTCGCCCAGGCCGACGGGCCGCTCTCGCCGCAGGCGGAGCGGTTCGCGCGGGAGATCGCCGCCCGCATCCCCTCGAAGAACTGACACCACCAGCAGCGGCATCAACAGTGGTGGTGGCGGTAGTGCTGGTGAAGGTCGTGTGGTGGCGGCGCGGGGTGTCCAGGTGCGTCAATGCGGCGAGGCTGTTACTCACTTTCGGGTGACGGTCCGGGGCTGAGTGGGGTGGCGAGCTGTGGCGATCCGACGGCACGATCCCGCTCCCGCAACGGCGGGCCGTCTCCCGGGGCGTCAACTTCGTGCATTCGGCACGTAAATGAACGTTGCAGTCGACAGTCACGGAAATATGGGCAAGAGGTAACGCAGTCCGCATTTCCCTTCCAGCTTCTGCACGTGGTGGACAGAGTGTGGTCAGCGGCCGGACTGGCCGCCACCGCACACCGCACCATCCCCGGACTGCGGCCCGCAAAGGGCCGTCGCTGCCGGGAGGGTGCCCGCACCTGCAGGGGGATCCCATGTCTGCTGCTTCTTCCCTCACCTCCCGCCGCATGCTCGCGACCGTCCTCGCGGCCGGAGCTGTGATCGGGGCAGCCGCACTGCCGGCCTCGGCCGCCGATCACGAGCGCAGCGCCCGCCCGAAGGTGGAGATCTCCGCCGTGCAGTACGACTCGCCCGGACGTGACGACCGCTCGAACCGGTCGCTGAACCGGGAGTGGGTGGAGCTGACCAACACCACCCGCAACAGCGTCAACCTCGACGGCTGGACCCTCGCCGACGCCTCCGGCCACACCTACACCTTCGACCACTACCGCCTGGCCGGCCGCGCCACCGTCCGCATCCACACCGGCCTCGGCCGCGACACCCGCACCGACCTCTACCAGGACCGCCGCAACTACGTGTGGAACAACGACCGCGACACCGCCACCCTGCGCAACGACCGCGGCCGCTTCATCGACCGCGAGTCCTGGGGCCGGGGCCACGGCGGCCGTCACTGACCACCCCGCCACCCAGCTGGTGACGGCTGACCGCCCCACCCACGCACACGCATGAAACATCGGCGCGTCCGGCCACCTCCATGGCCGGGCGCGCCACTATGCATGATCCGGTGAGTACTGGGCCGTGCGCCGCAACCGAACCGCGGCCGTCGCCGCTGTGCTCGCGGCCCTATCCCTCCCAGCCACCGCCCACCCTGCCCCGGTCGCGGCTGCCGCCGGGTGGCCGGGCCTCGGCCAGAGAGGGACCACTTGGTCTCGAACACGCTTGTTGGCCCCAGGGGAACGACACCGATGGCCTCAGTTGAGGATCTTCGATGGGAAACGTGACCGAGTCTGTTGGCCCCACCTCCGAAGGCGCGGACCATGGCAGAATGCCGACATGGTTCTGATCCGAAAGGGCGATGCCGCGTAGGCGCCCGAAGGCCGTCCGCGCTGAGCGGTGGCGCCCACGCAAGCACGTGCCGGTCCGTCGGATTCCGGGCGTATCAGCTCGAACCCGGGCAGCGGTGCGACGTGTTGAGGCCGAGTACCTGTGGCCGGACGCCGTTGCTGATGCGCTCAGCCGGTTCAGGTGGGCTTTCAGGCAGTCGGGTCGATATCTGACGGGCCCTTATGAGAGTCCCGGCATCGAGATCGAAGACGGCCGAGATGACCTGGAAGTGGCCCTGCAGTACCTCCCGAGAGGGGCCCGAGCTGATCTGGGCCGCTTGGTGGAGCGGATCGACGTCGAGTACGAACGGCGTACTCTTCCGGACCCAGGCTGGGCGAGCGAGTGGACGGCGGGGCGCTGGTGGTGGTGGCGCATTCGGGAACGGTGACACCGGCGGTCAGAAGCCCACGGTGGTCTGTTGGCGGGCTCTGGTCGTGGCGAGCCGGTAGGAGCCGCTCCCGGGCTCGATGATGTTGCCGTCTGTGGGTGGGCGCGCTGGTGGCAGCGGTTGTGCGTCAGCCTCGTTCGCTTGTTGATTGCCTGGTCATGTGCTGTGGATGCGAGTTGGTCTGCTGTCGCGAGGTGACCAAAAGGCTGCCGTTCTCTGGTCGGCATCCAGTTGACTGGCTGCTCACACACGCGCACGCACAGGTGCGTGTGGGGGCGTTCCCCGGCACGGGTTGTCCCGGATCGGGCTGTTACAGGCCGGTGTCACCGCGCTCGTCACCGTCGTGGTCGCTGCCTGTCGCGGTGGGGCCGGCTCCGAGCATGTGGCGCCCGGCGACTGGGCGCGGTTTCGGCTCGGCGGGGCCGGGGCGGCGGGCAGGCGTTCGGCGGTGAGCTGGGCGCGCGGCGCCGGTGCCGGATCGGTGTCTCGCGTGCGGGAGAGGTCGGCTTGGTCGGTTCCGGTGTTCAGCGGGCGGCGGTCGGTCATCGCCCGATCATCGTGTTCACCGGCCCGGCCGGACGCTTTGGCCCGGTCGAAGGTGCGTGCGTGACGCGCGTGCGAGGCGGTGGACTTCCCCGGCCGCGGCCGGGCAGATGCTCGTGCTCCTGGCCGTCGTCGTCGGCGTGCCGGTGGGGCGCGGCATTTGCGCGGCCGGTGCGGCCCGGGACCCGGCGGAACCGGGCCGGTGCTTCGCCCGGGAGCTGCCCAGGGAAGTAGTCGGCGTGCCGTGCCGTCCGGGATTATGGCGCTGAGCTGGGGTTTCGTGGGACCCCGCGACGACGTGCGACGTGATCCAGGAGGCGACCTAGGACGGGACCCGGGGCGCGACTCAGGAGGCGACCCAGGGCAGGACTCAGGATGCGACCTGCCCCGGGTCGCCCGGCTGGCCAACGCCGTGCGCGAGCGCTGGCAGCCCCGCATCCGGGCCGAAGCCCGTCGCCAGGCCGCCACCAGTACCGGTCTGGTCGTCGACACCCGTGCCCGGTTCGGCTTCACCGCGGCGCCCGGCACCACCGACGACGCACGCATCCGCCACCTCACCATCGCCCTCGCCCCGCACCACGCCGCCCGCCTCTTCGACGCCCACGACGCCGGCGCCAGCGAACAGCAGCTGCGCGACATCGCCGCCGAAGGCCTCGGCGAGATGTACTTCCGCGACAGCGGCCGCCGCGCCCATGGCGTGGAGGTCCAGTTCACCGATGTCGAGCACCTGCAGTTCGACCCGTAGCAGAAGCCGTCGGGCGGGATGGGCCGGCCAGCATTGGTCGGTTACCGCCCATTGCCCTCCCGAACACCTCTTCGGCCATTGCGGGACAGCCTTTAGTGAGCTTCGGCTCACAGGTGCGGCAACTTGTCAATGCTGGCAGGCGGCAGGATTGTGGATTCTAAGAGTAAGCGATGGAATGCATCATGGTTTCGATAAACTGCAAATATTCCGGTGGCGTGAACAGGAATATGCTCAGCACAGTGAAGCAGCAAAAGCATAGGAGCAATACCTTCGGCGCATACCGCTTCATCCGGTCGGTGCGAAAATCCACGATCACGGGTGTGCCCAACCCAATGATGATGCAACAAATCAGTAGTATGACGCTCTGTTTGGAGGGGAAGTTCTCGTGCTGAACGACTGCGCGCTCCGCGAGCGCCAAGAAGGCTATGAGAATAGTCAGGGACGCAGATTGTGCCGCGTCTTCGAGTGCCTGACGCTTACCCCGTGAAGGCGGAGGCGGCGTTCTCGTGAGTTCTGCTAGGAGATCAAGCGGGGACTTAGGCGGAAGCTGCGACCTGGACGCAAGTCCTTGATTGGGGCGGCCGCCTTCCCAATCTCGCTGAACACTCCGAGGAGCTGCTCGACGACCAGAAGCCTCCGCTGCACGTCGAGCTGCAGCCCGGCCGCCATCCCGGTCTTGTGAAACGCTCCGAGGTGCTGCTCGACGGCCAGAAGAATGCTGCGCTGCACGTCGAGCTGCGGCCCGGCCGCTCTGGGGCTGCGGTGGCTTCCAACGGGGTTTCACGTCCTCGACGGTGAGACCCGCGCGGGTCGAGTAGTCGGGCCAGGCACCGGGGCCCTGCCCCTCGAGCACCTTCTCGGCGATCGCGATCTGCTGTTCCTGGGTGGCCAGATCCGCGCGGGCGGCGTAGGCCGTGCCGCCGTAGGCCTCCCAGGTGGACTGGGAGAACTGGAGCCCGATCGCCTCACGGAGCCGCCCATCGCTGGTTGCTTCAGCCGACGGCTCCTCTAAGGGCTTGACCTGTGTTGCGGGTTCCGCAACGCGGTTGGAGGCTTCGGGTCTCTGCTCTTCTGCGGACAGGGCGCGTACCTGCTCGCGCAGGACTTTGACCTCCCGGCCCATCAGCTTGAGTTGTTCGCGCTGCGCGTCCAGCAGGGCGTCGGTCTCCTTGACGTACTTCGCGGCCGCGGCCAGTTGGTTGCGGGCCGCAGCCAGTTCGCCGGCGGACTCCTCGGCAGCCCACTCCGCCCGCGTGGCCCGCAACTCTGTCTCGTCCTGCAAGCGCGCGGCTTCGCTCAGACGCGTTGCCGCCTCTGCGGCGCCCCACTCGGCCTGCTCAGCGCGCTCCTCGGCCTGCTGGCGCCGGGCAAGCTCGAGGTCTGCGCGCTGTTCCTCTTCCTGTACACGCTGCAGGAGCCGTTCGACCTGGTCCTCAAGCCGGCTGTTGGCTGACTCAACATCTTGCAGACGCCCCCGGAAGGTACCCACAAGCGCTCGCACATCGGCCATCTGCTCCTGAAGAGCCGCCACACGATCCACCTGCCGCGGACTGGCTTCCTGCGCTCGCTGACGCAAGTCATGCAGCTTGGCGACCTCATCATCGGTCACCATGCCGCCGCGCTCACGAACCAGGCCTACCAGGGCATCGGCATACTCCTTGGCCGCAACGGTGTTCTCGTTGGCGGAGAAGAACCTGTTGAGCTGCGCGGGGTCAACCCTGAGAAGGCCCGCAACTTGCTTCTGTGTCATCTTCAGCCGCTCGAAGATCTTCCTCAAGGCCTGACCATAGGCCACAGCTTCTGGCCCCCCAGCCTTGGCCCTTTCCCTCTTCGCTGCGCTCATCAGACCCCACCCCCAACGGAATCGTACCCCCGCAGCGGTCAGTGTTGCAGGAGGCCTCATTGTTGCGGATTGCTGTGCAATTCTTTTCGGGCTTTATTGCGCATTCCGCAACAGAAAACATTCTCTCCAAGAAGACGAACTCCGGACTTGGAGAGTGAAATGAAGGCCAGTATAAAATCCGCCGCCGCTGTCGCCGCGAAGGCTGCAGAGAATGGAGACGCCCCGCGACCGCTGCACATCGCGATTTCTCTGGCGTTGGGTGTACTCGTCGCCATCGCAGCCGGTTTTCTGCACCGGTCGGACCGCCCCGACCCGCTTATCGCGGTCACTTACTCTCCACAAGCAGCCCTCATGAGGGCCGGCATCGCTCTCTTCGGCACGGCCTTCCTGACGTTGGCCACGCTGATGTCGGACGAGCAGGGCGTCAGCTTCCTGATCGTGCTTTTGTCCGTGGCAGCCGGATCTCTCTACGGCGCGCTGGCCTACTTTGATGTCAGCACGCTCCAAGCGTCGATCTGGAAGGGAGCCACAGCGACGGCGTCCGCTATGGCGATGGGACAGGCCTTCCTCGCTCTGTACGGCCAGAGCTGAACTTTCTGGTAGCGGAGTGATTTCCCACCACCCCTCGGGCTTCCCGGGGGGTGGTGCTGGTTTTTACCAAAGCTACATTCTGCATCATCTGATGCAGAATCACCCACCTCGGCCAACCCCCTCTCCTTGCTGCTCGGGCCGTAGGCCCGTTGGCCGACCCGCGCAGCGGGGCCGGCCTTTGGGGCGCACCGCGCCCCGGGTGGCTGGAGCGCAGCGTAGGCCACCCCACGGGACCTCAGGCCCCCGCAGCTCCGGGAGCGTAGCGGACGGAGCGTCACCGGCCCGGCGCAGCCGGGCCGGTGGGCTGCTCGCGCAGCGGGCAGCAGCGCTCCCGCGGAGCGGGAGCGCAACACCCGCGCGCAGCGCGGGTGTTCGCTTGCCCATCGCGCAGCGATGGGGGACCCGCTCCG
>NZ_JBICUZ010000009.1:296954-315353 GCF_043198675.1 Streptomyces sp. NPDC048734 | reverse complement strand
GGGGGGGGGGGGGGGGGGGGGGGGGGGGGGGGGGGGGGGGGGGGGGGGGGCGCGCCCCCCCCCCCCCCCCCCCGCCCGCCCGGACCCGGTCACCGCCGCTCCCCCACCGCCACCCCGCCTCCGTCCACCGCCCCTCCGCCTTCGCCGCTCCGCCCACCGCCACCTCGCTTCCGACACTCCGAGGAGCACAGCATGTCCAGCAGTCCGCACATCGTCAGCGACGTCATGACGCACACGGTCGTGGCCGTGGGCCGCGACGCGCGCTTCAAGGACATCGTCCAGCTCATGGAGGAGTGGAAGGTCAGCGCCCTGCCGGTGCTGGAGGGCGAGGGCCGGGTCGTCGGCGTGGTGTCCGAGGCCGACCTGCTCCCGAAGGAGGAGTTCCGCGACGACGACCCCGACCGGTACACCCAGCGGAGCCGGCTGGCCGACCTCGCCAAGGCGGGCGCGCTGACCGCGGGGGAACTGATGAGCACCCCGGCGGTGACCGTGCACGCCGACGCCACCCTCGCCCAGGCCGCCCGCATCATGGCCCAGCGCAAGGTCAAGCGGCTGCCCGTCGTCAACGCCGAGGGCCTTCTCGACGGTCTGGTCAGCCGGGCGGACCTGCTGAAGGTCTTCCTGCGGACGGACCGGGACATCGCCGAGGAGGTCCGGCGGGAGGTCGTCTCCGTCCTCTTCCCCGCCCCGGCCGAACCCCTGGGCGTGGAGGTCCAGGACGGCGTGGTGACCCTCACCGGTCACATCCGCGACACCTCCCTGGTACCCGTCGCCGCCCGTCTGGTGCGCGCCGTCGAGGGCGTCGTCGACGTCGAGTGCGACTTCTCGGGCGGATTCCCGCGCAGCGTGCCGAGCTGAGACGGGGGCTCCCGCGCTGCGGCGGTACGGCGGGCCGCACAGGAGCCCGAAGGAGAAACCGACGGTGGGCGGACGGTGCGTCACCGGCCGCCCACCGTCGCTGTCCGGACGGGCACCGCGGTCGCGCGCGTGCCGGTCAGCCGGCGGGAACGACGACCACGGGGCAGTGGGAGCGGTGCAGCAGCGTGTGGCCGACCGCGCCGGGGTGCGGTCCCGGTCGTCCGTCGGTCCGGCGGACGCCGATCACGACGACGGCGGCGTCCCGCGTGGCCTCCAGCAGCGCGTGCGCCGGTCCGGTGCGGACCGTGTCCGCGACGACCTCCACCTGCGGGTGCCGGTCGCGCTGCGCGGCCAGGCCGAAGCGGGGCACGGCCTCGTCGGCCCGTTCCCTGCGGGCGAGCCGTTCCTGTCCCGGGCTCGTCGCGGGCACCAGCGAGGGCAGTTCGGGCAGGACGTGCCGGTGGGCCGGGGTGTGCAGCACCCGCAGCCGGGCCCCGCGCCGCCGCGCCTCCTCGAAGGCGTAGTCGGCCACGGCCGCGTCGGCGTCGTCCGGCAGGTGCATCAGTACGTCCCCGCCGTCGCCGTCGGCGTGGTCGCCGCGCACGACGAGCAACGGACCGTGGGTGTGCGCGGCCACGCGCAGGCTCACCGAACCGAACAGCAGACCGCCGAGCCCTCCGAGCCCCCTGGTGCCCACCACGGTGAGGGACGCCGATCCGCTCGCGTCGGCCAGCGCCCGCACCGCCCCGCCCTCGGCGGCCACGGTCTCCACCGCGAGCGCCGGATGGCGGTCGGCGACGCGGGACGCGGAGGACGCCAGCACCGGTGCGGCCTCGTCGCGGTCGGCCACGGCGTAGACCACGCGCAGCGGGCAGCCGCGGCGGGCCGCCTCGTCCGCGGCGCGGTCCAGCGCGCGTACGGAGACGAGCGAGCCGTCCACTCCGACGACCACTCGTTCCCGGACGACCACTCGTTCCTGGACGACCACTCGTTCCTGGTGCTGATGGTGGTGGGTCATGGCTTCCTCCCCTTCGGCTCCGCCCGACGACTGCGCGACGGCTCACGGCCGATGCTCGTCCCCGGACCGGGGCTGGGGCAGGGGCCGGGGGAACCCGGCGGCGCGCCGAACGGCCCCTTCCGCCGTGCCGTCCGGTCCCCCCGCACGCCTGCGGGGAGGGAGCCGCCGGGCGGATCGGGACCGGTGGCGGAGCGGCCCGGGCCCGGGGCCCGCGGGCGACGCGTGCGGGACGGCGCGACCGCCGGCGGGCCGGACCCGCCCGTCCGCGGGTCCGGCCCGCCGAGCGCCCCGGTCACCTCACCGCTGTTCCGCCCGCACGGCCAGGGAGTCGTGCCGCTGCCCTCCGAGCACGACCTTGAGCGCACCGGTCTCGGCGGCGTTACCGAAGACGTCGTACGCCTCCTGCATGCTGTCGAGCGGGAAGGTGTGGGTGACCAGCTGGGAGGTGGGCAGCCGGCCTGCGGCCGCCATCCGCAGCAGGGTGGGTGTGGAGTGGGTGTCGACCAGACCCGTGGTGATGGTCACGTTCTTGATCCACAGGTCTTCCAGGTGCAGCGTCGCCGGCTTGCCGTGGACGCCGACGTTGGCGACCCGGCCGCCGGGCCGCACCATCCGGGTGCACATCTCGAAGGTCTCCGGCACGCCGACCGCCTCGATGACGACGTCGGCGCCCAGGCCGTCGGTGAGGTCGGCGACCAGTTGCTCGGGGTCCTCACGGGCGTCCGCGACGGTCTCGGCCCCGAGTTTGCGGGCGGCCTCCAGGCGGGACGCCGCCACGTCCACGGCGATGATCCGCTCGGGCGAGAACAGCCGGGCGGTGGCGACGGCCGCCAGCCCGACGGGACCGGCCCCCACGACGACGACGGTGTCCCCGGGACGGACCCGGCCGTTGAGCACGCCCACCTCGTAGGAGGTCGGGAAGATGTCGGCCAGCAGCACGGCGTCCTCGCTGGTCACCGCGCCCGGCAACGGGTACACGGAGAGGTCGGCGTACGGGACCCGGACGTACTCGGCCTGCGTTCCGTCGATCAGGTGACCGAGGATCCAGCCCCCGCCGCCCCGGCACTGGCCGTACATGGCCTCGCGGCAGTAACGGCACCGCCCGCAGGCGCTGATGCAGGAGACCAGGACCTGGTCCCCCGGCCGCACCGTACGCACGTCGCCGCCGACCTCGACGATCTCACCGACGGCCTCGTGGCCCAGCACCGTGCCGGAGCGCACCTCGGGTACGTCGCCCTTGAGGATGTGCAGGTCCGTCCCGCAGATGGTGACGGCGTCGACCCGGACGATGGCGTCGGTGGCCTCCCTGATGCCGGGGTCCGGCATCTCTTCCCAGGCGGACTGTCCGGGACCGTGGAATACGTAGCCTTTCATGCCGCACCTCTCGGGTTCTCGCTCCAGGGCGGGAGCCGGACCCCCGCGCCGCCGTCGGCGGGCGGAGCACGGCTCCCGCGCACTGCGTTCCGCGCCCCGCCCCCCCCCCGCCGGCCCCCGGGCCCCGGCAGCCGCGGGGCCCCGGCGGGCCCGCGCCCGGCCCCGCCCGGGGGGCCGGGGCGCGGCCCCCCCCCCGGGGGGGGGGCGCCGCGGAGGGCCCAACGGCCTCTCGGCGGGGCCGGGGCAGGTCCGTTCGGCCCAGGGGAGCCGCCCCCTCGGCCCCTGCCCCGCGCCCGGCTTCGCTGCCACCGTCGAAGCATGACGAGGACGGGCGAGGAGGTGCCGGCGATGCGCGGCAGCAGGGGCGTGGGAATGCCGTGGCGGAGGCGGGACGATCCGCTGCGGCGGCACGAGGATGTCGTCGAGGCCTGGATCATGCTGGTGCTGTGGACGGTCGTGCTCGTCGGCGGGACCCTCGCCGGGTTCGTGACGGCCCACGCCGCCGTCCAGGCGTCCGCCCGGGAGCGTGCCGAGCGGCACCCCGTCACGGCCGTCGTGCTCGCCGACGTGCCCCGCGCCACGACGGACGTCGGCAACGCCTACCGGATGAGGGCCGGGGTGCGCTGGACGGCTCCCGACGGCACCTCGCGGACCGGGCTGACGCTGGTGAGCAGGGGCACCGAATCCGGCGCGAGGATCACCGTCTGGCAGGACGACCGCGGCACGCTCGCTCCGCAGCCGACGGGCGCCACCGAAGGCGCCGTCGAGGCGGCCTTCTTCGGCGCCGGCGCCGCGCTGGCCGTCGCCGTCGCCGCTCTCGGCGTCGGCGCTCTCGCACGGTGGCGGCTCGACCAGGGCCGGCTGGCCCGGTGGGCCGCGGAGTGGGAGCTGATCGGCCCGCGGTGGACCCAGCGCACCGGATGACCGGCGGCGGGCACCGCGCGGCCCCTCGCGGACCTCTTCCCCGGAAGGGGCCGACCGGCCCGCGGGCAGGAGCGTCCGGCCCTGCACGGCGGTCACGCGCGCGTGCTGCGATGAACATCGAGGCGGCCGACCGCCGCCGCGCCCCAGGAGGTGGCGTATGCGCCACGACGACCGCACGGACGCCGCGTTGCGGCCCGCCCGTACTCCGCGGCCCCCGTACCGCACCGACGTCGTGCCGTCCCCGTACCGCACCGACGTCGTGACGCCGGGCCCCCCGGACGGGGCCGGGACGGCGCACGAGGCCACCGGACGCCCGGATGCGTCCCCGTACGCGCCGACGGCGGGCGGTCCGAGTGCGCCCCGCCGACCGGGCCCGGACTTCGGCGCCGTCGGCCCCATCGGCTTCATGGGTCCCATCGGCTTCATGGGTCCGATGGGCACCGTCGGCCGCGCACCGGAGCACCGGGTACGGCTCAGCCGTCCGGTCCGCCCGCCGCGGCAACCCGGCCGTGCCGGCACGGCGGCGGACGAGGCGCCGACCGCCGCCGTCCCCGCGGACGCCACCCGGCGGGCGGTCCGCGTGCCGGGCGCAGGCCGGGTGGGGGCGCCGGTTCCGGCCGGTGCGGAAGGCACGCCGGCACGGCTGCGACGGCTCACCGAGGACGTTCTCCGTGCCAGGAGGTCTCCGCACGATCCTGGTTCCGTGGGTGCCCGCCACCGCACCGCGCCCGGCGCCGGCCGGAGTGCGGCACGCGGGCCGGCCGCGACCGGTGCGGCCGCCTCGCCGGC
This sequence comes from Streptomyces sp. NPDC048734, assembly GCF_043198675.1. Lineage (NCBI taxonomy): Bacteria > Bacillati > Actinomycetota > Actinomycetes > Kitasatosporales > Streptomycetaceae > Streptomyces > Streptomyces sp. NPDC048734. The sequence continues at coordinate 310,390 of NZ_JBICUZ010000009.1, read as the reverse complement.
GCTCGACGGAGCGGCGGCGCGCGAGGGGACCGCCGTATCGGACGGGTCCTGGCCGCGGGGCGAGGTGGAGGTGCCCGCCGGACCGGTGCGGCTGAGCGGGCGGCTCTCGCTTCCCGCCGCCCCCTGGGCGATGGTGGTTCTGGTGCGCGGCTCGGGCCGTCACGGCCCGCGGGAACAGCGCTTCGCCGACGCCCTGCGCGGGCGGCACCTCGGCACCCTCCTGCTCGACCTGCTCGCCGAGGAGGAACGCACCCCGCACAACGTCCACGACGTCGTCCTGCTGGCCCGGCGCCTGCGCGCCGCCTCCCGGTGGCTCCGCCGCGAGATCCCCCTGCCGGTGGCCTACTTCGGCACGGGCACGGGTGCGGCGGCCGCTCTGGAGGCCGCCGCGGGCGACGACGTCCGCGCGGTCGTGTCCCGCAGTGGCCGTCCCGACCTGGCCGGGCCGGCCGCGCTCGCCGCGCTCGAGGCCCCGGCGCTGCTCGTCGTCGGCGGACTCGACACCCGGGTGCTCGGCCGCAGCCGGGTGGCGGCCGACTGGATGCGCTGTGAGCACCGCGTCGCCGTGGTCCCCGGCGCCACGCACGCCTTCACCGAGCCGGGTGTGCTGAACACCGCGACAGAGCTCGGCCTGGACTGGTTCACCGATCGCCTGCTCCGGCCGGGCCCCGTCACCGCGCGCCTCGGCACGGCGTGACCGGGCGCACCTCGGCACGGCATGACCGGCCGACAGGCCCGCCGGCCGGTCACGGCAGCCGGTCGCCGCGTGGGCGCCCCCTGGTGCCCGTCACGGTGACGGGCACCAGGGGGCTCGCCGACCCGCTCCCTACGCGCTCCCGCGGTCGCGCAGGGCCTTCGCGACGCCCGCCGCCCACGACTCGATCGCGGCGAAATCACGGAAGTCGCCGCCCTTCCCGGACCGGACGATCATGCGGGCGACGCGTCCCCTGGCTCCCTCCTCCAGCCGCCCGCCGAAGGTGACGTGTTCGGTGACGTCGAGCTTGTCCATGGCGCGCCGGACACCGGGCACGGGCGGGATGTCCCGCCCGGAGGCCGAGGCGTCCAGCGGTCCGCTGCTGAAGAACCACACCGGACGCCCGGTCAGCGCCCGGCGGTGGCGTCGTACGAAGCGGCGGGCGTCCCTGTGCCAGCGTCCGGCGTACAGTCCGCCGCCGACCACCACGGCGTCGTAGAGCGCCACGTCCGTCACGGACCCGGCGGGCAGTGCCTCGGCCGCGAGCCCGTCCTTGCGAAGGACCTCCGCGACCGCCTCCGCGATCTGCGCCGTCGAGCCGTTCTTCGTCGCGTAGGCGACCAGCACGTTGTCCGGCATGGCGATCCGCCTCCTGTCAGATGCGTCTCTCAGATGCGTCGCGGCCGTCCGTCGGCCGCGCCGTGCGGGACCCGGGTGTCGGGCCGGGGCCGGGTGTCGTCCATCCGGTAGGTGAGTCTGTCGACCACGCCGACCGCGCCGTCCGTCCGGCGGGCCATGGCCACGGCGATCTCGGTCTCGCTCCTGCGCTCCATACGGCCGTCCAGGGTGACCACGCCTTCCGTCACGAAGACGTCGACGCTCCTGGGTGGCAGCCACAGTGCTTTCACCAGTATCTCGTCGATCACCTCCCGACGGATCTCCGCGTCGGGCCGCAGGAAGATCCGCATCAGGTCGTGCCGGGTGACGATGCCGACCAGCCGGCCCCCGGCGTCGAGCACCGGCAGCCGTTGCACGTGCCGTCGGGCCATGGTGCGGGCGGCCTGGACGACGGTGTCGCCGGCGTGCGCGGTGACGGGCGGCGCGGTCATGAGCTGTCCGGCGGTGCGGGCCCTCGCCCGCACCGCCCGCCGCCTGGCGCCGGGCGTGAGCGCGGGGAGTCCGGCGCGCCGGGCGGGCCGGTGGAAGACGGGTGTCTCCCCCTGGCGCGTCATCAGGTCCGTCTCGGAGACGACACCGATGACGTGGTCGTGCTCGTCGACCACCGGCAGTCCGCCGATGCGGTGCTCGGCGAGCAGCCGCGCGACGGCCTTGAAGGGGGTGCCGTACCCGGCTCGGACGACGTCGGTGGTCATCACGGACGCGACCTCGGCGTTTCTCATGGTCCTGCCTCCTCAGCGGAGCCTGCGCAGAAAGGGGTCGTGGGCCCGGCACGGCAGCAGCCGGATCCGCGCGTCGAGCACGCAGACCGGGCCGGGGGCCGCGAGGACCGGGTCGAGGTCGGCCTCGGCGAGCTGCGGCAGGTCGCCCGCCAGCCGGGAGAGCCGCGCCAGCAGCTGTTCCAGGCCCTCGAGGTCGACGGGGCCGTCGCCGTGCGCGCCGAACAGGAGCGGGGCGCAGCGCGGGGACGTGATCAGGTCGTGCACGTCGTGGTCGGTGAGCGGGGCGAGCCGGGCGGCCTGGTCGGCCAGTACCTCGGTGGCGGTGCCGCCGAGGCCGAACAGGACGAGCGGCCCGAAGACGTCGTCCTGGACGACGCCGGCGAACAGTTCGGTGCCGCGCTCGGCGAGGGGTTGCACGACCACGCCGGTCATCAGTCCGGCGAAGCGCGTCTGCAGGTCGCGGAAGGCGGCCCGCACCCGGTCCTCGCCCCGCAGGCCGAGGTGGACCGCGTGCTGTTCGCTCTTGTGGACCAGTCCGGGCCAGTGGGCCTTCATGACGACCCGGCCGTCCGAGCCGCGCAGCCGGTCGGCGGCGAGCACGGCCTCGTCCTCCGTCTCGGCCCAGGCCCAGGGCGTGAGGGGGATGCCGTAGCAGGACAGGAGGTCGGCGCAGGTACGGGGGTCGAGCCGGCCGCCGTCCGGGTGGGCGGCGAGGTAGGCCGCGGCGATCTCGTGGGCGCGTTCGGTGTCGACCCCGTCGGCGTCCACGACGGTGCCCGCCGGCCGGCGCAGCCAGGCCGCGCGCCGGGCGGCGTGGGCCAGGGCGCGCGCCGCCGCCCGGGGTTCCGCGTACGAGGGGACGCCGTCGTCGTCGGCGGCGGCGGGCAGCAGGGTGACGGGCACCGCCTGGTCCAGGCGCACGACGGCGACCGGCCGCGGCCGCCGTCCCGGTCCCCGGGTGACGGCGCGCAGCAGGTCGTCGCCGGTGGCCTCGGCGACCGCGGTGGGGACGAGTGCCACCAGCAGGGCGTCGATCGCCGGGTCCTGCGCGAGCCGGTCCAGGCAGGTGCGCAGTTCGTCCTCGGTGACGGCCGCGGTGGTGTCCACCGGGTTGCTCACGGCGGCTCCGGCCGGCAGGACGGCGCGCAGGTCGTCGACGAGTCGCGTACTGAACCGGGACAGGACGAGTCCGGCCTCGGCACAGGCGTCGGCGGCCAGGACGCCCACCCCGCCGGCGTTGGTGAGCACGGCGACGCGGGTACCGGCGGGCAGCGGCTGTGTGTGGAACAGGGCGGCGGTTTCGAGGAGTTCGCCGATCGAGTGCGTGGCGGTGACGCCGGCCTGGGTGAAGAGGGCCTGACGGGTCATGGTGCGGGTGGCCGCGGCGGCGGTGTGCGCGGCGGCGGCCCTGCGGCCGGCCTCGGTGCGGCCGGCGTCGACGGTCAGCACCGGCATGCGGCGCGTGACGCGCCGCGCGGTGCGGGAGAAGGCCCGTGGGTCGCCGAAGGACTCCAGGTGCAGCACGGCGAGGTCGGTGCGGTCGTCGCTCTCCCACCACTGGAGCAGGTCGTTGCCGCTGACGTCGTACTTCTCGCCGAGGGAGGCGAAGGTGGAGACGCCGATGCCGAGCCGGGACAGGCCCTCCAGCAGTGCGATGCCGACGCCTCCCGACTGCACGGCCACTCCGGCGGTGCCCGGCAGCGGGTGGCCGGCGGCGAAGGTGGCGTCCAGGCACAGGCGCGGCTCGGTGTTCGAAACGCCGAGGCAGTCCGGGCCCACCAGCCTCATGCCGTACGTGCGGCAGATCGTCAGCAGAGCGCGCCCCCGGTCGTCGTCCAGCCCCGCCGTGACGACGACCAGGGCCCGTACGCCGGCCTTGCCGCACTGCTCCGCCACGGTCGGCACCGAGGCGGCGGGCCCGGCGATGACCACGAGGTCGGGTGTCGTGGGCAAGGAGTCGACGGAAGGGTACGAGGGCACGCCGAGCAGCGAGGTGGCGCCGGGGTTGACCGCGAACAGACGCCCCGTGAACCCGCCCACGTGGAGGTGGTGCAGCAGGGCCCGCCCCACGGAACCGGGGACCCGGCCGGCGCCGACGACGGCGACGGCGTTGGGCCGCAGCAGCGGTTCCAGGCTGGCGACGTCGGCGACCCGGCCGCGGGCCTCGACGGCGGACAGGTAGGCGTCGTCCTCGCCCAGCGCGACGGTGCAGCGGACGTCCGGTCCTTCCGGGCGGCGGTCGACGCGCAGGCCGAGGTCGGCGAAGAGACGCAGGGCCTCCCGGTCCTCGGCGAGCGCGTCCGCCGTGAAGGTGGTGATGCCGTCCGACCGGGCCGCCGACACGAGGTGCTCGACGAGGAGGGTGCCCACGCCCCGGTGGTGCAGGCCCGCGGCGACGGCGACGAAGAGGTCCGCGGCGTCGGGCGCGCCGTCGGTGTCGTACGGCGCGTCGTACTGTGCGAGCCCGAGGACGCTGCCCCGTGCCTCGGCCAGCAGCGCGCGACGGCCGGGCCGCGCGGGGGCGCAGGCCCGGTCGGCGGCCGTCCCGGCGGACCGGCCGTCCACCGCGCGGAACCCGCGGCGCGGGTTCTGCGGGGACACCTCCTGGTAGAGCCCCTCCAGCTGGTCGTGGTCGCCCGGCAGCACGGGACGGATGCGCACGGTGGTGCCGTCCGCGAGCAGGGCGTGGACTCCGGGCCGGCTGAGCAGGTCGTCCGTCATCGGGGACTCCTTCGGGGCTTGTCGCTACGTCGATCGTCGGCGGCGCGCGGGGGAGGGCCCAGGGGCTGTCAGGGGCCGGTCGTGGGGCCGGTCGGCCCCCTCCACCGCCGGCCGGGGCGCCGGTGGCCGAGGGATGGCGCTCCGGGCGGCCGTCCGCGGCGGGCCGGCTCCCCGGAGCGACCGGGGCGGCTCAGTCGTGCGGGACGACGGCGACGGGAGCGGTGCAGTGGTGCAGCACCGCGTGGGTGACGTGGCCGACGTGCGCGCCGGGTCCACGGCGGCGGATCCGGCGGCCCACCACCACGAGCCGGGCGTCGCGGGACGCCTCCACCAGCTGCGCGGCCGGGCTGCCGTACCGGGACTCGGCCGTGATCTCCAGGTCCGGGAACTTCTCCCGCCAGGGGTGGAGCATCTCGGTCAGCGCGGTGGACTCGTACCGGGCGAGCGTCTCGTGGAAGCCGGGGTCGACCGACAGTGCGTAGGCGTAGGAGGGCTTCGGGCTCCAGCCGTGGACGACGCGGACGGCGGCGCCGCGGCGGACCGCCTCGGTCAGGGCGAACTCGATCAGCGCCTCGCTCGGCCGGCCGGTGTCCAGACCCAGCACGACCGGCCCGTGGGCGTCGCCCGTGCCGTGTCCGTCGGCGGGTTCGGGGGCGCGGACCAGGACCACCGGCCGTTCGGCGTGCGCCACGACGGCGAGGCCGACCGAGCCGACCAGGAAGCCGCCGAGCCCGCTCATCCCGCGCGAGCCGAGCACCAGCAGTTCCGCCTCGGCGGCCACCCGGCACAGCGCCTCGGCCGGGCCGCCGGAGAGCTGCTCGGTCCGGACGTCGAGGCCGGGGTGCCGCAGTCGCAGTTCCTCGGCGGCCTCGCGCGGGATCCTCCCGGTCCAGTGCCGGCTGGTCTCGGCGTCGGGGAGGGAGTCCTGCGCCATGGACTCCGGAAGGGGCTCCCAGACCTGGACGAGCCGCAGCGGCAGGGTGCGCAGCCGCGCCTCCCCGGCGGCCCACTCGGCGGCGGCGCGGCTCTCGCGGGAGCCGTCGAAACCTACGGCGACGGTGCGGGACATGGTGTGTGTCTCCTGGATGAAGGGCCGGTCGGACCGGCCGCGGGGGTGGTGGGGTCGGGGTCTCACTGCTGCGGCGGGCCCGGTCGGGGGCCCGCCGCGTGCGGCGCGCTCAGCGCAACCAGCCGTTGTCGCGGACGAACGGGAGGGCGGCCCAGCGGCGGCCGGCGCCGAGGGTGTCCCCGGCGGAGGCGGCGGCCAGGGCGATCAGGACGAGGGCGTAGACGAGGTGGTAGTCGGCGAAGGGGTTCGTCGACATGCTCGGCGCGCCGTCCGAGAGGTGCTGGGCCGGCGGCCACTCCGCCATCCACATCAGCGCCATCATCGCGGTTCCCGCCCCCGCGGCGAGCCGCAGACCGATCCCCGCCACCAGCGCCGCGCCCACGCCCAGGAGGCCGAGCATGAACAGCCAGTCCGCCCAGGCGGCACCGGCCCAGGAGTGGAACGTCGACTCCAGGGGCCCGGCCGCGACACCGCTGAGGAACCCCTTCGTCGGCGATCCCCCGTCGACCCAGGCCTTGCCGGACGAAGTCGCGTATCCGAGACCGAACGCCTTGTCGAGGAAGGCCCACAGGAAGACGAACCCCATCAGGATCCGCAGGCTCCCGAGGAGGCGGGCCCGCACGGTGTGCGTGCCCTCGAGTGCCGACTCGGCGGGCCCGGGCGCCGTGGCCGCACGGCCCCTGCGGAACGACGGCAGGTGAAGACCCGCGGTGCGGTGAGCGTGCTCGTGCACGGCCATGGCGGTGATCCCTTCGAAGACGGCCCGGTCGGTTCCGGACACCGCTCACTCTGCTGTGCCGGGCCGCCCCCACCGAGTGCCGAAGGGCCGCGACCGAGGGGCTGAACGTCCCCCGGTCAAGGGCCTGTTCGGCGGCGGGCGGACGGCAGGGGGCGAGCACGGCCCGGTCCGCCGCGGCCGGCCGGGAGCCGGGCGGGGCCACTCGGGAGCCGGGCGGGGCCACTCGGCCCATGGCCTTCGCGCTCTCTTGGCACCACGCTGAGCCAGGACGACGACCGGCACCGCCCACGGCACGTGCGGGTCGGAAAGGAGTTCCGATGAGCACGACGACTCTCGACGTTCCCGTCCTGGAGAGGCTGATCGCCGCCGCCGCGGCGGCGCCCTCCGTCCACAACACCCAGCCCTGGCGCTTCCGGTACGTCCCGGAGACCCGGACGGTGGAGATCCGGGCCGCCACGGAACGGGGCCTGCGCCACCTCGACCCCACGGGCCGCGCCCTGCACCTCTCGGTCGGCTGCGCCGTCCTCAACCTGCGCGTGGCGGCCGCCCATCACGGCCACGAACCCGTCACGCGGCTGCTGCCCCGTCCCGGTCGGCCGGATCTCCTCGCCACCGTCCGCCTCGCCCGGGCGGCCCGCGGTACCTCGGCACCCGACCTGCACGACGCCGTGTGGCGCCGGCACAGCAGCCGGTTCCCGTTCTCCGACCGGCCCCTGCCGGGGCACCTCTTGGCCGAGCTCACCGAAGCGGCCCGGGCGGAGGGGGCCTTCCTGCGCTTCCCCGATCCGCAGGAGACCGGCCACGTGCTGCGGCTCACGCGGGAGGCGGAACACCGCAACACGGCGGACGCCGACCGCGCGGCCGAGAGCCGGCACTGGGTCCGGGCCGTGGAACCCTCGGCGGTGGGCATGCGGACGGGGGTCCTGGGTTTCCAGGACTTCCTGGATCAGGTACCGATGCGGGACTTCGGCGCCCACCGGCACCCGGCCGTCCTCGCGGCCCGCCCGTACGAGGCGCATCCGCAGCTCGCCCTGCTGTCCACGGCGCACGACCGGCGCGCGGACTGGCTGCGCGCCGGCCAGGCCCTGGAGCACGTCCTGCTGTCGGCCACCGCCCACGGCGCCCAGGCCTCGTTGCTGCACCAGGCCCTCGAATGGCCGGACCTGCGCGCGCAGTTGGGGTCGCTCGGCGACGAACGGCGCGGTCACGCGCAGATGGTGATCCGGCTCGGGTACGGTCCCGGCGGACCGGCCTCACCGCGCCGCACGGCGTGGGAGGCCATGGACGTCGCGCGCGGGCCGCTGTGATCCACCGGGGCGGTGAGGAGGGCCCGACGGGACCGTGCGGAGGGCCGTCGGCGCGGTGCGGGAAGCTGCCCGAACCGCCGGTCCGGTGAGTCCGGTGAGTCCGGTGAGGAGGAACGGCGGGGCTCCCGCGCCTCGCGCCGACGACTCGGCGGGCCCGCCCGGAACGTCTCCGTCCGGGCGGGCCCGCCGTCGGGTCGTGGTCAGCCGGCCGCCGGACTCTCCGTGTCCCGCACCGGGGCGTGCCACACGAGCTCGGTGCCGCCGCCTTCCCGGTCGGCGTGTTCCATGTCCCCGCCGAGCTTCCTGGCCCGTTCCGCCATGTTGGTGAGGCCGCTGCGGCGGCCTTCCGCCGGGATGCCCACACCGTTGTCGGTGACCGTGAGGCGGACCTCCTTGCCGTCGGTCTCCAGCACGACCTCGGCGCGGTCGGCGCCGGCGTGCCGGGCGATGTTGGTCAGGGACTCGGACAGGACGGCCACGATGTGGTCGGCGGTGTCCTTCGGCACGTGGGTGTCGAGCAGTCCCTCCATGCGGACGCTGGGGGCGAAGCCGAGGACGGGCGCGGCCTCTCCGACCACCCGGACCGCCCGGGTCCGCAGGCCGGGCGCCGCCTCGTCGCCGCGGGTGCGCAGACCGAAGATCGTCGAACGGATGATCTTGATGGTCTCGTCGAGGTCGTCCACCGCCCTCAGCACCCGCTCGGAAGCACCCGAGTGCTCGATGAAGCGGCCCGCGCTCTGCAGCGTCATACCGGTGGCGAACAGCCGCTGGATGGCCAGGTCGTGAAGGTCCCGGGCGATCCGGTCGCGGTCCTCGAGCAGCACGATCTGCTCGGCGTCCTGACGGCGCTCGGCCAGCTCCATGGCGACGGCCGCCTGGGCGGCGAAGACCCGCAGCGGTGCCATCTCCTTCTCGGTGAACTCGTTGCCGCCCGTCTCCCGGACCAGCAGCACCACACCGCGGGCGCTCTCGCCGGAGCCGATGGGGACGGCCACGGCCGGACCCAGCCCCGTGAGCCGCGGGGGGCCAGCCGAAGTCCGTTCGTCCCGGGTGATGTCCGCGCTGATCACCGGGGTGTCCTGGGCGAAGGCCTGGCCGATGAGGCTGCCTTCCTGGGGCAGTACGAGGCCCCGGTGCGCCTCCGCCTCCAGGCCGATGGCCAGTTCCACGGCGAGGGAGTCGGTTCCCTGCATCGGGATCGCCAGCACGGCGAGCGCCGCGCCGGTGATCTCGCGTGCCTGTTCGGCGATGAGCGCGAGGACGTCGCCCTGCTCGCCGCCGGACATCAGCCGGTGGGTGATCTCGGCGTTGGCCTGGAGCCAGCGCTCGCGCAGCCGGGACTCCTCGTAGAGCCGGGCGTTGTCGATGGCGACGCCCGCCGCGACGGCCAGCGTCGACAGCACCGCCTCGTCCTCCTCGTCGAACTGCAGCCCGCCGCGTTTCTCGGTGAGGTACAGGTTGCCGAAGACCTGCTCGCGCACCCGGATGGGGACGCCGAGGAAGGAGTTCATCGGCGGGTGGTTCGCCGGAAAGCCGTACGAGGCGGAATGTTCGGAGAGTTTCGCCAGGCGCAGGGGCTCGGGGTGGCGGATCAGCTCTCCCAGGATGCCGTGGCCCTCCGGGTACGAGCCGATGCGCGCGATCTGTTCCTCGCCGACCCCGACCGTGTGGAACGCCGACAGCCGGCGCCCGTCCGGGCCGATCACCCCCAGTGCGGCGTACTCGGCGTCGACGAGGGCCGCGGCGGCCTCGACGATGCTGTGCAGTGCCTGCTCGAGGTCCAGTTCCCGGCCCACCGAGAGCACTGCCTCCAGCAGGCTGTGGACGCGGTCCCGGGTGCCGCGGGCCGCGTCCAGGCGGGCCTGCAACTCTTCCAGGAGCTCGTCCAGCCGTAGCTGGGGCAGCCTCATCCGAGCCTGCTCCCCCTCGGGGCTTCCCACCCGTTCTCCTCCCGCTCTCCACCGGTGACCGGCCGTGGTACCGCTTCACTGCGCCTGCAACGGTAGCGGTCGGCGCCAAAGGAGGATACGGGATCGTTTCGTCGTGGCGGGAAGCCCCGAGGGGTGATCGTCAGTCGCGGGGCAGACGGGCGGCGACGTACTCGGTGAGGTCGAGCAACCGGTTGGTGTAGCCCCACTCGTTGTCGTACCAGCCGAAGACCTTCACCAGGTCGCCGTGGACCTGGGTCAACGGGGCGTCCAGGACGCAGGAGGCCGGGTCCCCGACGACGTCCCGGGAGACGATCGGGGCGTCGGAGACCCTCAGGACGCCCTTGAGCGGTCCGGCGGCGGCCTCCCGGTAGGCGGCGTTGACCTCGTCCGCGGTCACGGGGCGTTCGAGGACCATGGTCAGGTCGGTGAGGGAGCCGTCCTCGACCGGGACGCGCACGGCGCTGCCGTCGAGGGTGCCGGCCAGCTCGGGCAGGACCAGGCCGACGGCGCGGGCGGCCCCGGTGCTGGTGGGGATGATGTTCACGGCGGCGCTGCGACCGCGGCGCAGGTCCTTGTGCGGGCCGTCGAGGACCACCTGGTCGTTGGTGTAGCCGTGGATGGTGGTCATCAGTCCCTTGACGACGCCGAAGTGCTCGTCGAGCACCTTCACCATCGGGGCCACGCAGTTGGTGGTGCACGAGGCGTTGGAGACCACGTGGTGCCGTCGCGCGTCGTACGTGCCTTCGTTGACGCCCATGACGACCGTGGCGTCGACGTCCTTGCCCGGCACGGACAGCAGCACCTTGCGCGCGCCCGCCGACAGGTGCCGGCCGGCCTGCTCGCGGGTGCGGAAGCGGCCGGTCGACTCGATGACGATGTCGACGCCGAGGTCTGTCCAGGCGAGGGCGGCCGGGTCGCGCTCGGCGCTCACGGCCACGCGGTGGCCGTCGACGGTGAGCGAGGTGTCGTCGTGCTCGACGGGCCGGCCGAGGCGGCCGTACGTCGAGTCGTACGTCAGCAGGTGGGCCAGCGCCGCCGGTGACGTGACGTCGTTGACGGCCACCACCTCCACGGGCGTCGCGCCGCCCGCCTCGGCCCGTTCCAGCACGCACCGCAGGTAGTTGCGCCCGATGCGGCCGAAACCGTTGATGCCCACGCGTACGGTCATGTCCGTCGTCCTCCCCGATGGGTCGTCCCTGTCCGGTCCGGTGCTCCCCGGACGCCGTGCCAGCCTCCCGTCGGCGGGCGGGGCGGGGCTTGGGCCGGAGGGGGGCCGGCGGCGGGCCGTTCGGCCCTGCTCAGGGCGGTGTGGCCGGACCGGCGGCCCGGCCGGGCCGCCCGGAGCAGGGCCGATGGGGCCGGTCGGCCCGCGCCGAGGACCTGCGGCCCTGCTGCGGACGGCCTCCACTGCCGCATGCTGGAAGCAGAAGCCGAGTCCAGGAGGCAGAACACCATGGTCCGCACTGTTGTCGCGGGTATCGACGGGTCGTCCGAGAGCAACGCCGCCGCGCAGTGGGCCGCACGTGAGGCGCAGTTGCGCGGTCTGCCGCTGACGCTGGTCCACGTGTGGCAGCCGGTGCCGGAGCCGATGGCCCAGGCGCCGCTGCTCGGCGCCGAGACGCAGGCGCACTGGAGCGAGCGCATCCCGCGTGAGACGGCCGAGGGCCTGCGGCTGCGCCACCCCGGCGTCGAGATCACGCAGCGGCAACTGACCGGCACGCCCGCCGACGTGCTGGCGGACGCCGCGCAGGACGCCGAACTGCTCGTCCTCGGCTCCCGCGCCCTCAGCGGGCTCGGCGGCTTCCTGGTCGGCTCGGTGGGCCTGGCGGCCGTCGCGCACACCGATGTCCCGGTGGTGCTCGTCCGGGCCGGAAAGCAGGCCGCCGCCGACGAGCACGTCGCGGATCCGGCCGGCACCCCGTCCGCGGCGGCCCCGTACCGCCCGGTCGTGCTCGGCCTGGACGTGGCCAGGCCCGACGACGCCGTCCTCGACTTCGCCTTCGAGGAGGCCGACCGCCGCGGCACCGCCCTGCGCGTGGTGCACGCGTGGACGCTGGCGCCGTACTACGTCTACAGCCTGCCCGCGGCGCCCGAGGTCGGTGCCGAGCTCGGCCGGCAGGAAGCCGCCGCTCTGGCCGAGGTGCTGCTCCCCTGGCGTACGAAGTACCCGGACGTCGAGGTCGTCGAGATCTCCCGCCTGGGCAGCGCGGCCGACCTCGTGCTGGACGCCGCCCGCGAGGCCTCCCTCGTCGTCGTGGGCCGCCGGATCCGCCGCAACCCGCTGGGCGCCCACATCGGCCCGGTCGCCCACGCCGTCCTGCACCACTCCGCGGCCCCCGTCGCCGTCGTCGCGCACCCCTGACGCCGCACGGCCCACCACGCACCAGCACATCCAGAACAGCACAGACAGCACAGACAGCACAGAGGAGAAGAGCCATGAAGGCAGCGGTCGTTCGAGCATTCGGTGAGCCCCTGGTCATCGAGGAGCGTCCGGACCCCGAGCCCGGTCCGGGTCAGGTCCGGGTCCGGGTGGAGGCGTCCGGGCTGTGCCACACCGACATCCACGCCGCGCACGGTGACTGGCCGGTCAAGCCCAACCCGCCGTTCGTGCCCGGCCACGAGGGCGTCGGCCTGGTCGAGAAGCTCGGCGAGGGCGTCACCCACCTGTCCGTCGGGCAGCGGGTCGCCGTGCCCTGGCTGGGCAGGGCCTGCGGGCGGTGCGAGCACTGCCTGTCCGGCTGGGAGACCCTGTGCGAGCAGCAGATCAACACCGGCTACGGCTGCGACGGCGGATACGCCGAGAAGATGCTGGCCTGGGCCGACTACGCCCAGGTGGTGCCCGAGGGCGTCAGCGCCCTGGAGGCCGCGCCGCTGACCTGCGCGGGCGTGACCACCTACAAGGCGCTCAAGGTCGCCGACGTGAAGCCCACCCAGCTCGTCGCCGTCTCCGGCGTCGGCGGGCTCGGCCACCTGGCCGTGCAGTACGCCAAGATCGCCGGTGCCACCGTCGCCGCGATCGACGTCACCGACGAGAAGCTGGAGCTGGCGAAGGAACTCGGCGCGGACATCGTCATCGACGCCCGGGTGGAGAACGTCGCCGAGGTGCTCAAGCGGCACGGCGGCGCCCACGCGGCCATCGCGCTCGCGGTGAACGACGCGGCCTTCGAAGCCGTCAACGCCGGGCTGCGACGCGGCGGCAAGCTGGTGATGGTGGCCCTGCCGGCCCACGGCACGGTCCGCGTGCCGATCTTCGACACCGTCCTCAACGGCACCTCGGTGATCGGCTCCATCGTCGGCACCCGTCAGGACCTCGCCGAGGTCTTCCAACTGCACGCCGCCGGACGCACCAAGGTCATCTACGAGACCCGCGCCCTCGACTCCGTCAACGACTCCATCGACGAGGTGCTGCGCGGCGAGGTCAAGGCCCGCATCGTCTTCGACCTCGGCACGGGGCGGTGACGACGGCGCGAGGCCCCCGCTCGTGGGGGGGGGGGGGGGGGGGGGGGGGGGGGGGCCCGGGGCCGCCCGGGGGCGGGCGGGGGGGGCCCGGAGACCCCACTCAGGCACGCGCTGGG
>NZ_JBICUZ010000009.1:210630-296944 GCF_043198675.1 Streptomyces sp. NPDC048734 | reverse complement strand
CACCCGGTCCTCCCCCCGCAGCACATACGAGTCGGGCAGATCCCACACCAGCCCCCCCCCCGGGGCCCCCCCCCCCCGGGGCGGCGCCCCCCCCCCCCCCCCCCCGGCCCGGGGGCGCCGCCCCCCGCCCCCCCCCCCCCCCCCCCCGACGAGCGTGCGGCGGGCGAGGCCGCCCCGCGGCTGATCCCGCCGTACCGGGTGACACCCACCGGGTGACACCCCCGCCTGCGCGCCCCGTGGCGCGGACGGCTCGGCCGCGTCAGGCTTCCTCCTGCCGCGCGAACCTCAGCGAGAGGGAGCGCAGCACGTCGGCGGTCGAGGTGTCCGGCCGGCCCTCGTCGTGCACCTCGCCGAGGTGTACGAAGGCGTAGGAGAAGCAGTTGGCCAGCGTCAGGATCGCGGGTCCGAGCGCTGCCGTGATGATCTCGATGGTCTCCTGCGCGGTCGCCTCCCTCGGCAGACTGATCTGCGGCAACGTCTCCGCGAGGAGCGCGGAGACGGCCCCGGTGAGGGCGACGTCGGCGTCAGGGTCCTCGCGGACCTGCCGCTTCATCTCGATGGCCTCGGTGAGGATGCCGATGACGCGCTGCATGATCTCGGATTGCTGCATGCCGGGAGCCTACGGCCGGCGGACCCGGTGGCGCGATCGACCGGCCCGGCCTGCCCGCGGACCGGCCGCTCCACCCGGCCGTGACGCAAGTCGCTTGATGCACAAGGCGATTATCCGGTTCCTCGGACATGTGATCGCGTTGTAGGGCAAGCTCTGGACGTGAATGCGATTCATACGCCGCTGAGCCCCGAGGACCCGCGAGACGTCGGGGGTTACCGACTGCTCGCCAAGATCGGCGAAGGGGGCATGGGTGCCGTCTACCTCTCGCGCACCCGGGGCAACCAGCCCGTGGCCCTGAAGGTGATCCGCCGGGAGTTCGCGCAGGACCCGGAGTTCCGCCGCCGCTTCCAGCAGGAGGTCACCGCCGCCCGCCGGGTGCAGGGCTACCACGTGGTTCCGGTCGTCGACCACGACACCACGGGCGCACTGCCCTGGCTCGCCACGGCCTACGTACCCGGGCTGCCGCTGGACGAGGCCCTGACCGCTTACGGACCGCTGCCGCTGCCCGCGGCCCTCCAGCTCACCGGCTGCGTCGCCGAGGCGCTGCGGGCCGTGCACGCGGCCGGGGTGATCCACCGGGACCTCAAGCCCAGCAACATCCTGCTGAGCGCGGAGGGCCCCTGGGTGATCGACTTCGGCATCGCGCGGGCGAGCGACGCCACCCAGCTCACCCGCAGCGGCGGTCTCATCGGCACCCCGCAGTACATGTCCCCCGAGCAGATCGGCGGGGCCGAACTCACCCCGGCCACCGATGTGTTCTCCCTCGGCCTGATCGCGGCGGTGGCGGCGACGGGCCGTCATCCCTACGGCGACGGCGGCGCCATCACCCTGGCCACCCGCATCGCCGCCACCGAGCAGCGGCAGCCCGACCTCTCCGGCTACCCCGACGGCCTGCGCCCGCTCCTGGAGCGCTGCCTCACCCCCGATCCGGCGGCCCGGCCCGCGCCCGCCGAACTCGCCGAGCTGTGCGCACAGGCGTCCGGCCGTCCCGCCCGCGACTTCACCGGCTGGCTGCCGGAGCCGACGGCGGCCGAGATCGCCCGGCGGGCGCGGGCGGCGGCCACGCCCGAGCCGGATCCGACGCCCGTGGCCGCCGCCTACTCCCCCACCTACGTCCCCCCGCCGGCGCCGCCGAGCGGCACTCCGCAAGCCGCTCCCGCGGCCCGCAGGCGTACCCCGCTGGTGCTGGGCGCCGCCGTGCTCGCCGCGGTCGTGGTGGCCGGCACCGCCTGGGGGCTGACCGGGGGCGACACGTCGGACGACAAGGACGGGGCGGCGGCCGGTGACACCGCCCAGGCCTCCCCGTCCGGACCGGGGTCACCGGCCGCCGCCACCTCCGCGTCGGCCGGGGGCGGCCTTCCCACCGACTCCTCGGTGTCCGACTCCGCCTCCGCCTCGGCGAGCGCACCGGCGAGCGGCGGCTACACGCCGCTTTTCGAGAACAAGCCGCTCACCCTCCGCGCGCCCAGCCCCATGGCGTACACCTACGTGGACCTCGACCTGCCGAAGATCCATGCCGAGAGCGGTACGTACCCTGACGGCATCGAGCTGACGTACAACGAGTTCGGCGGCTCCACCACGCTGAGCTTCCTCACCACGACCGGCGTCAGCGAGGACACGACCGCGGAGCAGTGCGCCGCGGCGGCCGACACCAACGCCCTGCCTGCCACGATCACCGGCAAGAAGGACCTTCTGGCGCTGCTGCCCGAGGGCACCGTCCTGTGCACGGTCACCAAGGACGGCAACCTGGCGATGCTGAGGATCACCAAGGTGGAGATGAGGGTGGAGAACCTCCCCGACTACACCACCGAACTGACCGTCTGGAAGCCGTCCTAGCCGTACTGATCACGAGCGTTGTCGACACCGGCGGGTCTTGGACATGGCGAAGACCTCCGATGCGGTGGAGCTGTCCGGGACCACACCGCACGGAGGTCTTCGTGTCCCGCCGTCATGCCCGGCTGGCCGTTCACGGCAGGCGGCTGCCCGTCGCACGTGTCCGCTCGGGCCGCCCGGTCGCCCATGTGGCCGCCGAGAGGGGCATCCCACGGGCCACGGCCCACCAGTGGATCCGCCGCCGGTGCGGTGAGGGCGAGGCCGGGCTCCTCGACCGGTCCGGCCGGCCGGACGGCTGCGACCGCGCCGTCCCGTCGTCGAGGGTGACCACGAGCCGGGCAGGCCGGCCGTCCCGCTCACCCCCTGATCGAGAAGAAGACCGTGTCCATCGTCCAGCCGTGCCGCAGGGCGGTCTGCCACTCGTCGTGCTCGGTCCGAAGAATGCCGGCGAGCTGCTCCAGCTCGTACCGGAGGTCGCCGGCCACCCGGTCCGCGACCGCGCGGTAGGCGTCCGCCGCCGGCTTGGCCCGTTCGAGGGGCAGGCGGCCTATCTCCGGGGAGCCGTCGACGGGGTACGGGATGCGGAACGGGATCTCCCGGGGCGGACCGGCGTACAGGAAGGTGCCCGGGAGCAGCTCCGCGGGAACGCCGAGGCGGCGCAGTTCGTCGTCCAGCAGGCCGAAGAACCTGCCCGGGCTCGAGAAGACACCCAGGTCGTACGGGTCGCCGGCATGGTTGTCGATGATGTGCTGCAGGGCGCTGTAGTACGCGTTGCCCGCGTACACGGCGTCCGAGTCGGCGCGGCCCGCCAGGAGGTGGTCCAGGGCCTCGGGGACCGTGAGTCCGTAGTCGACGCCCTGGCGGTCCAGGTCGCGTTGGTGCTATCCACCCCGCGAATCACCACGGGCCGGTGACCGCGAGCCGACCGGCGAGCTGTCGGTCGAGTACACCGGCAGGCGGTACGCGCACTTCAGCCCGGCCTCGGCCGACGTCGCCGGCCGCGTCCTCGTGAGGACCGGGGCGCGCAAGGTGGTGGGAGGCCTGCGGGATTCCCGGGTTTCGCGGCGTGGGCCAGGGGCGCCCGGCTGCCGTGACGCGGTCTACGGCGTGATCGGGTCGAGGAGGTGCGGTCCGTCGTTGCGGGCGTCGTTGACGGCCGGCGACACGGGTCGCACCTCGAGACGCCCGTCCGCGGGGCTCCGGAGCAGGGCGCGCAGTTCGCCGGCATCCTGGTGGGCGGGGTCGAGCCAGGCGTCGTACCGGTCCTCGGGGAGGGCGAGCGGCATGCGAGGGTGCACCCGGCCGGCCGCGTCCGTGGCGTCGGTGGTGATGACGGTACAGGTCAGCAGCCAGGCGGCGGGGTCGTCGTCCCGCTGCACCTGCGGGTCGCGCCAGTACTCGTACAGGCCGGCGAGGGCCATGACCCGACCGTCCTCGGGGTGGATGAAGTACGGCTGCTTGCGGGTCCGGCCCGTGTCCTCGGCCTTGACCGGCTGCCATTCGTAGAAGCCGTCCGCGGGCAGCAGGCAGCGGCGCCGGGTGAAGGCGCGGCGGAAGGCGGGCTTCTCGTGCAGGGTCTCCACCCTGGCGTTGATCATCCGCGCGCCGATCTTGACGTCCTTCGCCCACGACGGCACCAGGCCCCAGCGCAGCGGCCGCAGCTCACGTCTCGCCGGCGCGGTGTCGTCCTCGCCGCGCGGTGTGCGTTCGAGGACGGCCCAGACGTCGTCGGTCGGAGCGACGTTCCAGCTCGGCGCGAGCGACTCGGCGACCGGCCGGTCGGCGACGTGGAAGTGCCGGGCGAGGTCCTCGGGACCGCGGGTGGAAGCGTAACGACCGCACATGCATTCCACTCTCCCACTGTTTTTCCGGGAAGGTGCGGGCGCCGTCCGGTGGTGCGGGCGCGTGACCGGTGGTGCGGGCGCGTGAAAAGGGCCGGCGCCGGGAAGGCGTCGGCCCTTTTCCGTCACGTCAGCGGCGGCAGGCGCGGGCTGCGCGTGTCATGACAGGGGGCGTACGCGTGAGGCCTGCGGACCCTTGGGGCCCTGCACGATGTCGAATTCCACCTGCTGGTTCTCCTCCAGGCTGCGGAAGCCGGAGCTGTCGATCTCCGAGTAGTGCACGAAGACGTCCGGGCCGCCGTCGGCCTGGGCGATGAAGCCGAAGCCCTTCTCGGCGTTGAACCACTTGACGGTTCCCTGAGTCATTGCTGCTCCTTACAGGGGCTGGGTTGGGTCATTCGCACCGTGCGAACACCCGGCCGGTTAATGACGCGGCTGCTCCAGCACAACCTGGAGAACAAGCTTCGCGCCCGCGACATCGTTCTCTGCGAGCATGCGACTGGCACAAACACACGAGTAAAACTGCGACCGGCTTCTCCCACCAGGCTACCGCCGGAATCATTCCGGATCTCGTGCACAGACCCACTGGAGTGATGGTCGAGCGGGCCGGGGTTGAATCCCTCGGGTGAGCCCCGCCGGTTTCCTCACCGGGTAAGGGAAATTCCCTCGTGCCCTGCGCCCCGGCCCGTTGGCGGCGGGGGGACGCCGTCCAGCGGCTTCCGTCCGTTCAATTCCGCTTTCCGCGCCCGCCGAGCATGTCGCGCAGGCGGTCGACCATGCCGGTGCCGGGCGCGAGGACCTTGTTCGCGGGCGGGGTCCCCGGCGCGGACGGGTACGGGTGGGTGGGGGCGTGCTTCTTGGCCGAGCGGACCTTCTCGCCGAGATCCTCCAGAGCGGTGGCGGAGCAGACCTCGGCCAGCAGGGGGAACAGCCGGTTCTCCTCGTCGTCGACGTGCGCCGTGACGGAGTTCCTGAGTCCCGTGATCAGCGCGTCGAAGCGTCCGTCGCCGGGTCGGCAGTCCTCCAGTTCCTTCAGCATGCGCTCGACCTCGCCGTGCTCGGCGATCTCCTCGTCGGCGAGGTCGTCTCCGTCGTCGACGTACCGGCGCACCGTCGGGTACAGGTACTGCTCCTCGGTCACCGAGTGGCGGACCAGTTCCACGGTGATCCGGTCCGCGAGTTCGCGTCGCTCCGGGTCGGTCGGCGGCAGCGCTTCGATCTGCGCGAAGAGGGCGTCCACCTCGCGATGGTCAGCGGTCAGTTCCTGGATGACGTTTCCGCCGTGTCCCATGGGTTCTCCACTCCTCGTCGTGCTGCGTCCGGGTGCCGGTCGGCCGCCCTCGGCGCGTGCGTCCGCGCCGTCGGCGTCGTCCTTCGGCTAGGGCGGGAACGACCACTGCGCCCCGGGCGCCCCGCCCGTTCGGCACCCAGGACCTATGCCTCCCCCGCGCGCCGCCCCTGCCCCGCGATGCCCCGCCCCTTCACTCCGGCGGCCGACAGGCTCGTTCCCTGCCGGTGTCCGCGGCGGCTCACCCGGGGTGCGGATCTGCGCGGCACCTGCTCGACGAGGCCAGTGCCGACGACAGCGGGATGCGCCTGATCATCCACGCCCGCGCCGATGTCGCATCACCACGGCCACCGCGCTGACCCCGGCGGCGTGAAGGCCGCGGTCGGGCGGTCGGCGTCCGACCGCCGGGGCAGCCCGCCGATCTCCTTCGCACGTGGTGCGGAGAACGGGATTCCCCGCGATGCCCCCGTGCCCCTGGCAGCGGCGGCCCCCATGCCCCCTGGCACCGGCGGCCCTCTGGCACCGGGGCGAGGTCGTCATGGCGCACGACCGCCACCGGGACGACCGGGAGTTGCCCGGCGGCATGCCCGGACCGGGTGAGACCGCCCGGCGGGCGGCCGGCCGTCACCGGGGGCTGCTGCGCGCCGGGCGCCTGCCGGTCGGGGGTACGGCCCGCGCCGCCCTTCACGAACACACCCGCGTCGCGCACCGGCCGGAGCCCGCGGTGCGCCGGCCGGCCACGGCCGTACCGCCCGGTCGGCCCGGACGGTCAGGGCCGCCCGGGGGCACCGTGGGGCAGAGCCGCCCCGGCGCGGCGGGTGAGGAGCAGCAGGGCCCCCGCCAGCAGCAGGGTGGTCAGGCCGAGCAGCCCCACGGCCGAAGCCAGCTCGCCGAGGACGCCCTTGCCGCCGAGCAGGACGAGGGGGCAGGCGAACTCGCCGAGGAAGAACGCCGATGTCCACAGGCCGGTGCCGCGGCCGCGGTCGGCGAAGTCGAGCCGGGACATGGCCAGCGTCAGCAGGGACGGCAGCAGCAGTCCGGTGGCGACGCAGTTGACCACGGCTCCCGCGATCAGCAGGGGCAGGCCGTCGGCGAGGCCCATGAGCAGGAAGCCCACGCCGCCCAGCGCGAAGACGAGGGGAAGGCGGTGCCGGGGGCGGTCGGTGAGCCGGGTGAAGACGACGGAGCCGACGACGGTGGCCGCGCTGGCGACCGCGGTGACGGCGCCGATCGCCCCGGGTGAGTCCGTGCCGAGGTCGTCGAGGAGGTAGGACATCTCCACGGGCACCGTGTAGAAGACGACCGCGCCGAAGACGGTCAGCAGGCAGATGCCGATCATGCGGCGCACGGGGAAGGGCCTCGGGTCGGCACCGGTGTGCTCCGGCACGTCCCCCGGCGCGGGCCGCGGGGCCGGCAGGGCGCGGGCCATGACGGGGGCGAGCAGCAGGCCGACCGCGTACAGCCCGAAGGGCGCGCGCCAGCCGGCCGCCCCGAGGGCGCCGCCGAGCACGAAGAAGACCGTGGCGGACGCCGACGCGCACATGGTCTGCAGGGCGAGGTACCGGTCGCGGACCCGCCCCGTGTAGTAGTCACCGATCAGCGTCGTGCAGGCGGTCATGATCGCCGCCTCGGCCACTCCGACCAGCACCCGGCTGGCGAGGATCCCGTACAGCGAGTCCATCCAGAGGGGGACCGTGCCGAAGATCGCGTACAGGACCGTCGCGGCGACCAGCAGGCGCTTGCGGCCGAGCCGGTCGACGACGACGCCCGCGAACGGGGCGAGCAGGGCGAGCGAGAGGGCGGGAACCGTCAGCACCAGGGGGACGAGCGCCGTGGACCCGGCGACCCCGCCGAAGTGGTCCTGCATGCGGGGCAGGACGGGGGCGATCAGGACGGCGCCGAGGACGGGCAGACAGCTGCCGGCCATCAGCAGCGCGGCCGGCAGCTTCCCCCCGGCCTGCGGGGAGTCGTCTTCGTCGGGGGTGGTCGGGACGGCGGGAGCGGGCATGGCGGCACTCCAGAGCGCGAGGCGGGAGAGGGGGTGCCCCGTGGCGGTCAGGTCCGTGTCGGAGAGGACGTCGGCGCACGGGCGCGTGATGTGCCACGACTATGCGTTCCGGGAGGCGGCCTGCCCAGACCTGGTGTGATCCGGGTTTCGGATGCCTCCGATCCATCACGTGGATACCCGGCGGTTCCGGTGGGACGGGCGCCCCGTCCAAAAGACCGCCCCCGCCCCGCCGTCAGGAGGGGACGTGCTCCTCCCGAACGCCCCCGAGACGCCGGCCGACCCTCGCGGCCGTCTCCCGCAGCCAGATGTGGGCCGCGTCATGGGTGTGCACCGGGTGCCACCACATCGCCTCCTGCAGGGGGACGGCCTCGTAGGGCGGTTCCAGCACGCGGACGGCGGCGATCGGCGCGAGCAGGCTCGCGAGGCGCGCCTGGAGGAGGGCGATGCGCCGGGTGCCGGCCACCAGGAGCGGCAGGAGCTGGAAGCTGTCGACGGAGACCTCCACCCGTGGCTCGATGCCGAGCATGCCGAGCTGGCGGACGGCCGGGGCGTCGTAGGTGCGCTGGTAGGTGACCCAGGGCAGTCGCGCCAGGTCCCGGCGGGTGAGGCGGTCGTCGACGCTCGGGTGGTCGTCGGCGACGAGGAAGACCCAGCGGTCCTGGTAGAGGTCGGTGGCGGGGAAGTCGCTGATGACGCCGTGCGGCATGAACAGGCCGTCGGTGGCGCTCAGCAGGGTCGCGGTGTCGTCGACGACGGTGGGCGGGGTCTGCGCGAAGCGCAGGCGGATGCCGGGGGCCTCCTCGTGCACCACACGGGCGAGTTCGGTGCCGAAGACGGCGACGGCGTAGTCGGAGGCGACCAGCTTGAACTCGCGGCTCTCCTTGGACGGGTCGAAGTCGGCCTGGCTGGCGAAGAGGCGTTCCAGCACGTCGTAGGCCGTGGAGGTGCGGTCGAGCAGGACCTGGGCCAGGGCGGTGAGTTCGTAGTGGCCGCCGACCCGGGCGAGCAGGTCGTCGTCGAAGTGGCGGCGCAGCCGGGCCAGTGCGGCGCTCATGGCGGGCTGGCTGAGGCCGATGCGCTGCCCGGCCCGGGTGACGTTGCGTTCCTCCAGCAGCGCGCGCAGGGCGACGACGAGGTTGAGGTCCAGACGGGCCAGGTTCACGGGTCTTCCCCCAGTGGTACGACGTTGCACGGCGCCGACCAGGGTGAATTCGTCGCGTGGATGCCGATCATCCAAAGAATCGATTTCCCTGATCGTGAGTGGCGGGTCCAGATTAGTCGCACCGCAATCAGGAGGACATGTCCGTGAAACCCGAACCCGTCTCCGCGCTCTTCGCCGGGCCGTTCGCCCTCGCCACGCTGTCGGCCCCGGACGGTCCGGCCTTCCCCGCCCTCGTCACCCCGGACGCCCGGGTGATCGACCTGCGCTCCGCCCTCGGTGACGGTCCGCCGGACGTCCGCGGCCTGCTGGAGGAGTGGGAGTCCGTCCTGCCGCGGCTGCGGGAGCTGGCCGCGCGGGACGGCGCCGCCCGCGGGACGCTGGCGGACTTCCGCGTGCACGCCCCGGTCGAACCGCGGCAGGTGTTCCAGTCGGGAGCCAACTACCGGCAGCACGTCATCGACCTGCACGTCGCCCACCGCGCCCCCGGTGACGACCGGCCCGAGGAGGAGCGGCGCGCCGAGGCCGCGGAGATCATGGACCGGCGGGCGGCCGAGGACCTGCCGTACGTGTTCATCGGCCTGCCGAGCGCGATCACCGGCCCGTACGACGACGTCGTCCTGCCGGCGTGGGCCGAGAAGCCGGACTGGGAACTGGAACTGGCGGCCGTGATCGGCCGGCCCGCCCACCGGGTGTCCGTGGCGGAGGCCCTGGAACACGTCGCCGGGTACACGATCGCCAACGACCTCACCGACCGCGCCACGGTCTTCCGCCGCGACATGCCGCAGATCGGCACCGACTGGCTGCGCAGCAAGAACGCCCCCGGCTTCACGCCGCTCGGCCCCTGGATCGTGCCCGCCGAGTCGGTCGCGGACACCGGCGACCTGCGGGTCACGCTGAAGCTGAACGGCGAGACGATGCAGGACGAGTCCACCGAGGACATGATCTTCGACGTGGCCCGGATGGTGTCGTACGCCTCCCGGAGCGCCCGCCTGCTCCCCGGCGACCTGGTGCTGACCGGATCCCCGGCCGGGAACGGCATGCACTGGGGCCGGCTGCTGCGCGACGGCGACGTGATGGAGGGGTCGGTCACCGGGCTCGGCACGCAGCGCACCCGCTGCGTCGCGGAGGGGGCCTCGTGAACCGCGAAAATCCCGAGGGCGCGATCGCCGAGGCCGCGAAGGCGTACTCCAACTGGGGGCGCTGGGGCGAGGACGACGTGCTCGGCACGCTGAACTTCCTCGACGAGGCCAAGCGCCGCGAGGGCGCCGCGCTCGTGCGGCGGGGCGCGAGTTTCTCCCTCTCCCAGCGCTTCGACATGAACGGCCCGCAGAAGGGCTGGCGGCGGCGCACCAACCCGGTGCACACCATGCTGGACACCGGCACCGACGCCGCCCTCGGCAACCAGGGCTTCCCGCACGGCATCGGCGGCGCCGACGACGTGATCGCGATGCCGCTCCAGTGCTCCACCCAGTGGGACGGCCTGGGGCACATCTTCGACCACGGCAGGGCCTGGAACGGGCGGGCGGCCGAGAGGGTCGTCACCTCCGAAGGCGACCTCGTCACCGGCATCGAGCACATGGCGCCGCACGTCGCCGGACGCGGGGTGCTGCTCGATGTGGGCCGGGTCGCCGGTGCGGACGGGGAGCTGCCCGACGGCTTCGCGATCACCGAGGAGCACCTGCGCGCGACCGCCGGGGCACACGGGGTGGCCGTCGGGCGCGGTGACATCGTCCTGGTCCGCACCGGGCAGCTGGCGCGGGTCCGCCGCGACGGCTGGGGCGACTACGCCGGCGGTCCCGCGCCCGGCCTGTCGTTCACCACGGCCGGCTGGCTGCACGGCAGCGAGATCGCCGCGATCGCCACCGACACCTGGGGCTTCGAGGTCCGCCCGAACGAGTTCGCGCACGCCTTCCAGCCCCTGCACCAGGTCGTCATCCCCAACGTGGGCCTGCTGATCGGCGAGATGTGGGACCTGGAGGCGCTCGCCGAGGACTGCGCGGCCGACGGCGTGTACGAGTTCTGGCTCACCGCCGCGCCGCTCCCCATCACCGGCGCCGTCGGCTCCCCCGTCAATCCGATCGCCGTCAAGTAACCCGAGGAACAAGGGAGTTCCCCATGAACCATGCCCGCACGGTCCTCGTCGTCGGCGGCGGCGCGGCCGGCAACGCCGTGACGATACTGCTGCGCCGGGCCGGCCTCGCCGTGGACCTGATCGAGGCCAGGGACGACTGGAACGCCACCGCCGGCTCCGGCATCACCCTCCAGGGCAACGCCCTGCGGGTGCTGCGCGAACTCGGTGTGTGGGAGCAGGTCGAGGCGTCCGGCTTCGGCTTCGGCTCCGTCGGCATCACCGCCCCCGACGGCACCGTCCTGCACGTCGCCCACGACATCCGCACCGGCGGCGACGACCTGCCCGCCACCGTCGGCATGCAGCGCCCCCGGCTCCAGCAGATCCTCATCGACGCCGTGCGCGCCTGCGGCGCGTCGGTCCGGCTGGGCACCACCGCCGAGATCCTGGACCAGGACGCCGACGGTGTCTCCGTCCGTCTCAGCGACGGCACCGAGAACCGCTACGACCTGGTGATCGCCGCCGACGGCCTCGGCTCCACCACCCGCGCCGCGATCGGCGTCACCGACAAGCCCGAGCCCACCGGCATGGCCATCTGGCGCGTCGCCGCCCCCCGCCCCGCCGGCGTGGTGCGCACCGACCTCGCCTACGGCGGCCCGGCCTACATCGCCGGGTACTGCCCCACCAGCGAGAACACCCTGTACGCCTACGTCGTCGAGGCCAACCGCGACCGCGCCTCGATACCGGCCGGGTCCTACGCGGACGAGATGCGGCGCCTGGCCTCCACGTACGGCGGCTTCTGGCCGGAGATCACCGAGCACATCACCGATCCGGAGAAGGTCAACTACACGTGGTTCGACCGGCTGCTGGTCGAGGGCTCCTGGCACCGCGGCCGGGTCGTCCTGGCCGGCGACGCCGCGCACTGCTGCCCGCCCACGCTCGCCCAGGGCGCGGCACTGTCCCTGGAGGACGCCTGGGTCCTCGCGCAGTTGCTCACCGGCTCCGACACCTGGGACGACGCGCTGTTCCAGGAGTACCACGAGCGGCGGATCCAGCGGGTCCGCCCGGTCGTCGAGGCCTCCGTGCAGATCGGTCGGTGGCAGCTCGACGGAGTGCGCGACGCCGACGTGCCCGGCCTGATGGGCCGGACCATGGCCATGCTCAGGGAACTGCCGTGACCGGGCCCGCCCCCCGCCGGACGCCGGCGCCCGCCCACGTACCGGCCGACGCGCCCGCCCCCGTGCCGGCCGCAGACGTACCCGCCCCCGTACCGGCGGCCGCCCACGCACCGACCGTCGACGTGCACGCCCACGTCCTGCTGCCCGAGGTCGACGCGCTCGTGGCCGGGCTGCCCGGCCACGGCGGGGCCAGGGCGCTGGACGCCCGCCGCAACGGCCCCGCCGCCCTGGCGGTGAACGGCCCCATGGTCCGCGACCGCATCCCCCGGCTGACCGACGTGACCGCACGCCTGGCCGCCATGGACGCCCAGGGCGTGGACGTCCAGCTGGTCAGCCCCTCCCCCTCGCACTACCACTACTGGACGGACGAGGAGAGCGCCGAGAAGGTGTACCGGCTGGCGAACGAGGCCACCGCCGCGCACTGCGCGGCGGCGCCGGACCGGCTGCGCGGCCTCGGACTGGTGCCGCTCCACCATCCGGACCTGCTGGTCCGCGCCCTGGACCACGCCCTGGAACAAGGGCTGGCGGGGGTGGAGATCTCCAGCCACGCCCCCGGGCGGGAGCTCTCCGACCCGGCATACGCCCCCTTCTGGTCCCGGGCCGAGGAGAGTGGCGCGCTCCTCTTCCTGCACCCCTTCGGTTGCACGCTCGACGAACGGCTGGACCGCTGGTACCTGTCCAACACCGTCGGGCAGCCCACCGAGAACGCCGTCGCGCTGTCCCACCTGATCTTCTCCGGGACGCTGGACAGGCACCCCGCGCTGAAACTGATCGCCGCGCACGGCGGCGGCTACCTGCCCACCCACATCGGGCGCTCCGACCACGCCTGGTCGGCCCGCTCCGACGCGGGCGGCGGCTGCGCGCACCCGCCCAGCAGCTATCTGAAGCGGCTCTACTTCGACTCCCTCGTCCACGACCCGCACGTACTGAGGGAGTTGATACGCGTCGCCGGGGCCGACCGCGTACTGCTCGGCTCCGACTTCCCCTTCGACATGGGCACCGAGGACCCGGTCGGCGCCCTGCGCGCCGCGCGTCTGCCCGATGCCGACTTCCACGCCGTACGGGGCGGCAACGCCGCCGCTCTCCTCCGCAAGGACTGACACCATGCGCCTGCTCACCCACCTGCGGCACGTCGACCTCGCCGTGCCCGACTACGACAAGCAGCTCGACTTCTACGCCGGCGTCTGGGGCCTGACCAAAGTCGCCGAGGACTCCGGCATCTCCTTCCTGGCCGCCGAGGGCTCGCCCGAGCAGTACGTCGTCCGGCTGCGCAAGGCCGGCGAGAAGCGCCTCGACCTCGTCTCCTACGGCGCCGCGAGCGCGTCCGACGTCGACACCCTCGCCGAGCGACTCCTCGCTCAGGGCGTGCAGTTGATCTCCCGGCCGGGCACGGTGGACACGCCCGGCGGCGGTTACGGCTTCCGGTTCTTCGACGTCGACGGCCGCACCATCGAGGTCTCCGCCGACGTCGAGGTGCGGCAGCACCGCAAGATCGAGGAGAAGGAGTCGATCCCGGTCAAGCTGAGCCACGTCGTCCTCAACTCCCCCGACCTGAACCGCACCCGGGAGTGGTACGAGCGCCACCTCGGCTTCGCGCTCTCCGACACGCTCAGCTCGCCGCACGTGGGCGAGGTCATGCACTTCATGCGGATCAGCAACCAGCACCACTCGATGGCCATCGCCAAGGGCCCGCACACCGCCCTGCACCACGTCTCCTTCGAGATGCGCGGCATCGACGAGTACATGCGCGGCTCCGGCCGCGTGATGCGCGCCGGGTTCCGCAAGATCTGGGGTCCGGGCCGGCACATGGCGGGCGACAACACCTTCACGTACTTCCTCGACCCGCACGGCAACACCGTCGAGTACACCACCGAGCTGGAGAACCTCGACGAGGACACCTGGCACCCGCACGTCTACGACTTCTCCCGGCCCGAGGTCACCGACCAGTGGGGCACCGCCAACCCGATGAACGAGCTGATCGCCAAGGAGTCCTTCAACGACCCCGACCGCGGCGTGTTCGTCGCCCCGCCCGTCTGACCCCGACCCCGCTCCCCCAGGAGTCGTCCCATGCGTTTCGCCGCATACGAACACCAGCACCGCCACCGGGTGGCCGTCGTGGAGGACGACGGCACCCTCCTCCCGCTGCCCGGCGTCACCTCGCTCACCGCCCTGCTCGCCGAGACCGGCGGCCTGCCCGCGCTGCTCGCCGCCGGTGCCGCCGCCCTCGACGTGCCGCCCGGCCCCCATGTCCGCGAAGTGCGGCTGCTGCCGCCCCTGCAACCCGCGTCGGTACGGGACTTCGTCACCTTCGAGGAACACGTCGAGGGTGTCCGTCGGTCCGTGGACGGCGCCGCCGGCGTACCGGAGCAGTGGTACGCGGCACCGACCTTCTACTTCACCAACCCGCACGCGATCTACGGCCCCGGCGACGACGTCCCCGTGCCGCCGGGCTCGTCGGCGCTGGACTTCGAGCTGGAGGTGGCCGCCGTCGTCGGCCGCGAGGGCCGCGACCTCACCCCCGAGCGGGCCCGCGAGCACATCGTCGGCTACACGGTCTTCAACGACTGGTCCGCACGCGACCTCCAGGCGGCGGAGATGAGGGTCGGGCTCGGCCCCTGCAAGGGCAAGGACACGGCCACCGCCCTCGGCCCGTACCTCGTCACCGCCGACGAACTGGAGCCGTACCGGGACCCCGACGGGTTCCTGCGCCTGGCGCTGACCGCCGAGGTCAACGGCGAGACGGTCGGCGAGGACCTGCTGTCCCACATGAGCTGGACCTTCGAGGAGATGACCGCCTACGCCTCCCGCGGCACCCGTGTCGTCCCCGGTGACGTCCTCGGCTCCGGGACGTGCGGCAACGGCGGCTGCCTCGCCGAGCTGTGGGGCCGCAGCGGGGAGCGGAACCCGCCGCCGCTCAAGGCCGGCGACACCGTGAGTCTCACCGTCGAGGGCATCGGCACGCTCACCAACACGGTCGTCCCGGGCGTCGAGCCCGTACCCCTGCCGAGCGGCAGGCGTCGTGGCCGGGAGCGGCCGTGAGCGGTCCGCACCCCAAGCGGCTGCTGGGCAAGGTCGTCGTGGTCACGGGCGCGGCCCGTGGCCAGGGCGCCGCCGAGGCCGCGGCCCTCGTCCGGGAGGGCGCCCGCGTCATCGCCACCGACGTGAGCGACGCGCCCGGCTGCCGTCGGCTCGACGTGACCGACGAGCAGGACTGGGCGGCACTGGCCGCGGACCTGCGCGAGGCCCACGGGCGGGTGCACGGCCTCGTGAACAACGCGGGCATCACCTGGCGGGCCCGCGTCGGCGACGTGCGCCCCGAGGACCTGGCCCGGGTCCACGCGGTCAACGTCACCGGCCCGCTGCTCGGCATCCAGCACCTCACGCCCCTCATGCAGCCCGGCTCCTCCGTCGTCAACGTCGGCTCCTCCGCGGCCCTGACCGGCCACTATCCCGTCGCCTACACCACGAGCAAATGGGCACTGCGGGGCCTGTCGAAGACCGCCGCCCTCGAACTCGGTCCGCGCGGGATCCGCGTCAACACGATCCATCCCGGCTACATCGAGACCGAGATGACCGCCTCGGCGGCCGCGGCGTTCCGCGAGGCCAACGTCCGCGAGACGCCGCTCGGCCGCACCGGGAGCGTCGACGAGGTCGCCCCGCTCGTCGTCTTCCTGCTGTCGGACGAGTCGTCGTTCATCACCGGCGCCGAGATCCCCGTGGACGGCGGCCTCACCGCGCACGGCGGCGTCAAGTCCGTCTCCGACGCCCTGCGTCCGGAGGCGGACGGCACCGGACCCCGCGGCGGACCGTCCGCCGCGACGGCCGGCGCGGCCACCCTCCCCTCCTCCGACGAGGCCTCGTACCCCACCGGCACCGGTCCCGTCGTCGACGACGACCGGCCGGCCGCCCTGCCCGGAAAGGACCGTTCGTGAACAAAGTGAGTGCCGGCGCCGCCGAGGCGGTCGCCGACATCCCCGACGGCGCGTCGCTCGCCGTCGGCGGCTTCGGGCTGAGCGGGGTGCCGGAGATCCTCGTCCGCGCCCTGTACGCGCAGGGCGCCACGGCGCTGCGGGTCGTGTCGAACAACTGCGGGGTCGACGGCCGCGGCCTGGGCATCCTGCTGGCCGCCGGCCGCATCGCCCGGGTGACCGGCTCGTACGTCGGCGAGAACAAGGAGTTCGCCCGCCAGTACCTCGGCGGTGAGCTGGAGGTGGAACTGACGCCGCAGGGCACCCTGGCCGAGCGGCTGCGCGCCGGCGGCGCGGGCATCCCCGCCTTCTACACCCCGGCGGGCGTCGGCACCCAGGTGGCGCGCGGCGGCCTGCCGTGGCGGTACGCGGCCGACGGTTCGGTCGCCGTCGCCTCGCCGCCCAAGGAGACCCGCGTCTTCGACGGCCGTCCGCACGTCCTGGAGCACGGCATCACCACCGACTTCGCCCTGGTCCGCGCCTGGCGCGGCGACCGGCACGGCAACCTCTGCTTCCGCCGGGCCGCCGCCAACTTCAACCCGCTCGCGGCCATGGCGGGCCGCGTCACGGTCGCCGAGGTGGAGGAACTCGTGGAGCCGGGCGAACTGCGCCCCGACGAGGTCCACCTGCCCGGCGTCTTCGTGCAGAGGGTCGTGGAGCTGACCGCCGAGGAGGCGGCCGACAAGCGGATCGAGCGCCTCACGGTCTCCGCGGCCCCGGCCCGGGGGACGGTGAGCGGCTGATGGCCTGGACCCGCGACCAGATGGCCGCCCGCGTCGCCGCCGAACTGACCGACGGCTCCTACGTCAACCTCGGCATCGGCCTGCCCACCCTCATCCCCGGTCACCTCCCGCCGGGCGTCCACGTCGTCCTGCACTCCGAGAACGGGATCCTGGGCACCGGCCCCTACCCCACCGAGGACCAGGTCGACCCGGACCTGATCAACGCCGGCAAGGAGACCGTCACGGTACTGCCCGGCGCCTCCTTCTTCGACTCGGCGCTCTCCTTCGGCATGATCCGCGGCGGCCACATCGACACCGCCGTGCTCGGCGCGATGCAGGTGTCCGCGACCGGCGATCTCGCCAACTGGATGATTCCGGGCAAGATGGTCAAGGGCATGGGCGGTGCGATGAACCTCGTCCACGGCGCCCGCCGGGTCGTCGTCCTGATGGAGCACACCGCCAAGGACGGCAGTCCGAAGATCCTCCAGGAGTGCACGCTCCCGCTCACCGGCGAGCGGTGCGTCCACCGCGTCGTCACCGATCTGGGCGTGCTCGACGTCACCGGCGACGGCCTCGCCCTCGTCGAGACCGCCCCGGGCGTCACCGTCGAGGAGATCTCGGCCCGCACCGGGGCCGCCCTGCTCCTCGACGGCTTCACCGCCGCCTGCTGACCGGGTCCGCCGACGGCCCGCTGCCCGTCGGCGGGCGGCGGGCGGCGGGCGGCGGGCTAGCGACGGCTGCGCACGAGCAGGTACAGGAAGTACGGCGTCCCGATCACCGCCGTCATGAGGCCCGCGCCGAGCTGGGCGGGCGCGATGACCGTGCGGCCGATCAGGTCGGCCGCGCAGACGAGGGCCGCGCCGAGCAGGACGGCGACCGGCACCACCCGTACGTGCCGCCGGCCCACGAGGGTGCGCGCCGCGTGCGGCGCGACGAGGCCCACGAAGCCGATGGTGCCGGCCGAGGCGACGGCGGTGGCGCTGAGCAGGACGCCCACCACGAGGAAGCCCAGGCGGACCCGGGACAGCCGCAGGCCGAGCAGGCGCGGGGTGTCCCCGTCCAGGGACACCAGGTCCAGTTCGGTGCGCCGGGCGAACGCCACGGCGGAACCCAGCGCCAGCACCAGCGCGACGGGCAGGACGTCCGGCATGGTCCGCCCGTACGTCGAACCGGACAGCCAGGTCAGCGCCTTGGTGGCGTTGAAGGGGTCGGTCAGCACGATGAGCAGGCTGATCAGCGCCGTCGTGGCGGCGGCCACGCCGACGCCGACGAGGACCAGCCGGTTCTGCCGGTAGCCGCCCCGGGCGGCGAGTCCGAAGACGACGACGGAGGCGGTCGCGGCCCCGGCGAACGCCGCGCCCGCGACGGCCCAGGACCCGGCGACGGGCACGGTGGTGACCAGGAGCACGGCGCCCAGCGCGGCTCCGCCGGAGACGCCCAGGACGCCGGGTTCGGCCAGCGGGTTGCGGGTGACGGCCTGGACCAGCGTGCCGGCCAGGGCGAGCGCCGCGCCCGCGCACAGGGCGGCGAGCACGCGCGGCACCCGGGTGTCGAGGACGAAGGAGACCGCCCGACCGGCGCGCCCCTGCGCCCAGTTGACGACGTCGCCGAGCAGGAGCCCGGTGTCGCCCAGCAGCACCCCGGCGACCGTGACGCCGGCGACCGCGGCGACCAGGACGGCCACCGTGACCCGGAACGCCGTACGGCCGGGGGTGCGCAGCCGGTCCGGAGCGCCGGCCTCGGCGGTGTCCCGCAGCCGCAGGGCCGTCACCACCAGGAACACGGCGCCGACGAGGCTGGTGACGACGCCCGTGGGAACGGCCACCGCCGTGTCCGCGGGCACCAGGACCCGCAGCAGGACGTCCGATCCGAGGACCAGTCCCGCGCCGGCCAGGCCGGCCACGGGCCAGCCGGCGCGGGCGCGGACGAAGGCCGGGAACCGGCGGGCGAGCGGGCGGACCAGGGCCGGGGCGCACAGGCCGACGAAGCCGATGGGCCCGGCCAGGGTGACCGCTGCGGCCGACAGCAGCGCCGCCATGACGACCACCGTGACGCGGGTGGCGCGGACCGGGACGCCGAGCCCGCGCGCGGCGTCGTCGCCGAGGGCGAGCGCGTCGACCCGGCGGGTGGTGAGCAGCAGGCCGGCGAGGCCGGCCGCGGCGACGGGCAGCATCTGCAGGACGCCGTCGAAGCCGTTCTGGCCGATGCTGCCCTGGTTCCACTGGTACAGGCCCTCGGTCTGCTCGGGGAAGAGCAGGAGCAGGCCCTCGGTCACGGAGTTGAGGCCGAGGGCCAGCGCGGTGCCGGCGAGGACCAGTCGTACGGTGCCCGTGCCGAGGCCGGACAGGGCGAGGACGACGCCCGCGGCGAGGAGTCCGCCGGCGAAGGCGACCCCGGAGGAGGCGAGCAGCGGCAGCGAGACGCCGGTGGCGCCGGCCACGCCGAGCGCCAGGTAGGAACCGGCGTTCACGGCGAGGGTGTCGGGCGAGGCGAGCACGTTGCGGCTGACGGCCTGGAGCGCGGCCCCGGCCACCGCGAGCACGGCTCCGACCAGGAGGCCCGCGGTCATGCGGGGCAGCCGGGAGGCGATCACGACGGACCCGTCCGCCGGATCGGCCTGCCCGGTCAGGGCCTTGAACACCTCGGCCGGTCCGACGGCGGCCGTGCCCTGGGTGATGTCGACCAGGGCGAGGGCGGCGACCAGGAGCGCCAGTGCGGCCGTCACCGCGGCGGCACCCCTGCGGGGCGGGGCCGCCTGCGGACGGGGGGCGGGGGCGGTTGCGGTGACGGCCATGGCTTGCGTTACTTCGTCAGCGCGTCGACGACGGCGTCGATGTAGGCCTGCATCGACGCGGGGCCGCCGAACATCCAGATGCCGTCGGGCAGTCGGTGCACCTCGCCGGCCTTGACGAACGGCAGGGACTTCCACACGGCGTTCTTCGCCAGGGCGCCGGTGAAGGGGTTGCTGTTCTTGTCGCCGTCGTTGCCGATGTAGGCGAACCGGGTGTCCTTCGGCAGGGCGGTGAGGCCCTCGACGTCGGTGGTGCCGAGGCCGTAGCTCGCATCGCCCTTGACGGTCCAGGTGTTCTTCAGACCGAGCGCCTCGTTGACGCTGCCGATCAGTGAGCCGCTGGTGTACGGGCGCAGGGAGACCTGGTTGGAGGTGACGTACCCGTCGGCGAAGGCCAGTCCGGTGCCGTCGAGGCCGGCGTCGGCGAGGGCCTTCTTGCCCTCGGCGACCTTGGCCTCCCAGGCGGTGCGGACCGCCTCGGCCTTGTCGGTGGTGCCGGTGGCCCGCGCGATGAGGTCGAGGTTGTCGAGCATCAGTCCGATCTGGTCGGCGGCGTCGGCGGACTTCACCTCCAGCACGGGGGCTATCTCGCGCAGTTGCTTCACGGCGGCGGGCGGCAGGTCGGTGGTGGCGAGGACGAGGTCGGGCGCGAGGGAGGCGATGGTGTCCATGCTCGGCTCGCCGCGGGTGCCGATGTCCTTGGGCTCGGTGGTCAGCGGGACGGCGCTGTCCCAGGTCTTGTAGCCCTTGACGTCGGCGACGCCGACGGGGTCCACGCCGAGGCTGAGGAGGCTCTCGGTGACGTTCCACTCGGTGGTGACGACCTTGGTGGCCGGGCCGTCGAGCTTGATCTCGGTGCCGGTGGCGCCGGTGAGGGTGATGGCCTCGGAGGGCTTCTTCGAGCTGTCGGCGGCGGGCTCGGTGGTGCCGCACGCGGCGAGGGTGAGCGCCGCGGCGGTGGTGGCGGCCGCGGTGAGCAGGAGGCGTCTCATGAGGTGGTGCCGAGCCTTTCGCTGGGGGTGTGGCGGGTGTGGTGGCGGCCGATGGCGCGGGTGCGCAGCCGGCCGGTGAGGGGGTCGTGGTCGACCTCGATGCGGATGCCGTAGACGGCGGTGAGGCGTTGCGGTGTCAGGACGTCCGCGGGTGGGCCGTCGGCGACGACGCGGCCCGCTTCGAGCAGCGTGATCCGGTCGGCGACGGCCGCCGCCTGGTCGAGGTCGTGCAGGACGACGCCGACGGCGATGCCGTGCTCGTCCGCCAGGTCGCGGATCAGGTCGAGGAGTTCGACCTGGTACCGCAGGTCGAGGTAGGTGGTGGGCTCGTCCAGGAGCAGTACGCCGGTCTCCTGGGCGAGGCAGCCGGCGAGCCACACCCGCTGCAACTGCCCGCCGGACAGGTGGTCGGCACCGCGTTCGGCGAGGTCGGTGACACCGGTCAGGGCGAGCGCCCGGTCGACCGCGGCGGCCGCGTCCGGGTCGGGCCGGCCGAAGCGGCCGCGGTAGGGGTAGCGGCCGAACTCGACGATGTCGCGCACGGTCAGTCCGCTGGGTGTGGGGCGGCTCTGGGTCAGCAGGGCGACGTGGCGCGAGAACTCACGGGGCGTCAGGGCGAGGCCGTCGGTGTCGTCGTCGATCCGGATCGCGGCGTGCCGGGGCCGCTGCAACCGGGCGATCGTCCGCAGGAGCGTGGACTTCCCGCTCCCGTTGGGGCCGACCAGGGCGGTGACCTCACCGGGTCGCAGCCCGACCGCGGCTCCATGGACGACGTCGACGCCGTCGTACGACACCGTGACGTCCGTGGCCGCCAGTTCGTGGCCGCGCAGGCGTGGGGTGCCGACTGTTTCTCCACCAAATCTCACATCGATAAGGTTAGCCTAACCTTATTTGTGTGGATCACGCGGGGTGGGCCCGGCTCAGCCGGCCGGCCAGGACGCCGGGTCCCACAGGCCCGAACGCCGCAGGGACTGCGGGCAGTGCAGGTAGATCTCGTCGACCTCCAGCACCAGGGCGAGCGCGGGGCGCCGGTCGTCCCGCGCCATGGCGTCGAAGAACGGGGCGTCGGTGAGGATGCGGGCCCGCCCGTTGACCCGCAGGACCTCCTTGCCGCCGGGGATCAGGTACAGCAGGCCGGCGTGCGGGTTGTCGAGGATGTTGTGGAAGCTGTCGCCGCGCCGGTTGCCCGGCCGGTCGGGCAGGGCGAGCGTGCGCGCGTCGACGACGTGGGTGAACCCCGGGCCGTCCCCGCGCGGCGAGACGTCACAGTTGCCGTCCGCGTCGGAGGTGGCCAGCAGGCAGAAGGGCGAACGGGCCAGTATGTCCAGGTCCTGGTCGGTGAGCCGGTCATGGACCTTCTCGATCACCACGGGCCAGGGCTCGCCCAGCACTTCACGCAGCTCGGCCCGCGAGCCCAGCTCGACCCAGCCGCTCCCGGCGGCTGCCCCCGGCCCGTCCACGGTGGCGTCGATCGCGTACGGCAAGGGGGACTCCAGGGGTGCGTGCGGCGAGTGGTTGCACATCGAACATTAGCCTAGGTTAGGTTCGCCTTGCCTTACTGGTTCGGGGTGCGGTGTCGCCGGTGCCGGGCGCCGGGGTCCCCGGTGGACCGGGTGTGGACCGGGGACGGCTCGGGTAACCGGGCACGCATGTTCAAGCATCGGCGCGTGCGCGTCACCTGTGTCCTGGTGGTCGGTTGGGTCTTCTTCGCGGTCGTGGAACGGCGGTCGGGGCAGACCACGTGGCCGGCGGCGCTGCTGCACGCGCCGGTCTGGGCCCTCGCCGTGGCGGGCACCTGGTGGTTCGCCGAGATGACGCAGCTGGGACCGCGGACCGCCCGCCCCGTTCCGTCGTCGTCGGCGACGACGACGCCACCGCCGCCGCCGAACTCCTCGCGGCGGTCGGGGGTTTCGGCGACCGGCCGTCGGGACGAGGACGGCGACCGGCAGGAGCGGGGGCCGGCGGCGGGACGCGCGCGCAAGGGTGGGCGCCCCTCGGCATGAAGGCGCCCGGCCGGGTTACCCGATGCCCCGGCGGCACGACCGCCGCCCCCAGTTCCCAGGGAGACGCCATGCCGGTCAGGCCCAGCAACGCGCTCACCGTCGCCGCGGCGGCGCTCGCCGGAAGCGGCGTGGCCGTCACCGCCCTCCTGTGGTGGAGACGGCGCCCGGACGCCGGCCGGGACCCGGTCCGCACCTGGCCCCCGTCACTCGGCGACCCCCGCACGATGTCACCCGAGGACCTGCTGCACCGGCACTGGAGCACGCTGCAACCGCTCGACCTGACGCGCTAGGTGTGCTGTGCACGGAAGTTGGCGACAGGGTTCATGGCAGGGTGATCTTGAATGAGTGAGGGCCTTCCGGGTTCGGTGTGGATTGCGACGTCTACACACGAACGACCAGAAGGCCCTCATGCCCCACCGTAATGCACCCCTGACCGAGACCGGCCGCCTGCGTCTGGCCCGCTGCGTCGTCGAGGACGGCTGGACCCTGCGCCGCCCCGCCCGTGCGGCGCTCGTCACCTGGTACGGCGAGGACGTGGGCGGGCGATTCCCGGGTATCCGCACCGCAGATCCGGAACTCCGCGTCATGGACAGGGCCCATCGGCCGGTCCCGCGGCCGGGGCGGTTCACACGGTGGAAGCGGTCCGCCGGCGGCGGGAAGGACGGGCCATGAAGGTGCGCGCACAGCGGAGGGACGACGGTGCCCGTCCCCTGTCCGCCGGACGGCAGGCCGCACCGCCGAACGGTTCGCCCGTCATCGTCTCCACGGCCCCCGCACGGCGGTTGCCGCCCTCGTGGGGTCCCGCCCTCCGCCGCACCCCCGCGTCGATGTGGCGTGACGACGTGTCCGACTACGCGGCCGCACTCACCTACTACGCCATCCTGGCCGTCCTGCCCTCCCTCCTGGTGGCCGTCATCGCCTTCAGCCTGGTCAGCCCCGCCACCGCGGGCGACTTCATCGCGCATGTGACGGCCTACGCCCCGGGGCAGTCCGGAAGCGAACTCGAGGGGGTCATGGTCCGGATGGTGCGGCGCAGTTCCGCGGCCTGGGCGCTGCTGGGCGCCTGCACGGTGAGCGCCCTGTGGTCCGCCTCCAGCTACCTGGCCGTGTTCCGCCGGGCCCTGCACCGCATGCATCACGTCGCCGACTGCCGCTCTCCCCTGCGCAAGGCCCCCCGCATCGTGCTCACCGCCTTCGCCCTGCTGGTCCTGCTCCTCGTCAGTTCGCTGCTCCTGCTGGTCACCGGTCCGGTCGCCGAGGCCGTCGGCGGTCTCCTCGGGCTCGACGAGGTGGCCGCCCGGGCGTGGGCCCTGCTGCGCTGGCCCCTTCTCCTGGGGCTGGTCGCGCTCCTGGTCGTCGTCGTCTTCCACACGGGCCCGGCCCCGGCGCGTCTGCGCAGGCACAGCCTGCCCGGCGGTGCCCTGGCGGCGGGCCTGTGGCTCACCGTCTCGGCGGGTTTCGCGCTCTACGCCTCCGCCCTGAGCACCTACAGCAGGCTGTACGGCTCGCTCGCCGGCATCGTCGTCTTCCTGATCTGGCTGTGGCTGTCCAACCTCGCCCTGCTCGCCGGGGCCCAGTTCACGGCCGAGCTGAGCAGGCGGTCGTCGCCCCGCCGGTGACGGCCGACTCCCCCGGCGCGGCTCATCCGCCGTGACCGGCGGGCACCCCACGGTGGCTCCGCACCGCGTCGGCATAGGCCTTCGCGCTCGGCTTGGGACGGCGCTCGAACGTCTCGCGGTCGACTTCGTGGAGGCCGAGCTGGGCGCCGTATCCGAAGATCCACTCGAAGTTGTCCATGAGCGTCCAGTGGCAGTAGCCGAGGACGGGTGTGCCGGTGCCGATCTCGGCCGCGAGGGCCTCGAGCGCGGCGGGGACGAACGCGGCGCGCTGGGTGTCGTCCGCGGTCTGGATGCCGTGTTCGGTGACGAGCACCGGGACGCCGGCCACCTCGTGGGCGTAGCGCACCGCCCCGGCCAGGGAGCCGGGCTCGATGGCGGTGCCCATGCCGTTCAGCTCCCCCTCCGGCGTCACCTCGCCGTCGGGTCCGTGCACGATGCGCTCGTAGTTCTGCACGCCGATGAAGTCGTCGTCGCGCGCCTCGCGCAGCCAGTGGTCGTAGACGGCGGCGCGCTTGGCGTCCCGGCGCCGCTCGCCACCGGGAACCGCGACCTCGTCGGCGATGGCGATGGAGACGCCGACCGGCAGGTCTGCGCGGTTCGCCCTGATCGCCTCACGGGCGGCGCGGTGGGCGCGGGTGAACGCCTCCTGGAACTCGTCCTGCCGGTCGGCGGGGATGACGTTCGCGCTGGCGTAGCCGTCGCTTCCGGCCGCGCGGGCCGCCGCCGCGAGCATCCGCGTCTTGAGCGCCTCGGCCTCGGCCGGGAGTTTCGCACCCGCCTGCAACAGCTGTTCCAGATTGGGTTCGTTGAGGGTGACCGCGTAGGCGATCCGGTCGCCGAAGCGTGCCATGACGCGGTCACACTGGTCGGCGAACCGGCTTGGGGCGTCGGCCGCGGTCCACGAACCGTCCGCCGCGAACCAGTGCGGTGCGGTGAAGTGGCTGAACGTCACCAGGGGCGCCAGGCCGCGTGCGAGGCAGCCGTCGACCTTGCGCTCGTAGTGGTCGAGCGCCTCGGCGGAGACGACACCGCGCTCGGGTTCGACGCGTGCCCACTCGACGGAGAACCGGAAGGCGTCGAGTCCGAGCCCCGCCACCAGGTCGAGGTCGGTCTCCCACTGCTCGTAGCCCCGGCAGGCCGGTCCGCTCGGTTCGCGGAAGAGGGAGGGAGTGGTGTGCTCCAGGAACCAGGTGTCGCTCGCGCGGTTGTCGCCCTCGTTCTGGTGTCCCGCGGTGGCGACGCCCCACAGGAAGCCGTCGGGCAGGCCGGTGTGTGTCATGGGTGCTCCTTGTGTGAGCCGATGAGCCGTGTGATCCGGTGATCCGGTGGGCCGGGAGGCGGGTGGGGGGCGGGGCCCGGGGCCCGGGTGGTCAGGGCGTGGCCGTGGTGAACGGGATGCGGAAGGAGTGCCGGCCCGGGCCGGCCTCCGTGGGCTTCGCGCCCGGCAGGTCGACCAGTGCGGTGACCCGGGGTGGCACGAGGAGTTCGACGAGCAGCGTGCCGCCCTCGACGCGCCAGCCGGTCTCGGCCCGGCCGTACGGCGTCTCGTGCGCGGCCCGCGCCCAGGTGAGGCCGCCGCCGGGGCGGGGCCGGACCAGGAGCCGGCGGTAGCCCGGCCCGGCGGGCGCCAGGCCGGCGACGGTGCGGTGGAGCCAGTCGGCGACGGCTCCGAACGCGTAGTGGTTGAAGGAGGTCATCTCGCCGGGGTTGACCCGGCCGTCGGGGAGCATGCTGTCCCAGCGTTCCCAGACGGTGGTGGCGCCCATGTCGACCTGGTGGAGCCAGGACGGGCAGGAGCGCTGGGTCAGCAGCCGGTAGGCGGTGTCCACGTGTCCGGTGTCGGTCAGCGCGTCGCACACCAGCGGGGTGCCGAGGAACCCGGTGCCGATGCGGTGTCCGCCCTCGGCGACCAGGGCGGCGAGCCGGCGCCCGGCCTCGGCGCGTTCGGCGGGGTCCTCGATCAGCCGGAAGCACAGGGCGAGGGCGTACGCGGTCTGGGTCTCCTCCGTCAGCCGGCCGCCCCCGGCGTGGAAGCGGCCGAGGAAGGCGTCGCGGACCGAGTCGGCCAGCGCGAGGTAGCGCCCGGCGTCGTCGTCCTGGCCCAGCAGCCGGGCCGTTCGGGCCAGCAGGCGGGCGGAGTGCGCGAAGTACGCGGTGGCCACCAGACAGGAGGAGGTCATCGCCCGGCCGGGGTCGTCCGCGGGCGCGGCCGGGTCCAGCCAGTCACCGAACTGGAAGCCCTCGCCCCAGATCCGGCCGGGTCCGGCGATCCGGTCGACGGCGTCGACCCAGTCCCGCATCGAGGGGTACTGGGCGCGCAGCACCTCGACGTCGCCGTAGCGCTCGTGCAGCACCCAGGGGACGATGACGGCCGCGTCGCACCAGCCGGCCATCGGCGGGTTGCCGGGCGGGATCGGCACCGGCGTGATCACCGGAATGGCGGGGCTGAACACCGGCGGTACGCCGCGCGCGTCGTCGCCCTGGTCGGCGGCGAGGTCGCGCAGCCAGGAGCGCAGGAAGTCACGGACGTCGTAGAGGAAGGCCGCGGTGGGGGCGAAGACCTGGACGTCGCCGGTCCAGCCGAGCCGCTCGTCGCGCTGCGGACAGTCCGTGGGCACGTCGAGGAAGTTGCCGCGCATCCCCCAGACCACGTTCTCGTGCAACCGCTCCAGGGAGGCGTCCGAACAGGAGAACCACCCGGTGCGGCGCAGGTCGCTGTGCAGGACGACGGCGGTGACGTCGGCCGGGTCCAACTCGCCCGGCCAGCCGTCGATCTCGGCGTGGCGGAAGCCGTGGAAGGTGAAGCGGGGCTCCCACACCTCGCCCTCCGGGTCCCCGCACAGGGTGTAACGGTCGGTGGCGGTGGCGTGCCGCAGCGGGCGCGTGCACAGCTCGCCGTCCTCGAGGACCTCGGCGTGGCGGAGGGTGATCGTGCGGCCGGCCTCGCCCCGGACGCGGATGCGCAGGCGTCCGACGAGGTTCTGGCCGAAGTCGACGAGGGTGCGGCCGGTGGGTGAGGTGGTGACGGCGACCGGGGTGAGCGACTCGATACGGCGCACCGGCGGGCTGTCGGCCGGGAAGAGCACGCCGGTGTCGAACTCCAGGACCCGCACGGGTTCCCACGCCGAGTCGTCGAAGCCGGTTTCGCTGAAGCCGGCCTGTGCGCGGCGGGCGTCGTACTCCTCGCCCTCGTACAGTCCGGCGGCGAGGACGGGTCCCGGGCTCCAGCGCCAGTGCGCGCCGGTGGCGACGGTGTCGGTGGTGCCGTCGGCGTACTCGATCCGCAGCTCGGCGAGCAGGCCCGTGTCGTCGCCGTAGATGTCGCGGGTGCCGCCGTTGAAGCCGAGCAGGCCCCGGTACCAGCCGTCGGCCAGGTGGGCGCCCCAGGCGTTGGCGCCCTCACGGACCAGGTGCGTCACGTCGAAGTCCTGGTAGCGGTGGCGGTGGCGGTAGCTGGTCCAGCCGGGGGCCAGGACGTGGTCGCCCACCACGGTGCCGTTGAGTTCGAGCTCGTACACGCCGAGCGCGGTGACGGAGAGCCGGGCCGCCGTGACCGCTGTCCGCAGGGTGAACTCGTCGCGCAGCAGGGCGGCCGGGCGGGCCCCGGTGGTGGCGGGCTCCGCCGGTCGGCGGGGAGCGATGACGCGGGCGGTCCGGAAGTGGCGCATGTCGGGTCCTCGGCGCGGTGGGCGCGGGTGATGCCTGGTGGTGGCCTGGGATGGGTGGAGTCGTCGGGCGGAGGGGGCGGGTTCGATCATGCGCCCCAAAACCTAGTGAACGCTAGGTCTTGGTCGGCGTGATGTGGGTCACACACCCGATCGGGAACGTCACCCAATTGGCAAGGTCATGACAACCCATGGATCCGGAGGCCGCCCGATCAACCGCCGGAGCCGGGACCGCCTACAGCCCCTGCCCGTCGACGGACATGGAGCGCAGGAGGCGGTCGAGGTGCGCCCGCATGACCGCGATGAGGTCGAAGGAGCGGCCGCCGGCGAGCCACTGCTGACGCAGGCCCGCGTCGAGGGCCGCGCACTCGCGGGCGATGCCGCCGTGGTCGAGGTCCGGCAGGAGTTCACCGTTGCGGCTGCCGGCCTCCAGCCGCTCGGCGAGCTCCTTCACGCCCTTCTCCTGCCAGTGGGTGAAGAAGTCGTGGGCGGGGTGGTCGGGGGCGGTCGCCTCGGCGGCGACCACGACGGCGAGTTCCACCATGCCGGGCATGGTGAGCCGCTGGGCGGTGTCCTCCAGGTGACAGCGGAAGGCGTCGCGCACCGATCCCGAGACCCGCTGCCACCGGGTGTCCATGCGGTCGTGCCAGTACTCGACGACGGCCAGCAGGAGCTGCTGCTTGTCGCGGAAGTGGTGCAGCAGGCCGGCGTCGGTGATCTCGGCGTCCCGGGCGACACTGGCGAGCGAGGTCTTGCGGTAGCCGTCCTGCCCGAAGCGCAGCAGCGCGGCTTCGAGGATCTGGGTGCGCCGGGCCCGGCCTGCCGTGTAGCCGCCGCGCGGCCCCCTGGGTGTCGCCATGCCAGAACCGTACCGGGGGCGGCGCACGGCGACGGCGGCGGACCGGGAGGGAGTTACGCCTGTGACGTGGGTCACGCAATGGAAACCTAGCGGGCACTAGGTGTTCGGGTCATCATCGACGTCACGCGACGACGGATGGCCGCGCTGTCACCTCCCGGTCACCGGGATGTCACGGCGGGCTCGTTCCTCCGCGCCCCCACATCGCCCCCCCACATCTCCTCTCACCCCCTTCGGCACCTCCGTGAAAGGAGGGCATGGCGTGACACCGACGTCACCAAGCCCCTCACTCGACAGCGCGCCTCCTGCCGAGACGGGCGGACGATGGAATCTCCGCCTGGTCGCGGTCCTGATCGCCCTCGCCTGGCCCACCCAGTTGCTGGCCGCGGGCGGGATCCTCGGTGCCAACGCCACCGCGAGCGTCGCCCAGAGCTTCCACACCACACAGGTCGCGTGGTTCGGCCTGACGCTCACCCTGGCGAGCGTCCTGCTCACGCCGTTCGCCATCAAACTGGGCGATCTGTACGGCAGGAAGCGCGTCATGCTCGCCATGATGGCGCTGGGCGCCGGCGGTGAGGCCCTGGCCGCACTGGCCGGAGACTTCTGGCTGGTGCTGGTCGGCCGGGCCATCGCCGGTTTCTACGGCCCGTTCGGTGCCCTCTCCTTCGCCGCGGTGCGGGACGTCTTCCCCAAGAAGCTGGTCAAGTCGGCCAGCGGCATCATGGGCAGCAGCGTCGGGCTGGTGGCCCTGGGCACACCGTTCCTGGCGGGCTGGCTCGTCGACAACTGGGGCTACCGCGGTGCCCTCTGGTTCCTCGCCGTCGCCACCGCCGTCGCCTTCGTGCTGGTCGCGTTCCTGGTGCCGGAGACACCGCGGCACGCCTTCGACACGGGCTTCGACTGGCTCGGGGGCCTGGTCCTCGGCGGCGGTCTGACCGCCGTGGTCTACGCCGTCGGCCAGGGGCAGAGCTGGGGCTGGGCGGACGGCAGGACCCTGGGCTGGCTCGCCGCCGGGGCCGCCGCGCTGGTCGCCTTCCTGTTCGTCGAGCGGGCCAGCGCGCACCCGATCCTGGACCTCGGGGTCCTCCGGCGCCGCCCGGTGGCCCTCGCCCTCACGGCGGGCGGTCTCGCCCAGACCGTCGCGTTCACGATGCCCGGCCTGGCCATCCTGCTCGCGCTCTTCCCGCACATCCCCGGTGTCTCCGCCGGCCTCGGCTGGACCGCGCAGCACAACGCCGCGGTCAGCGTGAGCTGGAACCTGGTGATGTTCGGCACCGGCCTGTTCGTCAGCCGCTTCCTGCGCCGCCTGGACCCCCGCAAGGTCTGGATCGCCGGCCTGGCGGTCATGGCACTGGGCTACACGCTCGTCGGCTTCTTCCACGGCGGCGAGGCGGAACTGATCCTGACGTCGTGCATCGCCAACATCGGTTCCGGCATCGTGGTGGCGACCGCGCCGGTGCTCGTCGTCGGCGTCGTCTCGCGCGACGAACAGGGCCTGGGCAGCGGCATGCTCAACATGCTCATCAGCCTGTTCGGCGCGATCGTCACGGCCGGCGCGTACGCCCTCCTCAACGCGCACAGCACCGTGGTCGACGGCACCGCCTTCTACCAGGACGCCGGTTACGCCTGGGTCTTCTGGCTCGGCGCCCTCGTC
The DNA here is from genome assembly GCF_043198675.1 of Streptomyces sp. NPDC048734. Lineage (NCBI taxonomy): Bacteria > Bacillati > Actinomycetota > Actinomycetes > Kitasatosporales > Streptomycetaceae > Streptomyces > Streptomyces sp. NPDC048734. The sequence goes on along the minus strand of NZ_JBICUZ010000009.1, from coordinate 266,686 downwards.
ACCCTCCTGGCCCTGGCGCTCTCCCTGTTCATCCCCCGGCTGCGGGATCCGGAGACCGACGACGTGCTGCCCGGCTGAGCGGACAGCGCGGGCGGGACGGCGCGGGCGGGACGGGATCCCGCGCGCGCCGTCCTCTGCGTGGCGGGCCGCCGAGCAGTGGCGGGCCGCCACGGGCACGTCGCACACCGGAAACGGCCGCCCGGCGGCAGCCCGTGGCCCCGACGGACCGTCCGCAGAACGGACTTCGCCCGCTCGGGCCTGCCGCGCCCGGGCCTCTCGGCCGACGGGACCCGCCTGCCGACGCGGTGCGTCAGTCGCGGTCGGGACGCAGCCTGCGGTGCGTCCCGGAGCGGCCGATGACCAGGTAGGTCCAGGCTTGTCTCCTTGCTTGCGCAGCCGGATGGAGCCGCCCCCGCGGGGGCGGCTCCATCCGGCGCCGGGGACGGGGGATCAGTCCGGCCCGTCCCGGTGCCGCGTCGGGCACCGGGACGGGCCGGACCGCCCGCCTACTGGGCGTAGGTCTCGAACTCGGCGACCCTCGGCGTGCCCGTCGAACCGGTGATCTCGAAGGTGACCTTGCTCAGCGAGGTCCGCGGGAAGGTGATGGCACCCGCGCCGCTGCCCGAGGTCAGCACGGTGCCGGTGTCAGCGTTGACCACCTTCCAGGCGCCGATGACACCCGTGGCCCCCGCCGCCTCCCGGATGACGACCCTGGAGACGGACGTGGCGGAGCCCCACTTGATCGAAATGGCTCCGGTCGAGGCGGCGGGCGACCAGTACGTGCTCATGTCGCCGTCCCGCACGTTGCCGTAACTCGTCCCGGTGGCCTTGCTGGAGCCGTCCGATCCGGCCCCGACGCTCAGGTTGGTCCCGCTGGGCTGGCTCGGTCCCGAGGTGGGACTGGGGGTCGGGGTCGGGGTGGCGGACGTGGGCGGGGTGGTCGGGGTCGACGTGGGCGACTGCACGGCGCAGCTGCCGTTCGACACCTGGAGGCCCTTGCCGGCCCCGGCCGTGCGGCTGACGACGTCCGGGACGCACGCGGCGGCGTCGAGCGTGTAGGCGTAGGGGATGCTGACCGTGGTGTTGGACTGCGGGTTCGGTCCGGCGGGGTTGTTGTCGGTGCCGGGGCTGGACCAGGTCACGTTGTCGAAGACGTTGCCGCTGACCTGCCAGTAGCCGGCCGCGTCCGTGTAGAAGGTGCCCAGGACGTCCTTGGAGTCCTCGAAGTAGTTGTTGTCCACCTTGGCGCGCGCTCCGGCGCGGGAGTTGATGCCGGACTCGTTCAGGCTCACGTAGTGGTTGTTGTAGATGTGGGCCGTTCCGCCGCGCAGCAGGGGCGTGCGGGAGTCGATGTTCTGGTAGAGGTTGTGGTGGAAGGTGATGAACCCGTTCGAGAGGTCGCTCTCGCTGGAGCCGACCAGGCCGCCGCGCCCGGAGTTGCGCAGGACGCTGTACGACAGCGTCACGTACTTGGTGTCGTCCTTCATGTCGAAGAGGCCGTCGTAGCCTTCCGACTCCCCGCCCGACGCCTCCAGGGTCGTGTGGTCGACCCAGACGTTGCGGACGCCGCTCTCCATGCCGATGGCGTCGCCGCCGTTGGATGTGGGCGAGCCCGACTTCTTCACGTTCTTGATCGTCACGTTCTGGATGATGATGTTGCTGGCTTCACGGATGTGGATGCCCAGCTGGTCGAAGACGGCTCCGCCGCCGACGCCGACGATCGTGACGTTGCTGATCTGCTTCAGCTCGATCACCCCGGCGGCGGTGTTGCAGCTGCTGCCCGACACCTTGGCCGTGTTGCCGTGGTTGATGGTCCCCTCGACCTCGATGGTGATCGGGGTGCTGCTGCTGGCCCTGCCGCACAGGGCCGCGTGGATCGCGGTTCCCGTGGTGGCCCGCACCGTCTGACCACCGGCTCCACCGGTGGTACCGCCGTTCTGGGTCGCGTAACCGGTCGCGGCACCGGTCGCCGCGGAGGCCTCCGGCATCGACAGCACGACACCGACCCCGGCCGCGAGGGCCATCGCGGCCGATGCGGCGGACAGTCGCAGGGCGACTTTTCTCTGCATGGATGTCTCCTGACTCCTCGTTCTTCCTGGCCTGGCATTGCTGCCGCACACGGCGAAGGTTTGTCCGTGGACCGTCAATCCAGACTGACAGGAAGAACGTGCTGGACGGTCGCATGCCGGCTCGTCATGACGTGCACCCTTCGTTCGGCGGCACGTCGGCGTCGCGGGACACTCCGTGCCGGATCACTGGCGGCTCGTGCACAAGTCGCGGCGCCCACCGCGACGGTCGGCTCCCCGGAATGGTCCCGGCTCCGAGAAAGCGCTTTCCGTGCGGCGACGATAGGGGTCCGGTGGCGAGGTGGCAAGAGGTCGGGAAGGGCCCGCGCGGAGGGCGGCAACCGCCCGCGACCCCGTTCCACTTCACGACGTACGGCACTCACGCCCGAGTGCTGACGTTGCTTCCGTGAACGCGTTTCCCCGCCCGTGGAGCCGTTTCCGCCGCAACCGGGCCTGCCAGGCGGCATGACGTCCGACTTCTCTTCACGTTCCCATACGTGAACGTGGGTGATGTACGTGGTCAGCTCGGGCGTCCGGGCGGCGCCCCCTGAGGGTCTCGACGCGGCGCGGGGTGAGCACGGTCTCCACCGCGCGGACACCGCTCAGGCCAACGGGCTTCTCGTCGACGAAGACGGAGAGGCCGTCCACCGTTCGACACCGGACAAAGGCGACGAGGCCGAGAAGGCCGCCACGATCCCGCCGCTCCTCATCACCGAGGACGACATCGACCAGGCGCCCCGCACCACCTCGACTGACGCGCGCATCCCGCCCGCCGGCCAGGGCATCCCGCTCCGCCCGCCCGCCGGTCAGGGCGCCGTGGTCCGGGTCAGCCGCTCGGCGAGCGCGGCCGCGAACTCCTCGGCGCGTGCCAGCTGGACGCGCAGGTCCTCGACCCGCCGCTGCGCGGCCTGTTCGAAGCCTCGGATGCGCCTCCGCAGCTCCTCGCGCTCCGCGGGCGGCAGTTCGTCGTCCGAGTCCAGGCGGTCCGTCGCCTCGAGCAGGCCGCGCATCTCGTCGAGGGTGAAGCCGAGGGGTTTCATCCGGCGGATGACCATCAGGCGCACGACGTCCGCCTCGGTGTAGAGACGGAAACCGCCCTGGGAGCGGGCCGAGGGGATGACGAGGCCTGCGTCCTCGTAGTGCCGGATGGTGCGCAGCGACAGCTCGGTCCGTGCGGCGACCTCGCCGATCTGCATGTGCTCGCTGCTCACGCGGCGCCCTTCTCGTCTCTGGCGGCGATCACCGGAAGCCGACGCCGATCTCTACTCTAACGTCAGGGTAGAGTTGCCCCGGCCCGGGGACGGCTCTCCGCCGCGCCTTCCTCCCGGTACGGGCCCGCCGTCCCGCGCCGCACGTCGTGTCGGGGCCGACGAAGCCCCCGTCGAAATCCGCCGTCCGCAGGAGAGAGCGTGCGCATGTCCGTGACGACCGGTGTCGCCGCCCTCCCGCCGTGAGCCTTCGCCGCCAGGTGGTGCCCGCCGCCCTCACGGCTCGCTTCTGAGCCGCCCACCGGTCCCGTTCCGCCCCTCGCGGACCTCTTGGAGGACCGGTCCGCTCATTCGCGCCTTCCCCATCTCCCACGTCTTTTCCGCACGCCCGCCGTGATGCCGGGTGTGCCCGAGCACGACAGGCCTGCCTTCCCTTGTCTTCCTCCGCACTGTCCCCGGCCGCGTGGCTGCGTGACCCCCGGCGTCCCACCTGGCTGTCCGACCCGAAGGTGCTGCGCACCGAGGTGCTGGCCGGTCTCGTGGTCGCCCTGGCGCTGATCCCCGAGGCGATCTCGTTCTCGATCATCGCCGGGGTCGACCCGGCCGTCGGTCTGTTCGCCTCCTTCACCATGGCCGTCACCATCGCCGTGGTCGGCGGCCGGCCTGCCATGATCTCCGCGGCGACCGGTGCCGTCGCCCTGGTCATCGCCCCGCTGAACCGCGAGCACGGCTTCGGCCACCTGGTCGCGGCCGTCATCCTGGCCGGCGTCATCCAGATCGCCCTGGGCGCGCTCGGGGTGGCGAAGCTGATGCGGTTCGTGCCGCGCAGCGTGATGGTCGGCTTCGTCAACTCCCTGGCCGTCCTGATCTTCATGGCGCAGGTTCCGGAGATGACGGACGTGCCCTGGCCGGTCTATCCGCTGATCGCCGCCGGCCTGGCCCTCATGGTGTTCTTCCCCAAGGTCACCACGGTGGTCCCGGCTCCGCTGGTGTCCATCGTCATCCTCACGGTCATCACCGTCGCGGCGGGGATCGCGGTGCCGACCGTCGGCGACAGGGGGGACCTTCCCTCCGCGCTGCCGGTGCCCGGCCTGCCGGACGTGCCGTTCACACCGGACACCCTGACCACCGTCGCCCCCTACGCGTTCGCCATGGCCCTGGTCGGGCTGATGGAGTCGCTGATGACCGCCAAGCTGGTCGACGACATCACCGACACCCACTCGTCCAAGACCCGTGAGTCGGTCGGGCAGGGCGTCGCCAACATCGTCACCGGCTTCTTCGGCGGCATGGGCGGCTGCGCCATGATCGGCCAGACGATGATCAACGTGCGGGTGTCCGGCGCCCGTACCCGTCTGTCGACGTTCCTGGCGGGCGCCTTCCTGATGGTGCTGTGCATCGTCTTCGGTCCGGTCGTCTCGGACATCCCCATGGCCGCGCTCGTCGCCGTGATGGTCATGGTGTCGGTGGCCACGTTCGACTGGCACTCCGTCGCGCCGAAGACGCTCAGGCGGATGCCGGCCGGGGAGATCACCGTCATGGTGGTGACCGTCGTGTGCGTGGTCGCCACCCACAACCTCGCCATCGGTGTCGTCGTCGGCTCGGTCACGGCCATGGTCGTCTTCGCCAGGCGTGTCGCCCACTTCGCCGAGGTCACCTCGGTCACCGACCCCGACGGCTCGACCGTCGTCCACCGGGTCACCGGTGAGCTGTTCTTCGCCTCCTCCAACGACCTCGTCGACCGCTTCGACTACACCACCGAAGCCGACCGCGTCGTCATCGACCTGTCGGCCGCCCACGTCTGGGACGCCTCCTCCGTCGCCGCGCTGGACGCCATCGAGCACAAGTACGCCCAGCGCGGCAAGACCGTCGAGATCACCGGCCTCAACGAGGCCAGCGCCCGCCTCCACGGGACACTCAGCGGCGAACTCACGGGCAGCGGCTGACCGGGCACCGGCGGCGAGAGGGACACCGCGCGGCCGCGGGGCACCACTGTGAAGACCAACGCCCCTCAGGTGCGGGCGAGTTCGGCCGCGCCGAAGGACACGTCGAAGCGGTCGCACCAGATGCTGACACTGCGGTAGTCCGAGGGATCCACGTCGGCGGGGAGGGCGTAGTTCTGACTTCCCCTGTTGCCCTTGAGTCTGCCGAGGCTGACGTGCTCCCCGTCGTCGAAGACGCGCCATCCGGCGTGTCCCCGCCGCACCGGCGCGTCGGTCAGCCAGACGCGCAGGTCCGGTCCGTTGCTGGTGTCCAGGTTCTCCAGCCTGACGACGTGGGAGCCGTCGACCAGCCGTACGAGCTTCACCGTGCCCGAGGTCGCGTGCTCATGGCTGATCAACTCACCACTCGCCAACGTGTGCGGACCGGCGGCCGGGGCGGACCGCCCGGAGGGCTCGTCCGAGGGGGCCGGTGCGGGAGCCGACGCCGGAGGGGTCGAGCCGCTCACGACTCCGGGGAGAGCCTCCTGGACGGTCTCGTCCTGCCACAGCTTCCACGGCTGGAACCAGTACAGACCCAATCCGGCACCCGCCACCGCCGCCACCAGCACCGCGATGGCCAACGGCCCGGTCAGCGCCCTGCGCATGCGCCCCATCTCCGCCCCGATCTCTGGGAGTTCACTTCGTCGTCCGCCCATTCAACGGGCGGGGACGGCCGTCGCGCACCCCGTGACCGATGACGGAATCCTTACGTCGCGCCGGTCGCGCCGGTCGCACCGGTCGCACCGTGCGAGCGGCGGCAACGCGGCTGCGCACGAGGGCTGACCGCGGGAAGGCCGCGCTCCGTAGTATCACTTCGACACAACGCCGTACATGCCGTGGGTCGGCGGCCCGCGACCTGTCGGGTCCTATCAAGGAGCGTGAGCGTCATGTCCGAGACCACCACCCAGACAAACGGGGTGACCAGCCAGTATGCGGCGCAGGTCGCCGGTGACCTGGAGCGCAACCTCAAGGAGCAGGACCGCGTTGCCGGTGAGATCGCCGCGCTGCAGGAGCAGTTGGCCTCCCTGGAGAAGGACCGCACGGTGCTGCTGAACGTGCAGCAGGCCCTCGGTGTGGAGTCCGCGCCCGCCGCGCCCGCGACCGAGAAGACCGCCACCGAGAAGACCGCCGTTGAGAAGAAGGCCCCGGTCGAGAAGACCCTGGTCGAGAAGGCCGCGGCGGTGCCCGCTCCGCGGAAGAAGGCGCCGGCCGGTGCCTCCCGCCGGCCGAAGGCCGCCAAGCCCGCGGCAGCGGCTGCCAAGCCGGCCGTCAAGAAGCCGGCGGCCCGCCCGGCGGCCTCGAAGACGGCCCCGAAGGCGGATCAGCCCTCGCTCGTCTCCCTCGTCCGCGAGCACCTCGCCGGCCGGAGCGAGCCGCGTTCCGCGGCCGAGGTCGCCCAGTCGCTGGGTGAGCAGTACCCCGAACGGAACATCAAGACCACCGTCGTGCGCACCGCCCTCGAAGCGCTGGTGGCCAGGAACCACGCCCAGCGCGGCAAGCAGGGCACCTCCGTCTTCTACACCTCCCCGGAAGCGCCCGCCGCCCCGGCCGCGGACGCAGAGGGGGCGCCACGAGAGGAGCGGTCCGCGTAAGGACGGGCCCTGCGCCGTCAGGTGCGCACTCCCGGCGTGCCGGGCCCTGCCGCTCGTGCTGGACGTACTCGGGTCAGGACCCGGTGCGGCGAGTGGGCCCCTCCGCAGGAGCGAGCATGGCGTCACGGGGCGGGCGGGAAGGTGCCGACAGGGCCTTGTGGGGATGCCGGGCGCAAGGCGTCCCCACAAGGCGCGGACTGTCAGTCCCGGCTGTGCGGGAGCGAGGGTCTTTCGTCTGGATCGGGCCGGATCAGGGAGCGCGGTCCGGTGCCGGGGGCACCTCCCGCGCCTTTCAGGCGGTGGGAGAGCCTCGCGAGGCGGAGGAGGGAGTCGGGGCGGAGCCCCGGCGACCGACGACAACGCGGCGAGGGGCGGTGCCAGGGCCCGCGAGCCCGGCCTGATCCAAACGACAGGCCCGAGGGCGCGGGGATCAGACCGCCCACCTGTCACACGTGCTGGCGCCCACCCAACGGTGCGAGCTGATGGCGTTGTTGGCCGAGTGGCCGGTGGTGAAGTAGTCGTCGGTGAGGTTGGAGGCGTAGCCCTCGGCGCGGGACAGGCAGATGTGGCCGCCGGTCCACGACGTGCCGGTTCCGTTGAAGAACTGGACCTCCTGGTTGTTGCCCTTGTTGAGGATGGACGAGGCCTTGTTGGTGTCGCCGCCCTGGAAGCTGTACGAGCCGTCGCCCCAGTTGGCGTCGTCGCCCTCGGCCCGGCCGAGCCGACCGACGCAGTTGAGGCTGTCGTAGGCGTACATGGAACCGGCGGCCGCGGCCGAGTAGTCGTCGGAGCAGGTCTCGGCGGCGTGCGCGGTGGAGAGAGGGACGACGGTTCCGAGAGCGGCCATGGCCAGCACGGTCAGGGTGGCGGGAAGCTTCTTCATGCGGACAACTCCTTGGACGATCTGTCGGGTGGGAACTTCCCCGCGGCCATGACGCCGCGGAAATCTGCGGTGGGACGCCTACCGGACACCGGGTACCGGATGTCTTTTACCTGCTGTCGCGGTTCCTGGCCCGGGAAAGCGCGGTGATCCTCATCTGCTGGTAGGTCGCAGACTCTTCGGAGTGGGCAAGCAGCGCCTGTCCCCTGTACTCGTCCTCAAGGGAACGCGCGGTTTCCCCGAGGGATGTCCTCCGGGCGCATTCGGCCTCGGTCACGGCCAGTTCCACTTCGGCGCTCTGCGCTTGGGACGCGTTCATTCCCTCGACCAGGGAATCCCGTTTCCGGCGTATCTCGTCCGGGCTGCTGAAAGGGGCTCCCGAAGCGGTCATGCACCGGGACCATGCCTTGACCGCGGTGGCCAGGCGCTCGTCCCGGAGAATCCTCGGCACATACAGCGGGGTCAGTCCGTTCACCGTCTTCTTGACCCGGAACCAGGTCGGGTAGTCGCCGAAGAGCCGCTCCCGCGCCTCGGCGTGACAGCCCTCGCGCGGTGTCCGGACCGTGCCGCCGGACGGCAGCTCGACGGAGATGGTGTCGTCGAAGTCGCCGTCCAGCGCGAGTGAGTAGCGAATGCGCTCCTTCTCCGGGAGTGCGTTGGCGTAGGTGATGTTGGGATGGCTACGGCGTGACTCCTCGGCCGCCAGGTCGAAGGGGCGGCCGTACCCGTACCGGCGAGCCCAGTCGACGTCGTCCACCACGTACGCGCCGACCTTGCGTTCCGCGACGCCGGCCACGGGATTCGGCCAGTAGGAGTAACCCTGACGGGTCATGCACTCTCCGACGAGCTCTTCCTCCGCGAGCTCGATCTCGGCCTCCTCCGCGAGGGTCAGCTCTCTGATCTGCGCACCCGCCACGCCGGCCCCCGCGCCTTTCTGCGGCCGCTCCGCATCCTCCGCGTCTTCGCCCTGGGCCCCGCAGCCGGCCACCAGGAAGGCGAGGAGAGCGCCGGAAAGACGAACGGAGGTTTTTCGCTTCACTCGGCACGTCCTCCTCGGATGGGTTCCTGCGCCGGCCTTCGAACGACAGGGGACTCACCGCCGGCTCGAGAACGACGCCCCCGCCGAGAGACCTTAGGGTCATCGCGGGGCGCGGACTTTGTCATCCGTGCGGGGGACTTTGTCATTCGTGCGGGGGGTCCGGGGAACGGCCACCAGCTCCGCACGGGCCCGTGGAAGTCGTTGCACAACCAGACATGATCCTGCCAAGCTGATGCCGGAAGTCGTCCGTACAGAGAGGTGGCTTGTGGGGGAACGAGCCGAAGTGTCGCCAGGCCGGCTCCACGAGCGGTGCGGGCGGAGTCCCGCCTCATGAGCGCGGTCCTGGACACCGCGTGCGTACCGCCACAGGACCGGAAGGAGGCGATCCGGCACGCGGTGTGGGAATCCGTCGTGGCGGTCGACATCGATCACCATCCGCCGACCGAGGACATCTCGGTACGCATGGGCCTCGGCGCCGTCGGCCCCATCGGGATCTGCTCGGCACGGGCGACCGCCACCACCATTCGCCGGACGGAGCGGCTGGCCCGGCGGGACGAGGAAGCGGCGGTCTTCCTCGGCCTTCAGGTGACGGGCACCAGCCTGGTGGTGCAGAACGGCCGCCAGTCCTTACTGGGCCCGGGAGACTTCACCGTCTACGAATCGACCGCTCCCTACACCCTTCTCTTCGCCGAGGGGGTCGACCATCACTTCCTGCGTTTCCCCCGTACGGCACTCGCGCTCCCCGAGCGGTCGCTGCGGGACATCGCCGCGGTCCCCCTCGGCTCAGGCAACCCCGTCGCACGCCTCGCCTTCACGTACTTCTCCCAGCTGGCCGTCAGCGAGGAACTGCGCGAAGGCGTGCACACCGACGCCGTCCTGGAGCCCAGCATCGAACTGCTCCGCGCCGTCGTGGCGTCCCATCTCGGCGACTCCGGTGCGGCCAAGGCACCGTTGGAGGCGACACTCAGTCTGCGGATCACCCGGTACATCCGGGCGCACCTGGCGGATCCCGGCCTGTCGGCGGCACGGATCGCCGGCGCGCACGGCATCTCCGTGCGTCATCTCTACACCGTGCTGTCCCGGTCGGGGATCAGTCTCGGAGACTGGATCCGCTCGCACCGCCTGGCGGCATGCAGACGAGAGCTGGCCGGGCCCGACAGCCGGCTGCGGACCATCGCGGCGATAGGGCGGAGCTGGGGCTTCGTGGACGCGACCCACTTCAGCAAGGTGTTCAAACAGGCCTACGGGATCTCACCTCGGGCCTGGCGTGACCAGAACCACGATCACCCGGCGCCCCCGTCCACCGCGTAGTGTCCAGGGACAACTCCCCCCTTCCACCGGCCCTTTGCCCGTCTCCGCCCCGTACGACCCGTAGACCAGGTGGGGCGACGACACCAGCCTCGACGGCTGCGACACCGCCGGCTCCGTTGCCGTCCGTCCGCCGTCACCCGCAGACCGCCACCGGGCCGCGTCCGGTCGTCGCCACGGGACCCGCGGGGAACGCGCACGGGACGTAGGCTGTACTCGGCACGGACACGGTGGGGGCGTACATGCGGGTGGAAGAGGCACGGAGTTGGGGGTCGACCCTCGATTCGGTCGTGGTGTACGCGCAGGGCGCGCTCTGCCGCCGTCTGGCCCGCGGCAGCGTGCCGCCGGACGGGCGGGTACGGGTGACGGGGCTGCCCCGCTCGCTGGACCCCGGCTCACTGCGGGCGCGAGTCCTCGGCGCTCCCGGCGTGCGCGTCGTCGAGGCCAGGGTCGAGGTCGGGGCCGAGCCGCGGGACGCCGGCGTCCCCGACGCGTTGCGGCGCGAGGTGGAGCGGCTGGGCGAGGCGTACGCGGCGGCACAGGGGCGTCGGGACCGGCAGCTGGATCTGATCAGGGAAGTCGCGGCCCTGCACCCGGTCCCGCCGGCCCGCAGGCGCGACGATCCGCACCGGCGCACCCCGGTCGACGCGTGGCTGGAACTCGCCGACTTCGTCGAACAACGGCTGACGGACCTGCACACCCGCCTCGCCGAACTCGACGAGGCACTGCGTCTCGTCGGGCACGACCTCGCCGTCGCCACGGACCGGCTGGCCCGCGCCTCCACCGACGTACCGCCGGCGCACGTCGCGACCACGGTCTCCGCGGTCCTCACCCTCGCCGGCGGCACCGGTGACGCGGAAGCGGAGCTGGAGCTGGAGTACGGGGTGCCGGGCGCCGTCTGGGTACCGGCCTACCGTCTCGGCCACCGCCGCGGCGAGGACAGCGGCCGCCTGGTGCTGCGCGCCTCGGTCGCCCAGCGCACCGGGGAGGACTGGACGGGCGTACGGGTCGCCCTGTCCACCGCCGACCTGCGGCGCCGCACCGGTCTGCCGAAGCTCGGCTCGGTCCGGATCGGGCGCCGCCAGCCCGCCCCCGCCCCCTCCGGCTGGCGCGAGCCCCCGGCCGGGCTCGCCGACCTGTTCACCGGATACGACGCCCCGGGCCCGCGTCCGGCCACGGCCGCCGCCGCACCCAGGGGTTCGGGGGCGGCGACCGTGGCCGGCACGGCCGACCTCGCTCGCCCTGCCCCTCCGCCGTCCTACGGCGGACCCCCGCCCCTGCCCGCGGCGCCCGGCGGCCCGCCCGTCGCCCCTCCGATGCCCTTCGGCGGCCCGGTGCCGGACCTCGCGCAGCCGACCAGGCCGCGTCCGGGCGGCGCCCCGCGCAGCGCCGGCAGGGCCTTCGCCGCTCCCTCCGCTCCCGCCGCCAAGGCACCCCCGGCTCCGGGCCGGGCCGCGCCCCCGCCACCGCCCGCCCCGGCGGTCGGTCCGCCGCGGCCCAGCGGCACCGAACTCGACTACGCGGCACTGGTGCTGTGCGGCCCCGACGAGCCGGGCGACCGCCGGGGCCGGCTGTTCCCCGACTCCCCCTTCGACCCGGTGGCGGCCGAGCACCGGCGCCGCGCCGAGGCGGTGGCCGCGCTGCCGCTGCCCGGGCACGCCGTGCGGCCCCGCGAGTCGGCGGGCTCCTTCGACCACCGCTTCGACGCCGCCGCCCGCGCCGACATCCCCTCGGACGGCACCTGGCACACCGTCACCGTCGGCGAGATCCCGGTCGGTCTGCGCACCGAGTACCTGTGCGTGCCGTCGGTGGAGCCGACCGTGTACGCCACCCTCGTGCTCTCCAACGCCACCGACCAGGCTCTGCTGGCCGGCCCGGTGGAGGTCACCGTCGACGACGACTTCCTGCTGACCGCGGCGCTGCCCACCCTCGCGCCCGGTGGGGTGCGCCGGGTGGGACTCGGGCCGGCCGAGGGCATCCGGGTCACCCGCCGCACGAACCTGCGCGAGTCGACGGCGGGCCTGCGCAACAACATCACCGTGCTCGACCACCGCGTGCACGTGGAACTGGCCAACCGGCTCGCCGGGCCCGTGACCGTCGAGGTGCGCGAGCCGGTGCCGGTGACCTCCGACCCGGACGTCCGGATCGAGGAACGGGCTGACTGGACGGCACCCGAGGACGGTTCCGGGTCCGACCGGCACGCACCGGGCACCCGCGTCTGGCGGGTGACGCTGCCCGCCGGCGGCACCACCGCTCTCGACGGCGGCTACGAGATCCGCATCCCGGCCGGCAAGACCCTCGTCGGCGGCAACCGCAGGAGCTGACCCACCCATGTCCACGGCCCCGAAGCCGATCCCCCTCCCCGTCACCGCCGTCACGTGCCTGGAGGACCGCGCCCACGTCGAACGCACCGCCGTGCTCGACCTGCGGGCCGGTGTCCAACGGCTGCGGCTCGGGCCGGTCGGCGCGCTGGCCGTCGACCGCACCTTGCACGCCGAGCTGACCGCCGAGCACGACGCGAGCGTGCTCGACGTGCGGATCGTCCGCGCCTGGACGCCGCGCGGGCCGCTGCCGTCCGCCGACGACGACTCCGCCCTCCGCCGGCACGTGCACGCCCTCGAAGAGGAACGGCTCGCCGTCGAGCAGCGCCGCGACCGGCTGCGGTCCCGCCTCGACCTGCTCGGCCGCCTCGCCGCCGACCTGCTGCGGGAGATCGGCGAGGGCGCCGGCCACGGGGAGACCGAGGGCCCGCGCTGGACCCGCGAACTGGACCGGGTGGACGCCGAACGCGACGCGTACGGTGAGCGACTGCGCGCCGCGGAAGCCCGGTTGACCGCCCTGGCCGCCGAACTCGGGGAGGCGCAGCGGGCCGTGGACCTCGCGGAGACGGAACCCGCCGAGCTGGTCGGGTACGTCGAGCTGACCGTGGAGGCCGGCGCCGCCGGCCCGGTGGGGCTGCGCCTGACCCACCTCACCCCGTGCGCGCTGTGGCGGCCCGCCTACCGGGCCGTGCTCGACGGGGACTCCCTCACGCTGGAGACCGACGCGATGGTCTGGCAGCGCACCGGCGAGGACTGGTCCGACGTACGGCTGACGTTGTCGACGGCCCGGTCCGCGTCTGCCGCCGAGCCGCCGCGCCTGCGGGAGGACCGGCTGACGCTCACGGACCGCACCGCGGCGGAGCGCCGCACGGTCGACGTCGAGGTGCGCGAGCAGGAGATCGGCGACCTCGGCCCGGCCCCCGTGATCGGCCTGCCGGGAGTCGCCGACGGCGGCGAGACCCGCGTGCTCAACGCCTCCGCGCCGGTCTCGGTGCCCGCGGACGGCCGCGCCCACCGCGTGCCCCTGTCCGTCTTCACCACGGCTGCGCGAAGCGAGTACGCCTGCGCGCCCGAGCTGTCACCCCTGGTCACCCGCGTCGCGCGGTTCGACAACCGCTCCGGCCACGCCCTGCTCGCCGGGCCCGTGGACCTGGTCCGCGACAGCGGGTTCACCGGCCGCGGCACCCTGGACTTCACGGCCCCGGGCGCCCCCGTCGAGCTGGCCTTCGGAAGCTGCGACGACTACCGCGTGGTCCGGCACGCCGAGGAGTCCCACGCCTCCTCCGGCCTGACCCAGCGGACCGTGACCACCCACACCGTCCGGCTGCACCTCTCCCGGTTCTCCGCCCCCGCGGAACGGGCCGAACAAGTCGTCGCCGTGCGGGAGCGCGTCCCCGTCTCGGAGGTCTCGGCGGTGGAGGTGCGGCTGCGCGAGGAGGCCTGCTCCCCCGTGCCGGACACGGTCGACGCGGAGGGCATCGCCCGCTGGGACGTCGTCCTGCCCCCCGGCGGCCGCCGCACGATCACCCTGGTCTACGAGGTGTCGGCGAGCGCGAAGGTGACGGGGCTGTCGGGACGGTGAGGTGAGGGCGCACGCCCGGCCGGCCCCCGTCCGTCGTGGACCGCCCGTCGGCGCGGGGTCACCGCGGCACCGTCACCGCGGCCACGGCCCGTGCTCCCGGCCCGCCTGCGCCCGGAGCCGGACCGGCGGGCGTCCCCGGCAGGTCGCCGACGTGGCGTGGCGGGCAACCGGCCACCGGCCCCGTACCGCCGTCGGTACGGGGCCGGTCGCTCCGGCCCGGGCGAGGCCGCTGCCCGGGCACCGGCCATCCTGCCGGGCCGTACGTTGCAACACCGTTGCACGGTCCGGCTCGTGCCGCGGCGCCCCGCCGGTACGCGCGGACCAGGACGGGTACTCCGGGTTCCATGGCCGGCATCGAACTCATCAGCAGCGCGTTCGACGACCACGCCGTCCTGGCGCGCAGGTACGCGTACGAAGGAGAGAACGAATCCCCGCCGCTGGCGTGGAGCGGCATCCCGGACGAGGCGACCGAGCTGGTGCTGTTGTGCGAGGACCCCGACGCGCCGTCGGGCACGTTCGTGCACTGGGTGGTGGTCGGCATCGACCCCCGCAGCGGGGGTACGGAAGCGGGCGCGGTCCCGCCCGGCGGCACCGAACTCGTCAACGGCTTCCACGAACGGGGCTGGGGCGGACCACACCCCCCGCCGGGGGACGAGGCACACCGGTACCACTTCCGCCTGTACGCGCTCGGGGAGCCGTGCGTCCTGCCCGGGGCGCCGAGCGCCGACCAGGTCCACCGGGCCGTCGACGACCGGCGACTCGCCGTCGGCACCCTCGTGGCGCTCTACCGGCGCTGAACGAGGACCGGGGCCCACGGCAGGAGACCGGGCCCACGGCAGGAGGGGCATCCTTGCTGCGGCCCCGCGTCACGCCCTCACCGTGCGCCCCGCTCACGCCGCAGCCGACGCCCGACCACCAGGAGATCGGCCGCCGCCGACAGGGCCAGGGCCCCGCACAGGACGGCTACGGCGATCAGGGGGCCGCGTCCCGGGCTGTCGCCGGGTCCCGAGTGGGCGGCCCACACGGCGAGGACGACGGCCGCCGCGACGAACACCGGCACGAAGACACCTGACAGGAGCAGGCGCAGCGCGAGGGGGCTCTGTGCGGTGGCCGGTTCGGTTCCGGTCCTCGGGGAGCGCCGTCCGAGCGTCCCCGAACGCGCGCGGCGCGCCCGCCGCTCACGGCGTCCCGGATCCGACGCGCTCATGGTGTTCCTCCCTCCGCACCGGTCCGGCTCCCGCCGTACCTTCCGCGCACGGCGCACCGCGGCGCCGGCGGCGGGCGGTGGCCGTCCCCGGCGCCCGTCGGCGCCCCCATGTCGTCTCCGGCACCGTGCACCGCGCCGCGCGGCGGCCCCGCGTCCGACCGGTCACCTCTCGTTGCGGGCCGGAGCCCGGGTCGGTCCCGGCCGCGCGGTCGTCCGGGACTCGTGCGCGGAGCGCAGCCGGTCGTCGCACCACCGCCTGGCCGTCGCGGCGACGTGTTCCAGAGCTCCCGGTTCCTCGAACAGGTGCGTCGCCCCCGGGACGACGTGCAGGGCGTGCGGGCAGCGCATCCGCCGGGCCGCCTCCTGGTTCAGGGCCAGCACCTGCTGGTCCCGCCCGCCGACCAGGAGCAGTACCGGGACCGTCACCTGCTCCAGGGCGTCCCCCGCGAGATCCGGGCGCCCGCCCCGCGACACCACGGTCAGCACGCGGTCCGGCCGTTCGGCGGCCGCCACCAGCGCCGCGGCGGCACCGGTACTGGCGCCGAACAGGACGACGGGCAGGTCGTGGGTGTCGGGCCGGGTCCCCAGCCAGTCGATCGCGGACACGAGCCGCCGGCCCAGGAGCGCGATGTCGAACCGGTGCTCGGCGGTCAGCGCGTCGTGCCGCTCCTCGCGCTCGCCGAGCAGATCCATCAGCAGCGTGCCCAGCCCGGCGGTGCGCAGCTCGGCGGCCACCATGCGGTTGCGCGGACTGTGCCGGGAGCTGCCGCTGCCGTGCGCGAAGAGCACCACGGCCCGCGCCGGTGCCGAAACGACGAGGTCGCCGGAGAGCGCGACCTCGCCGGCGGGCACCAGAACCATGTCGGAGGTCATCGGTATCAGCCTCTTCCCCATCGGCCGATCGTGTGGATCGCCAGGACCCGGATGTCCCCCACCGCGTACCCACGATGCCGGGGGGAACCCGCTCGCGGCGGCGGAGTTCCCGTTTGGCCGCCGTCCGGGAGGAAACCCCGGACAGGAGGGGGCGACCGCGCGCACCGCACGTACTCGCGCGAGCGGGAACCCGCGGGAGACGGACAGGGAGGCGGACGGGAACCATCCCCGACGAGCAGGCCCTGCCCGCGGCGGACACCGTGCGCACGTCCTCGTCCGAGGAAGGCAGGTGAGAGGTCATGCGGTTCCAGGACCGTCGCCAGGCCGGCCGGGAACTCGCCGCCCGGCTGCTGGAGTGGTCGGCGGACGGTGGTCTCACCGATCCCCTCGTGCTGGCGCTCCCCCGGGGTGGCGTCCCGGTGGCCGTCGAGGTCGCCCGGGCGCTCGGGGCACCGCTCGACGTCCTCGTGGCACGGAAGATCGGCGTCCCGGGACACCCCGAGACCGGCATCGGCGCGATCGTCGGGGACGACCCTCCCCTGTTCGACCGGCGCTCGGTGGAGATGCTCGGCCTGAGCGAGGACATGCTCGACCCGGACGTCAGCCGTGAGCGGACCGAACTGCGGCGCCGGGAACGGCGGTACCGCGGCGACCGGCCCGCACCGCGCGTCGGGGGCAGGACCGTGATCGTCGTCGACGACGGGCTCGCCACCGGCGTGACCGCGCGTGCCGCCCTGCGCCACCTGCGCCGGCAGGAGCCCGCGCGGCTGATCCTCGCCGTTCCGGTCGGCGCACCCGAGTCGGCGGCGGCCCTGCGCTCGGAGGCGGACGACGTCGTCTGCCTGCACCGGCCACCGGACTTCCGGGCGGTCGGCCTGTGGTACGCCGACTTCGGCCAGGTCGGCGACGAGGAGGTCACGCGGACCCTGCACGGGCACAGCGCCGGCGCGGGCAGGGGCTGAGGGAGAGGAGCCCGTGTCCATGGACCGCGGGAAACGGGATGACGACGCACCGCAGGAGCGTGGGACCGCTCCGGAGAGCCGGTCCTTCGAGGGCCGTGGGCCCTACTCCGAGGAGCACGAGCGGGTCTTCCAGGCGTTGAGCCGTCTGCAGCGGGAACACCAGGGCGAGGCCGTCCACCTGGAGGAGGTGGCGAGCGCCTCGCGCCTGCCGCCGGAGGAGACCTCCGAGCTGCTGCACGACTTGGTGGCCGTCCACGGCCTCGCCACCGAACTGGCCGGATCGGACACCCCGGGTCTGGGCCCCCGCTTCGGACTCAGACCCCACCTGTGACGGCCCCGGCCCGGCTCCGTGCGCCCACGGGGAAGAGGGGCCCGGCTGATGCCGGGCCCCTCTTTTTGGTAGCGGGGACAGGATTTGAACCTGCGACCTCTGGGTTATGAGCCCAGCGAGCTACCGAGCTGCTCCACCCCGCGTCGGTTCCGCCACTCTACACGGCGATCCGGGCGGGCTGGGTACAGGGGGTCAGCCGCGGACGATGTTCTCCGCCTGGGGGCCCTTCTGTCCCTGGGTCACGTCGAAGGTGACCGCCTCTCCCTCCACCAGCTCACGGTAGCCGTTGCCGGAGATGTTGGAGTAGTGCGCGAAGACATCCGGGCCGCCGCCGTCCTGGGCGATGAATCCGAAGCCCTTTTCGGCGTTGAACCACTTCACGGTGCCGCTGGCCATACTGCTGTGTCCTTCGTTCTCGCCGGCGGACGCCGGCTGGAATGGGTGTGGGCGCCATCCATGATCATGGATCGCGTCCCAGACCCGTTCTACCCCACGAAGGGCCCCGCAATCCGCACCTGGCGCTCAAAAAATTCTCCATCGTGACCTGTTCTCAGCCGATGGGCGGACGGCTACGCCCCGCAGTCACGACGGGACCTTCCGTGGCGGTCAGTCACCTCCGCCGCCGCCCCCGCAGGACGATCCGCCGCCGCCCCCGCAGGACGATCCGCCGCCGCACGACCAGCCGCCGCCGTCACCACCGCCGTCACCGCCCCCGTCACCGCCCCAGGACCGGCCCCGCGACCTGAAGCGGCGCCGGTCCTGACGTATTCCCGCGATCAGGATCACGAGGAACGCGAACCCTGCGATCACCATGAATTCCACTGCACTCGACCCCCGTAGTCGTCCGATGTGAATTCCTACCAGGGCCATGCCCGGCGACGTCGAGGGGTCAAGCGCGTCTTGAGGAACTCCAGAGCTTCGGCGGCCCGCCCGAGCCGGCGACGGCTCAGTCCACGGTCGTCACCGTCCCCGGCGCTCCCGTGGAGCGGGCGGGCGCGACACCGAAGTCGCCCTCGACCTCCGCCTTCTCGGCCGCGTTCGGGTAGGGGTTCGTGCACGCGACGCCGGCGCTGGAACCCGACATCAGGCTGGTGCAGGGGCCGGGTTTGCGGTCCGGCAGGCCGAGAATGTGGCCGAGTTCGTGCGCCGATATGCGAACCGTGTTGTAGCCCTGGTCGACGGCCTGCCGCCCGATGTAGACGGTGCCGTTGCCGAGCGAGGTGGTCAGGGCGCGGGGCCAGCCGTTGTCGGCGAGGATCCGGATGTTGGCGCGTTGCCCGGAGGCGACGGGTCGCAGTTCGACGTTGTCCACGCTCTCGTTCCAGATCGCCGCGCCGCGGTCGACGGCGGCCCGGAACTCCGCGGACGCGGCGGCGTCGTAGGTGACGATCCGGGCCGCGAGGGGCTGGTCGGCGGGGGCTTGCGCGTGCGCGTGGGCCGGGCCTCCGAAGAGGGTGGCGGCCGCCGCGAGGACGGCGGCCAGTACCGGGACACGGGTGCGTGAGTGCATGATCGACCTCCTGTGGGGGAAGGTGGGCGTGCTCATGTCACGTGCTGCTGGCCCTCTGCCCATGTCCGGCGACCGTCAATCCGTCATTCGGTGCCGCACCGCTTGAACGAGGCCCGCCGTCCGCACGTAGGGAGAACCGGGAGCCCCGCCCCCGCGTCATGACAGGCGTCGCCCCGCACCCGGACCGCAGCCACTCAAGGAGCACCGATGACCACTCCGCGCCTCAGCGACCGGCTGACGACGCACCAGCCCTTCGTGCTCGGCCTGTTCCGCATGGTCCTCGGCCTGTTGTTCGCCAGCGAGGGCGCCGCCACGGTCTTCGGGGTGCTGGGGCGCAAGGCCAGTCCGGCGGGAGACTGGCCATTCTGGTACGCCGGGGTGATCGAACTGACGTGTGGCGTACTCGTCCTCCTGGGGGTGGCGACCCGCAGTGCGGCGTTCCTCAGCTCGGGCGTGATGGCGTTCGCCTACTTCACCGAGCACCAGCCGGACGGCCTGTTCCCGCTGCAGAACGGTGGGCTCTCCCCCGCCCTGTTCTGCTGGGGTTTCCTGCTGCTGGTCTTCTCCGGGCCGGGCGCCCTGTCCCTGGCCGCTCTGACGGGCCGGGAGGGGGAACCGCGACCCGCCGGCCCGGGGGTGACCGAGCCGTCCCGGTGACGTCCGTCCCGCTCCCCGAGGCCGCCCGGAATGCGCTTCGCCCCCGGAGAACGGGCCCTTGGTGTGACGCGGTGACGACAACTCGGATGATCGTTCTCAACGGTGGTTCCAGCCTGCACGCCACCCGTTCACCCCGGTGGTCGGCGCTGCTCGTGGACTGGGCGCCGGCAGTGCCCGGTCGCGCGGGCCGAGCGCCGTACGCCCGGCGGGTGCCCGGCAGACCGGCGCCGGGCCGGCCGCAGGCGGGTGCACCCGACACGTCCGCGCCGGACCGGCGGCGGGCGGACCGGTCCGGCGGCGCCCGTACCGGCGGTTCAGGTGCGGGCCAGTGTCAGCGCCTCGTTGAGGTTGTGCTCGGCTATGGACGCCATGGCAGCACGGTCGGGGAAGTCGCCGTCGAGCAGGCGTAGCGGACCCGCCGTCAGCGAGAGCCGTTGGGCGAGCGTGTAGAGCGCGAGGCGGGTCTCGTCCAGGCCCGGTGCCTCCAGCGGGCGGTAGGCGTCGTGCAGGCGGATCCGCAGAAAGGCGTGCTCCCACTCGACGTCGAAGTACATCGTGCCCTCGATGTCGATCAGCACGGGGTTCCCGTCCGCGTCCACGAGCACGTGGTCCGGGCCCAGTTCACCGTGTACGACCGCGTGCTCGGCGCGTGGCCGCACCGCCGCGGTCAGCTCCAGCAGGCGCTCCGCCAGCCGGTCGCGGACTCCCGCGATCCGCGGATCACGCGACGCGGCCTCGGCGAGGTCCCGCAGTGCGCGGTCCAGCACGACCGCCTCGCACGACGACCCCCGCGAAGTTCCTCCCGCGTCGGCCACGGCCACCTTGCCGTGGGCGGGTGCCCGATGGCGTCGCATCGCCTCCAGCGCCTCCCCGAGCCCGGCCATGACGGGGGCGGCCGCGCGCGGGTCGCGCGCGAGCAGCTCCTCCAGGTTCTCGCCCGAGAGGTCCTCGACGATCGCGAGGCCGCCCGCGTGGTGGGCATTGTCGCGGTCGACGAAGCGGACCGCCGGGACACGGACGCCGAGCGCGTCCAGCCGCGCGTGCGCGGCCTCGAACAGGTCGAGTCCGAGGCCGGGCGAGAGGGGGTCGGTGAGGTCGTCGTCGCCGTGGGCCGCCGGCCAGTAGTTCTCGGCGGCGTCCCAGAGATAGGCGATCGCCGTCGTCGCGTCGTCCATCACGAGGCGGTACACGCCCTTCTTGCTGCCACCCGCGACGCGTGTGACCGCCGCCGTCCGGCGCCCGCCGCCCAGCGCGGTCCGCGCCGCGTCCGCCAACCGCTCCCGCACCGACGCCCTGAGTGCCACGTCCCGAACCGCCCCTCTTCCGCTACGACTTGGGCACCTTAGGGGAGCGTGGACGCGGGAGCGACCGCTTTTCTCCGTGTCCTACCGCGCCGCTGCGGCCGTCGGAGCCGTTCCAGCCGTTCCGACCGCCCCACCAGCTCCACCGCTCCCGCCGGTTGCCGTCATGACCAGGACGGCGACGCGCAGGGCTCCGAGGCGGGAGCCGCCGGGTGCGCGCCCGCCGTGTTGCACCGTCACCGCGGTCGAGCGACCTCTACACTGCGACCACTCTCGTGTCAGAAAATACCCATTCGTCACTTTCCGCGCGGATGTCGGCGGCCGTCCGCCGCCGGTCTGCCGCCCCAGGAGGCGCCCCGTGACCACTCTGCCCCGACGCGGCGTACTGAAGAGCCTGCCGCTCGCCGCCGGAGCGGTCCTGACGGCATCGCCGGCGGGTGCGCACGCGGTGCCGTCGACGAGTGCGCACGCGGTGCCGTCGGTGGGTGCGCACGCGTCGTCGGCAAACGCTCGTACAGTGCCGCGCCACGAGGACGACCCCGGCTTTCCCCAACCGGAGACGCGCGGCACCCCGCCCTGGAGCACCTCCCTGACCACACGGCTCACGATCGGATTCACCGAAGTGGCGCTGCCCGGCGTGGGCACCGTCCGCACCCGCACCTACGAAGGGGCGGTCCCCGGACCGACCTTGCGGGTGCGCCCCGGCGACGCCCTCGAGATCACGCACGTCAACACGCTGCCGCCGGACACCGCGGGCCCCCACCAGGACATCAACGTCCCCCACCGTTTCAGCACCTTCAACCTGCACACCCACGGCATGCACGTGGACCCGACGGGCGACGCGGACAACGTGTTCCGGGCCTTCGAGCCCGCCGCGGAGCCGGGCGGCACCACGACCCACCGCAGCCGCGTCACGGTCCCGGCCGGGCATCCCGCCGGCACCTTCTGGTACCACCCCCACCATCACGGATCGACGGCCACCCACGTGCTCAACGGCATGGCCGGCGTCATCGTCGTGGAGGGGGACGTCGACGAGGTCCCCGAGATCGCCGCCGCCCGTGAGGTCGTCGTCTGCGTCAACGAACTCCGCCTGAACGGCGGGCGGGTGCCGGATCTGACGTCGGAGGACGCCTTCGAGGGACTCGCCCCCACCTTCCTCGTCAACGGGGCGAAGAATCCCGTCCTCACCATCGCGCCCGGCGAGGTCCAGCGGTGGCGGATCGTGCACGCCGGAGCACTCACCCCGCTCTCCCTGCGGCTGGACGGGCACACGATGCACCGGATCGCCCAGGACGGCATCACCTTCATGGCCCCCGTCCCCTCCTCCACGGTGGCTCTGCCCATGGGCGGCCGGGCCGACGTGCTGGTCCGCGGCGGTGAGCCCGGCACGTACGAACTGATCACGGACGGCGTCGACCGGCCCCTGATGACGGTGGTCGTCGCCGGCCCGCCCCGCGACATGTCACTGCCGGCAGACCTGCCCGGACGGCCCACCAGCCTGCCCGCCCCCACCCGCACCCGGCACGTGGCCTTCCGCAGCTACAGCGACGTGCTCTCCGGCGCCTTCCCCAACGCCTACCGCATCCTGGGCGACGGGGAGACGCCGCACGCTGATGCCGCGGCGGGCCCACGGGACCTGGCCTGGGGCCGCTTCTCCCCCGATCACGTCAACCACCGCGTCCGGCTGGGCGAAGTGGAGGAATGGACCGTCGCCAACGACTCGCACAGCCATCCCCACCACCCCTTCCACCTGCACACCAACCACTTTCTGCTCACGGCGGTCAACAGCCGCCCGCTGGCCACCCCCGTCTGGCACGACACCGTCGGCATCCCGTCCCGCGGCACGATCACCTTCCGGCTGTGCGCCGAGGACTTCGAGGGCCGTTCGATGCTGCACTGCCACCAGCTCCAGCACGAGGACCAGGGCATGATGCAGATCGTCGAGTACGTCCGCTGAGCCCCGCCCGTGGACGCGGCCGGCCCCCGGCACCGTGAACGGTGGTGGATCCGGCGAGATCCTGTCACCAAGCTGTGAAGAACCCGCGGGACGCTGGAGCAGCACTCCGGAACACCACGCTTCTCATCGGGGGAACCACGCCATGAGCACCGTACGCAGAGCCGCCGTCGTCCTCGCCGCCCTCTCCGCGCTGGCACTGACCGCCTGCGGTCCCGCCGAGGACGGCACGGCGGGCGACACCGGCACGACATCGTCCACGAGCCCGTCGGCGACCCCGTCGAAGGCGCCGTCGAAGGCGCCGTCGAAGGCGCCGTCGAAGGCGCCGTCAGGGCCGGCTTCCCCCGCCGGAAGTCCGTCCGGCACCGGCTCGTCCGGCGGTGGCTCCTCGGCCGACCACGACGTCTTCCCGTGCAGCACGTACGACGTGAAGTTCACCGCGAGCCTCGCCGAACCGACCACCAGCAGCTACCTGTTGAAGATCACCAACAAGGGCGAGAAGGCCTGCCGGGCGCTGGGCCACCCGGTCGTGACCTTCGGCGAGCTGGACGGCCAGGCCACGGAGCGGGGCGCGGCCCCCGGCATCGAGGACGCGCTCAGGCTCGAACCGGGTGAGTCGGCCTACGCCGGCCTCATGGGGGGCGCCGACGACGGCCGGGGCAGGACGGTCGCTTCGATCGCGATGACCATGAACACCGAGTCCGATCTCGAACAGACCCCCCTCAACGCCTCGACCCCGGGCCTGTACGTCTCCCCCGACACCAACTCCGTGACCCCGTGGATGGACAACGTGGAGGACGCGCTCAGCCTGTAGGCCGAACCGAGAACCGCACGCCCGTCCGGGAGTCGTGACCCTCGTCAGTGCTCCGCCGGCAGCCCCGTCGCGCGGAGCACGGACACGCCACGGGCCGCGGCCGGTCCCTCGGCCCGGGTGGTGAGGACCGACAACAGGCCGTCCCAGGCCTCGGGGCGGCCCGCGTCCACGGCGGTGCGGTAGGCCTCCTGCGCCTCGACGAGACGACCGGCTTCCCGGTAGAGGGCACCGAGCAGGGCGTACGCGTCCGTGTCTCCGCCGGCCGCGCCCGCGCGGTAGGCCTGTTCGGCCGCCGGCCCGTCGCCGAAGTCCTCGCGGACCCGGCCCAGGGCGGTCCAGGCGTCCGTCGCGCCCAGCTCGGTGGCCCGCTCCACCGCGCGCCGCGATCCGTCGCGGTCTCCGGCCCGCTCGCGGACACGGGCCAGCGCGGACCAGGCCGACGGGGAGCCGTGTTCGGCGGCGAGGTCGGCGGCCCGTTCCGCACCTGGTGTGTCGCCGGCGGTCTCGCGCGCTCTGGACAGCGAGATCCAGGCCTCGACGTCCCCGGAGCGGGCGGCCTCCGCCGCGGCACGCTCCGCGCCGGCATCGTCGCCGCGCGCCCGGCGGACCGCCGACAGGGCGGTCCACGCGTCGCCGTCACCCGCCTGTGCCGCCCGGGCCGCGGCGTCCTCGGCCGCGTCGCGGTCGTCGCGCGCGTCGGCGAGCAGGGCGAGGTCGCGCCAGGCGGCGCCGACCCCGTGCGCGGCGGCCTGCCGGTGGGCGGCCAGCGCTCCCTCGGCGTCGCCGTCCCGCGTCCGCAGGAACGCCAGTGCCGACCAGCCTTCGGCGGTACCGGCCCGCGCGCCTTCCTCGGCCGCGCGCAGGGCCGCCTCCCGGTCGTCGCGCGACCAGTGCAGGCGCACCGACTCCGCCCAGGCGGCCGTGACTCCCGCGGCTGCCGCGCGCGAGGCGTGTCCGGCCGCCGCCGCGGTGTCGCCCGTGCCCGCCGCCAGGCGGGCCAGCCCCAGGTGCGCCCAGGTGTCGCCGGCGGCGACCGCGCGGGCGTACGCGTGTGCCGCCGACGGCGGGTCCGCCGCACGCATGCGGCCGAGGACACCCCACACCAGCGGGTGCCCCGCGGCGACCGCCTCGTCCGCCACGGCGTCGGCTCCGGCCCGGTCCCCGCTCTCCTCGCGCAGCCGCGCCAGCGCGGCCCGGGCCCAGACGTCCCCGAGCTCGGCCGCCCGCCGGTACGCGGCCTGCGCGTCGCCGCCCGCGTCCTCCCGCGCCACGGCGAGGGCCGCCCAGGCCGTCGCGCTCGGGCCGGCGGTCTCCTCCGCGGCGGCAGGGCTCGCCGTGGTGTCCAGGAGCACGGCCCAGGCCGCGCGCGCCCGTTCGCTGCCCAGTTCCACGGCCCGCTCGTACAGGGCGACGGCGCCGGCGTAGCGTCGTCGCTCCTCTGCGGCCCGGCCGAGCGCGAAGGCGTCGTCGCCCGTTCCGGCCCGACGCCCGGCTTCCCAGAAGCCCGCCGGTGGCGCCCGGTGGGCGCGGACCCGGCGTACGTGCTGCTCGAGGTAGTCGTCCGGCCGGTAGCCGTCCGCCTTGCCGACTCCCGGTCCGTGGCGGTCGGCGATCAGTGCCGCGGGACCGCTGTCCGGCGACGTCAGGGTGTCGATCGCGGTCTCGAACCAGTCCTCGCCCGCGGTGGCCCGGGCGGTGGAGTCCATGAAGGCGACCGCCGCGTCCATCAGCAGGAGCGGCGGGACCGCGCCGGTGTGGCCCAGGCGGCGCACCTCGACGGCCGCGGTGAGTACGGCGTGCTCGGCCGCCGTGAACCAGTGATCGGGGCCGTCCTCCCAGTGCCGCACCAACTCCGGTCCGCAGGTGAGGTGCTGGAGGATCCGCCGGCCGGTACCGGCCGCTCGCACGGCGGCGGCCATCCGCGGGTCCCGGGCCGCGGCCCGCCTGGTCGCGGGATGGTCCGCCGGCAGCAGTTCGGGCACGCGGACGGTGGCGTTCCGCCCGACGATCAGGGAACGGACGTGGAAGTTCTCCTCCGGGTCTCCGCGGCCGGCGGCGGTCAGCCGCCGCAGGTGCTCGGGCCACGTCGTGCCGATGACGGCGAGCGGCGCGATCCGGTCCAGCAGGTCGCCCAGCGCCCGGGCGGCGGCCTCGCCGGACGCGCCGGTCACATAGCGCTGGGTCTCGTCGAGCCACAGCACGGTCCGCGCGTCGATGCCGTCCTCGTCGATCCAGCGGGTCAACTGGCGGGCGTCGGCGGGGTGCAGAACGGGCCAGTCCGGCAGTGTCTCCCTGACGGCTTCGTAGGCCGCGCGCGTCTTGCCCGTCGCGGAGCGCCCCACCAGCAGCGCGAACACGGTGCCGTCGGCCGCCGCCGCGTGGGCGAGGCGCCGGCGCAGCGTCGCGTCGTGCGGACGCTCGACGTACTCGGTCAGCGGCCCGCTCACCGTCCCGTCGCTGCCGGGCGAGGGGCGCACCCCCAGCCCTACGGCGTCCCAGTGGGCGGCGGTGCGGAGCGCGACGGGGTGTTCCCGCTCGGCTCGCAGCCAGAGCGGCTGCAGGTCCGCCGCCACGGCGACCGGGTCCGTCCCCGCGTGCCGGGCCAGGGCCGACGCCAGTGCGAGCGTGTCCCGGAGCGATCCGAGTCCGGGCGAGCCCAGGAGCCCGAGGACCGTGGCCTCCGTCGTGCTTCCCTCCCCCTCCTCCCTCGGCCCCCGCGTCTCCGCCGTCATCGCGGCGAGTCGGGCGGGGGACGGCGTGCCGCCCGCGCGGTACAGGGCGTGGAGGCGTCGTTTCAAGGTGCGCAGTGCGCTCGGCGGGAGCCGAGGAGGTGTCAGGGGGCCCGGGCCGGCGGCGGGCCGGAGCGTCACGTCCGGCTCGGGGACCTGCCCGCTCAGCATCTGCCGCCTCCTCCGGGCAGGGCCTGCCCCGAGAACTCGGGAACTCGCCTCCCGGCGGCGTCCGCGCCGTGGCGCCCCGGCTGCTCGACGGCTCTCCCTACCGAGTCGCACAGGGCGGAGTGTCTGTTCGGACCGGTGATGCGGAAGATCTTCCGCACGCGCTCCGACGTCACCACCAGGGCGACGTCACCGCCGCGAGCACGGGTCCGTACGAGCGTCCCGCGCAGCATGAGCAGCCCGGTCGAATCGATCAGGCCCAGTCCGGTCGGGTCCACGACCAGCGGGCACCGCCCCTGTCCGATCAGGTCGGCCGTGAGAGCGTGCATCGGCCGGGCGGTGCCGGCGTTCGGGTCGTCGGTGTCGGGGTCGTTGCCGACCCGTACCACGCTGGCGCTCTCGGACAGGTGCTCGGACGACGGATGAGCCGGTGCCGGTCGCTGCGTGGGGTTCGCCCCGGTCACCGGGGCCCCGCCGACTGCTCCGGGCGGGCCAGGTGCTCGACGGCGCGGGCGACGGTGGGAAACACCAGGACGGCCTTCACCAGCCCCGTCACCCGCAGGATCTTCCCGATCCGCTCCTCGGTGAACACGAGCACCAGGGCGCCGCCCTGCGCCCGGCTGCGCGCCGCCCCGCGGGTGACCTCGCCGAGGCCGGTGCTGTCCAGGTGGCCGGAGCGGCTCAGGTCGACGATCAGCCGGCTTCGCCCCTGCCGCAGCAGATCGAGCAGGGTGGCCCGCAGTACGGGCGCGCCGTACACGGTGACGTCCCCGGCGACGCGGATCACGGTGACGGCGTCCGACAGGTGCTCGTGGGTCACCTCCATCGGGTCGCGCGTCGTCACGGGGCGTCCGCGGAGGGCTGGACGCGGGCGAGCGACTCGACGGCTTGCGGCACGGTGTCGGACAGGACGAAGACGGCGTCGAGACCGGCCTTGGCCAGCGCCTCCCGGTGCTGCCGCATGCCGCAGACCAGTGCGATCGCGCCCCCACCGGTCCGGCACAGCTGGAGGCCGTGCATCAGCGCCGCCAGGTCGAAGCTCCACAGCTCCCCCAGGTCGGCGAGGTCGAGGACGATCCGTACCCGTCCCTGCCGCGCCAGGTCCGCGATCAGGACCCGCAGCTGCCTGCCGTCGCGCGAATGCTGCACCGCGGCGGTCGGAACCACCAGGGTGACCTCGTCCGTGAGGTGTTCGACCGACGCCAGGTAGTCGTCCACGTACTCCCCGCTCCGCAAAGGCGTTTGACGGTACATCAGCGTGCCACAGGAGTGACCTCGCGTGCCGGGAGAACGCGTCGGTCCCGCGCCGGGTTCCGGTCGCCGGGGGAAGCGCCCGGACGGAGGACGCCGCCCCGGTCACCCCGTGCCGGTCAACGCGGTCCGGGCCGCGCTCAGGAACTCCCGATGGGCGAGGGCGTGACGCTCGGGCGGCTCGGACTCCGCGAGGGTCGTCTCGAGGGCCTCGGCGGCCACGGTGACGGCGTCGGGACCCTCCAGCCGGATCACGTTGAGCGCTTCCCGGACGGCGGGCAGGGCCGCGCGGTACGCGTCCCGGTGTGCGGCCGCGTCCGTCGTACCGGCCGCGTCCAGCCACCGGCGGCGCCGCTGGTGGGCCAGGTCGGCGCCGGCCAGGAAGGTGACGTACGCGGCCCGGCGCACCGTCCGCCGGGCCGCCAGCGCCTGGGCGTCGAGGGTCCGGGTGGCGACACTGAGCTGTGCCTCGGCCTGCAGGCGTCCGGCGTCCCACGCCGCGTCGGCCTGCCGACGCCCCGCCTCCCAGGCGGCCTCGGCCTGGCGCCGACCGGCCGCCCATGCCGCGTCCGCCTGACGGACCGCCGCGTCCACAGTGCTCTGCGCCTGGCGTCTGGCCGAGGCCAGTGCGAACCATCCCGTCACGGCGCCGCCGGCGACCGCGCCGGCCAGCGCGGAGCCGGCGGCGATCCACGCGGTGATCATCTCGTCGGCCACTGGCTCCCCCGGCCCGCTCGTCGTGACGGAGCGACAGTCTCCCAGAGAACGCCCTCGCGCCGCCGCGAGGAACGGCACACCGATCACCGTCTCGGCCGTCGCCCGGCGAACCGGAGTCGAGCACAGCTTCCTCCGTCGTCACCGCGACCTGCCCGAAATCGTCCATGCGGCCGAACTCGAGCCGACGGCCCAAGACCCGGCCGTCGGCTCGCCGGTCAGCCGGGCATCGCTCCACGCCGACCTCGCCGACGCCCGGGCCCGCCGCACCCGCCTGGCTGTCCGCACACAGCAGTGGGCGAAGCGACTGTCGCAGACGCCGGGAGCTCAGGCACGGCAGGAGTCAGGACCCGGGAGTGCCGGCGACCGCCCGCGGGCGCGACGCCGGCAAAGGTGTCGGAGGCGTCCGACCGGCACGCGGTCCGGCGGTTCGGGTGACGGATCCGCCGAACGGTGCAACCATTCGGCCAAGCGGGCTGTCTCAGCTGATAACAGTCACACACACCCTCAGGGGGACATCATGGCGCGAACCAGAACCATTTGGGTCACCGCCGCCGTCATGACGGCCACGCTCGGCGCGGCCGTGATCCCGGCTCAGGCCGCTTCGCCCACCGCCCCGGTCGCCGCCTCGCGCGCGGCCGTCGCCTGTCCCACCGGCTGGGGCAGCCTCGGCAAGGCGTACACCGCCGGCGCGACGACGCCGGTGCGCAACGCGCGGACCGGACAGCACGACTGCTACGACCGGCTCGTCATCGACGTTCCGGGCGCGGCAGCCGGCGAACTCGGCTACTCGGTCCGTTATGTGGACCGCCTCTACCAGGACGGTTCCGGCCGTCACATCCCGGTGGGCGGCGGAGCGATCCTGGAGGTGCGGGTGAGCGCGCCCGCCTACGACCCCGAGACCGGCGCCCCGACGTATCCCGCGCGTGCCGCCCAGCCGCTGCCCGGCGTGAACATCACCGGCTACCGGACCTTCCGCGACACGCGGTACGCCGGCAGCTTCGAGGGCGAGACGCAGATCGGGCTCGGGGTGCGGGCGCGGCTGCCCTTCAGGGTGCAGCGGCTCGACGACCGCCTCGTCGTCGACGTCGCCCACAGCTGGACGGCCACCCGCTGACACCGGCCCGCTGACACCGGCCCGTTCCGCTGCCGCTGCCGTCGCCGTCGGCGGCGACGGCGGACGCGGCCTGTTCGCCGCGAGCCGGAGCGTGGAGCAGGAGGGGGCGCGCCTTCAGGGGCGGGCGGCACGCGCCGGTCCGCTCACGGCGTCGCGTGCCGGTCACACGGCCGTGGCGCCCGGCAGCGCGTACTCGTCCCTGCGGCCGCACATCCCGAAGCCGTCGCGACGGGTCGGTACCGCCTCGTGCGCGGTCGCGCCGGCGAGGTACGACGGCTTCCCGGCCGCCAGCGCGTCGAGCTGGGCGCCGGTGCGTTCGGCGGTGGCGAGCGCACCGGTCCGCCACAGCTCGCGCCACACCGGCACCCTCTCGCGCACCAGTGCGGCGGCGGCCCGCTGGAAGGCCAGGAGCGGCTCCGGGTCACCGGCGACGAGGGCCTTCCGCAGGTCGACGTACCCCTCGACCGCGAGGTCCCGGCGCCGGCGCGCGGCAGCGGACGCCTCCGGGCCGGTTCCGGGCGGGAGCGCCGCGGCGGCCGCGTACCGCCGCGGATCGGCGAGCACCTCGGGCGGGAACGTGAAGACGGCGTCCCCTGCCTCGGGCAGGCCGCTGTTCTGCATCAGCACCGTGACGCGCAGGCCGCCGCCCTGCACCATCCGGTGCACGGTGCCCGGCGTGAACCAGGCCACCGATCCGGCCTCCAGGGGGATGTCCCGGTAGCCGTCGGGGCTCAGGGTCTGCACCGCTCCCCGGCCGTCGGTGACGACGTACGCCTCCGTGCACACCAGGTGCAGGTGCGGGCTGCCGCCGCACACGCCGTCGGCGGCCTCCCAGTCGTACGCGCTCAGGTGGGACAGGCCGACGGCACCGGGCAGCGGGTGCGGCGGCGCGGATCCGGACTCGCTCACCACGACGCACCCTTCATCGAGAAAGCGCTCGCTCCACGGCGAGCCTAGGCCAGGGGGCGGGTGGGTACAAGGCCGCCCGTTCGACGCCGGTGCCGGCCCCGCGGCACGCGTCGGCCGGCGAAGGCCCGATGCCCTCGCCGGCCGACGGGAAGGGCATCGCTCAACCGGTCGTGCAGGCGGTGCCATTGAGGGTGAACGCGGTCGGCGCCGTGTTGGTGGCGCCCTTGGTGCCGATGAAGCCCACGCTCACCGAGCCGCCGACGGGGATCGTCGAGGTGTACGACGCCGCGGCCACGCTCACCGCGCTCCCGCTCTGGGTGGGGGTGCCGCCCCACATGTTCGCCACCGTCTGGCCGTCCGGGAAGGCGAAGGCGAGGGTCCAGCCGTCGACCGCCGCCGTGCCGGTGTTGCGCAGGGCGATCTCGGCCTGGAAACCGCCGGACCACTGCCCCACCACGCGGTAGCCGACCGAGCACGCCGCACCGGGGGTGCCACCACCCTCGTCGGTGGTGACGTCCACCGCGGCCGAGCGCGCCGAGCGGTTGCCGGCCGCGTCGCGGGCGTAGACGGCGAACGTGTACGCCGTGTCCGGGGTGAGGCCCGTCAGCGTGGCGGTGGTCGCCGTGGACGCGGCGACCTTGCTCTCGGTACCGCCGCTGATCCGCACGACGTCGTAACCGGTGACACCGACGTCGTCCGTGGCCGCGCCCCAGGTGAGAGTGGCGGAGGTGGCCGAGACGGCGGAGGCCACCGGGGTGCCCGGGGCGGTCGGCGCCTGGGTGTCGCCCGGGGTGCCGCCGCCGAAGACGGTGGCCTCCTTCGCGGTCCGGGCGATGCCGTTGGCGCCGTTGAAGATCCGCTGCCCCCAGGAGCTGAGGCGGGTCGGGTCGAAGTCGGTGGCGAGGTCGAGGACCGGGTCGGTGTTGCCGCTCCAGGACCAGGCCAGATAGCCGAGGTCGAGCTGTTCGGCGGTGGCCATCATGGTGTCCTCGTCGGGGTCGCCCCACTGGTCGGCGGGGCCGCCGAACTCGCCGATGAGCAGCGGGAGTCCGGCGTCGACGAAGGCGTTGAGGTAGTCGGTGATCTCCGCCGCCGTGTCGAAGACGCTGTACATGTGGATGGAGAAGATCAGGTTGCCGGTGGGATCGGCGTCGTAGACGGTCCGGGCGTTGGCGCGCATGACGCCCTGCCAGTCCTGTCCCCAGTTGGGGGCGTCGACCATGATCGTGTGCTGGAAGCCGGCGGCGCGCAGTTTCCTCACGGCGGCGATCGTCGGGTCGGTCCAGCCCTCCGGGGCGGTGTTGCCCCAGGGCTCGTTGCCGATGTTGACGATGACGTAGTCCTCCTGGCCGGCCAGGACGTCCTTCAGGCCGATCCAGTAGTCGGCGGCGTGGTCGAGGGTGCCGGCGGCGGCGTCCTCGCCGTAGCCCGTGGTGTCGTGCACCTCCAGGACGCAGATGAGGCGGTTGGCCTTGCACTGGCCGATGACGGCGGCCACGTCCTCGGGGGTGTTCCTGGTCCAGCGGTGGCCGTCGGAGAGGACGACGCGGACGGTGTTGGCGCCCAGCGCCTTGACGTCGGCGAGGGACTGCGTCTCGCCGGGGTACCAGGTGTGGGCGTGGTTGACGCCGCGCATCACGAAATCGTTGCCGTTGCCCTCCAGCAGGCGCCCGTCGCTGATGTGCAGGCCGGTGGCGAGGGCGCGCGGGGCCTCGGCGGCCTGCGCGCCGGCCGGGACGAAGAAGCCCAGGACGACGGCGAGGGCGAGCAGAGCGGCCAGGAGGGGGGCGGGGTGGCGCAGACCGGCCAGGAAGGGGACGGGGTGGCGCGGACCGGCCGGGGCGGAGCGACTCGCCGACGCCGCCTCCGTCGGACCGACGGGAGCGGAGGCCGGGGCGGAGACGGGAGCGGAGGCCGGGGCGGAGACGGGCAGGAACCTCTTTCGGGTCGTGCTGCGTGCTCTTCTCACTGCGACTCCAGGAGTGAGCGCCAGAAACTCAGGCATCGGGAGGATGGGTGGGAGCGCTCCCATGAAGCCACTGCGACAAGTACACGTCAAGACATCGCGCACAGGCCGTCGGCCGCCCCGTCACTCCGACGAGGTGGCCGGCGACCTGTCTCCGGGGCGGCCCGTCCGGCCGCCCCGGTGTACCGGGGGAGGCGCCGAGGTGTCCCGGCGGACCGCCGCGCCGGACCTCTCAGCGGGTGACGACGTGCCGCTCGTCCGGTACGCAGTGGGTCATCGTGAGGCCCTCCACGTCGCGGGGCGGGTTCTTGCCCAGGTGGGCGAGCCGGTCGCGGTCCTCATCGGTCAGGTCCTGGCCCGCCAGGGGTTCGAGGTCGGCGATGTCCTCGGGGGTGATGCCGAGGCCTTCACCGACCCTCAGCCCCAGGTCGTTCTCGACCAGGAGGAAGTGCCAGACCATGCGCTCCCGCACCGGCCGGTCGCACTCGGCGAGCGCCGCCGTGAGGTTCTTGACCAGGTCGTCGCGCTCCCACTGCTCCATCAGCAGGTAGCGCTGACCGGCCTGCTGGTAGTCGTTGGTGCGCGGGATGCGCTTGCGGGTCAGCCGGCCGCGGATCTCCGGGCCCTGCTCGTCGTGCGCGGGGTACCGGTCCTCCCGCAGCCCGCCGGTGATCGACGGTTCGTAGTTGACGCTCGGGTTCTCGCCGCCGCCGTCCACGTGGTACGTCATCTGCCCGTCGCGCTGGTTGGTGCGCACGTCGGCGTTCTTCGCCTGGTTCACGGGCAGTTGGAGGTAGTTCGGGCCGACGCGGTGGCGCTGGGTGTCGCTGTAGGAGAAGGTGCGGCCGACGAGCATCTTGTCGTCGGAGAAGTCCAGTCCGTCGACGAGGACCCCGGTGCCGAAGGAGATCTGCTCGTTCTCGGCGAAGAAGTTCTCCGGCATCCGGTTCAGCACCATCCTGCCGACCGGCTTGGGCGGGAACTCCTGCTCGGGCCAGGTCTTGGTGTCGTCGAGCGGGTCGAAGTCCAGCTCCGGGTGCTCGCCGTCCTCCATCATCTGCACGAGCAGCTCCCACTCGGGGTACTCACCGCGCGCGACGCTCTCGTAGAGGTCCTTGGTGGCGTGGCCGAGGGAGTCCGCCTGCACGTTGGCGGCGTCCTCCTCGGTCATGCTGCGCACCCCGGCCTTGGGCATCCAGTGGTACTTGACCAGCACCGTGCGGCCCTCGGCGTCGACCCACTTGTAGGTGTTGACGCCGAAGCCCTGCATGTGGCGGTAGTCGGCGGGGATGCCGCGCGGGCTGAACAGGTTGACCAGCATGTGCATCGACTCGGGGGTCTGCGACATGAAGTCGAAGATGCGGCGCGGCTGCTGCTCGAAGGTGACGGGGTCGGGCTTGAGCGCGTGGATGACGTCCGGGAACTTGATCGCGTCCCGGATGAAGAAGACGCCGAGGTTGTTGCCGACGAGGTCCCAGTTGCCGTCCTCGGTGTAGAACTTCACGGCGAAGCCGCGCGGGTCGCGGGCGGCCTCGGAGGAGTCGCGACCGCCGATCACCGTGGAGAAGCGGACCGCCAGGTCGGTGCGCTTGCCGCGTTCCTGGAACAGCTTGGCGCGGGTGTACCGGCTGATCGGCTCGTCCCCCCAGGTGCCGTATGCCTCGAAGTAGCCGTACGCGGTGACGCCGCGGGCGTGGACGACGCGCTCGGGGATGCGTTCGCGGTCGAAGTGGCTGATCTTCTCGAGGAACTGGTAGTTCTCCAGGGTGGCGGGGCCGCGGGCGCCGACGGTGCGCTGGTTCTGGTTGTCGTGGACCGGGTGGCCCTGTCGGTTGGTGAGCACCTTCCGGTCGCCGCCGCGATCGGGCCCCTTGCTCGATACGTCGGTCATGTACATGCTCTCCTTCGCGTCGGTTCCCCGCGGTCGCGGGGCGCGGGGCTGCCGCGCAGCCACCGCCGGAATCTCGGACGGACGGCCCGGGTACCCGATGGGCCGGGACGAGTCACACGAGTCAGCTTGGGGCCGGGCGCGGCGCGCTGCATCCGGACGGCGGGGGCGCCCGCCCGTAAACCTGCTGGACAGCCGCCGGGCCGTCCACCTGGAATGAGCGGCATGTGTGCGATGAAGATGCGCCCGGACGAGGTCGACGTGGACGCGGCGCTGGTACGGCGGCTCGTCGCCGGGCAGTTCCCGCGGTGGGCATCGCTGCCGGTGGAGCGGCTGGAGTCCTCGGGCACGGAGAACGCGATGTTCCGGCTGGGCGCCGACAAGGTGGTGCGGCTGCCCCGGCATCCGGGGGCGGTGGAGAGCGTGGCCCACGAGCGGCTCTGGCTGGAGCGGCTGGGGCCGAGGCTGTCCGTCGCCGCGCCGGTGCCGCTGGAACGGGGTGCTCCCGGCGAGGGATTCCCCTGGCCGTGGTCGGTCTACCGGTGGCTGGACGGCCGCAATCCCGTCGCGGGCGCTCTGGAGCGGCCCGCGGCGCTGGCCGCGGACCTGGGGGCGTTCGTCGCGGGACTGCGCCGGGTCGACGCGCGGGGCGGGCCGCCCGGGCACCGGGGTGTGCCGCTGGCGGAGCGGGACGCGCCCACCCGTTCGGCCATCGCCCGGTTGGCGGGCAGGATCGACACGGTCGCGGTCACCGCCCTGTGGGAGGAGGCGCTGCGGGCGCCGGGCCGCACGGCACCGCCCGCGTGGGCCCACGGCGATCTGTCACCGGGCAACGTGCTGGTGGCGGACGGCCGGTTGGCGGCCGTGATCGACTTCGGCAGCGTGGGCGTCGGGGACCCGGCCGTGGACCTGATCGCGGCCTGGAACCTGCTGCCGGCGCCGGCCCGCGCCACCTTCCGGGCGGCGGTGGGCGCGGACGACGCCGAGTGGGCGCGCGGCCGGGGCTGGGCGCTGTCGATCTCGCTGATCCAGCTGCCGTTCTACTGGGAGACCAATCCCCCGCTGGCGGAGAACTCCCGGCACGTGGTCAAGGAGATCCTGGCGGAGGCCGGAGGATGAGGGGGCCCGGGACCGGAGGGTGACGGGCCGCGGGCGGGCCTCGGCCGCACTCCGGGAGGGCACGGGCCGACGGTGACGGGCCTCGGCCGCACTCCGGGAGGGCACGGGCCGACGGTGACGGGCCTTCCGGACCGGCCGCCCGAGGTCCGCCCCCCTCCCGACGGCCCCTTGCCCGCCTACTCCTCCCCCTCCCCCTCGTAGGCCTTGCGCAGGGCGGCGATGTCGAGCTTGCCCATGGCGAGCATGGCCCTGGTGGCGCGGCCGGCCTTCTCCTGGTCCGGGGAGGTGAGCATCCGGATCATCTCGGTGGGCACGACCTGCCAGGACACGCCGTACTTGTCCTTGAGCCAGCCGCAGGGGCCGGGCTCGCCACCGCCCTCGATGAGCCGGTCCCAGTAGTAGTCGACCTCTTCCTGGTCGGCGCAGTCGATCTGGAACGAGATGGCCTCGTTGAACGTGAACTGCGGGCCGCCGTTCAAGCCGACGAACTTCTGGCCGTTGGCCGTGAACTCCACGGTGATCACGGAGCCGGCGGGGCCCGGGCCGGCCTCGGTGTAGCGGGCGACGGTGCCGACGCTCGAGTTCTTGAAGATCGACGCGTAGTGGTGGGCGGCTTCCTCGGCCTGGCCGTCGAACCAGAGGCACGTGGTGAATCCGTCGGTGGTCATGGGTTCCTCCAGGAGCGCGAGAGTGCGGGGAACGCGGTCATCGGTGTCGACCGGTGCGGCGCCCGGAACTCATCGCCCGGCGGCACCCCGGTTTCGGCTCACCCGGTGCGGGCCCCGGTTTCGGCTCGCCCGGTGCGGGCCGTCCGGGAACCGCCCGCACAGGCTGTGGCAGAAGGCCCTCTGCTGTCGGCGAATCTGCCCAGGGCAGGGAAATCCGCCGCGGGGGCGGTCACGCGCCGAGAGTGGGTGGCGCGGCGGCCGACGCCGCCGCACCCCCTCTCGACTCTCGACAAGGAGCGCCCATGTCCCGACACCTCGCCGGTCCCGCGCCGGTCCTGCTGCCACGGGCCGAGGAGGGTGACACCCCTCCCAGCCGTTTCGACGACCAGCTAGCGGCCCGACTGCTCGATCAGCGCATCGTGTTGCTCGGCACCCAGGTCGACGAGGTGTCCGCGAACCGGGTCTGCGCGCAGTTGCTGATCCTGTCTGCCGAGGACCCGCGCACCGACATCAGCCTGTACATCAACAGCCCCGGCGGCTCGGTCCACGCGGGCCTGGCCATCTACGACACGATGCGGCTCGTCCCGAACGACGTCTCGACGCTGGCGATGGGATTCGCGGCCAGCATGGGCCAGTTCCTGCTGAGCGTCGGCACGGCCGGCAAGCGGTACGCGCTGCCGAACGCGCGCGTCATGATGCACCAGCCGTCGGCCGGCATCGGCGGCACCACCGCGGACATCGAGATCCAGGCCGAGAACCTGGAGTTCACCAAGCGGACCATCGAGCGGATCACCGCCGAGCACACCGGTCAGAGCCCGGAGACCATCTCCCGGGACGGCGACCGGGACCGCTGGTTCACGGCCGAGGAGGCCAGGGAGTACGGCATGGTCGACCGGGTGGTGGAGTCGCTGGCCGACGTCCGCCCGGCCGCCCCGAAGCGACGGATGGGGCTCTGACATGGGGACGTACACGATCCCGAACGTGGTGGAGCGGACCCCGCAGGGCGAGCGGTCCTACGACGTCTACAGCCGGCTGCTGGCCGAGCGGATCATCTTCCTCGGCACCGAGATCGACGACGGCGTCGCCAATGTCGTCATCGCGCAACTGCTCCATCTGGAGTCGTCGGCACCGGAGAACGAGATCGCGATCTACATCAACTCCCCCGGCGGCTCGTTCACCTCGCTGATGGCAATCTACGACACGATGACGTTCGTCCAGGCGCCCCTCGCGACGTTCTGCGTCGGCCAGGCGGCCTCCACCGCGGCCGTGCTGCTGGCGGGCGGGGACCCGGGGCGGCGGTTCGTGCTGGAGCACGCGCGGGTGCTGCTCGGGCAGCCGGCCAGTGGCGGGCGGCAGGGCACGGTGTCGGACCTGGCGCTCCAGGCCAAGGAGATGGTGCGCATCCGTGCCCAGGTCGAGGAGGTGCTGGCCCGGCACACGCACCACGACGTCGCGACCCTGCGCGCGGACATGGACCGCGACAAGGTGTTCACCGCGCGCGAGGCCGTGGCGTACGGCCTGGCGGACGAGGTGCTGAGCCGGCGCCCCGTGCGGGGGTGAGGCACCGGCCCGAGCGTGCCGTCAGGCGGCCAGGCAGAGTCCGTCGAGCGAGGACGTGGTCGTCGTACGGCTCGGGTACGAGGTCCGGCTGGTGAGCCGGACCAGCTCGCCCTGGGCGCGCGCCAGCAGGTCGCCGAGACTCAGGCCCAGCGCGCGGGCGGCGGCCGCCAGGACCTCCGAGGAGGCCTCCTTGCGGCCGCGCTCCACCTCCGACAGGTACGGCATGGAGATGCGGGCGGCGTCGGCGACGTCCCGCAGCGTGCGCTCCTGGGCCTGGCGCTCGCGGCGCAGGACGTCGCCGACGAGGTCGCGCCAGAGGGGTTCTCTGGCGGTGGGCGGCCGGTCGGCGGGGCGGACGGTTCCCGGGCGCTCGGCCGAGGGGCGCGGCGGGATCACGCGGGCGTGGTTCGGCGCTTGGTTGCTCACCGTCCCAGCCTAGGAGGACCGGCCGCCCGGGGAAGGACCCCGGCGTTCCGCCCTCAGGGAAATCGCGGCCGGTTCACCGGCGTGGCACGGGGGACGGAACCGGCGCGTTCCGGTGGGCATGTGTTCGCCGACTCGGGGTAGCCGCTGCGTGAGCGGACTTGCCCTGTCCGGTCCGCTCACGCAGCGGGTACAACAGAGGTCGGAACGTGACTTTCGTGGGAGAGGCAATGCACACCGCCGTGATCGGGTCGCAGGCACAGGTCGTCGAGGACACCGCCGGGACCGGCGCGGGTCGCGCACCGCTGCCGGGAATCGAGGACCCCGGGCGCGTGGCCCCCCGCGACGCGCGCCAGCTGTCGCGTCAGTTCTTCCGACGGCTGACGGAGCTGGAGGAGGGGACGCACGAGTACCAGTACGCACGCAACACCCTCATCGAGATGAACATGTCGCTGGTGCGGTTCGCGGCCGGCCGGTTCCGGGGCCGCGGCGACGACATGGAGGACGTGGTCCAGACCGGGATGATCGGCCTGATCAAGGCGATCGACCGGTTCGAGATCTCGCGCGAGGTGGAGTTCACCTCCTTCGCGCTGCCCTACATCGTGGGCGAGATCAAGCGCTTCTTCCGGGACACGACCTGGGCCGTTCACGTGCCCCGGCGGCTCCAGGAGCTGCGGGTGGAGCTGGCCAAGGCGCGCGACGAGCTCTCCAGCCGCCTCGACCGGGAGCCGACCGTCGCCGAGCTGGCGACGCTGATGAACCTCACGGAACCCGAGGTGATCGAGGCGCAGATCGCGGCCAACGGCTACAACTCCTCCTCCCTGGACGCCGCCCTCACCGGCGACGGGACCGAGGGCGGTGAAGCGGTGCTGGCCGACTTCATCGGTGTGGAGGAGGACGGCCTGCGGCTCGTCGAGGACTTCCACTCGCTGGCTCCGCTGATGGCGGAGCTGAGCGAGCGCGACCGGCAGATCATCCACCTGCGGTTCGTGGAGGAGGCCACCCAGGCGGAGATCGGGGAGCGGCTCGGCTGCTCGCAGATGCACGTCTCCCGCCTGATCAAGCGGATCATCGTGCGGCTGCGCGAGGGGATGCTGGGCGAGCTCGGCTGCGCCTGAGTGCCCGCTGCCGTGGGGCCGCCGGCCCCACGGCGTCAGTCGGCGGCGACCCCGAGGACGGCGCGGACGCGCTTGCCGACGGGGATGCGGTCGACGGTGACCTCCGTGGCGACGGCGTGCACGATCTCCAGACCGTGGCGGCCGACGCGGCGGGGGTCCTTGGGGAACCGCAGGGGCAGCCGGTCGCTGCTGTCGTACACGGCGACCGTCACCGAGGTGTCCGTGCCCTCCAGCTCCAGGATGTAGGGGCCGTTGCTGTGCCGGTCGGCGTTGGTGACCAGCTCGCTGACGACCAGCATGACGTCGTCGCCGAAGCGGGCGTCCATGCCCGCGCACCACTCGGTCCTGAGCTGGTCGACGAAGTGGGCGGCGAAGTCGCGGGCCTCGGCGATGGAGCCGGGTTCACCGGTGTAGTGGGCCGCGCGGCGGAGCGGCTCCACGGGTACGTCGAAACCGGTCGGTATCACTGCCCCGTCCAGGTGCTTGATCATGCTGTTCTCTCTCGGAGGCCGGCCTGGCCGGACACTGCTGCACCAGCCCTCGTACCCCGAAGTGGGCCGTGCAGTCCCCCGCTCTCGGTCCGGCTGCCATGGGCTTCCTCACAGCAGGGGTGAACGGCCAGGGGACCCGTCGGCCGAGGGGGACGCGGAGCGGGACGTGGTGTCGGACGCCCCGGAGGACGTGGATTCCTCGGTCCGCGGTTCGCTCGACGGTCCCGACGGGCCTGAGGGTTCCGGGGGCGCCGAGGGTTTTGAGGGGTCCGGGGGCACCGAGGGTTTTGAGGGGTCCGGGGGCGCCGGCGACGAGGGCGGCTCCTCGGAGCCGGGGGGCCGCGAGGGGCTGGCCGAGTCCGGCGGCTCGGGACCGCGGGAGGTCGACGGCGAGGTGGGCGGCGAGGTAGGCGGCGACGTGGTTGTGGTGGCGCTCGCGGACGGTTTGGGCGGGGTCACCGGGGGCTTGGCGGGCCGGTCCTTGCCGCCGGTGTCGCCCCGCTGCCGGGCGAACCAGCGGTCGGCGCCGGGGTCGTACAGGACCAAGGCCTCGATCACGGTCGTCGACGGGGTGACCACGACGACGTTCGCGGGGTGGTACGACGGCCAGGAGTCGCCGGTGCGCCTCGGGGTGGTCTGCTGCGCGACGGGCGGGGCCAGCGGGTTGCCGCAGGCGCAGCGCACGCGGGGCACGCCGCGGCCGTCGACGAGGACGGCGGTGCCGGACTGCAGGACGGCCTGGTAGGAGGTGGCGGCGCCGTCGCGGTAGCCGTGGTTGGTGACACGGGTGTCCATGCGCAGTTGCACGGGGGTGAGGGACCGCAGGTAGGCGGGGACCTCGGCCGGGTCGATGCCGGGGACGGACGCGAACGCCCGGTTCTTGTCGGGGTCCGCCCGCAGTGCCGTGACCTGCTTCTCCACGTCGCAGGCGGCCACGTCCCGGGTGCCGCCGTACAGGCCGGGGGCGCCGCCGTCGACGCCCCGCACGGCGTTGGCGGGCGCGGAGGTGGTGGCCGGGACCGTGGTGGCGGGCGGGGGTGAGCTGCCGGTGGCGGTGGACTCGGTGAAGGGGTCCGGGCCCGTCTTGCCCGCGGCCTGGAGGAAGACCTCGCTGTCGCCGCCGGAGCCGTCACCGCCGGAGCGGGTCATCAGGACGATCGCGACGGCCGCCGCGACGACGAGGGCTGTGGTCAGCAGCGCGATGCGGGACGCGGACCTCCACCACGGCCGGTTCGGTCCGGGGCCGCCGCCGGGCGCGGTCGAGCCGCCCGGGGTTCCGCCGGGCGGCGGGGCGGGCGGGCCGGAGGGCGGCTGCGAGGGTCCGGACAGCGGGCCTGAGGGCGGGCCGGAGGGGCGGCCGGAGGAGGGCGGTTCGACACTCACGAGCACTCCCGACGGGATCTCCCGCGACGCCACTCACGTAACGCCGCACGCCGCTTGGTCCGCAACATCTTCATTGTGTGCCCTTGTCCGGCTTCATCCGCAAGTGGGCGCGGACGGCCCTCCCGGCAGGCGTGCGGGCCGGGCCCTGCTTAGCGTGGCGAGGGTGAGCCCGAACCTCCCCTCCGGCCAGGCGCCGTCCCGTCACGGCTGGGTGCCGGCGGTCGCCGTGGCGCTGGCCGCGCTGATCGCCATGGTGGTCACGGCCGCGCTGGGACTGTGGGCGGCGGGCGCCACCGATCTGCCCGGCGGGGCCGGTCCGAGGGTGGTCGCGGCGACCGTCGTCACCGCGGTCGGGGGCTCGGTCGAACTCTCCGGCGATGCCGGGGGGATCGCCGCCACGCGGGCGGGCCTCATGGTGATCCCGCTGTCCGTGACGCTCGCCGGCGCCCTGGTGGCCGCCGCCGGGTTCCTCCGGCCGCTGCGGCACCGGGCGGTCGCCTCGGCGGCCGAACTCGCCGGCTGGGCGGCCCGGATCGCCGTGGTGTGGCTCCTCGGTCTGACGGCCCTCGCCCTCGCCGCCCGCCGGACGTTCGCGGTGCCGCTGGGCGACGACGCGCTGAACGACCTCGGTGAGGTGTTCGGCGTGACCCCGAAGGCCGGTTTCACCACCGACGTGCCGCTCACCCTGCTGTTCGGACTGCTGTGGCTGGCCGGCGTGCTGGTGCTGGCGCTGCTGGTCTCCCGTGGGGCTCCGTTGCCGCCGCGGCTGCTGCGCTTCCAGGAGTCGGTGCGGCCGGCGGCGTACGCGATGGTCGCGCTGCTGCTCGCGTGCGTCGCGCTGGGTGTCGTCGTCGCGCTCGTGACCGCGGCGACGCGCGGCCGTGCCGCGCAGACCCTCGCCGTGGTGCTGCTCGGCCTGCCCAACCTGGTGTGGCTCGCGTTCACCGTCGGGCTGGGCGCCACCTGGCAGGGCCGGGTGCAGGGGCCGTTCGGGCTGCCGATGCCGCACGTGCTGGACGAGGTGCTGCGCGCCCCGGACACCGCCACGCTGAACCTGCGCACGCTCGGCGAGCAGGACGGCCGGGTGTGGTGGCTGGTCGCCGTGGACGCGGTGCTGCTGCTGGCGGCGGCGTTCGTGATGGCGGCCCGCTCCCCGGCCCGGACGCCGGCCTGGCGGCACGCGGTGCACATGGCGGTGGCCCTGGTGCTGACGGTGCTGATGATCTGCCTCGTCGGCCGGATCTCCGCGCACTACGGCCTGACGCTGTTCGGCATCAGCGATCTGGGCGGCACGGGCCTCACCGGTGACCTGTTCCTGCGCCCCGAGGTGTGGTCTGCGCTGGGCCTCGCGGCACTGTGGGGGCTGGTCGTCGGCTTCCTGGGCGGACTGGCGGCCCGCGGGAGAGCCGGCCGGGGAAGGGTGGGCCACGGGGTTCGCTAGGCGGCGCTCGCCGGGCGGCGTCAGGCCCGATCGTCCCGTGGTTCGAACACCGGGGCCGCCCACCGGGGCGGCGGCTCGGGGCGGTCCTGGCCTGCTGCCGCGAGCTTGCGGTCCGTCTCCGTCGGCGGATGTCGCCGGGGTGAGCCGGACAGCAGTGCCGTCCTCAGGGCGGCGACGAACGCGAGGCAGGTGGGGTGGCGGGCGTCGGGGGTCTTGGCGAGGGCCCGCGCGAAGACCTCGTCGACGGCGGGCGGCAGGTCGGGGCGGGCGGTGGTGAGCGGGGGCGGCTCGTCGTACTGGTGGGCCCACAGCAGGGCCATGTCGTCGTCGCGGCGGAACGGCGGGTGGCCCGCGAGGGTCTCGTGGACGACGCAGGCCAGGCCGTACACGTCGCAGCGGCCGTCGACCGGGCGGCCGGAGATCTGCTCGGGAGCGACGTAGTCGAGGGTGCCGACGAACTGGCCGACGGTGGTGAAGCCGGTGAGGGACAGCGACTTCTTCGTCAGGCCGAAGTCGGTGAGGTAGACGTGTTCGGGGTGGTCGCTGTCGGTGCCGCGGTCCACGAGGATGTTGCCGGGTTTGACGTCGCGGTGGACGAGGCCGTGCTCGTGGGCGGCGTCGAGGGCGGAGGCGACCTGGGCGGCGATCCGGACGGCGGTGG
Organism: Streptomyces sp. NPDC048734; assembly: GCF_043198675.1. Lineage (NCBI taxonomy): Bacteria > Bacillati > Actinomycetota > Actinomycetes > Kitasatosporales > Streptomycetaceae > Streptomyces > Streptomyces sp. NPDC048734. The sequence goes on along the minus strand of NZ_JBICUZ010000009.1, from coordinate 223,496 downwards.
CCGGCTGCAGCGGTCCGCGGTCGTCGAGGAGGTGGCGCAGGTCGCCTCCGGCGACGTACCGCATGGCGATGTAGAGGAGGCCGTCGGTCTCGTCGGCCTCGTAGACCGGCACGATGTGCGGGTGGTCGATCGCGGCGGCGACCCGGGACTCGTGGGTGAAACGCTTGCGGAAGGTGTCGTTGCGGGCCAGTTCGGGGGCGAGCAGTTTGAGCGCGACGGTCCGTTCCAGCCGCAGGTCGCGGGCGCGGTACACGACGGCCATGCCGCCGCGTCCGATCTCCCGCTCGATGCGGTAGCCCGCCACCTGGCGGCCGACGAGGTCGGAGGGCCGGCCGGAGAAGGGGCTCGTCGTCCCGCGGGTCATCGGCGTTCGCCGTCGGGCGTCACGACCCGGGTCGGGGCGTGGCCGACGTCCGGGCCAGCGTCCGGGTCGCCGTCCCGGCCGCCGTGCGGACCGGCGTCCCGGACCGCGGCGGGCGGGTCGTCTGCCGCGTAGGTGCTCAGCCGGCTGCCGTCGCCGTACGTCCAGCACAACCGGGCGGGGTCGTAGAGCCAGACGGACTCGCCGTCGACGACCACGCCGATCCGCAGGCCCTGGGTGCGGCGGCGGAAGGCCTCGCCGTCGAGGCCGCCCGTGGCGAGTTCCTCGACGGCGGCGCGGTAGCGGGCGAGGGCCTGTTCGGTGCGGCCGAGCAGCGGGCGCGGGTCGGCGGCGATGGTGAGGGGGTCGTCGGGCAGGGGCGGGTCCTGGGGCACGGCGACGAGGTAGCGGCCGTCCACCCAGGCCGACCAGCCGTTGGAGCACAGTACGTGTCCCCAGTCGCCGCGCCGCTCGACGAGCCGGACGGGCAGCAACGGGTCGAGGGGGACGGTGGGCCGGGCCGGGTCGGGGGTCTCCCAGGCCGGCATGCCCTGCTGGGGGACGACGTGCGTGGGCCGGAAACCGGGGGGCGTCATCGCGGGCCTACTTCCGCATCACGGCGGGTTCGTGCCGGCGCAGCAGCCGGGAGACGGCGTACCCGAAGACGGCCGAGAGCACGACGAGCATGCCCACGTCGAGCAGCCACACCCCCGCCGAGTGGGCGAACAGCGGGTCGCCGGCGAGGTCGCCGGGCACGATCCGGGCGAGGTCGAGGGTGCCGGCCATGGCGGCGAACGCCCAGCGGGAGGGGATGAGCCAGGCGAGCTGTTCGAGGCCCGGCACACCGTCCAGCGACAGCAGCGCGCCGCAGAAGACGACCTGGACGATGGCGAGGAGCACCAGCAGCGGCATGGTCACCTCTTCCTTGCGCACCAGGGCGGAGACCACCAGGCCGAGCATCATCGCGGTGAAGGCGAGCAGGGCGACCGCGACGGCGATCTCGACCAGCGGGGGCATCAGGACGCCCTCCCCTCCGGGGGCGCCGAGGTCGACCCCGAGCAGGGCGACGAGCGTGAGCACGACCGCCTGCACGACGGTGACCGCGCCCAGCACGACGACCTTCGACATCAGGTACGCCGATCTGGACAGGCCGACGGCGCGCTCGCGCTGGTAGATCACGCGTTCCTTGACGAGTTCGCGTACGGCGTTGGCGGCGCCGGTGAGGACGCCGCCGACGCACAGGATCAGCAGCGCGTTCATCGCGGTGTCCCGGGTGAGCCGGTCACCGGCGAGGGCGCGGGCCATGGCCCCCATCACGAAAGGCAGGGCGATCATGATGACGAGGAAGGTGCGGTCGGCGCTCAGCGCGGCCGTGTAGCGGCGCACGAGGGTGCCGAGCTGGGCGCCGCGGCTGCGCGGGCGGGGCGGCGCCGGTACGACGACCTGGTCGGAGTGGGGCAGGAGAGGCTGGGCGCTGGAGTCGACGACGTACCGGCGGTGGAGGGGGGAGGCGGCGTACTCCCCGGCCCAGTCGCGGTCCCGGTCCCGTTCGAAGGCCTCGAAGGCCTCGGGCCAGTCCACGAACCCGAAGAAGGCGAGGGCGTCGTCGGGCGGGCCGTAGTAGGCGATCCGGCCGCCGGGTGCGAGGACGAGGAGACGGTCGCAGACGTCGAGGCTGAGGACGCTGTGGGTGACGACGACGACCGTGCGGCCGTCGTCGGCGAGGCCGCGCAGCATGTGCATGACCGAGCGGTCCATGCCGGGGTCGAGTCCGGAGGTCGGCTCGTCGAGGAAGAGCAGGGACGGTTTCGTCAGCAGTTCCAGGGCGACGCTGACGCGTTTGCGCTGGCCGCCGGAGAGGCTGTGCACGGGCTGGTCGGCGCGCTGTTCGAGGCCCAGTTCGCGGATGACCTCCGTGACGCGCGCCCGGCGTTCGGGCTTGGCGGTGTCCTGGGGGAAGCGCAGTTCGGCGGCGTAGGTCAGCGCGCCGCGGACGGTGAGCTGGGCGTGCAGGATGTCGTCCTGCGGGACCAGGCCGACGCGCTGGCGCAGTTCGGCGTAGTCGCGGTAGAGGTCGCGGCCGTCGTAGACGACGGTGCCGTGGTCGGCGGGACGCTGTCCGGTGAGGGCGCCGAGCAGGGTGGACTTGCCGGCGCCGCTGGGTCCGACGACCGCGAGCAGGCACTTCTCCCCCACCGGGAAGGACACGTGGTCGAGGAGGACCTTGCGGCCGCGGTCGACGGCGACGGTGAGGTCCTGCACGTCCAGGGAGACCTCGCCGGTGTCGACGTACTCCTGGAGTTCGTCGCCGATCAGGCAGAACGCCGAGTGGCCGATGCCGACGATGCCCCCGGCCCCGAGGGGGGCGGCGGTGACGGGCAGGCCGTTGAGGTAGGTGCCGTTGTGGCTGCCGAGGTCGGCGATCTCGTAGGTGCCGTCGGGCAGGGCGCGCAGTTCGGCGTGGTGGCGGGAGACGACGAGGTCGTCGAGGACCAGGTCGTTGTCGGGGGCGCGGCCGATGCGGACGGTGCGGGTGGGCAGCGGGCGGACGGTGGTGGGCCGGCGGAACGTCCCGGTCACGGCGGGGTTGGCCACCGCGGAGGGGCGGGGCGGGTCGGGCGGCGGGCGGCCGGTCAGGACGGCGCACGGGCCGTCGTCCGGGCTGCCGAAGCGGATGACGCTGCCGGGGCCGATGCCCCGTTCCCGCACCCGGCGGCCGTCGGCGTAGGTGCCGTTGGTGCTGTGCTCGTCCGTGAGGGTCCAGTGGTCGCCGTCCGGCCGCAGGACCGCGTGGTGCCAGGAGACGCGGGCGTCGTCGAGGACGATGTCGCTGAGCGGGTCGCGGCCGACGCGGTACTCGTGGCCGGGGACCATCACCGTGACGCCCGTCTCGGTCTCCAGCACGAGTTCGGGCGCGGTGGACGTGATCGGCGACTCCGCCATGCCGGAATTCTATCGATTCGCACCGCTGTGCGCCGCGCGGGAGATCCACACGCGGGAGATCCAGCCGCGGGCCGCGGACCGGCCGCGGGGGTCGCGGCCCGGTGGAAAGCGCGGACCGGCGGCGCGGGGTCCGGAGTGACGCCACCGACCCGCGGCGGCGGATGCCGGTCAGCCGACCGGCATCACCAGGGGCGGGACGGTGCGCTGCATGCGCAGGGCGTCGACGGACTCGGCGAGCAGTTCGTACTCGGTGGTCTCGTCGCTGGCGGCGATCCGCACCAGCCGTCCGGCCGCCAGTTCGTCGGCGATCAGTTCCTGCTGTTCGACGTCGGCGCACCAGGCCCTCAGCAGGCGGGGGACGTCCGGCACGGTGTCGGAGACGGGGACGAGGGCGCTGGGCGGGATGCCCGTGCTCTCCGGCTGCGGGTCGAGCCGCTCGGCGATCCAGGAGGCGCGGTCCCTCAGCCACCACAGGGCGAGCGCCAGCGTCGGGGCCCGGTAGGTGCCGAGCGGGACGCCGATACGGCGCCCGTCGCACACTCCGTACGCGGTGACATGGCACAGGAATTCGTCGTGCACGTCCTTCTCCCCCGTCGCTCGCTGCCGGTGCGGGCCTCGCTTTCCGTGCGGCTCCTGTGGGGTGAACTGCCCCTGACGTTTGAGTATGTTGACTACTGAAACACTGTCACCACGCTTTTTTGGCCAGTCTCTTGGCATATTCCCCGGCGTTCATGGCCGAAATGCGGCGGGTCCGGGCCGACCCCGTCATGACCCGCGGGGCAATCGACCGGGCGGGTGGGCGCGGGCAAGGTGGTCGCACCGGATCGGCGGAGCCCGGATCCGGTTCCCGACCAGGATCGACGACCTGTCGGGGGTCGATTTCCCATGTCCGCGCAGACCGACCGCTACCAGAACGCCGTCGCCCGCTGCTTCGAGGCCTGGAACGCCCGCGAGCCCGGGACCCGGCCCAGGGCCGTGGCCGACGCCTGGGCCCCGCAGGGCGGCTACACCGACCCGCTCTCCGACGTACGCGGCCACGAGGGGATCGCGGCCGTCGTCACGGCGGCACAGGAGCGGTTCCCCGGTTTCGTCTTCCGGCTCACCGGCGCGGTCGACGGCCACCACGACACGGCCCGCTTCTCCTGGGAGCTGGTGGACGAGGCAGACGGGTCGGCGCCGGTGGCCGGCTCCGACGTGATCACGCTGGACACCGACGGCCGCGTCGTCGCCGTCCTCGGATTCCTCGACCGGGTGCCCGCCGGGGCATGACCGGGGAATTCCTCCGCTCGCGGCGGTCCGCCCGGTGAAAGGCGATGACCGCCGCGAGCGGAGGGCGCCGTGCACGACGCCGGAAACCCGGAAACCCGGAAACCCGGAAAACGGAAGCGGAATTCACCGCCGCCCTGCGCGCAAGCTTCGACAAAGAGGCGGGCGAATCCGTCACCGTCCGGCCGGCGGAACGGCTCAGCCGTTGATCACCGCGTCGATGCGGGCCAGTTCCTCCGCCTCGAACTCCAGGTTGTCCAGGGCGCCGACGCTGTCCTCGATCTGCCGGGCGCTGCTCGCGCCGACCAGCGCGGAGGTGACCCGGCCGCCGCGCAGCACCCAGGCCAGGGCGAGCTGGGCCAGCGACTGGCCGCGGGACCCGGCGATGTCGTCGAGGGCGCGCAGCTTGCCCACCAGTTCGCCGGTGAGCGCGTCGGAGTTCAGGAAGGGGCTGTCGCTCGCGGCCCGCGAGTCCTCCGGGATGCCGTCGAGGTAGCGGGCGGTGAGCACGCCCTGCTCCAGCGGGGAGAAGACGATGGAGCCGACCTGGAGCTCGTCCAGCGCGTCCAGCAGGCCCTCGCTCTCGGGGCGCCGGTCGAGCATCGAGTAGCGCGGCTGGTGGATGAGCAGCGGGGTGCCCAGCTCGCCCAGGATGCGGGCGGCCTCGCGGGTCTGCTCGGCCGAGTAGTTGGAGACGCCGACGTACAGCGCCTTGCCCTGCTGGACCGCGGAGTGCAGGGCACCCATCGTCTCCTCCAGCGGAGTCTGCGGGTCGGGGCGGTGCGAGTAGAAGACGTCGACGTAGTCGAGTCCCATCCGCTTCAGGCTCTGGTCCAGCGAGGACAGCACGTACTTGCGCGAGCCCCACTCGCCGTAGGGACCCGGCCACATCAGATAGCCGGCCTTGGTGGAGATCACCAGCTCGTCGCGGTACGGCGCGAAGTCGGCCTTCAGGAACTCGCCCAGCGCGGACTCGGCGGCGCCGGGCGGCGGGCCGTAGTTGTTCGCCAGGTCGAAGTGGGTGATGCCGAGGTCGAAGGCGCGGCGCAGGATGGCCCGCTGGGTCTCCACGGGGCGGTCGGGCCCGAAGTTGTGCCACAGTCCGAGCGACAGCGCGGGGAGCTTCAGGCCACTGCGTCCGGTGCGCCGGTAGGGCATGTGCGCGTAGCGGTCGGGGTGTGCGGTGTACAACGCGACTCCAGGAGGGGGGTGGGCTCGGATGACCGGTCCCGGCAACCGTAGGCCGGTCACGGGACCGTCCCCCACTCTCGCCCTGCCTGCGGGCAGTGGTCCAACAGAAGAATCCGATGGAATTCAGCGGATAGGCTTCTCAATCATGGAACTGCGCCACCTCCAGCACTTCGTCGCGGTCGCCGAGGACCAGCACTTCACCCGGGCCGCCGAACGCCTGATGGTCTCCCAGTCGGGGCTGTCGGCGTCCATCCGCGCGCTCGAGCGGGAGCTGCGGGCGCCCCTGTTCGTCCGCACGACCCGCCGGGTGACGCTGACCGAGGCGGGCCGCGCGCTGCTGGCGGAGGCGGAACGGATCCTGGTGCAGGTGCGCGCCGCGCACGAGGCGGTGGCGGCCGTGCAGGGCGTGGTGCGCGGCACCCTCTCGGTGGGCACCGAGCAGTGCATCGCCGGGGTGCACGTGGCGGGGCTGCTCGCCGCGTTCCGGCGGCGCCACCCGGACGTGGAGATCCGGCTCCGGCAGTCCGGTTCGGGCGCGCTCGCCGAGGAGGTGGCCGCCGGGCGGCTGGACCTGGCCTTCGCCTACCGCACCCAGGCGGACAGCGACCAGCTGCGCTCCGCCTCGCTCACCGGTGAGCCGATGTACGTGCTGTGCCACCCCGACCACCGGCTCACCGGCGCCGCGGCCGCGCCGACCCCGGCCGACGTCGCCGACGAGGTGTTCGTCGACTTCCACCCCGACTGGGGTCCGCGCCGCGCCACCGACGCGGCCTTCGCGGCGGCCGGGGTCCGCCGGACGGTCGCGCTGGAGGTCAACGACGTGCACAGCCTGCTGGACCTGGTGGACGAGAACCTCGGCATCGCCGTCGTGCCGCGCCACTTCCGGCACAAGCGGGAGGCGCTCACCGCGCTGCCCCTGAAGGGGACGGGCGAGGTGGTGTACGAGACGGTCGCCCTGCTGCCGCCCGCCCGGGCGACCAGCCCGGCGGCACGCGCGCTGATGACCCTCCTGGAGACGGAGCGCGGCGGGTAGGTTCCGGCCGCTCGGGGCCTGTCCGGTGGATCATGCCGGACGGGTCCGAGGGGCGGCGCCCGGGCGGCGGGTGCGCCATGGTGGACGTATGCATGCCAAGGACATCCTCATCGACGGCTACGGCCGCGTCCGGGAAGAGGTCCACGCCGTCGTCCGGGACCTCGCCCCGGACGACCTCGACGCCCGGCCGGCCGCCGGGGCGAACCCGGTCGCCTGGCTGGTCTGGCACCTCACCCGCGTCCAGGACGACCACGTGGCCGACGCCTTCGGGCTCGATCAGGTGTGGCTCGCACAGGACTGGGAGAAACGGTTCGGCCTGCGCCTGCCGCGCCGGGACACCGGGTACGGGCACAGCGCGGCGCAGGTCGCCGAGGTACGGGTCACCGACGGCGACCTGCTGACCGGGTACCACGACGCCGTCCACGCGCAGACCCTCCGGGCGCTGCGCGGGGTGACCGCGGCGGACCTGGAACGCGTCGTGGACGAGCGCTGGGACCCGCCGGTCACCCTCGGCGTACGCCTGGTCAGCGTCCTGTCCGACGACCTCCAGCACGTCGGACAGGCCGCCTACGCGCGCGGGCTGCTTCGGAGCGCGGCCGCGTAGCCCGGCAGGACGACGTCCTCGATGAGGGCCTTGCGCTCGTCGAACGGGACGAAGGCGCTCTTGAGGGCGTTCACGGTGACGGTGCGCAGGTCCTCGACCGTCCAGCCCGCCTCCTCGACCAGCAGTGACATCTCGCGCGTCATCGTCGTCCCCGAGACCAGACGGTTGTCGGTGTTGAGGGTGACACGGAAGCCGAGGTCCTTCAGCGCGGTGATCGGGTGCTCGGCGATGGAGGTGGCGGCGCCGGTCTGGAGGTTGGACGTCGGGCACATCTCCAGCGCGACACGGTGGTCCCGCACCCAGCCGGCCAGGCGGCCGAGCTTGCCGTCGACGATGTCGTCGGTGATGCGCACGCCGTGGCCGATGCGCTGGGCGCCGCAGACCTGGAGGGCCTGGTGGATGCTGGGCAGGCCGTGCGCCTCGCCGGCGTGGATGGTGAAGGGGACGTTCTCGCGGCGCAGGTGCGCGAAGGCGTCGAGGTGGTCGGCGGGCGGGAAGCCGTCCTCGGCGCCGGCGATGTCGAAGCCGACGACTCCGGCGTCCCGGAAGGCGACCGCGAGGTCGGCGGTGGCGCGGGTCCGGTCGAACATCCGCATGCCGCACAGCAGGGTGCCGACGCGGACCGGGGTCCCGGCGGCGGCCGCCTTGGCCATGCCGGCCGCGAGGCCCTCCTGGACCGTCTCGACGACCTCGGGCAGGGTCAGGCCGCCGTCGAGCATCAGCTCGGGGGCGTAGCGCACCTCGGCGTAGACGACGCCGTCCGCGGCCAGGTCCAGGACGTACTCCTCCGCCGTGCGCAGCAGGCCCTCGCGGGTCTGCATGACGGCGAGGGTGTGCTCGAAGGTCGCTATGTACCGGACCAGGTCACCGGAGTTGGCGGCCTCGAAGTACCAGGCGGCCAGCTCCTGCGGGTCCGTGGTCGGCAGGGGGTGGCCCACCGCGGCCGCCAGCTCGACGACGGTGGCGGGGCGCAGGCCGCCGTCGAGGTGGTCGTGCAGGACGGCCTTGGGGAGTCGGCGGAGGATGGCGGAGTCTACGCGCGTAGCGGTCATGGTGGATCTTTCCTCGGGCGGGGCGGTAGGGCGGGGTTGCGGGGACGGGACGGGGAAGAGGGCGAGGGCCGGCGGGGTCAGCGGGCGGGCTGGAGCAGGTCCCAGCGGTTCCCGTACAGGTCCCGGAAGACGGCGACGGAGCCGTACGGCTCGTGGCGGGGCTCCTCCAGGAAGGTCACTCCGGCGGCGCGCATCCGGGCGTGGTCCCCCGCGAAGTCGTCGGTGTGCAGGAAGAACCCGACCCGCCCGCCGGTCTGGTCGCCGACCCGGGAGCGCTGGGCGTCGTCCTTGGCCCTGGCCAGCAGCAGACCGGTGCCGTCCTGGTGGCCGCCGGGCCGCACGACGACCCAGCGCGATCCGTCGGGACGCGCCGCGTCCTCGGCGAGGCGGAAACCGACGGCCTCGGTGTAGAAGCGGATCGCCTCGTCGTAGTCGTCGACGACGAGGGTGACCAGGGCGATACGACTCATCGGGACCTTTCGGGAGGGCTGATTAGCGGAAGAGGTTATACGTAAAACTTGGTGGACGCCAGTCACCTCCGGCCCACCCCTGCGAGTCCGGGCTCGGCGGGGTGGGCGCGGCGGGAACAGGCCGGAGGTCAGTCCGCCTCGCCGTGGGCCCCGTTCAGGCGGTCCAGTTCCGCCGGCGTCAGCCGGAGGCGTCCCGCCGCCACGTTCTCGGCGAGGTGCTCGGGGTTGCCGGTGCCGGGGATGGTCAGCACGTGCGGCCCCTGGGCGAGGGTCCAGGCCAGCCGGATCTGCGCGGGGCTCGCGCCGTGGGCGCGGGCCGCCGCCAGGACCGCTTCCCCGTGGGCGGTCGTGGCGCCCCGCGGACCGCTCTCGCCGGCGATGGCGTAGAACGGGACGAAGGCGATGCCCTGGTCGCGGCAGAGGCGCAGGAGTTCCTCGGTGGCGGGCGGGCGGTCTCCGAGGCCGTAGCGGTTCTGGACGGCGACCACCGGGGCGATGGCCTGCGCCTCGGCGAGGTGGCGGGGCTCCACGCCGGAGATGCCGAGGTGGCGGACGAGGCCGGCCTGGCGCAGCTCCGCCAGGGCGCCGAAGTGTTCGGCGATCGACTCCTGGCCCATCCGGCGCAGGTAGACGAGGTCGAGGTGGTCGCGCCCGAGCTGGCGCAGGTTCTCCTCGACGTGGCCGCGGAGGTCCTCGGGGCGGGCCGGGGTGCCCCACTCTCCCGACCAGTCGCGGAAGGGGCCGACCTTGGCGGCGATGAGCAGGTCGTCCGGGTACGGGGCGAGGGCGCTGTTGATCAGTTCGTTGGCGGAGCGCAGGGAGGAGAAGTAGAAGGCGGCGGTGTCGATGTGGTCGACACCGAGGTCGAGCGCCTTGCGCAGGACGGCGATCGATCGGTCGCGGTCGCTCGGTGTGCCGAGGTGGAAGGCGGCGTCGCCCGTCAGCCGCATCGCGCCGAATCCGATGCGGCCGACGGTCGTGTCGCCCAGTCTCCAGGTGCCTGCGGCATCCGCGGTGATCGTTTCCGAAGTCATCGGCGGAGTCTCGCACACACCGTCCGGGGTCAGCAGTACAGATTGCCGCCCGGGGAGACGCCCAGGATCTGGGTGAACTGCTGGTACTTGGTGACCCGGCTCTGCACCTGCGCCGGGTTCTTGCCGTCGCACTCCAGGGAGCCGTTGATGGACCGTACGGTCTGGCCGAAGCCGGCGCCGTTGACCATGGCGTTGTGCGGCGTCATGGTGCCGGGACCGCTCTGGGTGTTCCAGTACCACAGGGCCGTCTTCCAGGCCACGGCCGCGTCGTTCTGCACCAGCCAGGGGTTGTTGAGGAGGTCGATGCCGAGCGCGTCGCCCGCGGCCTTGTAGTTGAAGTTCCAGCTGAGCTGGATGGGGCCGCGCCCGTAGTAGGCGGCCTGACCGGCCGGGCAGCCGTACCACTGGCTCCAGTCGCAGTAGTGGGGGTAGTTGGCGGTGTTCTGCTCGACGACGTGCACCAGACCGCCGGTCTCGTGGCTGACGTTGGCGAGGAACGCCGCCGCCTCCTGCTTCTTGGTGGCGTCGCTGCCGGTGGTGGTGAAGCCGGGGTAGGCACTGAGGGCGGCGGTGAGGCCGCTGTAGGAGTAGAAGGGGTTCCGGCCCGGGAACATCTGGTTGAACTGCGCCTCGGTGACCACGAAACTGCCGACCGGTGTCCCGGGGCCGGTGTCGCAGGCGTACGGCTCCCAGTACCAGGTGCTGATGACGGGGTCGTAGCCCGGGTTGTCGTGCTCGGCCACGTAGGCCCTGCCGTCGGTGTAGCGGACGACGTCGCCGGTGCGGTAGGCCTTGCCGGCCACCCAGGCGGGATAGCTCGAACAGGCGGCGGCGGACGCGCTCGTGGCCGGCAGGAGCACCGGTACGGCAGTGGAGAGGACGAGTGCGGTCACGACCGCGGAGATACGGCGCCTCGACACGGGATCAACTCCTTCACGGAGCACGGCCGTCCCCGGCACGGGGCGGGGCGGAACCGGGCCTCGTGCGCGTACCGGTGGAGCCGGTCACGGCTCGGGGGCGGCCGTGGTGGGGGTGTGGAGGCACACTCAACCGCTTTGGTATGTACCAGTCAAGGGTGTAGACCAGTCGACCCGGCCGGGTCGACCGGCCGGGGTGCCGCCGGAACCTCCCGCGACCGGGGAGGACGGCCCTGCCCGGCGGCTCAGGTCGGTGACTCGGACAGGCGGCCCCGCCCGACGGCTCAGCCCAGCGGCTTCTCCAGCACCGCCTTGCGGTGGCTGAAGGTCTCCATCGAGTACCGGCCGTGGTAGTTGCCCATGCCGCTCTCCCCCACTCCGCCGAACGGCAGGTCGGAGACGGTGAGATGGGCGAGCGGCAGACCGTGACCGAGGCCTCCGGAGGAGGTCTCGGCGGCGATGCGCTCGCGGGTCTCCTCCGACCGGGAGAAGACGTACAGCGCGAGGGGCTTGTCGCGGTCGTTGACGAACGCGATCGCCGCGTCGAGGCCGTCGACGGTGACGATCGGCAGGATCGGGCCGAATATCTCCTCCCCCATGACGGGGGATGCGGGGTCGACGTCGGCCAGGACGGTCGGCGCGATGTACTTGTCCGCACGGTCGCTGCCGCCGCCGACCACGACGCGGCCGGAGCCGAGCAGGGCGGTGAGCCGGTCGAAGTGGCGCTCGTTGACGATCCGGCCGTACTCGCCGGAGGTCTGCGGGTCGGCGCCGTAGACCTTCTCGACGGCCTGGGCGAGGAGGGGCTCCAGGGCGGCGGCGGTCGCGGGGTCGGTGAGGACGTAGTCGGGGGCGACGCACGTCTGGCCGGCGTTGAGGAACTTGCCGCGGGCCAACCGGTCGGCGACGACGGCGAGGTCGGTGTCGCGGTCGACGAACGCCGGTGACTTGCCGCCGAGTTCGAGGGTGACCGGGGTGAGGTGCTCGGCGGCGGCCCGCATCACTATGCGGCCGACGGTTCCGTTGCCGGTGTAGAAGATGTGGTCGAACCGTTCGGCCAGCAGGGCCGTGGTCTGCGGGACGCCGCCCTCGACGACGGCGACCGCGTCGGTGTCGAGGTGGGCGGGCAGCAGCCGGGCCAGTGCGGCGGAGGTCGCCGGGGCCAGCTCGCTGGGCTTGACGACGACGGCGTTGCCCGCGGCGAGGGCGCCGACGAGCGGAGCGAGCAGCAGCTGGGCGGGGTAGTTCCAGGGCGCGATGACCAGGACGACACCGAGCGGGTCGTACTGGGTCCAGGCGCGGGCGTCGGCGCCGAGGTGGGCGGGGGCCGGGGCGGGCTCGGGGCGCAGCCAGTCGTCGAGGTGGCCGAGGGTGTGGTCGATCTCGCGGATCGTGAAGTCGATCTCGGTGCGGTAGGCCTCCGTGGCGCTCTTGCCGAGGTCGGCGTGGAGGGCGGCGGCCAGGTCCTCGCCCCGTTCCGTGAGCATCTCGCGCAGGCGGCGCAGCTGTCCGGTCCGCCAGGCGGCGGGCTTGGTCCGGCCGGTGCGGAAGGTGGCGCGCAGCCGGGCGACGACGTCGGCGGGCTGCTCGGGGGTGGCGGTGGTCACGGTGCCTCACTGGTGGTGCGCGGGCTTCTCGGCCCTGGGTACGGATGGCGAGCGGTCAGCTCGGTGTATATGCCAACCTTTCATGCGCCAAAACATATTCCCGGGCCCGGCCGTTTCACCGCGCGGCCCCGCCGCCGGGTCGTCCGCGCGGCTCAGCGGCCGGCGTGGGCGACCCTGTTCCTCATGGCCCGGGGCCGGACGCAGGAGTCCCGCGGGGCCCACCTCGACGCCTTGGCTGGTCGTCGGCGCACCCGAGGGGACGCGGGAGCACGGAGACGGGGGGGGGGCCCCCCCCCCCCCCCGGGGGGGCCCCCCCCGCGCCCCCCCGCCCCCCCCGCCCCCCCCCCCGGGCCCCGCCAGGACAGGGGGCGGCACTCCGGGGAAAAAA
>NZ_JBICUZ010000009.1:98607-210620 GCF_043198675.1 Streptomyces sp. NPDC048734 | reverse complement strand
CCGGGCGCCCCCCCCCCCCCCCCCGGGGGCCCCCCCCCCCCGCGGGGGGGGGGGGGGGGCCCCCCGGGGGGCCCGGGGGGGGCGGGGGCCCCCGGGCCCCCCCCCCCCCCCGGGGGGGGCCCCCGCCCGTCTCCCTCGTCTCAGTCCTCGTCGCCCGCCTGGACCACGACGAGGAAGGCGTCCGACTTCAGGTCCATCACCACGGTGGCGGGCTCCCCCTCGGCCCGCCGCCGGGCCGCGGACTCCTCCGCCGGCCACGATCCGCGCGGGGCTCCCGCGGGGAAACGCTCCAACACCTTCGCGCCCATAGCGGCAGACACCTCCCGATTCGATACGAACACGTCCGTCACCTACGCCTGCCCGCTGCCGGCCGAAGCATGTTCAGGACGCGTCCACCCGGGCGACATCCGGGCGGTCGCGGTCCCGGCCGCGGTCGTCGTGACGGCCGAGCCGTCCCGGCCACCAGGCGCGGGCGCCGAGGTCCCGCACCAGGGCGGGCACCAGCAGCGAACGCACCACGAGCGTGTCGAGCAGCACGCCGAAAGCGACGATGAAGGCGATCTGCACGAGGAAGGCCAGCGGGATCACGCCGAGCGCGGCGAAGGTGGCGGCCAGCACCACCCCGGCGGAGGTGATGACACCACCGGTGCTGATCACGCCCCGCAGCACGCCCTCGCGGACCCCGTGCCGCAGGGACTCCTCGCGCACCCGGGACATGAGGAAGATGTTGTAGTCGACGCCCAGCGCCACGAGGAAGACGAACCCGTACAGCGGAACGGACGGATCCGTGCCGGTGAATCCGAAGACGTGCTCGAAGACGAGGCCGGAGATCCCCAGGGTGGCGAGGAAGTTCAGCCCCACGGTGGCCACCAGCAGGGCGGGCGTCAGCAGGGAGCGCAGCAGCACGGTCAGGATGACGAAGATGATGGCGAGGACCACCGGCACGATCAGGGTGCGGTCGCGCTCGGCGGTGCGCAGGGTGTCGTACTGCTGGGCCGTGTAGCCGCCCACCAGGGCGTCCGCGCCGGGGACGGCGTGCAGCGCGGTGCGCAGCCGCGCCACCGTGTCCTTGGCCGCGTCGCTGTCCGCCGCCGCCTTCAGGGTGACGTCGACACGGGTCCGTCCGTCGACGACGAGCGGCTCCCCGCCGGGCGCTCCGGACGCGCTCACCGCCGCGGCCGAGGCCACGCCGTCGGTCGTACGGGACGTCTCGACCACCTTCGTCAGCCGGTCGGCGTCGGCGATGACCACCACCGGGTTGCCCGCACCGCCCGGGAAGTGCCGGGCGAGCGTCTGCTGGGCCGCCACGGACGGGGCGTCGTTGACGAAGGTCTCGTCCAGCGGGACGCCCTTGGAGGTGAGGGTGGGCGCGAACGCGGCGCAGGCGAGCAGTGCGGCCAGCGACACCGCCCACACCTTGCGGGGGGCCCGGTCCACCAGGGCCGCGACCCGGTGCCACACCCGTCCTCCGGCACCCTGCCCGTCGGCCTGCCGCGGCTTGGCGGGCCAGTAGGCGGCGCGGCCGAGGAGAACCAGGACGGCGGGGAGGAAGGTCAGCGTGCTCACCACGGCGGCGATGATGCCGATGGCCCCGACGGGCCCCAGCGCCCGGTTGTTGGTGAGGTCGCTGAGCAGCAGGGCGAGCAGCCCCAGGGCGACGGTCGCGGCACTGGCCACCACGGTGCTCCAGGAGCGGCCCAGCGCGGCTCGCATGGCCGCGAACCGGTCCGTGCGGGAGGCGATTTCCTCGCGGAAGCGGGCGGTCAGGAGCAGGGCGTAGTCGGTGGCCGCGCCGATGACGAGGATCGACAGGATGCCCTGGACCTGCCCGTCCACGCGCACCACGTCGTGGTCGGCGAGCACGTAGACGACGGCGCAGGCGAGGCCGAGCGCGAGGACGGCGCCGACGATGATCACCAGGGGGAGCAGCACACTGCGGTAGACGAGCAGCAGGATCACCAGGACGGTCACCAGCGCGACGGCGAGGAGCAGGCCGTCGATGCCGGCGAACGCGTCGGAGAGGTCGGCCTGGGTCGCGGCCGGTCCGGCCAGCTGGACGGTGGTGCCGGGGACCCGCTCGGCCGCGGCGCGGATCCGCTCCAGGGCCGGGGCCAGTTCCTCCCCGAGGTCGGGGCGCAGCGGCACCACGCCCTCCAGGGCCTTGCCGTCCTCGGAGAGCAGCGCGGGCGAGACCCGGCCCGCCACCCCCGGAGCGTCGGCGAGGGAGGCGAGGGCCTGGGCCGCGGCCTCGCGCCGGTCCGCCACCCGGGTGTCCCGGTCCGACGTCCACACGACGATGGCCGGCAGGGTCTCGTCCTGGCGGAAGGCCCGCTGGGCGCTGATGACCTCGGTCGATTCGGCGCTGCGCGGCAGGAAGGCGGCCTGGTCGTTCGTGGCGACCTCGCCCAGGCGCCCGGCGAACGGGCCGAGGACGCCGCCGAGGACGAGCCATACGGCGACGAGCAGGACCGGGACGAGCCGTCGGGCGCGTCGAAGGGTGGTGGACATCGTTCTCCTGCTGCGAAGGGACAGATATCTCGATGACTAACAATCTCAATCATTGAGTCATCGTGGACGGGGCGATCCTAGACTGCGTCCGTTCTTCTGCCCCTGCGGGGTCGGCGGATGCGCCGGGGCGCGCCCGGTTCTCAGCGGCCGAGGGAGCTGTTCCCCCTCAGCGGCTGAGAGGGGCTGTTCCCGTTCAGCGGCCGAGGGTGGCTATCCCCGAGAGTTCCTCGTTCATCGCCGCCAGGAAGCGCAGCACCACCGACAGCTCCTCCTCGGTGAAACGGGACCGGGCGGCCTGCGTGGCCTCGGCCAGGGGCCGGAAATGGGCCCGCGCCGCGGACCGGGCGTCCGACACGTAGTGCAGGTGCACCACTCTGCGGTCGGCGCTCTCACGGACCCGCCGGACGTGACCGGCGCGCTCCAGCCGGTCGACGCACGCGGTGACGGCACCGGAGGTCAGCCCGAGGTGCTCGCGCAACCGCTTGGGGGTCATGGGCTCCTCGGCGTCGAGGATCGCCGCCAGCGCCTGGACGTCCGTGGCATGCAGCCCCTGGTCGCCCGCGAACCCGTGCACCAGCCGGTTGATCTCGCCGTTCATCCGCCGCAGCCGGACCGCGAAGGCGTACAGGTCGGTCGGTGGCGCGGGCGCGTCCGCGTCCCGTCCCCGTTCGTGCTGCTCCCGATCGTTCCCTGTGGCCACGCGATCAGCGTAGCCGCTGCCCGCGATCACCCGATCGTGCCCTCGGACCGCGTCGCGCATCCGCGGCCCGCCCCCACGGGGAAGACACCCGGGGAAGGCACACCGGGTGGGGACGTCGACGCGAAGGACCGAGGACTCATGACAGCACAGGGCCAAGAGCACGGCCGGGAATCCCTCCGCTGCCTGGTCACCGGCGCCACGGGCTACATCGGCGGCCGGCTCGTCCCGGAACTGCTGGCGGCCGGCCACCGGGTGCGCTGCCTGGCCCGCTCCCCCGAACGGCTGCGCGACCACCCGTGGGCCGGGGAGGTGGAGGTGGCGCGCGGGGACGTCACGGACGCCGCGTCGGTCGCCGAGGCGATGCGGGACGTCGACATCGCCTACTACCTGGTGCACGCCCTGGGCTCGGGCCGGGACTTCGAGGAGACCGACCGGCGGGCGGCGCACGTCTTCGGCGAGCGGGCCCGCGCCGCCGGGGTGCGCCGCATCGTCTACCTCGGGGGCCTCACCCCGCCCGGTGTCCCCGAGCGGGAGCTGTCGCCGCACCTGCGCTCGCGCGCCGAGGTCGGCCGCATCCTGCTGGCCTCGGGGGTGCCGACCACGGTGCTGCGGGCGGCCGTGGTCATCGGCTCGGGCTCGGTCTCCTTCGAGATGCTCCGCTACCTCACCGAACGCCTGCCCGTCATGGTCACGCCGAGCTGGGTGCGCACCAGGATCCAGCCCGTCGCCGTCCGGGACGTGCTGCGCGCCCTGGTCGGCAGCGCCCTGATGCCCGAGGACGTCAACCGGGCCTTCGACATCGGCGGGCCGGAGGTGCTGACGTACCGGGAGATGATGATCCGCTACGCCGCGGTGGCGGGTCTGCCGCGCCGGATCATCGTCCCGGTGCCCGTGCTCACCCCCCGGCTCTCCAGCCACTGGGTGGGTCTCGTGACGCCCGTGCCCGCCTCCATCGCGCGGCCGCTCACCGAGTCGCTGCGCCACGAGGTGGTGTGCCAGGAGCACGACATCGCCCGGTACGTGCCGGACCCGCCGGGGCATCCGGTGGGCTTCGACGAGGCGGTACGGCTGGCGCTGCGGCGGGTCCGCGACGCGGAGGTCGTCACCCGCTGGTCCTCCGCCTCCCTGCCCGGCGCCCCCAGCGACCCGCTGCCGACCGACCCGGACTGGGCGGGCGGCAGCCTGTACACCGACTGCCGGGAGGTGCCCGTGCGCGCGTCCCGGGAGGCGCTGTGGCGGGTGATCGAGGGCGTGGGCGGCGACAACGGCTGGTACTCCTTCCCACTGGCCTGGGCGGTGCGCGGCTGGCTGGACCGGCTGGTCGGCGGGGTGGGACTGCGCCGGGGCCGGCGCGACGCGGCGCGTCTGCGGGTCGGCGACTCGCTGGACTTCTGGCGGGTCGAGGAGATCGAGCCCGGACGCCTGCTCCGGCTGCGGGCCGAGATGCGGCTGCCCGGTCTGGCCTGGCTGGAGATGTCCGCGGAGACGGACGAGGCGGGCGGCACCCACTACCGTCAGCGGGCCCTGTTCCATCCGCACGGGCTGCTCGGCCAGGCCTACTGGTGGAGCGTCTCCCCCTTCCACGCGGTGGTGTTCGGCGGCATGGCCCGCAACATCGCCCGGGCCGCGGCGGCCCAGGCTCCCGGCCGGACGTCCGCCGCGTGAGCGCGCATCCGCCGGGCGCCTCGTCCCGGAAGCACCCGGTGGCCCCTCACCCCCGTCGGAAGTCAACGTCATGAACGTCTCCGTCGTCCTGTTCACTTCCGACCTGCGGCTGCACGACCATCCGCCGCTGCGGGCGGCTCTGGAAGGGGCCCGGGAGGTGGTCCCGCTGTTCGTGCGCGACCGGGCCGTCGACGCCGCCGGGTTCGCCGCGCCCAACCGGCTGGCCTTCCTCTCCGACTGTCTGCGGGATCTGGACGCGGGGCTGCGCGAACGGGGCGGGCGGCTGGTGCTCCGGTCGGGGGACGTGGTCGAGGAGGTGTGCCGGGTCGCCGGCGAGGCGGGCGCCGACGAGGTCCATCTGGCGGCCGACGTCAGCCGGTACGCGCAGCACCGCGAGGAGCGGCTGCGGCACGCCCTGGAGGCGAGGGGCGTACGGCTGCACGTGCACGACGCCGTGACGGCCGCCGTCGCGCCGGGGGCGGTGACACCGGCCGGGTCGGACCGCTTCGCCGTGTTCACGCCGTACTTCCGGCGCTGGTCGCAGGAAGGGCTGCGGGGGGTGCTCGACGCGCCGCGCGCCGTCACCGTCCCGGACGGCGTCGGCTCGGAGGAACTCCCGGCGTACGACGGCGTGTCCGAGGGACTGGCGGCGGGCGGCGAGCGCGAGGGACGGGCACGGCTGGCGGCCTGGCTGCGCCACGGGATCACCGCGTACGAGGACCGGCACGACGACCTGGCCGGCGACGCCACCTCCCGGCTGTCGCCCCACCTGCACTTCGGCACCCTCTCCCCCGTGGAACTGGTGCGCCGGTCCCGCGCGGCGGGCGGCGCGGGCGCCGAGGCGTTCGTACGGCAGGTCGCCTGGCGCGACTTCCACCGTCAGGTGCTGGCGGCCCGTCCGGCGGCCGCCGTCGCCGACTACCGGCCCCGGCACGACGACTGGCGCACCGAGCGGACCGCCCACGACGACATCGAGGCGTGGCGGGAGGGTCGTACCGGCTACCCGATCGTGGACGCGGCGATGCGGCAACTGCGCCACGAGGGCTGGATGCACAACCGGGGCCGGCTGCTGACGGCGAGTTTCCTCACCAAGACGCTGTACGTCGACTGGCGGATCGGCGCGCGCCACTTCCTGGAACTGCTCGTCGACGGGGACCTGGCGAACAACCAGCTCAACTGGCAGTGGGTCGCGGGCACCGGCACCGACAGCCGCCCCAACCGGGTCCTCAACCCGGTGACACAGGCCAGGCGGTACGACCCGGACGGGGCGTACGTGCGGCGCTGGGTGCCGGAACTGGCGGGGATCGAGGGTGCGGCGGTGCACGAGCCGTGGAAGCTGCGCGGCCCGGACCGGGCGGCGGCCGGCTACCCCGACCCGGTGGTCGAGCTGTCCGAGGGGCTGGCCCGCTTCCGGCGGGCGCGCGGACTCGACTGAGGCGCGGGCGGTGCCGGTGGACGGACGGCGGCGCGGGGCGTCGCGCCGTGGGACCGTC
Source organism: Streptomyces sp. NPDC048734 (assembly GCF_043198675.1). NCBI lineage: Bacteria > Bacillati > Actinomycetota > Actinomycetes > Kitasatosporales > Streptomycetaceae > Streptomyces > Streptomyces sp. NPDC048734. The sequence continues at coordinate 204,254 of NZ_JBICUZ010000009.1, read as the reverse complement.
GCCGTGTGTGCGGCCCGGTGGCCGCGGCGGCGCCGGCTTCCGTGGTCGTCCGTCTCCCGCCCGGGCGTGCGGATCCGCTCACCACGTGCGGCCCGCGTCCAGCAGCAGTTCGCGGACGCGGGTGACGTCCGGGTTCCCCACCGCTCCGGGCCGCTGGACGAGGAAGGCCGTGTTGATCGGCGGGTCCTCCGGCTCGTGCAGGGCGACGAGGGCGCCCGAGGCCAGCTCGTCGAGGCAGAGATAGCGGGGCAGGACGGTGAAACCCGCGCCCGCGACGACCGCGGCGAGCACACCGCGCAGGTCGGGCACGGTCACGGCGGCGGAACCGGACAGCCGCCGGCCGAAGACGTGCCGCCAGTAGCGGCGGGCGATCGGCAGGTCCTGCGCGTAGGTGACCAGCGGGACCGGGTGCAGGGCCGCCGGCAGTTCGGCGGCCGGCCGGTCGCCGAGCCGCTCGGCCCAGACGGGAGCGGCGACCAGGACGAACTCCTCGTCCATGAAGGGCGTCGAGGTCAGGGTGCGGCCGCGCGGGCGGGTCGTGGCGATGACCAGGTCGTGCCGTCCGGCCCGCAGCTCGTCGAGCAGCGGCTCGGTCAGGCCCGGTGCCACGCGCAGCCGGACGCCCTCGGCCGCCAGCGGCGCGAGGGCGGGCAGTACGCGCAGGCACAGCAGTTCCGCGGGACCGGCGAGGTGCACGGGATCGGCGCGCCCCGCCGTGGCCGGGCCGGGCCCGGCCACCGTGGCCAGCTCGTCGAGCGGCGCCGCGATCCGCGCGGCCAGCGCGTCGGCGACGGCGGTCGGGGCGACACCCCGCGGAAGCCGCTCGAACAGCTCCCGTCCGGCCTGCCGCTCCAGGGTCCGCATCTGTGTCGTCACGGTCGGTTGCGAGAGTCCGAGCAGTTGGGCGGCGCCGGTGAACGACCCCGAGCGGTAGACCGCGAGGAAGGTCCGCAGCAGGTTCAGGTCCAGGTGGTGACTTTGGTCCACCGTGTGCAGTATTCCGTGTGGGCCATCGGGATTCACATACCTGGCATGGGAATTCTCATTGGTCGCCTATGGCTTGACGGCTTAGGTTCGGGGCATCGACACACCGACGCTCCGCACCCTGACGCTCCGCACCCGGAACGTCGGGAACGATCCCTTGGAGAGACCACCATGGCAAAGATCCTTTTCGTGATGACCGGCGCGGACCACTGGACGCTCGCCGACGGCAGCCGGCACCCCACCGGCTTCTGGGCCGAGGAGGCCGTCGCCCCGTACGAGGCGTTCCGCGCGGCGGGCCACGAGGTGGTCGTCGCCACGCCGGGCGGTGTGGTCCCCCCGGTGGACAAGGGCAGCCTCGCGGCCGAGTCGAACGGCGGCCAGGAGGGGGCCGACCGTGTCGCGGCCGGGCTCGAGAAGATGACCGAGCTGCGGCGTCCGGTGCGTCTGGAGGACGTGGACCTCGCCGACTACGCGGCCGTCTTCTACCCCGGCGGGCACGGCCCGATGGAGGACCTGGCCGTCGACGCCACCTCCGGCCGCGTCCTCGCGACGGCCCTGGAGTCCGGTACGCCGCTCGGCGTGGTCTGCCACGGCCCGGCCGCCCTGCTGGCCGCCGTGAGGGAGGACGGCACCAACGTCTTCGCCGGCCGCCGTGTCGCCGCCTTCACCAACGACGAGGAGACGCAGGCAGGCCTCGCCGACAAGGCCAAGTGGCTCCTCCAGGACCGGCTGACCGAGGCGGGCGTCGACGTGCGGATCGGCGAGCCGTGGGCGCCGCACGTGATCGTGGACGGCAACCTCGTCACCGGCCAGAACCCGGCCTCCTCGGCCCCGCTCGCCGCCGAGCTGCTGAAGAAGCTGGCCTGACCCAGCCGTCCGGGCGGCTCCGCGAGGCCCCGGACACCACCTCCGGGTGCCCGCACCAGCCGGATCCGACCTGTCCGGCGGCTCGCGGGCGCCTCCGCGCGTCCCGTGAGCCGCCGGACGCGCAGGGGCCGCCGAGAGGGGAAGGGCCACCGAGACGGAGAAGGCCACAGAAGCGGACGGGCCGCCCTCTCGGCACGGTCGCCGGTCCGGAGGGCGCGCCTGACACCCACCGCCCGGACCCGGCGGGGACCCGCCGGGTCCAGCCGGTCCGCAGCGGTCCTCACCTGCCCGACAGCAGGGTCAGGGCCTCCTTCAGCCCCGCCGGTCGCGGCAGCCCCCGCGCGGAGCGCCCCGCCCACCCGGGGCCACCGAGCACCACCGTCGGCCCGCGCCGCGCGCCGCTGACGCCCCACCGCATGTCCGCGACCTGCCGGGCGAGCGCCGGACTCGCCGTGGAACGGGCCTGCGCCCACAGGACCACGGCGACCGGGCCCAGCCGGCCGACCGCTGCGGCGAGCGCCTCGGCCGGGACGGCCGCCCCGAACATGCGGGTGGCCGTGCCGCTTTCGAGCAGGGCCGCGTTGAGCGCCTCCAGCGGCAGGGTGTGCTGCTCCCCCGGCACGCACGCCAGCATCACGGGCCCGACGCCCTCCGTGCGCCGGTCCGCCGCGGGCGGACCGGTGACGCGGCGCAGGGTGGTCGAGACGTGCCAGGACAGCAGGTGCTCGACCTCCACGTACCGGTCGCCGGAGGACGCCCACTTGCGTCCCACCGCGTGCAGGGCCGGCACCATCACCTCCTCCCAGGCGACGGGCAGCCCGTGCCGTTCGACGGCCTCGGCCAGCAGCTCCTCCACGGCGGGCGCGTCCAGCCGTACCGCGGCACGGGCCAGGCCCCGGCACTCCTGGCGGACGTCGGCGCCCAGGGGCAGCGCACCGGCCGCGCGGGAGCGCGCCGACGGAGCCCCGGCCGGCCGGGGCGGCGCGTCGGCACCCGCCCTCGCGGCTCTGGCCGCCTCCGCGGGCGGCACACCGGCCGACGTCAGCCGGCACATGGCCTCGACCACGGCCACGTCGTCCGGGCGCCAGCGGCGGTGCCGTCCGCCGTCGCGCTCCACCGGTCCGAGGCCGTAGCGGCGGTCCCAGGAACGCAACGTGGTGGGTGCCACGCCCAGCCGGCGAGCCAGCGTGCCGGTCGTCAGGCCGACGTCGTCGGGGTTCGGGGACTCTCGCATGAGCCGACGATACGACGCCGGAACGACGCGGGGTGCGGCGCACCCGCGGACAGGAGCCGGCGGTGCGCAAGGAGCTGCGGCGACATGGCGGGAGCTGCTGCCGTGCGCGCGGGACGGCGGGCGCGAAGCCCTACACATAAAGGAAAAATAAGAGCAGAATGGGATAGCGCGGCGTATACCGCACACCGCATCGAAGCGGTCAGGCCAGCAAGTCGAAGGAGATGGGTCATGGCCAACGTCTCGCACTCCAGAGGCGACATGTCGACTCACCCGGATGTCCCCGAGATGCGGACGAGGTACGACCGCATGCTCGGCGGTCGCGATGTGGCGCTCGTGGACGGACCGGTGTTCCTGCTCGGTCTGTACTGCGCCGTGTCCCCGTGGATACTCCACTACACCGCCAGCCAGCCCGCGCTCGTGACGCACAACCTGATCGTCGGCATCGCGATCGGTCTGCTCGCGCTCGGATTCACCGCGGCTCCGGCCCGTATGTACGGACTGAGCTGGGCCATGTGCGCGCTCGGCACATGGATGATCGTCGCTCCGTGGATCGTCGGCGACAGCCCGGACGCCGGTGTCATCGTCAACAACATCGTCATCGGGGCCCTGGCACTGGTCCTCGGGCTGGTGTGCGCCGGTACGGCGGCGAAGAGCGTCCCTCGCGCGTGACCCCCGTGGCACGAACGGGGGACAGGAAGGCGGTCCGGCCGGGCCGCCTTCCGTCGTCCGCCCTCCGTCATCAGCGCGGCCGGCGGCCGGGCGACGGCCGCGGGTCAGCGGCGGCCGGCCGCCACCGTGGCGTGAGGCGGTGGCAACAGCCCGGAGACGACCTCCGGCGGCCAGACACCGTACGCCGGCAGCAGCGGCTCCGGCGGGCCGGGCGGCGGCCCGGTCCTCGTCGGCGTCGGCGTACCGGTCCTCGTCGGCGTCCCGGCCGAGGCGGGCAGCGCCGTGGGCTCCGGGCCCCGCTCGACGAACGGCGGAAGGTCCTGGGCGCAGCGCACGCCCACCGGCGGCAGCGCACCGGTCAGGAAGTAGCGCACCACGTGCCGCCCCACGCAGGCGCTGGGGTTGTCCAGCGCGGTGTGCCCGTACCCGTCGACCGTCAGCAGGCGCGCACGGCCCAGCTCCATGGCCATCGCGCGGCCCGACCGGTACGGGGTCGAGGGGTCGTGGGTCGAGTTGACCACCAGCACCGGGTGGGCGGTCGGACGGTCCCACGGACCGGTGTACGCCCGCGCCGCCCGGGCCGGCCACCCGGCACACGGCTCGTTGGCCCAGGCCCACCAGCTGCCGAGCGCACCGGCCTCCGCCACCGCCCGTCGTTCCAGGGCGGGGTAGCGGTCCGGCGAGCGCGGGTTGGGGCTCTCCGCGCACAGCACCGCGACCGACTGCTCGAAGCCCGGGTACCGCACCGGTTCCGCCGGCGTGGCGCCGGTTTCGACGGGCGCCCGGCCGTCCCACAGCCCCTGGAGCGTGTCCGCGATCCCGGCCCAGCCGGGGTGCACGGTGTAGAGCCCGCCGCGCACCTCGCTCACCGTCCGCGCGTACGTCCACCCCCCGACCGGCCGCTTCGCCAGGCGTCGCAGCAGGGAGTGGTACTTGGCCCGGGTGGCCGCCGGGCTGCCCGCCGAGAACACGCACTCCGTCACGGGCGCCCGGCCGCAGTGGCCGAGGAACTGCTCCAGCGTGTCGGCCGAGCCCACGTGGGAGCCGAGCCGCAGGAAGGTGTTCGGCCCGGGCTCGCCGGTCGCGCCCCGGTCCACCCACGCCCGCGGGTCCACGTTCCCGTCGAGCACCAGGCGTCCGACCCGCTCGGGGAACAGGTTCGCGTAGGTCGCGCCGAGCAGCGTGCCGTAGGAGATGCCCCAGTAGTCCAGCCGTTCCTGCCCCGTCGCGCGGCGCAGGAGCTCCAGGTCGCGGGCGGTGTCGGCGGTGGAGATGTGGCGCAGCAGCTCCGGGTCGCGCTGTTCGCAGCGCCGCGCGAGGTCGGCGTGGGCGGCGGTGAACGCGCGCTGTTCCCGCTCCCCCACCGGGAACGGGGGCACCTCGGTCTGCCGGGCGGCGGCCTCCTCGGCGGTGGCGAAGCAGCGCACGGCCGTGCTCTCGCCGACGCCCCGCGGGTCCCAGCTGACGATGTCGTAGCGGTCGCGCAGTTCGCGGGGGAACTTCTCGTACAGCTCCGGCAGTCCGACGGTGCCCGGGCCGCCCGGACCGCCGGGGTTGAAGAACAGCGTGCCGGCCCGCCCGGCCGGTTCGGCGGCGCGGTGACGGATGACGGCCAGCTCGATGGTGCGGTGCCCGGGGCGGGTGTGGTCGAGCGGCACGTTCGCCACGGCGCACTCGAACTCGGTCTGCGCCTCCCCCTCACAGGGCTTCCACCGCAGGACGACGCCGACGTCACCGCCGGGGCCGCCCGCGGACGCCGGGCCGACCGCTCCGAGCAGCATCACCAACGCCCCGGCCGCCGCACCGGCGGTTCCTCTGAGCGGCATCCGTACGACGGTCCGTGGCATGGGCGGGCCCTTCCCTGGCGACTGACGGGAGCCGGGCCCTGCGACAGCGGCCCCGCCGCCATACCATCGGCGACCCGGCCTCCGGGCAACCGACACGCGTCCGAACGGGCGATACGGCGTCGTGGTGCGGGCGTCGAGGGCACCGTTGGGTCAGCGGCCCCGGGCCGGGCGCGCCGTCGGTGTGGTCCGGGGCGCACGGCGAAGGTCCGCCGGACGGACGGCCCTACGGCGTGTACACGTACGGCGTCGTCGTGGTCAGGGGCGTGAAGCCGAGGCGCTGGAGGATGGGCCGGCTCTGGTCGGAGGCGTCGACCTGGAGGTGGCGGTAGCCGCGGTCGGCGGCGATGCGGGCGCGGTGGGCGACCAGGGCCCGGTAGATGCCGCGGCCGCGCCAGGCCTCGGAGGTGCCGCCGCCCCACAGACCGGCGAACCGCGTGCCGGGGACGAGTTCCATGCGGGCCGAGCTGACCGGTTCGTCGCCGGCGAGGACGACGAGGGCGACGACGTTGTCCGGGTCCGTGGCGAGACGGTCCCGCATCAGGTCCCGCAGCCAGCCGGCGTCCTTGCCGAACGCCCTCTCGTTCGCCTCGGCCATGAGATCGACGCCCGCCCGGTCGGTGACGGGCACGACGCGCAGCCCCTCGGGCAGTTCGGCGCCGACGAGCTGGTCGGCGGTCTCACCGATCATCAGGGTCTCCTCCGCCTCGGGCACGAACCCGGCCGCCACGAGGCGGTGTCCCAGGTCGGCGGGCCGGTCGTGCCCGTAGAGCTTCCACTCGAAGTCCCGGCCGAGTCCGCCGAAGTACGCGATCTGCCCGGCGATCGCCGCGTCCGCGTCCGCGGCGTCCAGGCCGGACCACACGACGCCGTTCCAACCGCCCTCGGAGCCGATGTGACGGACCACCCGCCCCACGCGTTCGACGCGTGCGCCGGGGCTCTCGGGGAGCGCGCCTTCGCGCATGTCCCGGTCGTACAGGGCGAGTACCGCGGCGTTGTCCATGGGGACACTCCAGCAGCGCGCCCCGGTGCGATCAACGGATTTACCGGGGGCCGACGGTCCTACCCTGGGGCCGGAGAACCGCACGAGGACGAGGAGAGCCGCACACCATGCCGAAGGACGACGAACTCCCGCATCTGTGCCGCTGCGTCGCGCTCGCCGAGGAGGCGTTGCGGGCCGGGGACGAGCCGTTCGGCTCGGTGCTGGTGGGGGCCGACGGGACCGTGCTCGCCGAGGACCACAACCGGGTGGCGTCCGGCGACCGCACCCGCCACCCCGAGTTCGAGCTGGCCCGCTGGTCCGCGGCACACCTGTCGCCCGGGGAACGGGCGGCGGCCACGGTGTACACCTCCGGCGAGCACTGCCCGATGTGCGCGGCCGCCCACGCCTGGGTCGGCCTCGGCCGCATCGTGTACGTCGCCTCGTCCGCCCAGCTGACGACCTGGCTCTCCGAGTGGGGCGTGCCCGCGGCACCCGTACGGGCCCTGCCGGTCCAGGAGATCGCTCCCGGCGTGGCGGTGGAGGGGCCGGTGCCCGCGCTGGTGGAGGAGGTGCGGGCGCTGCACCGGCGGTTCCACGGCGTGCTGGCGGAGCCGGAGCGGCCGTAGGGCCGCGCGGGGCCCACGGCCGCGCGGGGCCCACGGCCGCGCGGGGCCCACGGCCGCGCGGGGCCCACGGCCGCGCGGGGCCCACGGCCGCGCGGTGGCGGCCGGTCAGCGCTCCGCGCCGGGGCGGAACCGGCGGTGGAGGACCGCTCCGCCGAGGATCAGCGCCGCGGCGCCCGCGAGAGCGGGGGCGGTGGCGTCGGTGCCCGTGCGGACGAGGGCGGTGGCCCGCCGCCCCTCCCCAGAACGCGGTGGAACCATGCGGGTCATGGCCGAACGGCCTTTCATCCCCACGGGTGTCGTTCCTGTCGAACCGGTTGTCGAACCGGTGACGGAGCACGTCGTGCCGTCGCCGCCCGCGCGGGACGCGGGCGGGCACCGCCCCCTCGCGCCGTCCGCCCGGCAGGCCTCGCGTGGGGCCGCCCGGCGTCCGAAAGGCGGGTCCCGGGGAGCCCGCCTATCGTGGGCCGGGGCACCGGTCCCCGGTCCGCTGCAAGGCGTCTGGGAGGCATTGATGCTGGCCAAGCTGTCGACGCGACCCGCACTGCGACGTGGCGCGCTCGCCGCCGTCGCCACCCTGGCGCTGCTCGGCGCGGGGCTGCCCACGGCGGCCACGGGCACGGACGCCGTCCGCCCCGCGGACCTGTCCCGGTTCCACGACCAGAGGATCAGGTGGGGGAAGTGCACGGGCGAGGACATGCCCGACGACCTCCAGTGCGCCAAGGCGACCGTCCCCGTGGACTACGCGCGTCCCGACGGCGCCACCCTCGACCTGGCACTCGCCCGTTACCGCGCCACCGGCGACAAGCGCGGGTCCGTCCTGCTGAACTTCGGCGGGCCCGGCGGCCCGGGTGTCCCCGAACTCGCCTACGGCGGAAAGGAGTTCATGGACCTCACCGACGGCTACGACGTGGTGACATTCGACCCGCGGGGCGTCGGCCGGTCCTCCCCGGTCAGCTGCGGGGACGCCGAGGACGACGCGTACGCGGCCGTCGACGACGACCCGGACGAGCTCGACGATCCGCGGGCGCTGCTGGCACGGCTGAAGAAGGCCGCCGCCGCGTGCGCCGAGCACTCCGGGCCGGTCCTGCCGCACATCGGCACGGTGGACGCGGCGCGGGACATGGACGTGATCCGCGCGGCCCTCGGCGACCGGAAACTCAACTACCTGGGCTTCTCCTACGGCACCCGGCTCGGCGCGGTGTACGCCGCCCAGTTCCCCGACCGGGTGGGACGGCTCGTCCTGGACGGCGTGGACACGCTCACCGAGCCGCTCGCCGAGCAGGGCATCGCGGGCGCCCGGGGGCAGCAGGTGGCGCTGGACGACTTCGTGGACTGGTGCGTGAAGGACATCGCCTGTCCGTTCGGGCAGGACGCGCGCACCGCCCGCGAGGAGGTGCGGCGGCTCGTCCGGTCGATGGACGAGGACCCGGTGCCGACCGACTTCGGTGAGGCGTTCACGGGGCAGGACCTGGTGGGCGCGATCGGACAGGGGCTCTACAGCAAGCAGTTGTGGCCGTCCCTGCAGCGGGCGCTGGCCCAGCTCGTCGAGAGCGGGGACACCAGCGGCGTCATGGCGTTCGCGACCGGCGGTCTGTCCCTGCCGGTGCGTGATCCGGGGGGCGGTGATCCGAGCGGGGGGCTGGCCGACGAGGAGGAGATCCCCCTGGACAACCTGCCGGCGGCGCTGATGGCGATCAACTGCGCCGACGACCCCGACCGCCCCACCGCCGAGCGGATCACCGCCGACCTCGGACGGCTGCGCGCCGCCTACGAGGAGGCGTCGCCGGTCTTCGGGCAGTACCGGCTCACCCAGGTCCTGATGTGCTACGGCCGCCCCCCGGGCACGGACTACATACGCGACGAGGTGAAGAACCTCGACACCCCGAAGATGCTGCTCGTCGGCACCCGCGGGGACCCGGCGACGCCGTACCGCTGGACCGTGGAGACGGCGGAGCGGCTCGGGTCGTCGGCCGTGGTGCTGGACAACCGCAGCGAGGGACACACGGGGTACGGCTCCTCGAAGTGCGTGCACCGCAAGGTCGACGACTTCCTCCTCTACGGTTCCCTCCCGCCGAGCGGCAGCTCCTGCGGGGCCGACGAGGACGACTGAGTGGGCCGCCATCTGCCGCTGCTGCTGGTCGCCGTCGGCGCGGCGGGGACGGCACTCGCCGCGTGCGCCGGTTCGGCGTGGTGGTGGCCGGCGGCCGGGCCGCTGCTGGCGCTCACCTGCGCCGGCGTCCGCGATCTGGTGCAGCGCCGCGACTCGCTGCTGCGGGCGTACCCCCTCACCGGGCGTCTGCCGTGGGTGCCCGGGCGCGGTGCCGTCGAACCGGCCGGTGTCGTGGGCGAGTTCCTCGTGTCGTCCCTCGGCCCGGTCGAGCCGCCCGAGGAGACTCCCGTGGTGCGGGTGGGCGGCCCCGACTGCCGGCTGCCGTACGACATGGCGCTGCTGAACGTGTCCGCGATGAGCTTCGGGGCGCTCTCGGCCCGCGCGGTGCACGCCCTCAACCGGGGCGCCGCGCTGGGCGGGTTCGCGCAGGACACCGGCGAGGGCGGGCTGACCGAGCACCATCTGCGCGGCGGCGGCGACCTCGTCTGGGAGATCGGGACGGGCTACTTCGGCTGCCGGACCGACGACGGGGCGTTCGACGCACGGGAGTTCGCGGACAAGGCGGCACTGCCCGAGGTGCGGTGCGTGTCGCTGAAGCTGTCGCAGGGGGCCGCGCCGGGCGGCGGCGCGCTGCTGCCCGGCAGCAAGGCGAGCGCCGCGGTCGCGCGGGAGCGCGGGGTGCCGGTGGGCGAACCGGTGGTGTCGCCGCCAAGACACCGGGAGTTCGCCACGCCGCGGGAGCTGGTGCTGTTCCTGGCGCGGCTGCGGGAGCTGGCGGGCGGCAAGCCGACCGGGTTCAAGCTGTGCGTGGGCTCGCGCCGGGAGTTCCTCGCGGTGTGCCGGGCGATGGTCGCGGAGGGCGTCGCGCCGGACTTCGTGGTGGTGGACGGGTCGGAGGGCGGCTCCGGCGCGGCGCCGCCGTACGCCGGTGAGGTCGGGCTGCCGCTCACCGAGGGGCTGATCACCGTGCACAACGCGCTGGTCGGCGCCGGGCTGCGGGACCGGGTCCGGATCGGGGCGAGCGGCCGGGTGGCCACGGGCACGGACGTGGTCCGGCGGCTCGCCCAGGGCGCCGACTTCACCAACGCGGCGCGCGCGATGATGCGGGCCGTCGGCTGCGTGGAAGCCGGCCGGTGCGCCGCCGGCACCTGCCCGGTCGGCGTCGCGACACAGGACCCGCTGCGGATGCGCGCCCTCGACGTGGCCGACAAGGCCCGGCGGGTGCACCGCTACCAGCGCGAGACGGTCCGCGACGCCGTGCGGGTCATGGCCGCGATGGGCGTCCGGGAGCCTGCCGGGCTCACGCCCGCCCACCTGGTGCGGCGGACGGGCCCGGGGAGGCTCCGGTCGTACGCGGAACTGTACGAGTGGCTGGAGCCGGGAGCGCTGCTGTCCGGGCCGCCGGAGTCCTGGGCGGCGGACTGGAAGGCGGCGGACCCGGACGGTTTCCGCTAGGACCTGTCGGTGCCCGCCGCCGACGGGGCCGTCACAAAGGCGTCGACGGCAGCCGTCAGCTCGGCCGGCTTCTCCACGGGCAGTTCGTGGCCCGCGTCGAGGATGCGGACGGTGGCGTCCGGACAGGCCTTCGCCATCCGCAGCATCTGCCGCACCGGGAGCTGGATGTCGTGGTAGCCGTGGATCATCAGGGTCGGCGTGCGGATCTCCCCGGCCCGGTCCAGGACGTCGAAGGCGCGCATGGCCCCGTACAGCGTCATGACCACCTCGCGCGGGGTGTCCGCGGCGGACCTGACGTAGGCGCGGATCTCCTCGCGCGGGTGGCCGGGGGCGAAGGCGCGCTGGATGTTCGTGGCGACGAACAGCTTGTACGGGACGAGCGTGGAGGCGGCCATCAGCAGGCCTCGGCCGCGGTTGTACGCCATTCGGCCGATGGAGTTCACCAGCACCATGCGCTCGACGCGTTCGGGGTGGGCGAGGGCGATGGTCTGCGCGATCATCCCGCCCATGGAGTGGCCGATCAGCACGAACCGCTCGACCTTCAGGTGGTCGAGGAGGGCGAGGACGTCGTCCGCCAGGTGCCGGACCGTCCGCACGCCCGCCCCGGTGCTGTCACCGTGCCCGCGCAGGTCGAGCCGGATCACCCTGCGCGAGGCCGAGAAGTGCGCCGTCTGGTGGTCCCAGCGGTGCCGGTTCGCCGTCCAGCCGTGGACGAACACCAGAGGCACCCCGCCGCCGTCGCGGGGCCCCTCGTCGTCGTACGTCAGTGCTGCGCCGTCGACTTCGAGCTGCGGCATGGGTGTCTCCCGCGGGTACGTCCGGTCTTCCGGTTACTGACGCGTACCGTAACCGGCCGACGGGGGCGGCGTCACCGTCGTTCGCCGAGGAAGTCGAGGAAGTCGAGGACGGGCCCGGACGCGGCGGGGGGCGCTCCGGCCGAGGGGGCGCGTCCAGGAGGCCGCGGCCCGGCGTCCCGGCGCACCCACGCCGGTTCGCCCTCCTTCATCCCGCTTCATTGCCCCAAATGCCGTACCTCCGATTCAGCCCTATCGTGCTCATATGGAGCACGAACTGAGCCCCGCGACCCTCTCCGAACTGCGCCGTCCGCGGCCCTATCCCGCGGTGTCCGTGCTGACGCCGACACATCGCCGGGAGCCCTACAACACCCAGGACCGGGTCCGGCTGCGCAATGTCGTGGCCGAGGCCAAGAAGCAGCTCGAGGCCGATCCGGCGGTCACCCGGGAGCGGCGCGCGGACGTGGCGGAACAGCTCGACCGGGCCCTCTCGGAGGTCGACCTGACGTACACCGAGGACGGCCTGGTGATCTTCGCCGCACCGGGCGAGCACCAGGTGTGGTCGCTGGCCCGCCCGGTGCCGGAGCGCGTCGTCCTCTCGGACACCTTCCTCACCCGCAACCTCGTCTCGGCGCAGGCCGCCGAGCGGCCGTTCTGGGTGCTGTCGGTCTCCGCCGACCGCGTCACCCTGTGGAGCGGCGGCGCCGACCGGGTCACCGAGGAGCACTCCCACGGCTTCCCGCTCATCAGGAGCCGGGAGAACTTCGACGCCGAGCGGATGGAACGCACCGGCGACCTGCCGAGCACCTTCCGCGACGAGGACACCCGCCACTTCCTGCGCGACGCCGACACCGCCATGGGCCGGCTGCTGCGCGAGGCACCGCGCCGGCTCTACGTCACCGGCGAGACGGCCGCGCTGTCCCTCCTGGACGAGATCGGCGGAGGCACCCGCGACGCCGTGCACGTGCCGCACGGGGGCCTCACCCACGCCACCCCGGAGGCGGTGTGGGAGGCGGTCCGCCCGGTGCACGACGCCGAGGCCCGCCGGGACACCGCCGCCGTGGCCCGGGAGCTGGACTCCGCCCGCGGCCGGCGCACCTTCGCCGCCGGGGTCGACGAGCTGTGGCAGAACGCCCGGGAGGGCCGTGTCCGCCTCCTCGCCGTGGAGGAGAACTACAGCGTCACGGTCCGCGACGACGGCGACCACCTGATCCCGGCCGAGAGCACCGACCTCGACTCCCGCGACGACATCGTGGACGAGATCGTCGAGCAGTGCCTGGAGACGGGCGCCGAGGTCCGCTTCGTCCCGGACGGCACCCTGAGCGACGCCGACGGCATCGCGGGCGTGCTGCGCTACTGAAACCCCCACCCGGTCGGCGTACGCTGCACATGATCGTCGGCCGGGAGGGAGCGCGTACGTGGGTGAACTGCTGGGCGTGGCGGTGCTGGGTGCCGGGCACATGGGCGCCGACCACATACGCCGGATCGACCGGGTGGTGAGCGGTGCCAGGGTCGCCGCCGTGGCCGATCCGGACGCCGCCCGTGCGGAGGAAGCCGTCGCCGGCGTAGAGGGAGCCTCGGTGCACACCACGGCCGAGGCCGCGCTGGACGCGCCCGGCGTGGACGCCGTCCTGATCGCCTCGCCGGGTCCCGCGCACGAGGAGGCGCTGCTGGCGGCGTTCGCCCGCGGCCTTCCGGTGCTGTGCGAGAAGCCGATGGTGCCGGACCCGGCCGGGGCGCTGCGGGTGCTGGAGGCGGAGGCCCGGCTCGGCCGGCGGCTCGCCCAGATCGGGTTCATGCGGCGCTACGACGCCGGGTACCGCAGGCTCAGGGCGCTGCTGGAGGACGGGCGGCTCGGCCGGCCCCTGATGCTGCACTGCACCCACCGCAACGTCTCCTCGCCCCCCGGCTTCACCAGCGCCATGCTGATCGACAGCTCGGTGTCGCACGAGATCGACGCGGCCCGCTGGCTGCTCGGCCAGGAGCTGACCGCGGTCACGGTGCTGCGGCCCCGCCCGTCGTCCGGCGCCCCGCGGGGCCTGCTGGACCCCCAGTTCGTGGTCTTCGAGACCGACGGCGGCGCCCTGGTCGACGTGGAGGTCTTCGTCAACTGCGGCTTCGGCTACCAGGTGCGCTGCGAGGCCGTGTGCGAGGCGGGCAGCGCGCGCGTCGGCGACGACCACGGCCCGCTGGTCACCGCGCGCGGCTCGGCCGGCACGGACGTGCCGCAGGACTATCTCGTCCGGTTCGCCGACGCCTACGACCGCGAGGTGCAGGCCTGGGTCGACGCCGCCCGGCGGGGCCGGGTCACCGGCCCGACCGCCTGGGACGGCTACGCGGCCTCCGTCGTCGCCGAGGCCGGGGTGCGGGCGCTCGACAACGGCACGGACGGCGCGCGCGTGGCCGTCGACCTCGCCCCGCGCCCGGCCCTGTACGGCTGACGCCGGGGCGGTCTCACACGTTGCCGAGCAGTGCGTGCAGACTCTCGTCGACCGCCGCGCCGACGTCCTCCCGGCCCGCGGCGACCACGGCGTAGCTGCGCAGCAGGAAGCGGCGCAGCGCGGCCGTGTCGAACTGCAGCAGGGCGAGCCCGAGCGGCGAGTGGAACTCCACGACCGTCCGGGACCGGCCGCACGGCCAGATGTGCACGTCACCGCCGCCGGCCGGTCCGTCCAGCCCCTCCTCCAGCAGCGCGCGGCCGAACGTCCAGGTGACCGCCTCGCCCTGGAGGGAGACCTCCGGCGGGAAGTCGAGGTGCACGGCGAGCGGGTCGGCGGAGGTGTAGCGGAGCGTCGCGGGGACGGGGAGATCCCGCTCCTCGGCGGTGATGAGCCGGGCGCGGGCGGGCTGTTCGACGGTGACGCGGGCGGGATCCATGGGCGCTCTCCGCAGCGGTGAGTGGTCGGCTGTTTCCGGCGTGTGCTTGTAGGACCTCGCAGGGGCCGATCGCATTACGGGAAAGCCGCGTGAATTATTGTGACCTGCGTCACGGTGGCCCGGCCCGGCGCCGCTTCCCGGCCCCCACCCTGAACACGTGACCGCCGAACACCCGAGTGATCACCTCCAGGTGCCCCCCGGAAGTCACTCAAGTCGCGTACGCCGCCTACGACTCACCCCGACGGGGGCCTACGTCGTCGGCACCCCCCGAGCTGCCCGTGAAGACTGTGGCATATGCCGGACGCATCACCGGATCGTGTGTTGCCAAATCCCTTACACCGCGTGGCGGGCTGTGCCACAGTCGTAACGGCCCCTTCGCCAGTCCGGCCGTCCCGTCCCCATCGGAGTGCGTCATGCCGTCCCCTCTCTCCGCGGACCGCCCAGCCGCCCGGACGCCCGGACGCGGCCAGGTCGACGCGCTGATCACGCAGACGCGACGGCTCATGGGCGACGTGGACGCCGTGCGGCAGGACGCGCAGGAGGACACCTTCGACCCGCGGGGACGCTGGCAGCGCGCACTGTGCGACCTGGCACTGCACCAACTCGAGTACCTCGACGCGCACTTGGCGCAACTGCGGGACGGTCCACCGCCCCCTCCCCCGCGTGAGTCGCCGCTCGGCCGGGTCGGCAGCGCGGAGTGGAACCTGCTGACCGACGAGGTCTCCTGGTCCCCGGAACTGCACGGCATCGTCGGCCGCGACCCGGCCGCTCCGCCGCTCACCCTCGACGAACTCCCGTCCCTCGTCATCGAGGAGGACCGCCCGCACCTGACCGCCATGGTCACCGGCTGCCTCGTCGACGCGAAACCCATCGACGGCGAGTTCCGGGTCGTCCGGCCGGACGGCGAGGTGCGGACCGTGCACATGATGGGCGAGCCCGTGCTCGACGCCCGCGGCAGCACCACCTCGATGTGGGCCGTGCTGCGGGACGTCAGCGAACTGCGCCGCAGCCGGCGCGCGGTGGGCACGACCCGTGACTCGCTCCACCTGCGCCGGCGTCCGGCACCGGCCGAGTACCGGCCCGCGGCCGGGCCGCGGGAGGCCACGCCGTCTTCCCGGCGCGCCTCCCCGCGGCTCCCGCGCACCACCGGCACGCTCGACCTCGCCGCCCGGCACCTGCCCGCCACGCCGAGTTCCCCGACCGACGGCAGCTGGTACGACGCCCTGGAACTACCCGGCGGCGAGACGCTGTTGGGCGCCGGCGCACTCACCGGGCACGGCCCGGACGCCACCGCCACCCCCGCGACGACGCTCGGCGCCCTGCGCGGCATGGCGATGTCCGGCGCCGGCCCGGCCCAACTGCTCTCCTGGCTGGACCAGTTACTGAGCGCCGCCGCCCCGTCGGCCCGGTGCTCCACCGTGTACTGCCGCTACCGGCCCGCCACCCGCACCCTGGCATGGGCACAGGCCGGGCATCCCGGCCCGCTGCTGTTGCGCGCCGGGAGGGGGCGCCGGCTGGACACACCGGACCGCACCCCCCTCGGCGCCGGCCCGGGTGCCGCCCCCGAGCAGGCCGAGACGACCCTGGAGGAGGGCGACGTACTCGTGCTGCACACGGACGGGCTGGTCCCCGCCCGCGGCCCGGACCCCCTCCTGGACCTGGCCCCGCGCCTGGCGGGACTGCGCACGGCACAGGACTGCGCACGGCTGATCGCACGGGAGTGCGGCGACGGCGGCCGCGCGGACGAGGCCTGCGTGCTCGTCGCCCGGGTCACCCGGTGACCGACAGACCGATAACCGTCAACTCATCTACGCCTGAACGGTGTTGTTCTTGCCTCCCCTCGGCTTCGGCAGCGCCTGCCGGATCTCCTCGCGCAGTTCGCTGATCCGCGGGTAGTTCGCGTACTCGGCGGTGAGCCGGTACATCTCGCGCAGCCTGTCCCAGGTACGCCGGGAGGAGTTCGACCCCATCGACATCAGGGCCAGCCGCGCGTACCGGTCGGCCTGTTCGGGGTCGTCCGCGATGAAACAGGCCGAGGCCATGGACAGGTGGTCGAAGATCTTCGACCGCTCCCGCCCGTCGACCCGCAGGGCGAGGGCCTTCTCCGCGTAGTACCGGGCGTGCACGGCCGCCCCCGGCTCGAACTCGGCGAGCGTGCGATAGGCCAGGGCCTGCATGCCGTACAGGTCCTCGTCCTTGAAGGTCTGCATCCAGGACGGCGTCTCCGCGTCGATCCGGCCGGAGACGAACAGGTCCTCCGCCTGCCCGAGCGTGCGGCGCATGGCCTGCCCCTTGCCCATCGAGGCCTGGGCCCAGGCCTCGATGGTGTGGAACATGGCCCGCGTCCGCGGCAGCACCGCGTCACCGGAACCGGACTGGGCCAGCTTCATGAGGTCCAGGGCCTCGTCGGGCCGGCCGATGTGCACCATCTGACGGGCCGCCCGGGAGAGGGCCTCCCCCGCCCGGGGCCGGTCGCCGCCCTCCCGCGCGGCATGGGCGGCGATCACGAAGTACTTCTGGGCGGTGGGCTCCAGGCCGACGTCGTGCGACATCCAGCCCGCGAGCACGGCGAGGTTCGCGGCGACGCCCCACAGGCGCCGCTGGAGATGGGGTGGGTGGCGGTAGGCGAGCATGCCGCCCACCTCGTTGAGCTGGCCCACCACGGCCTTGCGCTGGAGTCCGCCGCCACGGGCGGCGTCCCAGGCCCGGAACACCTCCACCGAGCGCTCCAGTTCGTCGACCTCCTCCGCCCCCACGGGAGCGGCCTCGTAACGGTCGAACCCGGCGGAGTCGGCGTGCAGGAGGGGGTGATCGGCGACGGAAGCGCCGGCGGAGAGGGTGGGGTCGGTGTGCAGCCAGTCGTACATGGCACTGCTGAGTGCTGATCCCGCGGCGAGCGCGGCACCCGCGCCCACCAAGCCGCGTCGGTTGAGCATGAGGTCCATTCCCGTGAATTCGGTGAGGACCTCGGCAGTCCGTTCGGGCGCCCACGGCACGCCGTCGGGATGCTGCGCACTCCCGTCGCGTGGCCGTTTCCCCGCACGCCCGTGCCGGACCAGACCGAGGTCCTCGATGGTCACGACACGGCCGAGACGCTCGGTGAACAGAGCCGCCAGCACCCGCGGCACGGGATCGCGCGGGATCTCTCCCCTGTCGATCCACCGCCGCACCCGGGAGGTGTCGGTCGACAGCTGGGGGTGGCCCATGGCCGCCGCCTGCCGGTTGACCAGCCTCGCGAGTTCCCCTTTGGACCAGCCGGCCAGGCCGAACAGGTCCGCCAGGCGGGTGTTGGGTTGTCCGCTCACGTAAGCCCCCAGGTTCTCGGCTGAGTTGACAGTAGCCCCGTGCAAGTTGCCGGGCGACTATTCGCCAGGGTTCGCCAGGGTGCGCCAGATGGTGTGCCACTGGGCGACAGGTGTCAGGTAGGAGTGCGCCACCCCGCCCCGGTCGCCGAGGGACATTCCCCAGGGTGCACCCGGGAGGCCGGGCCGGGCGGCGCATCGATGTCGCAGGCACACGAAGGGATCTGTTTCGCCCATGTACACAGCATCGTCCTCCGTGTCCGCCCCGCCCCGGTCGCTGCACTCCCGCCCGGGCGGCGGCGGCCCCTACCTCGCCCCCGCCCGGCCGGCACCTCCCGTGCTCGGCGCGGGCCGCGGTGCCCGGCGCCCGGCGGGGCTCGGCACCCAGCCCCTCAGCGGGAGACTCGACCTGTCCGGCCCGCAGGGCGCCCAACTGCGTACGGCGATCGCGTCGGTGCACCGGATCTGCCCGGAGTTCGCCCCCGTGCAGGTACTGCGCCGCAACGGCCGCTCCGTGCTCCTGGTCGGCACGACCGGACGCAGCACGGCCGTCGCCAAGTGTTTACTGGACCACTCCCCCGCGTGGGCCGAGCGGATCCGGCACGAGATAGCTGCGTACCGCACGTTCGTCCGGCACCGCCCCCCTGTGCGGGCACCGAGACTGATCGCGGCGGACCCGGACAACTGCACCCTCGTCATCGAACGGATGCCCGGACGCGTGGCGGCCCTGCAACGGCATCCCGCGGAGGCCCCGCCCCGCGCGGACATCCGGGCGGCGCTCGGCGCGATCTGCCGGCTCAACACCTGGCGGCCCGCGGCCGGCACCTTCGACGCCCCGCTGGACTACGCGGCCCGGATCTCCCGCTACCACGAGCTGGGTCTGCTGACCGACCGGGACCTGGGGGACCTCCAGAAGCTGCTGCACGGCATCGCGGCGACCGCGGGCCGGCAGGGCATGGGCCAGTTCTGCCACGGCGACGCCCTGCTGTCCAACATGCTCCTGTCACCGGCCGGTCCCGTGCTGGTGGACTGGGAGCACGCGGGCTGGTACCTGCCGGGCTACGACCTGGCGACCCTGTGGGCGGTCCTCGGCGAGGCACCGGCGGAGCGCCGCCAGATCAGCCAGATCGCCCAGTCGGCGGGCCCGGCCTCACGCGACGCCTTCCTGGTCAACCTGATGCTGGTGCTGACCCGGGAGATCCGCACCTACGAGATGGCCGTGCAGCGTTCGATGCACGACTCGGCCCCCGCGGCCCCGGGGGCGGCCCACCCGGGCGCCGTGCCGTCCGGCGAGGAGCAGCGGTTGCTGCTGCGGCGGCTGCACGACGACTGCCAGATGGCCCGCCGGGCCGTCCGGGCGGCGGTCGGCACTCGCTGATCGGCTCGAGCGGACAGGCGAGTGGCGAGTGCGGATCGGCCCGCGCCGATCCGCACTCGCCGAGGCGAGAAAGGTCGGTGGTGCGCCAGAACGGCGGCGCACCGCGGACCTTCGCGTGCCGGCCGCCTTCGCGCCGGAGCCACCGGAGCCACCGGTGTACGCCGGTGACGGACCGCAGGCGGCGGAGCCACCCGCCACGAAACTCGCCCGGCCCTCGCTGACATGGGAAATCGCCTTTCCGTGGGCATGATTGACGGAACGTCGGCAGGCCGGTACCACTGAGCCACGTCCGGCCCCGCACGCCCCGCCCGCTCGTCCCAGGAGGCCGCATTGCGAGGATCCCCCACCCACCCCGGACCGGCGCGCACCACCGGTCCCGGACGCACCCGCAGAGCCGCCGGCGCCGTCGCCTCGGCGGCTCTGCTGTTCCCGCTGCTCGCCGCGTCCCCGTCACCGGGCACCGCGGACCGGTCGGCGACGGGGCTGCAGCAGGCGTTCGCCGCCGCGGCCGCCGCGTACGACGTGCCGCAGAGCGTGCTGCTGGGCGTCTCCTACCTCCAGTCCCGCTGGGACGCGCACGGCGGCGCGCCGAGCGTGACCGGCGGCTACGGTCCGATGCACCTCACGGACGCCCGCACCGCCCTGGCAGACGCCCCGCACCACAGCGAGGGCACGGAGGACCCGCGCGGCGACGACGCCCGCGCCGCCCTGCGCCCGAAGGCGCCGCTCCCGGCCGGCACCGAGATCCCGGCCCGCCTCAGGACGCTCCCCGAGGCCGCGGAGCTGACCGGTCTGAGCCCCGGGGAGCTGCGCACCGACCCGGCCGCCAACGTGGCCGGCGGCGCCGCCCTGCTCGCCGCCGCACAGCGGGACCTGGGCGAGCCGCTGACCGACGATCCGGCCGCCTGGTACGGCGCCGTGGCGCGTTTCTCCGGCGCCGACGACACCACGACGGCCGCCCGGTACGCCGACGACGTGTACGACGTGATCCGCACCGGCGAGGAGCGGACCACGGACGCCGGCCAGCTGGTGGCGCTGGCGGCGCGGCCGGGACTGGCGCCCGACACGGGACAGCTGCGGCAAACCGGCCTGCGCACGGCGTCCGCGGCCGGCACCGAGTGCCCGGGGTCGGTCTCCTGCGAGTGGATCCCGGCGCCGTACGAGCAGTTCGGCGACGACGACTACGGCAACCACGACCTGGGGGACCGCCCGGCGTCGCAGTCCGTCAAGTACATCGTCGTGCACGACACCGAGGGCGGCTGGGAGGGGGTCCTGAACCTGGTCCAGGACCCCGCCTACGTGTCCTGGCAGTACTCGCTGCGCTCCACCGACGGCCACATCGCCCAGCACGTGAAGGCGAAGGACGTGGCCTGGCACGCGGGCAACTGGTACGTCAACGCCACGTCGATCGGCCTGGAGCACGAGGGCTTCCTCGCCTCCCCGGACTCCTGGTACACGGAGGCGATGTACCGGTCGTCGGCGCGCCTGGTGAGGTACCTGGCGAAGAAGTACGGCATCCCGCTGGACCGGCAGCACATCCTGGGGCACGACACCGTGCCCGGCCCGACCGCGGCGACCGTGCCGGGCATGCACACCGACCCGGGGCCGTACTGGGACTGGCGGCACTACTTCGAGCTGCTGGGCCGGCCCTTCGAGGCCACGGCCGGCGAGAACGCCGGGGCGGTGACGATCCTGCCGGACCACTCCGCCAACCGGCCGGTGTACACGGACTGCACGGCGAAGGGCGAGCCGTGCGCGGCGCACGGCTCGAGCGCGGTGCGGCTGTACTCCGACCACGACGAGGACTCCGCCCTGATCACGGACCCCGGCCTCGGCACGACCCCGACGACGGGCGTGAACGACCTCTCCTCACGGGTCTCCACCGGCCAGCAGTACGCGGTCGCCGACCGCTTCGGCGACTGGACGGCGATCTGGTACCTGGGCCAGAAGGCCTGGTTCCGCAACCCCCCGGCGCAGCCGACGGCCGTGCCCGCCAAGGCACTGCTGGTGACCGCGAAGGACGGCGCGGAGAGCGTGCCGGTCTACGGGCGCGCCTATCCGGAGGCGTCGGCGTACCCGGAGGGCGTGCCCGTCCAGTCGGTGTCGCCGCTGCCGTACCGGCTGCCTGCGGGACAGAGGTACGTGGTCGGTGACGAGGTGCCCGGCGAGTACTACTACGCGGTCGACTTCACCGCCGACTCGCACCGGGTGGTCGTCGGCGAGGACCTGTACTACGAGATCCAGTACGGGCACCGGGTGGCGTTCGTCCGGGCCGCGGACGTACGGCTGTCGAAGCCGTAGGTCCGTTCAGCCCTGCTGGAAAAGCTCCGCCGGGAGCGGCTTCAGCAGGGCGTACAGGTCGTCGGTGATGGGGCGGTCCCAGGCGGCGATGGTCACCAGGACGTTGTCGCTGCGGTCGAACTGCACGCAGGAGATGCGGCTCTCGGAGAGCTTGAGGCGGCGCACGATGAGGAGGTTGTCGCCCTGCATCACCGGCATGTCCTCGGTGCCGACGACGGTCACCTCCTCCTCGTTCTCCAGCGCGAGCAGCAGTTGGGCCACCTCGAAGGGAATCTCTCCCTGGGCGACCTCACGGGCCGGCGAGCCCTCGGGGAGGTTGCCGATGATCATCGCGGGGCCGCGGCCGCCGAAGAGGTCGTAGCGCAGGAAGACGCCCTGGCACGTGCCGTCGGGGGCGGGCAGCAGGCCGGCGCCGAGGTTGCCGGGCCAGTCACCCGGGTCCATGGCCAGGACGTCGAAGTCGGGCCCGGCGGGCGTGGCACTGCGGCGGCGGAGGAACGACATGGGGCCATGGTACGGGTAGGGGGGCCGTCGGCGTCCTGCGGGCGGTCGCCTGTTCGGGGTGGTCGCGCGGCTCCCGTCGGGGGTGCGGGGCCTTCCGGGCTACGAAGCCTGTCTGTGGCGTTCGTGGTGGCGGGCCACCCGGGCGCGGTTCCCGCAGGACGGCCCGCACCACTCCTGGCGCGGGTGGTCCTTGAGGAAGTAGCGGACGCAGCGCGGGGCGTGGCAGGCGCGCAGGCGCTGCCGGTCCGGGCCGGCCAGGAAGGCGATCACGGCCTGTGCGAGGGCGGCGTCGAGGCCGTCGCCGTCCGGCACGGGCCGCCGGCCCACGCGCGGGGCGGCGCCGTCGGTCCAGTGCAGGACCGGGACGGTGGGCAGGCGGGCGGCGGCCGTGTTGAGGCGGTCCAGGGCTTCGGCCACGGACAGCAGCCGGGCCGCGTCGGCGGGGCTCGGCGCGCCGGGGCGTACGGCGTGCGCGAAGAGGGCCCGGACGGCGGCGCGCAGGTCGCGGACGGCGGCGAGGTCCCGGGCGTCGGCGGCGTAGCCCGGGGCGACCGGAAGGACGTCGGCGTGGGCGCGGACCCAGGCGGTGAGTCCCGCGGGGTCGGTGAGGTCGTCGGCGACCCCACCGTGACCGTCGTGCCGGACGGTCAGTGCGAGGTCGAGGGCGAGGCGGCTGTCGGCGGGGAGCGCGTCCTGCATGCGGCCGATGATAGGCCGCGTGCGGCCGCCGGCAGGAGCGCCTCATTCCTCCGCGGGTGCCGGTGGCACCACCGCCACCGGGCTCGCCGCGTGCAGCAGGACGGCGTGGGTGACGGAGCCCAGCATGCGGGCGGGCGCCAGCAGGCGCCGGCGGTGGCGGCCCACCACGACCAGCTCGGCGTCCCGGGAGGCGGCCACGAGGTGGCCGGCGGCGTCGCCGGGGGCGGGGTACGGCTCCACCCGGACCTCGGGGTGGCGCCGTTGGTGCGCGGCGAGGAAGCCGTCGGTGAGGGTGCGGGTCTCGTGTTCGAGGGCGCCCCGGTCGATGTCGGTCGGAAGGAGCTCGCCGGGTGCGGCCCAGGTCTGGACGGGCCAGGGATAGGCGGCGACCACCTGGAGGCGGGCGTCCCGCAGGGCGGCCTCGGTGAAGGCGAGGGCGAGGGCGGCGTCGTCGGGGCTGTCCACGTTGAGCCCGACGACGACGCGGGGGCCGGGCCCGGGCGGCGGGCCGTCCACCTCGCGGCCGGGCCGGGGCACGATCACGACGGGGCACTCGGCGTCGCGGGCGGCGGTCATGCCGTTGGAGCCGAGCAGCAGGCTGCGGAAACCGCCCCATCCCCGGGACCCGAGCACGAGCAGTTCGGCCTCGGCTCCCAGTTCGGGCAGCAGCGCGCCCGGCGCCCCGTCGAGACCGACGTACTCCACGTCCGTGCCGTCCGCGGTCCTTTCCAGCCGGGCGCGCGCGTCACTGAGGACGGGGTCCTCGTCCGGGGGCGGGGGCAGGGTGATCGGGGCGCCGGGCTGCGTCCACGCGGCGTAGTGGCGGACGTGGCACACGCGCAGTGCCGTCCGGCGTCGGCGTGCGGCGTCCACGGCCCAGTCGAGGGCCCGCCAGCTGTCCTCGGAACCGTCGACCGCCACGGCGACCGGCAGCGTGCTCATGGTCCTCACCTCCGGGATACGAGCGTCGTCCTGCTCGGGGCCAGCCTGGCTCAGGCACCGGCTCCGGCAGGCTCTCCCCGGTCGCGTGTCCGGAAAATGGGGGACGACACCGCCGGTTCGGCCCGACGAGGTGACGATCCGCCGCGCCCGGCCGGGCGCGGCGGCTCTCGGGGCGACCCGGCCCGCCTCGCGGAACGGGCGGGTCGGCAGGCCGGCGGACTCAGTGGGCCGGCGCGGTCGGCGGGGCTCAGGTCAGGTCGAACTCCCCCTCGCGTGCCCCCGAGACGAACGCCCCCCACTCGGCGGGCGTGAAGATCAGGGAAGGGCTCTCGGGACGGCCGCTGTTGCGCATCGCGACGAATCCCTCGACGAAGGCGATCTGGACATCACCCCGGCCCCGGCTGCTGGACTGCCACTCGGCGTTGCTGAGGTCCAGCTCCGGCTTGTCCCAGCTCGCGAGCGGCTGCTGCTGGATCGTGCTCTCGGCCACGTCCGTGCTCCTCCCGGTTCGTCGTCCGCGGCCAGCCTAGCGACCGGTCCCCGACGCCGACAGAGCACGTGAGGGGGACCTTTCGGGACCGCGGCGGCACCGTTCCCGCGAGCCGCGTGGTAAGCGAGCGGGGTTCCGTCGGGTGCGGTGAAGGTCGGCATGCCCAGATCCTCGGGGCCGGTCGGGTTCGGGCGCAACGGCGTTCTTCGAGGTCCCGAAAGCACGGCCCGGCCCCTTGCCTCACCGGCGCGCGTCTGGATCAATGGCCCGTGAGACGTCGACCGAATGATCGGTCGTCCGGATCGGCGCGGTTGGCGAGGAGGCGTCCGTGGTGGCTGTGAGGGATCCGCGGGACGAGGGCGAACGGCTCGGCCCGGACGCGCTGCGTGCGCTGCAACTGGAGCGGCTGCGCGCCTCGTTGCGGCACGCGTACGCCCATGTGCCCTTCTACCGGGACGCGTTCGACAAGGCGGGCGTCCACCCCGACGACTGCCGCGAACTCGCCGACCTGTCCCGGTTCCCCTTCACCACCAAGGCGGACCTGCGCGAGAACTACCCGTACGGGATGTTCGCGGTGCCGCGCGAGCGGATCCGGCGCATCCATGCCTCCAGCGGCACCACCGGCCGTCCCACCGTCGTCGGGTACACGGAGAACGACCTGTCCCTGTGGGCGGACATGGTGGCCCGCTCGATCCGGGCGGCGGGCGGACGCCCCGGCGACACGGTCCACGTGGCCTACGGCTACGGCCTGTTCACCGGCGGCCTGGGCGCCCACTACGGCGCCGAACGGCTCGGCTGCACGGTCGTCCCGGCGTCCGGCGGCATGACGTCGCGGCAGGTCCAGCTGATCCAGGACCTGAAGCCGGGGATCATCATGGTGACCCCGTCCTACATGCTCACCCTCCTCGACGAGTTCGAGCGGCAGGGCGTCGATCCCCGCGGCACCTCCCTGCGGGTGGGGATCTTCGGCGCCGAGCCGTGGACGGAGGAGATGCGCCGGGAGATCGAGGAGCGGTTCGCGATCGACGCCGTCGACATATACGGGCTGTCGGAGGTGATCGGCCCCGGCGTCGCCCAGGAGTGCGTGGAGACCAAGGACGGGCTGCACGTCTGGGAGGACCACTTCTACCCGGAGGTCGTCGACCCGTTCACCGGCGAGGTGCTGCCGGAGGGCGAGGAGGGCGAGCTGGTGTTCACCTCGCTCACCAAGGAGGCGATGCCCGTGGTCCGGTACCGGACCCGGGACCTGACCCGGCTGCTGCCGGGCACGGCGCGGCCGTTCCGGCGGATGCGGAAGGTGACCGGCCGCAGTGACGACATGGTGATCCTGCGCGGGGTGAACCTCTTCCCCACCCAGATCGAGGAGATCGTGCTGCGCACCCCCGCAGTCGCCCCGCACTTCCAGCTGCGACTGACCCGTGAGGGCCGCCTCGACGCCCTCACGGTCCGCGCCGAGGCCCGCCCCGACGCCTCGCCCCGGGACCGTGACACGGCCGCCCGTTCGATCGCCGCGGCCGTGAAGGACGGTGTCGGGGTCTCGGTCGCCGTCGAGGTCGTGGACCCGGAGTCGCTGGAGCGGTCGGTGGGGAAGATCCGCCGGATCGTCGACCTGCGCCCGCGCGGGTAGCCGGCACGGGCAGCCGGCCTGCGCCGGCACGGGAAGCGGCGGCCGGGAAGGCCGGGGCGACGCGTCAGGCGCCGGAGAAGCGGTCGCGCAGCTCCCGTTTGAGGATCTTCCCGCTGGCGTTGCGCGGCAGTTCGTCCACGAACAGCACCCGCTTGGGCGCCTTGAACGCGGCGAGCTTCTCGCGGGCGTGGGCGACGAGTTCGTCCTCCGTGACCTCGCGGCGGGGGACGACGACGGCGGTGACCGCCTCGATCCACCTCTCGTCGGGCAGGCCGATCACGGCGGCCTCGGCGACGGCCTCGTGTGCGTAGAGGGCGTCCTCGACCTGCCGCGAGGCGACCAGCACACCACCGGAGTTGATGACGTCCTTCACCCGGTCGACGATCGTGAAGTAGCCGTGGGCGTCCCGTACGGCGAGGTCACCGGAGTGGAACCAGCCGTCGCGGAAGGCCTCGGCGGTCTCCTCGGGCTTGTCCCAGTAGCCCTCGCACAACTGCGGGGAACGGTAGACGATCTCGCCCGGCGTGCCGTCGGGCACGTCCTCGCCGTTCCCGTCGACCACGCGCGCGTCCACGAACAGGACGGTGCGCCCGCAGGAGTCCATGCGGCCCTTGTGCTCGTCGGGGGCCAGGACGGTGGCGAGGGGGCCGATCTCGCTCTGCCCGAAGCAGTTGTAGAAGGCGAGCTTCGGCAGGCGCTCGCGCAGCCGTTCCAGGACCGGCACCGGCATGACCGACGCCCCGTAGTACGCCTTGCGCAGCCCGCCGAGGTCGCGGGTGGCGAAGTCCGGCCGGTTGGTCAGGCCGATCCACACGGTGGGCGGGGCGAAGACGCTGTCGACCCGGCCCGCCTCGATCAGGTCGAACAGGCGGTCGCCGTCGGGTGCGTCGAGGATGAGGTTGGTGGCGCCCACCGCGAGGTACGGGAGCAGGAACACGTGCATCTGCGCCGAGTGGTAGAGCGGCAGCGCGTGGGCGGGGCGGTCGCCGGCGCTCAGGTCGAGGGCGGTGATCGCGCTGAGGTACTCGTGGACCAGGGCGCGGTGCGTCATCATCGCGCCCTTGGGAAGGGCCGTCGTGCCGGAGGTGTAGAGGAGCTGGACCAGGTCCTCGGAGCGCGGCTCGGGGCCGTCGTACGCGGGGGCGGCCGCCAGCAGGTCGAGGAGCGAGCCGTCGGCGTCGCGCAGCGGCAGGGTCCGCACGCCGTCGGGGAGCCGTCCGGCGAGGCCGGGGTCGGTGAGGACCAGGTCACTGCCCGACTGGCCGACGATGTAGGCGAGGTCGTCGCCGGTGAGGTTCTGGTTGACGGGGACGTGGACCAGGCCGGCGCGGGCGCAGGCCAGGAACGCGATGAGGTAGGCGTCGGAGTTGTGGCCGTAGGCGCCCACCCGGTCGCCGGGGGCGAGGCCCCGGCCGAGCAGGACGCCCGCCGCGCGGGAGACCGCCTCGTCCAGTTCCCCGTAGGTCCAGGTGCGGTCGCGGTACTCCACCGCGACGCGTGCGGGAGTGCGTCGGGCGCTGCGGCGCAGCACCCCGTCGACGGTGCTGCCGTGTCCGGGCGTCATGGCACATGATCCTCGGCGGACCGCCGGGACAGGTCAAGCCGGCGGAGCGGGAGCATACCCGCGCCCGGCGGCCGACGTCCGTCCGCCGGGTGCCGATCACGGACGGCAGCCGCAGCGCCTCCTCCGAGGGGGAGTCGGGATGGCCGTGCAGAGGACGACCCGCTGGTCGCGGTCGGTGATGTCCAGGACGTCGTGGTCGACGGTGACCGGACCGACGAGGGGGTGGTCGGAGGTCTTGCACGGGATGGGCCGGGCGGTGATCTCGTGGACGGCTCACAGCCGGTCCAACTCCTCGCTGTCGTCGAGGAGTTGGCCGATCAGAGCGCTCAGCTCCGGGCGTCGGGGGCATGCGGTCCGGAAGGGCCGCTCCGGAACCGGGCCCCGCCGGGCCGTGCGGGCGGGTTTCGTCCGGCGAGGCCTCATTCGGCGGGATCCCGCCGGGCGAGGTCCTCCAGGACCGCCATCGCCGCGTTGTGCCCCGGCACCCCGCTGACCCCTCCCCCGCGCACCGCGCCGGCGCCGCACAGCAGCACGTTGGCGTGCGCGGTCTCGACGCCCCAGCGGCCGACGCCGTCCTGGGCGTACGGCCAGGCCAGGTCACGGTGGAAGATGTGGCCGCCGGGCAGCCCGAGGTCGCGCTCCAGGTCCAGCGGGGTCCTCGCCTCGATGCAGGGGCGGCCGTCGGCGTCGGTGGCCAGGCAGTCGGCGAGCGGCTCGGCGAGGTGCGCGTCCAGTTGGGCGAGGGTGGCTTCGAGCAGTTCCTCGCGTACGGCGTCGTTGTCCCGTTCGAACAGCCGGGCGGGGGTGTGCAGACCGAACAGGGTGAGCGTCTGGCAGCCCCGCCGGGCCAGGTCCGGGCCGAGGATCGTCGGGTCGGTCAGGGAGTGGCAGTAGATCTCCGACGGCGGGGCGGTGGGCAGGTCGCCGGCCGCGGCCCTGGCGTGGGCGGCGGCCAGTTGGGCGTAGCCCTCGGCGATGTGGAAGGTGCCGGCGAAGGCCTCGCGCGGGTCGACGGAGGTGTCGCGGAGCCGGGGCAGCCGTCTCAGCAGCATGTTCACCTTGAGCTGGGCGCCCTCGGCGGGGGCCGGCGGGGTGTCTGCGGTGAGGGCGGCGAGCGCCTGCGGGGAGGCGTTGACCAGGACGTGGCGGGCGGCGGTGACGCCCTCGCCGTCGGCGGTGCGGTGGACGACCTCGGCGCCGCGGCCGTCGGTGTCGATCCGGACGGCCTCGTGGCCGGTGGCGAGGACGGCGCCCGCGCTCCGGGCGGCATCGGCCAGGGCGTCGGTGAGCGCCCCCATCCCTCCGACGGGCACGTCCCAGGCGCCGGTGCCGCCGCCGATCACGTGGTAGAGGAAGCAGCGGTTCTGCTTGAGGGAGGCGTCGTGGGCGTCGGCGAAGGTGCCGATCAACGCGTCCGTCAGGACGACGCCGCGCACCAGGTCGTCCGCGAAGTGCTCCTCGACGGCGAGGCCGAGGGGCTCCTCGAAGAGCATCCGCCAGGTCTCCTCGTCGTCGACGCGACGGCGCAGCTCCTCGCGGGTGGGCAGCGGTTCGGTGAGCGTGGGGAAGACGCGTTCGGCGAGGCGCCCGGTCATGCCGTAGAAGCGCTGCCAGGCCGCGTACTCCCGCTCACCGCCGGTCAGCCGCGCGAACGCCTCGCGGGTGCGTGCCTCGCCGCCGCCCACGAGCAGCCCGGTCGGCCGCCCGTCACGCTCCACGGGCGTGTACGAGGAGATGGTGCGCCCCCGGACCCGGAAGTCCAGCCCGAGATCCCGCACGATCTTCGACGGCAGCAGGCTGACCAGGTACGAGTAGCGCGACAGCCGGGCGTCCACGCCGGCGAACGGCCGGGTGGAGACGGCGGCGCCCCCGGTGTGGTCCAGCCGCTCCAGCACCAGCACGGACCGCCCGGCCCGCGCCAGATAGGCGGCGGCGACCAGCCCGTTGTGACCGCCGCCGACGATGACGACGTCGTAGGAACGACGTCCGGGGTCTCCCTGGTGTGCAGGCATGGTTCTTCGTAACACGGGGCGATCAGGACCGGCCAGAGGCGGACCGGCACCGGCGCGGCACCGCTTCCCGGCCGGCCACCGCGAGCGGGGGCGGCGGCCTGCCCCGGTGGTGGCTCCCGGCGCCCTGCCTACCGGGCGGCCCGGTACGGCGCCGGACGCGCCCCGGGGCCGAGCCGTGCCACGGCCCGCAGGATGTGCCGGGGCGGCACCTGCCAGCGCAGACGTGCCGGGACGGCGCGCAGGACGGCGCCCGTAGCCCGCAGCCGCCGGGTGACGGTCGCGGGCGGCGGGGCGGGGCGGCCGTACAACTCGTGCGCGTACGGCGGCAGGGAGCCGTACGCCAGGTCCGCCACGTGCCGCCACAGCACGGCGCGGGCCGGGACGAGCAGGGGGTGCGTCGGCGGGCGGCGCAGGAAGTCGTCCACCGCGTGCGCGTCGTCCCCGGCGGCGAGTTCGGGCCGCACCTTCTCGAAGTAGGCGGCCATCGCCGCCCTGTCGGCGGGTACGGCGTCGGGGTCGAGGCCCACCAGGCGGGCCGCGACGCGGTGTTCGGCGAGGTAGCGGTCGGCGGCCGTGTCGGTGAGGGGGTAGCCGGAGCGGCGCAGGACGTGCAGGTAGGAGTCGATCTCGGCGCAGTGCACCCACAGCAGCAGGGCGGGGTCGTCGATGCCGTACCGCTCCCCCGTGTCCGGGTCGTTCGCGGACAGCAGGCGGTGGATCCGGCGGACCCGCGCCCCGGCCTTCTCGGCCGCCTCGGCGGTGCCGTAGGTGGTGGTGCCGACGAAGTCCGCGGTGCGCATGAGGCGTCCCCAGGCGTCGCGGCGGAAGTCGGAGTTCTGCAGGACGCCGCGTACGGCGCGCGGGTGCAGCGCCTGGAGGTGGAGCGCGCGGATCCCGGCGACCCACATCATGGGATCGCCGTGCGCCTGCCACGTCACGCTGGCCGGGCCGTACAAGCCGGGGTCGGCGCTCATACCGGCAGTGTGGCCGGGATCGGCGGCCGACGCCACCGTCCGGACCGGCCGAATGCGGTGCGGGCGCTCCCCTCAGGCGTGCGGGACGACGGCCACCGGGCAGCCGACGTGGTGGATCGCGGCGTGCGTGACGGGTCCGGTGCGGGGGCCGACCGGGCGTTCGGCGACGCGGTGGCCGACGACGAGGAGACCCGCTCCGGTCGCCGCCCTCACGAGCGCGCTCGACGGCCTGTCCTCCACCACCGTCTCCAGGACCTCCACGTCGGGGTACTTGTCGCGCCACACCTGGAGCGCGGCCTTGAGGACGCCCAGCCATTCCTCGCCCTGCCAGGACTCCCGCACCAGGCCTATGTCGCCGGCGCCGAGGCCGACCGGGCCGGCCGTGTGCCAGGCGTGCACGGCGCGCAGGCGCGCGTTGCGGAGCCGGGCCGCCTCGAAGGCGAACTCGATGACCTCGTCGCAGGCCTCGCCGAGGTCGACGGCGAGCACGACGTCCCGGTATCCGGTGTCCGTCGAGGCGCCCCCGTCGTCGGCCGGCAGGTGTTCGTCCGCCGCCTCCTCGTCCGCCCGCACGAGGACGACGGGGCACGCGGCCCGCGCGACGACGCCGAGCGCGACGGAGCCGACGAGGAATCCGGTGAAACCGCTCAGCCCGCGGGAGCCGAGGACCAACAGGCCGGACCGGTCCGCGGCCTTGAGCAGGGCGGCGGTGGCCGGGCCTTCCAGCTGCTCGTCGGTGAGGCGCACGCCGGGGCGTTCGGCGCGGACCCGTTCCTCCGCCTGTCGCAGTGCGCGCCGGGCCAGATGCCGCCGGGCGGCGCCCGTGCTGTCGCCGTCCTGGTGCCGGGGTTGCCAGGCCAGGGCGTGCACCAGGTGCAGTGGCCGGTCCTGCCGGGCGGCCTCGCGGGCCGCCCAGGCGGTGGCGGCCAGGCTCTCGGCGGATCCGTCGACTCCGGCGGTCACGGGCAGAAGCATCTCCGCACCTCCCACATTCGCTCTGTCTTCCGGTGCCAGCGTCGCCCGGCGGGCGGTGCGGCGGCAGAGGCTGCCCGGTCCCCTCCGGGGGGCCGTCCGGCCCTTTTCCGTGACACCCCGTCAGACCTTGCCGGACTGACCGCGGTTCCGGCCGGGCGTCCGTACCGGCGGGCGCGGACCGGGAGGACGCGGAACGGGAGGACGCGGACCGGAGGACGGCGGACCGGGAGGACGCGGAACGGGAGGACGCGGACCGGAGGACGGCGGACCGCCGGGCCGGACGGAGCGGGTGAGGGAACGCCGCGCCCGCCGGCGGCTCCCGGGAACACCGCCGGGCGGGCGGCGGCCACGCCGCGGTGCCTCCGGGGCCGGGCCGAACGGTCCGGCGGGCCCCGCCGGACCTCCTGGCCGCGCCGGCGTGGGCGGTCCGCCGGAGACCGCCCGCCTGCGCGGGTCAGTCGTGCGGGACCACCGCGACCGGCGCGGAGGCGTGCTGCAGCACCGCGTGTGTCACCGGACCGATGCGTCCGCCGACCGGTGCCTGGCGCCTCCTGCGTCCGACGACGACCAGGGACGCGTCCCTCGACGCGTGCACGAGGTGACGGCCGGCGCCGCCGATGACGGCCTGCTCCCGCACCTCCACGCCCGGGAACTTGTCCTGCCAGGGCCGCAGGACGTCGCTGAGTCCGTGCCGTGCCTCTTCCGTCGGTTCGGCGTCGAGTCCCGATTCCAGGACGGCGCCGTAGCCCTGGTCGACCGCCGGGTTCCAGCCGTGGACCACCCGCAGGCCTGCCGCACGACGGCGGGCGGCCTCGAACGCGAACTCGACGACGGCGTCGGCCGGGCTCCGCGGGTCCAGCCCCAGCACGACCTCGCGGTAGGGAGTGGTGGTCGCGCCGGCGCCCGTGGCGTCCGGCAGGTGCTCGTCCTCGGGGTGGCCGTCGGCCCGTACCAGGACGACGGGGCGTTCGGTACGCGCCACCGTGGCGAGGGCGACGGAGCCGACCAGGAAGCCCGACACCGTGCCGAGGCGCCGGGACCCGAGGACCAGCAGTTCGGTGTCCTCCTCGGCCGCCAGCAGGGCGGGGACCACCGGGTCCTCGGTCTGCCGGGTGGTGATCCGCAGGCCGGGGTGGCGCTCCGCGAGCCGGGAGGCGGTCTCGCTCAGCAGCCGGGTCGCCCACGCGCGTTGCGCGTCGAGCACGCCCGGTGCCGGAAGGCCCGCGAGCGGCGCGTAGAGAGGGCGCGGCGATTCCCCGGCATGCAGGAGGCACAGGGGCGTCTCTCGTTGTGCCGCCTCGCGAGCGGCCCAGTCGGCGGCGGCGAGGCTTTCGGGCGAGCCGTCGAGACCGACGGTGATGGCGAGCATGTACGGACCTCCTTCAGGGGTGCGTCCCCAGTCTGGCGGGCCGCGCGCGCGGGCCGGCAGGGCCGGAGGTCCCCGTCGGGAGCCGAACGGTCCCGACGCGTCGCCGATGCGGCCGCGCGCGGCGGTCGTCCGGCCGCGGCCGGTGCGGTCAGGAAGAGCACGCACACGTCGGGGCGGACGCCGTGCAGCGAGCGCAGCACGGAGAAGCCGTCGGTGTCCGGGGGCATCACGTCGAGGACGACGGCGTCGGGGAGCAGCTCGCGGGCCTCGGCGACGGCCGAGACGCCGTCGCCGGCCGTGCGCACCTCCCAGCCCTCGTAGCGCAGGGCGCCGGAGAGCACCTCCGCGAGGTCGGGGTCGTCGTCGACGACGAGGCCCCGGACGGGAGCGCCGTCGGTCCGGGTGAGGGCGGGCCGGCCGGGACCATCGGACGTCCCACAGGGCCGGTCGGCCCTGGTGAGACGGGCGTCCGCCCGGTTCGAATGGCCCGGTCAGGCGCACGCGCGGCCGCGGGAGACAAAGACCTGTGATTGACCCGACGATACGGATACTTGCGATGGCCGGTGACGACGACCAGCCGAACGCCCCGGAGACACGGACGAGTGTCGAGCTGGACGCTGCCGAGGCGCTACGGCTGCTGGGCGGCGTGTCCCTGGGACGGATCGTCTTCACCCGGCACGCGCTGCCGACCGTCCGCCCCGTCAACCACGTCCTGGTCGACGGCGACATCGTCATCCGCACCCACGGAGACGCCGCGCTGACCCGGTACACCCGGCAGACCGGGGCCGAGGGGGCCGTCGTCGCCTACGAGGCCGACGACATCGACCCCGACACCCATCTCGGCTGGAGCGTGGTCGTCACGGGCTATGCGCGGCTGGTCACCGACCCGGGCGAACTCGCCCGCTACCGGGCCCTGCTGCGGCCCTGGGCGACGCAGAGGATGGATCACGCCGTCCGCATCGGCCCCGATCTGATCACCGGAGTCCGCCTGACGGCGCACGATCCGTCCCCGCTCGTGTGAGGCCCCGGGGGCGGGCCGGTTCCGCTCCCCCTGCCCGCGGGTCGGTGCGTCGGCGAGGCCGGTCACCCGGCTGGTCACCCGGCCGTCCGTCCCGGCCACGACGGGCCGGCGGCCCGAACGGCCGTGAGAGGCGAGGGCCCGGCCGGCGGGCGCGGGAGGGGGCGGGTCCCACCGGGGCGGGGCGGGCCGACCGGCCGGGTACGCCCGCCCCGCCCCCTCGCGGCGCGTCTCCGCCCGGCCGGCCGCGGCCCCTCACGGCCGTTCGGGTACGACCGCCACCGCGCAGGCGGCGTGGTGCAGCACCGAGTGGGCGACGCGCCCCAGCTGCAGCCCGAGGTGTCCCGGGTTGCGCCGGGCGCCGACCACCAGCAGGTCGGCCTCGTGCGAGGCCGCCAGGAGCACCCCGCGAGCGGGGCCCTCCACCGTGCGACGGCGCAGTTCCACGTCGGCGGGCACGTCCTCGAGTGCCTGCTCCAGGATTTCGGCGGCACGCAGTTCGTGCAGCCTGGCGGGTTCCCCGACGAGCAGGGGGTGGTCGGTGGTCTCGTGCGCGGGGCACCGCCAGGCCCGTACGGCCTCCAGCGTCGCGCCGCGCAGCCCGGCTTCCTGGACGGCGAAGCGCAGCGCGGCGGAGTCCGTGCCCTTGTCGCCGATGCCGACGACGACGCGGCCGTGTCTCGCGGCCCGGACCTGGTTGTCGTGACTGCCGCGCAGCACGATCACCGGGCAGTCGGCGTGGGCGGCGACGCTCAGGCCGACGGAGCCGAGCAGCATCTCCACGAGGCCGCTGCGGCCCCGGTGGCCGAGGACCAGGGCACAGGCGTTGCGTCCCTCGCGGACGAGCGCGGACTCGGGTTCCTCGGGCAGCACGTCGGTGGATACCTTGACGTCGGGGCGGCGCAGCGCGGCCCGGTTCGCGGCGACTCGCACGACGGCCTCGGCCGTCACCTGCTCGGCCGACCCGCCCAGGTCGTCGGTGAGGTCCTCGGCGAGGGAGTCGCCCTCGTACCGCTCCCAGAGGGAGGCGTACACCAGCCGGAGCGGGACCCCGCGCAGGGCGGCCTCGTCGGCCGCCCAGTCCACGGCCCGCAGGCTCGGCTCGGAGCCGTCCACGCCCACCACGAGGGGGAGCTCCACCGTGCTCACCGCCCCTCGTCCGGGGCGACGACGGCACCGGCCCGGACCTCGGCGGCGAGGGGCTCGGCGAGCGCTCGGACGACCGCTGCGTTCATGGCTTCTCCTCCTCGGGAGGGTCAGGCGTGGGGGACCACGGCGACGGGGGCCGTCGAGTGGTGGAGGACCGCGTGCGTCGCGTGACCGATGTGGGCGCCGAACGGGCTGCGGCGGATCCGGCGGCCCACGACGACGAGCGAGGCCTCGCGGGCGGCTTTCACGACGTGGACGGCCGCGCTGCCGTGGCGGGAGATCTCGACGACCTCGACGTCCGGGAACTTCTGCCGCCACGGCAGCAGCGCCTCGGAGAGGGTCTGGGCCGCGCTCAGGCCCAGGGCCTCGTCACGCGCGGGGTTGGCGGGCATGGCGTACGCGTAGTACGGCGGCGGGCTCCAGCCGTGGACGACCCGCAGGGACGTGTCGCGGAGCCGGGCGGCCTCGAAGGCGAACTCGATCAGCGTCTCGTCCGGGTCGTCGACGTCGAGTCCGAGCACCACGGGCCAAAACGGTGTCGCGGCGGACGGTATCCCCGCCGGGTCCGGCTCGTGCTCGTCGGCGGCCGCCTCCAGCGCGCGGACCAGGACGACGGGGCGTTCCGCGTGCGCGACGGCGGACAGGGCCACGGAGCCGATCATGAACCCGCCGATCCCGCTGAAGCCGCGGGAGCCCAGGACGAGCAGCTCGGCGCTCTTGGCCGCTTCGGCGAGGACGTCACCGGCCTGTCCGGGGATCTGCTCGCTGATCACCTCGACGCCGGGATGGCGCAGGGCGACGCCCGCGGCGGCCTCCCGGGGAATGCGCTCGGTCCAGTGCGCCTGTGTCTCGCCGCCGAGCAGCGGTGCCTGGGCCATCGGCTCCGGGGCCGGCTGCCAGACGTGCACGATCTTCAGCGGCAGGCCGCGCAACTTCGCCTCGCGTGCCGCCCATTCCACGGCGGCGCGGCTCTCACGCGAGCCGTCGAGACCTACGGTGACGGTGCGGAGCATGGCCTCCACCTCCTCGTCGAGGGATCTTGGGCTCAGGATCCGGGACAAGGGATCCGGGACGGGGGCCCACCACCAGCGTCGCCCTCGGGGGCGTTGCCGGGCAGAGGCCACTGGTCCCGGGGTGGCGCCGACCGACCCCCGCCCGGTGCGGTGCGCCGGTACGCGGCGCGGCGGCCGTGCGGGGTCGCGGGCGGAGGACGCCCGGCCCGGTACGGGCCCGCCCGCGGGCCTGTGCCCATCCTCCTGCCGGACGGGAGTCGGCGCCATACGCGGGGCGTTCCGGGGGCGGTCCAGGAGATGATCGCCCGCTGGATCTCGTCGGTCGCCGCCGAAGGTGAGGAGCGCGGCCGAACGGCGGCCGCGTTCGAGTCCGCCGTGCGGGACGGCGCGCATCGTGGAAGGCGTTGCGAAATCGATCAGGCGGTGATCGGCCGGGGACACCCGTCACCGGCCGGGCGGGGGCGGCGGCCGTCCGGGCCCCGCTCCGGTCATCGCCTCCGTCGTCGTGCCGGTCGGCACCGGGAGGTCACCACTTCACTCCAGCGTCTGGAGGAAGTCGGTGCAGGCCTGGGCGCATGCGCGGCACGCCGCCGCGCCGTCCTCGGCGCCCGGGTGCCGGTCGAAGGCGTGTGCGGTCTCCAGGCAGACGGTCCGGCACCACTCCACCTGGACCCGGATGCTCGCCTCGTCCACCCGGTTGTCCTCGGACAGCACACGGCAGGTCGCGTCGCAGACCTCCGCGCACATGATCCCCTTGCGGCGCACGAATTCCTGCTCTTCGGTTCCGTCCGGATCCACCTGGCTCGCGCGCAGCGCGCTGGCCCGCGCGCACTCGGTGCACGCCTGGGCGCATGCGAAGCGGTCCTCCAGAAACCGGAAGAGTTCCTGTTGGGATGTCGTCGAAGTCACACAGCGCGGGTAGCCGCGGCGAGCCGCGCCAAACCCGGCGGCGGGCGGGGCCGCACCGGGCGCGGCCCCGCCCGACACCGGCCCGGCACCGCCCCCACCGCGGAGAGCGACGGGGTCCGTGAAGCGGTTCGCGACCGATTAGTGGGGTATTCACCTGATATGACTAGCGCAGACATGCAGTTGGCCGCCGCGAGCGGCCTGCTCAGCGTGGCCATGTTCGTGGTCGGCGTGGCCCTCGTGACCCTGCTCGCCGGCAGCTTCTGGCTGGGCGCGCGCGTCAAGCAGCGCGAGCTGCCCCGGCCCCGCCCCGAGGAGCAGCCGCACCTGCCCCCGGAGGGACCCGTACGCGAGGTCCAGGAGGCCCGGGAGCCCGACGAGGTGCCGCGGACCGGGAAGGGGGGCCACGCCCTCACACCGTACGAACTGACCAACATGCAGACCCGGCCGAGCACGTCCACGTCGCGGCCGCGCTGGAGCCGTGGCAGCAGCGGCTCCTTCGGCGGGGGCGGACTGGGCGGGCACTGACCCTCCCCGCGACCGAGGTCCTGACGTCCCGCCCGGAGCGGCTGGAGCCGGGGGCGGAGCCGCCGCGGACCGCTCCTGGCGCGCCGCGCCAGGAGCGGTCCGCGGCCACATCACCGGCCGGCCGTTCCCGTCCCCATCCGTCATGCACGTCCACGTCAGCCAGGGCCCGGGCCGGTGCGCCCGGGCCCTGGCGTCTTCGGAGGCGCGGGCCCCAAGGCACGGCGGTGACCCGGCGCGCCGGCCGGGATCACGGTGCCCCGGCGGCGGCCGGGCGGGGCGTCAGGCGCCGACGTACGCCGCAAGGTGCTCGCCGGTGAGGGTGGAGCGGGCGGCGACGAGGTCGGCCGGAGTGCCCTCGAAGACGATCCTGCCGCCGTCGTGACCCGCGCCGGGACCGAGGTCGATGATCCAGTCGGCGTGCGCCATGACCGCCGGGTGGTGCTCGACGACGACGACCGACTTGCCCGCGTCGACCAGCCGGTCCAGCAGTCCGAGCAGTTGCTCCACATCGGCGAGGTGCAGGCCGGTGGTCGGCTCGTCGAGGACGTGGACGCCGCCCTTGTCTCCCATGCGGGTGGCGAGCTTGAGCCGCTGCCGCTCGCCGCCGGACAGCGTGGTGAGCGGCTGGCCGAGGGTGAGATAGCCGAGCCCGACGTCGGCGAGCCGGCCGAGGATGCGCCGCGCGGCCGGGATGTGCGCCTCGCCGGAGCCGAAGAACTCCTCGGCCCTGGCCACCGGCATCGCGAGCACCTCGCTGATGTCCCGGCCGCCGAGGCGGTGTTCGAGCACCGCCGCCTGGTACCGCTTGCCCTCGCAGTCCTCGCAGGGGGCGGCGACGCCGGCCATCATCGCCAGGTCGGTGTAGACGACACCCGCGCCGTTGCAGGCGGGGCAGGCGCCCGCGGAGTTGGCGCTGAACAGGGCCGGCTTCACGCCGTTGGCCTTGGCGAACGCCTTGCGGATCGGGTCGAGCAGTCCGGTGTAGGTCGCCGGGTTGCTGCGCCGCGACCCCCTGATGGGGCTCTGGTCGACCGTCACCACTCCCGCGTCGGCGGGGATCGACCCGTGGACGAGCGAACTCTTGCCGGAACCGGCGACCCCCGTGACGACGACGAGCACGCCGAGCGGGATGTCCACGTCGACGCCCTGGAGGTTGTGCGCCGTCGCACCGCGGATCTCCAGCGCCCCGGTCGGCCTGCGCACGGACTCCTTCAGGGCGGCCCGGTCGTCGAGGTGGCGGCCGGTGACGGTGCCGCCGGCTCGCAGCCCCTCGACGGTGCCCTCGTAGCAGACGGTGCCGCCCGCGGCGCCGGCGCCGGGGCCGAGGTCGACGACGTGGTCGGCGATCGCGATCGTCTGCGGCTTGTGCTCCACGACGAGCACGGTGTTGCCCTTGTCGCGCAGGCGCAGCAGCAGGTCGTTCATCCGCTGGATGTCATGGGGGTGCAGGCCGACGGTGGGCTCGTCGAAGACGTAGGTGACGTCGGTGAGCGAGGAGCCGAGGTGGCGGATCATCTTGACGCGCTGCGCCTCACCGCCCGACAGGGTGCCCGCCGGCCGGTCGAGCGAGAGGTAGCCGAGGCCGATCTCCGCGAACGAGTCGAGGGTCCGGCGCAACGTCGTCAGCAGCGGCGCCACCGACGGCACGTCGAGCTTGCGGACCCATTCGGCGAGGTCGGTGATCTGCATGGCGCAGGCGTCGGCGATGCTGATCCCGTCGATCCTCGACGAGCGGGCGCCCTCGCTGAGGCGGGTGCCGTCGCACTCGGGGCAGAAGGTGAAGGTCATGGCGCGCTCCACGAAGGCGCGCACATGGGGCTGGAGCGCGTCGACGTCCTTGGCGAGCATCGACTTCTGGATCTTCGGGATCAGTCCCTCGTACGTCAGGTTGATGCCGTCGACCTTGATCTTGGTCGGTTCCCGGTGAAGGAGATCGCGCAGTTCCTGCTCCGTGAACCTGCGGATCGGCTTGTCCGGGTCGAAGAAGCCGCAGCCGCTGAAGATACGTCCGTACCAGCCGTCCATGCTGTAGCCGGGGATCGTGAGCGCGCCCTCGTTGAGGGACTTGCTGTCGTCGTAGAGCTGGGTGAGGTCGATGTCGGAGACCGTGCCCCGGCCCTCGCAGCGGGTGCACATGCCGCCGGTGCGCTGGTAGGTCGCCTTCACCGTCTCCTTGGCGCCGCGCTCGACGGTGATGCCGCCGCTGGCCCGCACCGAGGCGGTGTTGAAGGAGTAGGCGCTGGGCGGGCCGATGTGCGGCTCGCCCAGCCGGCTGAAGAGGATGCGCAGCATCGCGTTGGCGTCGGTGGCGGTGCCGACCGTGGAACGGGGGTCGGCGCCCATCCGCTGCTGGTCGACGATGATCGCGGTCGTCAGCCCGTCGAGCACGTCGACGTCGGGCCTCGCGAGCGTCGGCATGAAGCCCTGCACGAAGGCGCTGTACGTCTCGTTGATCAGCCGTTGCGACTCGGCGGCGATCGTGTCGAAGACCAGCGAGCTCTTGCCCGAGCCGGACACCCCCGTGAAGACGGTCAGCCGGCGCTTCGGGATCTCGACGCTGACGTCCTTGAGGTTGTTCACGCGCGCGCTGTGCACACGGATCACGTCGTGGGTGTCGGCGGCGTGGGGCGCGGACGGCCGGTCGTCCGTCCTGTTCGCAGGGCTCATCAACTGTCTCCGTCCGTGTTCCTGGGCATCGTCCCCACGCTATGTGCCGCCGGTGGCCCGACGCTTCCCGTTTCCTGACCGCATCGGACCGTTCCTGTCCGGCCGGGCGGCGCGAAACCATGCCATACCGTACGTACCGGCGGTGAAGCGGCGCCCGGACGGCCCGGGTCGCACACCCGGACGACGATCGGCCAGCTTCGGGCGTGAACGGTCAGTAAGCGACATCCCGGAGCGGGGCGGGTGCGAAGGCGCTGAGATGGCTTGAATCGTCGCGCAAGGTGAGGTGGAACATGGCCGACTTGGTGCAGGCGGAACCGGTGGAACGACGGTACGGCTGCCGCGCCCCTGTGCGCGAGAAGGCTCCGGGCGGGGCGGAGGAACGGTTCCGGGGGCTGCTGGAGGCGGCACCGGACGCGATGGTCATCGTCGACGACCGGGGCACCATCCGGCTCGTCAACGCCCAGACCGAGGCCCTCTTCGGCTATCGCCGCGAGGAACTCCTCGACCAGCCGGTCGAGTTGCTGCTGCCGCACCGCTTCCGCGCGCAGCACACCGGGCACCGCGGCGGATACACGGCCAACCGCCAGGTCCGGCCCATGGGCGCCGGACTCGAACTGCTCGGGCTGCGCAAGGACGGCACCGAGTTCCCCGTCGAGATCAGTCTGAGCCCCCTGGAGACCACCGACGGGCTGCTGGTGTCGGCGGCGGTCCGCGACGTCTCCGACCGCAAGGCCGCCGAGGCCCGCATCAACGAGCTGGCCGCCCTCGTGGAATCCTCGCAGGACGCCATCCTCGCCCACACCCTGGACGGATACGTCACCTACTGGAACGCGGCGGCACAGCGCCTGTACGGCTACACCGCCGACGAGGCCATCGGCCAACACGTCTCCCTGCTGGCCCCGCCCGAGCTGCGCGGCGAGGTCAGGGCGCTGCTGCGGCGGCTCCGGCGGGGCCGGAAGGTGGAGCACTTCGAGACGCTGAAGGTCACCAGCGGCGGTGCGCTGCTGGACGTCGACGTGACCCTGTGGCCGACCCGGGACACCCGCGGCACGGTGGTCGGGGCGTGCGCGATCGTGCGGGACATCAGCGACCGCAAGCGCGCCCAGGCCGAGCTGACCGAACTGTACGAGCAGCAGCGGCACATCGCCCTCACGCTCCAGCGCAGCCTGATGGGCACACCGCCCGCGCTGCCCGGCCTGGCCACCGCCAGTCGTTACCGGCCCGCCACCCAGGGCGCCGGGGTGGGCGGCGACTGGTTCGACCTCGTGCCGCTGGGCGGCGGCCGGGTGGGGGTGCTGATAGGCGACGTGATGGGACGGGGTCTGGAGGCCGCCGCCGTGATGGGCCAGTTGCGCTCGGCCGCGCACGCGCTGGCGAAGACCGGCATGCAGCCGCGGCAGCTGATGCGGGCGCTGGACACCTGCGTCGCCGACCTGGACGTGCCCGACCAGCTCGTGACCTGCTGCTACCTGGTCATCGCCCCGAAGACGGGCACGGTGACGATCTGCTCGGCGGGCCATCTGCCGGTCCTGGTCGCCGGGGCCGGCAAGGGGGTGCGGGCGCTCGACTGCCCGGTCAACATGCCCCTCGGGGTCGGCGACGGCCCGTTCGAGCAGGCCCGCGCGCAGATACCGCCGGGAGCCACCCTGGTGCTGTACACGGACGGCCTGATCGAGACGCCGGGCAGCGACATAGAACTGCGCATCGGTGAACTCACCCTCCTGCTAAACGAGTTGTTCACCGACGCACCCTGTCTGGAGACAGCCGCCGACCAGGTGCTCGCCGGCCTCCTGCCGGACCCGGAGAGCCACAACGACGACGTGACCCTCCTGCTGGCGCAGCTTCCGGCGGCCCAGGGGTCGTCTTCAAGGTCAGATCCGGAGCAGGATTGAGGTGATGGGGACGGCGGCCTGGCAGGACTCGCGGGTCCTGTCGTGGCCAGTGGGCGGTCCGCGCCCCTGCCGGGGGCGGCTGAAGCAGCGCTCGACGACGTCGCGGCGGTGCCGACGGGCGCGCGGAGGCCGTGGGTTGTGGGCCTGCCGAGGCAGAACGCAACCGGACTCCCTGAAGGCAGCCGTCACCCGGCGCCGACGCCCACACGGGCACCGACGGGGGTGCCGACGCCCTCGTCGAAGCCCTTGCCGAGCAGCCGGACGGCCAGCGCCACCTCCCAGGCGAACACCGGAAGGGCCGCGAGCACCCCGACCCCAGTGACCTGCTCGTAGACTCCGAACAGCACGGCGGTCGCCGAGGCGCAGATCATCGTCCCGCCGACCAGTCCCAGCAGGGCGATGAACCGCGGCACGAGCCGCGAGGTGTACATCAGGGCGGCCAGTACCAGGGTGTTGGCCCCGAGGACGAAGTTCGGCCCGAACAGGAACGTCCAGTCGTGGAATGCCACCAGGGCCCTGCCGACCGTCACCAGTGAGGCGTCATCAGCGCCCGCCGCGCCCTCGGCCTGCTGCCTGAGCGTCGCAACCGACAGCACGCTGATGATGCCGACGACGATGACGGTGGCCTCCAGTAGACGCCCGCAGACGTAGCCGAGCGCCGCCCACTCGCTCCGCCTCTTCAGCACCGGGTACAACACGACCCCGGTGCCCGTGACGGCCAGCGCGAGCACGAACTCGCACAGCGCCCCCAGGAACACCCGGGTGTCGGCGCCGGGACCGACGACGTACTCGGTGTCGTGCAGAACGGGGCGGTAGAGCGCGAGCCCGCCGATCGCGGTGACCTCGGTGATGAGGAACAGCACAGCCACGACGACCGCGGTTCTCCTGCTTGTGCTCATGCGGAACAGACCCCCTCCGTAGGTGTACGGCGTACACCCGCCAGTTGACGCTCACCTTAGGTGTACGCCGTACACTCGTCAAGGCGGGACTCGAGCGCCCGCCATCCGCACCAACCGAGCCACCCCGGAACGGATCGAGGGAGAAACCCACGTGTCGGAGCAGCAGCGGGAACCACGCCGGACCCCCCTGAGCCGGAACCGGCTGCTGCACGCCGCCGTCGCCTTCGCCGACGGCTCCGGGATCGAGGCCTTGAGCATGCGTCGACTCGCCCAGGAACTCGGCGTCGTGCCGATGGCCCTCTACAAGCACGTGGCCAACAAGGAAGAACTCCTGGACGGCATGGTGGAGGTCGTCGTCGCGGAGATCGAGGGTCAGGTCCTCGGATCCGACTGGAAGAGCGCGGTCCGCGGACGGATCCTCGGGGCACGCGACGCCCTCCTGGCACACAGCTGGGCGGCTCAGGTGATCCGGTCGCGCACCAGTCCGACGCCGGCCGTGCTTGCGTACCTGGACTCCGTGATCGGCATGTTCCGGGACGGCGGCTTCTCACTCGACCTCACCCACCACGCGATGCACGCCCTCGGCAGCCGCGTGCTCGGCTTCACCGAGGAGCTGTTCGACGACCCGCCGAACACCGCGCCGCAGGACGGCCGGGCGCAGGTGGCCGCGTACGAGGCGATGGCCCGGCGGTACCCCCACGTCACCGAGCTGGCCCGGGCGGTGGCCCACGACCGGCGGACAGTCATCGGCCAGGGCTGCGACGACCGCTTCGAGTTCGAGTTCGCACTGGACCTTCTCCTGGACGGATTCGAACGGCTCCACGCCCAGGGCTGGACGTCCACGCCCTGAGCCGGCCGACGGTTCCCACCGCGTCCCGGTCACCGAACGAGTCCCCGGCCCCAGCCGGCCGCGGCGCCGCCCCTCCCGCTCCTCCTGGACCCAAGCGGCCCGCTCGTCCCCCGAGCCGGACGCGGCCCACGACATCGCCGGGATCAAGGACCCGACGGTCGTCGGTACGACGGCGAGCACCGGGTGTTCACCGGCACCCCGAGCGCCGCCGGCTACAACCCGGTGCACCTGAACTCCAGCGACCGGTCCCAGGCCGGCGGCGAGATGACCCGTGCCGGCTACGACCAGACCCCCACCATTCCCGCCCGCCGGCTCCAGCACCTCCACCAGGGCTTGAACCTCAACGCGAGCGGTGACCACAACAGCCTCCGTGGCGGCTCGGCCTCCTCACCCGGACAGTGGGTCGGTCACCGCGTCGGCAGCTGCGTCCGGTCACGGTCAGGCGCTGGAGCGGACGACCAAGCGGGTCGGAAGGATCAGCGGAGTGGGGTCCTGCCCGTTGAGGAGCGCGACGAGCATGCGTGCCATCTCCCGCCCCAAGGCCTCTATGGGCTGATGAACGGTGGTGAGCGGCGGGTCGGCGATCCGGGCGACCGTCAGGTCGTCGAAGCCGACCACGGCGACGTCGGCGGGAACTCGTCGGCCGGCCTCCCGCAACGTGCGCAGCACTCCCGCCGCCATGTTGTCGTTGGCGGAGACCACCCCGTCCACGTCGGGGTGGTCCGCCAGCAGTGCGGCCATGGCGCCGGCCCCGCTGGGCTCGGTGAAGTCGCCTCCCCTGGGAGGGAACGGATCGAGACCGGCGCCCAGCATGGCGTCCCGGTAGCCGCGGTACCGGGCACGCCCGGCCTCGGTGTCCAGACGCCCGCAGATCGCGGCCACGCGCCTCCGGCCGCGCGAGATGAGGTACTCGGTCGCCTCACGCGCTCCGCCGACGTTGTCGACGTCCACGTACCACCGGGGGGTCGAACCGACCGGACGGCCACCGAACACGACGGGCACCTGCGCCTCGTCGGCCATACGGG
The DNA here is from genome assembly GCF_043198675.1 of Streptomyces sp. NPDC048734. Lineage (NCBI taxonomy): Bacteria > Bacillati > Actinomycetota > Actinomycetes > Kitasatosporales > Streptomycetaceae > Streptomyces > Streptomyces sp. NPDC048734. The sequence goes on along the minus strand of NZ_JBICUZ010000009.1, from coordinate 159,728 downwards.
CCAGCGGATCGTCCTCGCGCAGCGCCATCAGCATGACTCCGTCCGCACCCTGGGACCGAAGGAGCTCCTCGACCCGCTTGCGGCCCCGGTCGGAAGCGGCCAGGCACAGCATCAGATGCAAGTCGGCCTCCTCCAGGGCGGCCCACGCCCCCACGATCACCTGGGCGAAGAACGGATCGGCGAAGATCGACGGGTCCTCTCCCGAGACGACCAGGGCGGCCGCTCCCGTCTGCCGTGTGGCCAGAGCGCGCGCGGTCGAATTACGCACGTACCCAAGTTGCCGGACGGCCCGTTCGACCGCCTCGCGCTTGGCGCGGCTGACGTGCGGAGCGTTGTTGAGGGCGCGGGAGGCCACGGAGCGGGAGACACCGGCGCGTTCGGCGACCTCGTCGAGCGTCGGTTGCCGACGCGGCGCATCTTCTGCCATGAGCCGTGAGTCTTCCACAGGCAGGGAGCCCTGCACGGCGCACATACTGGAAGCGCTTCCAGTCACCCCGGCCCTGGTGTCTGCACATTGTCGGTCAACGTCGAATCCCGTGCCGACTATTGACAGTCCCATCAGCCAGTTCCACGATTGGGACCGCTTCCGGTGGGAGCGCTCCCAGCCCCTGTGTCTCCGTCAGAAACCGAGGTACTGTCATGCGCCATGGACTCCGCGCACTGGTGGCAGGGCTCTGTGCTCTGCCGCTGGCGTTCGCCGCCGCACCGTCCGCCCACGCGGCCGACCCGACGACCATGACCAGTGGGTTCTACGCGGACCCCGACTCCAGTGCGAAGAGGTGGGTGGCCGCCAACCCTGGCGACGGCCGGGCGGCCGCGATCAACGCCTCCATCGCCAACACGCCGATGGCCCGTTGGTTCGGCTCCTGGAGCGGCACCATCGGTACCGCCACGGGTGCCTATGTCGGGGCGGCGGACCAACGGGACAAGCTGCCCCTCCTCGTCGCCTACAACGTCTACAACCGCGACTACTGCGGCGGGCACTCCGCCGGCGGAGCCGCTTCGCCGTCCGCCTACGCCGACTGGATCGCGCAGTTCGCCGGCGGGATCGGCAACCGTCCTGCCGTCGTCATCCTCGAACCGGACTCCCTCGGGGACTACGGCTGCATGACCCAGGCGCAGATCGACGAACGCGAGGGCATGCTCACCGGCGCCATCGCCCAGTTCAACCGCCAGGCCCCCAACACCTGGGTCTACATGGACGCCGGCAACCCGCGATGGGTCGACGCGGCGACCATGGCCCGGCGACTCCACGAAGCCGGCATCCGTCAAGCCCACGGCTTCTCGCTCAACGTCTCCAACTACTTCACCACTGCGGAGAACACCGCCTACGGCAACGCCGTCAACAGCGAACTCAGCGCCCGCTACGGCTACACCAAGCCGTTCGTCGTGGACACCAGCCGCAACGGCAACGGCTCCGACGGACAGTGGTGCAACCCCTCGGGCCGCCGCCTCGGCACGCCCACCCGGATGGGCGGAGGAGCCGAGATGCTCCTGTGGATCAAAACCCCGGGCGAGTCGGACGGCAACTGCGGCGTCGGATCCGGCTCCACGGCCGGGCAGTTCCTCCCCGAGGTCGCCTACAAGATGATCTACGGCTACTGATCCGGGACTCCCTCCGCCGCCCGGGCGATCGGCAGTCCGCCGGGCGGCGGACAGCGGGCGGCGGGCAGCGGGCAGCGGGCAGCGGGCAGCGGGTGCCTCCCTCCCCCGACCGGCTCATCGACCAGGAAGCAGCCATGAATCCACGCAGCCCACGGCACCGCGCGGCCGCCGTCGCCGCGGCCCTCACCGCCCGCGCCGCTCTCATCACGACGCAGGCGCAGGCCGCATCCGCACAGGACGTGATCACTCCGGCCACGAAGTTCTACGTGGACCCGCACAGCAAGGCCGCGAAGCAGACGCTCACGGACTTCGGCAACGGCGACATCGACGATGCCGTGGACATGACCAAGCTCGCGAGCTGGCCGCAGGCCAAGTGGCTCACCGAGGGCACGCCCAGCGAGGTGCGCTCCAAGGTGAGCGGGCTCGTCCATCGGGTCCCGGCCGTCAACCGGGCGCCCGTCCTGGTCGTCTACGACGTCCCGGGCCGGGACCGCACGCAGTACCCCAGCGGCGGAGCCGCGTCCTCCGCCGCCTACGGCAGTGGATCGACGCCCTTCGCCTCCGGCATCGAAAACAGCCCGGGTGCGGGCCGAGAAGGCGTACGACTCTCGCAGTCACCGCTCCTACCTGCGCGGACGCAGGATCAAGGCCGCGATCCCGGTCCCGGCGGACCGGGTCCGCAACCGGCTCAAGCACGGATCGCGTGGCGGGCGACCGCCGACGTTCGACAAGCACGGCTACAAGCAGCGGCACGCGGCCGAATGTGGGGTCAACCGCCTCGAGCGCCACCGGGCCGTCACCACGAGGCACGACACGTTCGCCGTCCGCCACGAAGCGACCGTGCTGGTCGCAGGGTACGCCGCCGCCCGGCTCGTCGCGCTCGGAGCTCCACGGCCGCGTCCCGGCGGTGACCCGACCCTCTGGCTGCGCGAAGCCTCGACCACGGCCGGGGCCCGCGATGTGCGCCACCGCTGCGCGTACCGTTTCCGCGGACGGTTGTCGTGTGTTGCCGCTTCGCCGGCGACGTTTGCAAACCTGCCCCCCGGGCGGCGGGGAGCATGGAATGGTCAGCCGCTGAAGTCGGCGCGGATGTGACCGGTGGCCGGTGGTCGGCGGGGGGAGACGAGGGGGACGGCGCCGTGGCGGCGTTGGCGTCGGCCGTACTCGGTGATGGCCTGCCACAGGTCACGCCGGTCGACGTCGGGCCAGTAGCCGGGGGTGAAGTGGAGCTCGGCGTAGGTGGCGTGCCAGGGGAGGAAGTTGGAGGTGCGCTGTTCGTCTCCGGTGCGCCACAGCAGGTCGACGTCCGGCATGTCGGGGTGGGGCAGATGGCGGGTGAAGTCGTCCTCACCGATGAGGTGAGGGTCGACGTCGCCTGCTTGGGCTGCCTGGACGAGGGCTGCTGCGGTCCGGGTGATCTCGTCGCGGCCGCCGTAGTTGATGCACACGGTGAGGGTCAGTCCGGTGCGGCCGCGGGTGCGGCGCTCCTCACGCAGGAGGGCCTGGACGAGTTCTTCGGGCAGTTCGTCGGGGCGGCCGGACCAGCGCTGGCGTACGTCGAGGTCACGGAGGGGGCCCTCGTCCAGGTCGCGCCGAATCGCTTCCAGGATGGTGCTGACTTCCTCGGTATCGCGTTTCCAGTTCTCGGTGGAGAACGCGTAGAGGGTCAGATGGCGCAGGCCGATCTCCAGTGCGCCGTAAACCATCTCGCGGACGGCGGCGGTGCCGGCGCGGTGGCCTTCCGGGCGGGGCAGGCCGCGCTGCTCGGCCCAGCGGCCGTTTCCGTCCATGATGACCGCCACGTGGGAAGGCATCCGGTCGGCAGCGATCTGCGGGGGCCGGGCGTCGTCGGGGTGTGGTGGCGGGGGCCGCAATCCGGTGTTGTCGGCCGCCGGGCGCGGAACGCTCGCGGCCACCGCGGGTGGTCGGGGCCCCGGCACGGTCAGGGGGGTCAGGCTCCAGGCCATGGCCGAGCGGAGGCGGGCGGGGGCGAGGATGCGGGTGCGAGCCGCGAGGGAGGGGCGTGGGGCGCGTTTGAGCAGGGTGGAGCCGGCGGCTTCGACGGCGTCGAGTTGGGCGCGCATCAGGCATGCCGCGGTGTTGAGCACGGTGGCCGCACCCGGGTGCATTCCTCTCGTCATCGCAGGCCTGGTGACCCATTGGCGAGCCAGAGCTGTCAGGTCGCTGATCAGCGCCGCTGCGGCCGGGCTCCAGCGGCCCTGCCGCAGGTCGTCTTCGGCGCCCGGGAAGGCTTCCAGGGCCTCCGCGGGCAGGAGCAGGAGGCCCTGGGCGAGGTCGGCGCTCAGGTCGGTGAGGACGTCGGTGAGCTGGGAGCCGTCGATGAACTGCTCGTAGTCCTTGCGCCGGTCCAGCCGTAGCGTCATCGGCGCGCCGACCTGCTCGAACAGCTGCCGTACCTGGTCGACCCAGGGAACCAACTCCTCGTTGCACCGCGCCTGCCACTCGGCCCAGTCGGCGAAGTACCGGCCGCGGGCATCGTTCCGCGTGCTGGTCATGGCGCCTTGCAGGCTGGACAGGTCCAGACGCCATCGCAGGGCGGTGTCCACCAGGGCGTGCCGGACCGGATCCGTGCTGGCGCCAGCCGCCAGGTCGCGTTGCAGGGCCTGTGTCCATGCCTCGACGCGGGCCTCACGCTCGGCCGGTTCCACATCCCTCCGGTCGGCCAGGTCGTCCAGGACGCTCGCGGCCGCCCACAGTGCCCGGCAGGCCGGGCGCAGCACGGCCGGCATCAGCTGGATGAGGGCGTGGATCCCGGGGTCGTGCGCTCGTGTGGTGCGCCGGCACAGCCGGTACGCGGCCCGCAGGAATGGGTCTTGACCGGTGAACGACCGGGCGGTGGGTCGCCCCCGCCGTGCTCGCGTGGCCGCATCGAGGTCTGCCGTCGTGGGCTGTGGTGTGGCGCGCATGTGTGGGACCGGGACCTCAGTGTGCTTCCGTGTCGGACACCGCGGGCGATGGCGTGGCAGTTCGGCGCGGCGCGGGAAGGCCGATCCTGTCGCTTCCTGGCCCGGGCAGCGGGGTCGGGGCGGTCGGCTGCAGGGAGCTGCGGGTGCTGCGACGGAAGCCCGTCAGGGCGACCAGGGAGGCTGTCGCGAACCAGGTGAGCTGGATGGCCAGACAGTCGGGTACCGGTCTGGTGGAGAATCCGGCCGCCGTGCCGGCCTGCATGGCCCCGTAGGACGGCAGGTAGCGCACGACCGGGTTGTCGGCCCCGGAACTCATGACGGGGTTCTGCAGCGCGAGGTCGATGATGCTGGTCATCACGATGGCGAACATCCCCTCGACTTCCCGGCCCAGCAGGGAGCCGAAGCCGACGCCGAGCGCACCGTAGGTGAGTCCGGCGCAGAACAGCGCAGCGGCGAGCAGGAGGGGCTGGCGGGGTGTCCAGGCCGTGCAGGTGACGGCAGTGGCGTAGGCGGCGACCGCCGCCGAGACCAGAGCCAGGGCGGTGACCTTGGCCAGGACCAGGTGGGTGCGGGAGTAGCCGGCCATGGCCAGCCGGCGGTCGAAACCGCTGCCGGAGAACGTGGCGGCGAACATCATGAAACCGGTGATCAGGGTGACGGCGTTGAGCGCACCGCTGATCGCGGTCAGTTCATTGCCGTGCGGGGCGAGCGCCTCCCCGGTGGCCCGAAGCCGCATCCGGGCCGGGGTGTCAGGCATCGCCACAAACGCCAGGGTCGTCCACACGGGGACGAACAGGCCCACCAGGATCATGGCGAAGCGGTTGCGGCCGTGCTCGATGAGTGTGAACCGGGTGGCGACGGCGAAGCGAGTCGGGTGGAACCTCACGCGGCGGCCCCCGCCTTGTCCGGGCGGAGCCGTCCGCTGTCCAGGCGCCACAACTCGTCCAGGCGTTCGGTGTCGTACGCCAGGTGAGAGACGACCAGGACCGAGCGTCCCGCGTCCCGCAGCCGCACGGCAAGATCCCAGAACCGCTGGTAGGTGTCCCAGTCGAAGCCCTGGTAGGGCTCGTCCAGCAAGAGCACCCGCGGATCGTGCATGAGCGCCAGGGTCATGTTCAGTTTCTGCCGCGTGCCGCCGCTGAGCACCCCGGCCCGCTCATCGGCATATCCGGTGAAGCCCAGCACGTCCATGACCTCCTCGGCGTATCGCACATCGGCGAGGCCGTAAGCCGTCTGGAAGAACGTCAGGTGCTGCCGGACGGTCAGAGCGTCATTGAGGACCACGTGCTGCGGGCAGTAGCCGAACCGGCCTTGGTGACGGACCGTGCCGCGCGTGGGCCGCAACTCACCGGAAAGGATTTTCAGCAGCGTGGACTTGCCGGCGCCGTTCTCTCCCACGATCCCGCACAGTGTCCCGGCCCGAAGCCGCAGGTCAACACCCCGCAGAACGGTGCGCCGACGGTAGGCGTGATGGACGTCCCTGACCTCCACACCCATCTCCCCCCTGGTTGGACCTGAACCGGTCGTGACCGAACGGTCCAACGATCAAGACGTCCAACGGACACGGGATCCCATGCCACGGACGTGGTCGCCAGTCGCGGCGGGGCTCGCGGCGTCAAAGGGCCGAAGGTGACGGTGACGGTGCCGGGGCCGTGTGAGCCGTCCCCGAGTCGGGTCCCTGACCCGCCACCCATCACCGGTTCACCCACACCGAGACGCAAGCCGTCAAGGCATGGCTTCGGACGGCCATGCCTACGGTCGGCTTCTGGACGAACCCGTCCGCGTCACTGTCCTGACCGGCGACCGGCGCGCGGGTGCCCCTGCCAACGGGCCCGCCGGCCCGCTGAACAGCGCGAGCGGCACCGCCTCCTTGATGCACCGGCTTGATGCACCGGCCGAGCCGGGCGAGCGCGTCCGCGGTGACGGACCGGCACAGCCATTCCCCCCGCTCGCCCCGGACCTGCGCCCGGACCCGGCGGAGTTGCCCGCCCGTCCGTACCCCCTGGAGGCAGAGGCGGCGGTCGCCGCGCTGGCCGTCGCGGCGGAGGAACGGCAAGAGGAACGGCAAGAGGAACGGCAAGGGGAGCCTGCCCCCGTCCGCTCCCGCCCCAACCGGGACGCCCTGCTGACGGAAGCCCGGTTGCCGCTCGACCGGTACGGGCCCGGTGCCCGCTACTGGACCAACGCGACGGCCGCCGCCTGCGATCCGGCACCGGACTTCCTCACATCCGGCCTCCGGGGCACCGCCTCCCACTGCTTCCACACCCGCGGGTACACCGCCGGCCTCGACATGTTCGAGGACCTGGGCGTGGTCGCGGTGAACGACGAAGAGGTGGGCGTCTTCTGGTCATTCGGAGCGTACTGACGACCATCACGGAACACGCGCCCCGTACCCGCACGGCCCGGCCCCGCCGCTCCCGGCCCGATGCCGCCGGCGCGCGAAGGTCCTCGGGGCCACGGCGCCGCGCCGACCCGGGCACCGGGCCGCCGAGCGCAGCGTCCGCCCCTCCTGCGGGCCTGCCGGCCCGGGCCGGACGACGGCCGCCGTCACTGCCTCGTCCGCCGGGAGTGCGGATTCAGCCTGGCGGTGGACTCCGAAGAGGTCGAACAGTGGGTGGCGAGGATCGCGCGTGACATCGGGTCCCACGTGGTGGGCCACACCTTCGAACTCACGGACGTGTGCGCCGGCTGCCGCCCCGGGCCGGTCGACCGCCGAACACCCCGCCGACGGCTCTCGGGCCGCCCGGTGACGGGCCGGGTGCACGAGTGATCCGACGAGCCCTTCGGTCGTCGGCGCGCCCCAACCCCTCCGGGGGTCCGGGGCGCACCGACGGGTGCTCACAGCACCTTGAGCTCCGCCGCGTCATCGGCCGCCAGCTCCTCGGTGACCCGCGCGGGGTCGAGCACGTCCGCGGCGAAGTGCACACCGGGAGCGATCGTCCCGTCGAGCACCCGGAGAGCGGCGGTGGCGGCGAGGAACCCGCTCAGCTCGTAGGAGTCCGGGGCGCGCAGGACGAGCCTCGCGGTGGGCGGGCCGTCCGTCGCCCCGTCCCAGAGGTGGAACTCCTGTCCGTACCAGGCCCCGTGGCGCCGCACGTCCTCGTCGGCCGCCGCCACCAGGTCGGCGGTCTCCGTGCTGTCCAGTGCCCATGCCATGGCCAGTTCCTCGGCCAGGCGCCCGCCGCCGAAGACGGTGTACCAGCGCACCCGGCCGATGTCCGTGGCGCGGGCCAGCCGGACGGCCTCGGTGGACAGGAAGGGGAAGGCGTCGACGGGTGCGGGGAAGGCGTCGAGCCGCATCCCTCGGCGGGGGGCCAGCGCTCGCTCCCGTACCCGGCCCTCGTACCAGGCGGCCGCCGGTGTGCCGTGCTCGGGTCCGCGGCCGAGCAGCACGTCGCCGGCGGCGGCCGGGGTGAGCGGCGCGACGCCGCCGACGTAGGCGTCCAGTGCGAGGGGACCGGTGGCGCGTGCGGCCAGTGCGCGGGGCAGCAGCGAGGACAGGCCCGGCAGCGCGCCGGCGGACAGTACGGCCGCGCGTCCGGCCGTCACCCATCGCCCGGCGCCCCCGTCGGCGGACAGCAGGTTGTGGACCGGGTCGTCACCGGCCGCGTCGACGTAGTCCGCGCCGCCTCGCAGCGCGGCCCGGGCGACCGTGTCGAGGACGCGGTACGAAGGTCCCGCGCAGTTGACGACGAGTCGGCAACCCCGCGTGAAGCGATCCAGCGAGTCGGGGTCGGTCAGGTCCACCGTCAGGGCGCCCACGTCCGGGCCCGCCTCCGGGAGGCCGGCGACCAGCGCTTGTGCCCGGCCCTGATCGCGGCCGGCCACCAGCAGCGGGTGGACCCCCGCGCGGTGGAGCCGCCGTACGACCGCGCTGCCGACTGCTCCGTAACCGCCCAGGACGCCGACGGCCGCCAGGTGTTGCACCGGTGTTCCTCCTGTTTTCCCACTGACTCGGTTGATGAAAATGATAATTATTATCGTAGCCATTATTCGACGGGTTACGGAAGAAGTGACGACGATGTACGACGTGATCGTGGTGGGCGGCGGGCCCGCCGGCCTCAACGCGGCGCTGGTGTCCGGGCGTCAGCGCAGGCGGGTCCTCCTGCTGGACTCGGGCCGCCCGCGCAACGCGCCCGCGGCACAGATGCACATGTTCCTCAGCCGGGACGGCTTTCCGCCCGCCGAGCTGCGCCGCATAGGCCGGGAGCAGCTCACCGCCTACCCGAACGTGGCCGTACGCGAGGCGACCGTCACCGCCGCCGCGCCCGAGCCGCGGGGGTTCGCCCTGACGCTGGCCGACGGCACCGTGGAGCGGACCCGGAAGCTGGTCCTCGCCACGGGGCAGGTCGACGTGCTCGACGAGCAGGTGGAGGGCCTGTCCGCGCTGTTCGGCCGAGGGGTGTACCACTGTCCGTTCTGCCACGGCTGGGAGACCAGCGGGATGAGCCTGGCCGTCCTGGGGCACGAACTGCCGCAGGTCATGCAGGCCCTCTACGTGGCCGACCGGTTCAGCGAGGACGTGATCGTGTGCACCAACGGTCACCCGGTGCCCGAGCAGGCAGCGGGCCGTCTCGCCGAGGCCGGGATCGCCGTGGAGGAGACGGCCGTGACCCGCCTCGAGGGCGAGGAGGGCGCCGTCCGCCTGGTCCTCGCCGACGGGCGGGTGCTCGAGCGGCAGGGCGTCTACCACCGGGCGCCCACCCGTCAGCACTCGCCGCTGGCCGAGCGGTTGGGATGCGCGGTCCTCCCGGACGGCTGCGTGCGGGTGGACGAGTTCCAGCGCACCTCCGTGCCCGGTGTCTACGCGGCCGGTGACACCGCCCGGCTGGAGGCCCTGCCCGACGCCCTCACCTTCGTGATCACCGGTGCCGCCGACGGGGCCCGTGCCGCGGTCTGGCTCGACCAGGAGCTCTTCCGCGAGGACGCCGGCCTGGGCGGCTGAGACCGAGGTGCGGCGGGGGCGGTTCCACCCCCGCCGCACCCTTCTCAGCGGTCGTCCGGTTCGCGGAGAGCGGCGGCGAGTCCAGCCACCGTGGGCTGCCGGAGGAAGCGGCGGGGCGTCACCCGCCCCAGTCCCTCCCGCGCGAGCGACCCGAGCATCCGCACCGCGAGCAGCGAGTCACCGCCGAGCGCGAAGAAGTCGGCGGTGCGCTCCTCGACCGGGCAGTCCAGCAGCTTGTGCCAGTGCGCCGCGACGGCTCGTTCCACGTCGTCCCGGGGCGGTCCCGGCTCCGCTCCGCCGACCGCCGCCGCGGGTACGGACAGGCGCCGGCCGGGTGCCTGCCGGGCCGGCCCGGCCTGCTCGCCGTCGACCGCGTCGGGCAGTTCGACCACGGCGGCCCAGCCGTCCGGTTCGACCAGCGATTCCACGGTCGTCATGAGGTCGGCGAACATCCGGTCGACGTCCGCTCCCGCGAACAGCTCCTCCACCAGCGAGAAGACGACCACCAGTTCCCCGCGCAGCTCGAACAGCCGTACCTCCAGAGCCACCTGGGGCGTCCGCAGCTGCTGGTGGTGGCTCAGCAGGTCGATCGCGCCCAGCGGCCCGGCCTCCTGCGGCACCTCGCTGCCCAGCGCCGCGTCCACGCCCAGGGTGGACTGGAAGACGACGGGTGCCACCGGGCGGTGGGTGCCCCGGCGGCGGCCCAGTTCGCGGGAGACCTCCACGCCGGTGATCAGGTTGTGGGCGAGCGCGTCACCGATGTCCTGCTGGGCGCGGCCGGCGAGGTCGGCGAAGACGGGGGCCGCCGGCAGCTCGACCGGCAGGAGCATGGTCGAGGAGAAGGCTCCCACCAGGCGGGACACGTCGGGGTGCAGCGGGAGCCGGTTCAGCTGGAGGGTGTTGAGCAGGAAGCGGCGGTGGCCGCAGGCCCGGGCGACGGCGGCGGCGAAGGCGGCGAACATCGCCGCGGACGGGGTCACCCCGTGCTCGGTGCACAGCCGTCGCAGCTTTGACCAGCGCTGCGGGTCGAGCACCGCCTGCCGGGTGCCCATCAGGGTGGGGCGCACCTCGGCGGGGTCGGCCACCAGCGGCAGGGCCGGCGGCAGCGGGAAGCCGTCGAGGCGGTCCCACCACCAGTCGCGGTCCTGCTGCCACGCCTCGGTGCCGGGCAGGTCCCGCAGGGTCGTCACGTAGTCGCCGTAGTCGATGTCCAGGGGCGCGAGGACGGCGTTGTAGTCGGAGACCAGGGCGAACAGGTCGCGGTAGAAGACGCCGGAGGACCATCCGTCAATGATCAGCAGGCTGGTCGAGGAGTGCAGCCGGGCGCGGTCGCCGGGCATCAGCGTCAGGCGCATGTCCAGACCGCAGCCCCGGGACGGGTCGGGGCCCTCGGTGCTCATCTCGTGGCGTATCCGCGCGAGCCGGGCCGCGGCCGTCTCCTCGTCGGCGTCGCGCAGGTCGGTGACCTGGAGCTGCGGTACCGCCTCCGGGTCGTCCAGGGGCAGGATGCGCTGCCGGCCGTCGGGCAGGATGCGTGCCCGCAGGACGGCCTGGTGCTCGGCCAGGCGCTCCAGGGCGTCCTGCAGCGCCTCGGGGGCCTCGTCGGCGTCGATGTCCTCCAGCCCGATGTCCACGTAGTGGTGCGCGGAGCGGTAGGACAGCTCCCAGGCGTCCTGCTGGCCCACGAAGTAGCCCTGCTGGAGCGGCAGGAGCGGGAACGGCGCGTCCGGGTCCTCGCGCCGGCGCAGGTCCAGGGGCAGCGGGCGCAGGGCGCCCGTTCCCGATCCGGTGCTGCGTTCGTGGACGAGGGCGGCGAGCTGCGCGGCGCTCTGTTCGACGCGGACGTCCGCCAGCGCCAGCGGGGTGCCCAGCCTCTTGCGGAGCATCGCGGCCATGCGGACGGCCAGGACGGAGTCGCCGCCCAGGCTCAGGAAGCTGGCGTCCGCCGGTACGGCGGCCAGGTCGGTCTCCAGGGCGTCGGCCCACACGGCGCGGACGGCGTCGACCAGGTCGGCCGAGGTCTGCTCGGCGGTGTGCTCGGGTGCGGATGCGGGGGTCAACAGGGGGCTCCAGTCGAATTGGCGGGGCGGATGACGTCGTCCACGGCGTGGATCCGTGGGAGGGGCAGGGCGGGGGGCAGGCGGTCGGCGAGCGCGGCACGGACGCGGCCGGGGTCCGGGCGGGCGCCGTGTGACCTGACACGGCCGGCGACGACGCGCTGGCCCGCCGCGGCGAGGGGGTGCTCCTCGTGCGGCAGGACGGGCAGCGGGTCGAAGCCCGCCGCGTCCAGTTGCCGTGCCCATTCCCCGGCGGTGAGGAAGACCCGGTCCTGGCCGGTCCGCAGGTCCGTGAACCACTCCTGTTCGCCGGGCGCGGGCGACATCAGCAGGTACATGGAGGTGAGCGCCTGGTAGTGCTCCCGGCACGACTCCACCAGGACCAGCAGCCCGCCGGGCGCCAGCAGTTCCCGCAGGGCCGCCAGACAGCGTCCGGCGTGCCGTGCGTTGTGCAGGACGTTCGCCGCCAGGACGACGTCCCGGGAGCCCGGCTCCAGGCCCTGGTCGAGCGGGTCGGCCTGGATGTCGAACAGGGCGTGCCGCAGGCCGGGGCGGTCGCCGAAGACGTCCCTGGCCGTTCGCAGGAAGAACGGGGAGACGTCCGTGAACAGGTAGTCGACGGGCGTGTCGCCGAGCGCCTCCAGGACGGTGCCGGTGGTGCCGCCCACGCCGGCGCCCGCTTCGAGGACGCGCAGGGGAGCCGGCGTCGTCCGGCGGCGGGCCTCGTCGGCGATCAGGGACGCGGCGGCGTGGTTGGCCCAGCGGCTGGGGACGCTGTCGCGGTAGTTGCCCTGCGCGGTGCCCGTCTCCCCGTCGGGGAAGAGGACCTCCTGAAGGGACGTGCGGTCCTGGAGCAGCAGCGGGAGCCGTTCGGCCGCGGCCCGGAAGAAGCGGGTCATGGACGCCGGGTAGCCCAGGCCCGCGCAGGCGCCGTCCAGCTCGCGCAGCGCCCGGGCGTGGTCGCGGCGGTCCGGCACCGCGAGGGAGTGGTGGCGGCCCGTCGCCGCGTCCAGGTGGAGCCGGCCCTCCGCGGTCAGGGTGCGCAGCCAGCGCCGTACGATCCACGCGTGCCGGGGTGCGACCGCCAGGGTTTCGAGGATCTCGTCGGTGCGGGGCCGTCCGCCGTCGCGGAACAGACGGGTCCGGTCCAGTACCCGGGCCGTCGTCAGCAGCGCCGTCTCGTCGAGCTGCCGCATCAGTGCCGGGAGAACGGCCGGGTCGGTACCGCGGACGGCGGCGTCACCGGTGTCCGCGGCCCGGCCGGCGGCGCGGGCGTCGTCCCGGTCCGCACTGGATGACGGCCGCGCCGCCGGAGGCGGACCCGTCACCAGCAGGGTGTCCTGCCCACTGCCGCGCACCAGCTGCCAGTCCGTCACGCCGGGCAGCCCGGTGAGGGTCTCGTCGGTGAGTGCGCCGTTCACGCGTGGCCGTCCTCGACGACGTCCACCACGGTGATCGCCGGTGGCACGGTGTCCGGCTCGGCCCGGCGCAGGTGGTCGCGCAGCACCTCGGGCAGACGGCGCCGTACGAACAGGGGGAACGGCTCGTGGGCGACCGGGCCGCAGGGCTCCGGCAGGTCCTCGGCCGCGGCGGGCGCGCAGTCGGCGGGAGCCGCCACGGCCAGCGCGCGCGGGTCGGCGGCGTCGAGCAGTACGGCGGCGTCCGCCCCCCGCAGCGCCTCGCGCAGGGCGTACGGGGTCACCGCCCCGGGGGCGTCGTGGAGCAGGGCGTTGGGGATGCCGTGGACGACGACGGGACCGTCGGCGAGCGCGTCGCGCAGCGCTTGCCGGACATCGCTCCCCCGGTGTCCGTCCCAGGGCGTCCGGCGCACGTGCCGGGTCCCCGGTCCGCCCGTGTGCGGGCCGACGCGCAGGACGATGTCGTAGCGGTAGCGGGTGAGTTCGGTGTCCTCGGCCATGGTGCGGGCGTGCACGCTCATGCGGACCGGACGGGGCCGGTCCGCGACCGCCGCGGCGACGGCCGCCGGGGTGAAGGACAGTTCCTCGTCCGTCTCGGCGGCGGCCGCGGCCCTCGCGGCGATCGTCGTGTCGTCCGCCTCGGGGTCGCGGGCCCGTTCCATCCGTCCGAAGTGGTCGAGCAGCAGGCCGGAGTGCCGGACGTCCCCCACGATCACGGTGCCGCCGTCCTCGACCGCCGACAGCGCCCCGTGCAGGACGGTGGTCAGGTAGGCCAGGTCGGGGAAGCACTGGGTGACCGAGTTGAGCAGCACGCAGTCGGGGCGCGCGCCGGGGCCGAAAGCGACGTCCATGGCGTCCCGTACCCGGGGCGCGGCCGTCTCGTGGGCGGCGGCCCGGACGAACGCGGTGCGGGGCAGGCCGGCGGTGGCGAGACGGTCCACCGCGACCTGGGCGACGTCGGTGCCGGCGTACCCGTCCAGGTGCGGGTGCAGGCGGTGGGCGAGCAGGCCGGTGCCGCAGCCGAGTTCCAGGAGTCTCGTCGGGCGCTGGGCCAGGACGAGGTCCACGGTGCGGTCCACCCAGTCCCGCATGTGGGCCTCGGGCAGCGGTGCCCCGGTGTCGGAGGCCCGCCACCCGGACAGGTCGAGGTCGTCGGCGTGCCGGCCCTCGGCCGTCTCGTACGTCCACTCGTAGACCTCGGCCCACTGTTCGAGGTGCTCGCGCATCAGGGGGCCCGGCTCGGGTGCCGCGGTCACGGCGTCCGGGTGCGGGACGACCCTGACGCCGCCGCCGTCGGGTGCGGGGCGGGCCCGGGCCACCCAGGGATGGGCGGCCAGCAGGTCCGCGATCCGGCCGGTGTGTTCAGCCGTCGTGTGGTCGGACACCGGAGTGCTCCGTTCTGTCGTCGAGGGGGTGGTCGGGGGCCGTGTGCGGCCCTGGAACCAGGCGGCGCCCGGTCAGGTGCAGGACGCGGTCGGCGCGGGCGGCCGTGTCGGAGTCGTGGGTGACGGTCAGGACGGCGGGGCCGTTCTCCCGCAGCCGGTCCAGCAGGTCGAGGACGAGTCGTGCCGAGTCCGGGTCCAGACCCGCGGTGGGCTCGTCCAGCAGCAGCACGTCGGGCTCGGCGGCGAGCGCCCGGGCGAGGACCACCCGGCGGCGCTGGCCGCCGGAGAGCGCCGCCGGTCTGCGGCCGGCCAGCTCGACGGGAAGTCCCACGGCATCGAGGAGTTCCCGTACGCGTTCACGCCCGGCCGCCGCGGTCGTGCCGTGGAACACCTTCAGCGGCCGGGCCACCGCCCGGCCGACGGTGTGCGCCGGGTTGAGTTCCGCCACCGTGTCCTGTCCTGCCAGTTGGACGGCGCGCAGCATCCACCGGTCGCGCGAGCGGGTCCCGGCGGGCAACGGGCTTCCGTGCAGCAGGAGTTGTCCGGCGGTCGGCGGGCGACGGCCCGCGAGGGCGTGCAGCAGGGTCGTCTTTCCGCCGCCCGACCGTCCCGTGACGGCCAGCCAGCCGCCCGCCGGCAGGTCCAGGTCGCCGGCGTCGAGCAGCGGTGTGCCGTCCGGGGTCCGCAGGGTCAGGCCCCGCGCCGACAGCACGGGCGCCGGGGGCGGGGCGGGGTCCGCCGCCGTGCGGGTCGGACGTCCGGCCCGTGGTGACGTGGGATCGGCGGTCGGGCGGAGCGGTTCCTGCCACGGGGCGCGTGTCATCCGTCCGCGCACGGCGGCGGTCGCACGTGACGTGTGCCGCGCGGTGGCGTCCGTACCGGCGGCCGGGTGCGCGTCGCCGGCGAGCACCAGTGTCCGGTCGGCCAGTTCCGCGGCCAGCCGGGCGTCGTGCGTGACCAGGACGACGCACCGGCCGGGTGTCCCACGGCGGGACCGCACCTCTTCGGCCACCAGGTCGGCCGTCGCGCGGTCCAGTGCCGAGGTCGGCTCGTCCAGGACGAGCAGCTCCGGATCGGCGCACAGGGCCCTTGCCAGGGCGACCCGCTGGGCCTGTCCGCCGGAGAGTTCCCCCGCCCGCCGGGAGGCGAGGCCGGACGGAAGGCCCAGCCGGCGCATCAGGGCCTCGACCCGCCGGGCGCGGGCGGCGGCGTCACCGGTGAACTCCTCGCCGATCAGCCGGTCCACGCGCCACAGCGGATGGAGGGCCGCGCCGGGGTCCTGCGCCAGCCAGCCGCACCGGGCACGCCGCCACCGTCGGGCCGTCCGGCCGGGCGGCACGGCCGCACCGCGCCAGCGCACGGTGCCCGCCGCGCGGTGCAGTCCGTCCGGGAGGACGTCGAGCAGGGCGCGCAGCAGCGTGGACTTACCGGCACCGGACGCACCGGTGACGGCCAGCACCTGCCCCGGGTCGACGCGGACGTCGACCGGCGGCAGGACGGTGGCTCCGTCGAGGGCACGGCGGACGGTCAGTCCCTCGGCCGCCAGCAGCGCGGCGCCGGGGGGAACGAGCCCTTCGTGGGCGCGGACCGTCATGTCGCCTCCCCCGGGGCACGGGCGGCCGTCCGGGCCGCCGCGGCGAACACCCAGGCGCAGCCCGCCAGGGGGATCGCCGGCGCAAGCAGCGCCCAGGGGTTGAGTGCGGCGCCGGGCAGGTTCTCGCTGAGCATCAGGGCCCAGTCGGGGTCCGGTGGCTGGGGCCCCAGACCGAGCACGGCGAGGGCCGCGGCGATCTGCAGCGCCGTGACGAGCCGGAGCCCGGCGTCGGCGGCGACGAGGCGGCGCAGGGCGGGCAGCACCTCGTGGAGCAGCACGGCGGGCGTGCGTTCGCCGCGCTCGACGGCGGCGTGCACGTGCCCGCTGTCGCGCAGCTGCGCGCACTGCGTGGCGACGACCCGCGCGGTCAGCGGGGCTCCGGCGAGTACCGATGCCACGACGACCGCCGTCGCCCCCGGCAGCGCGGTGGCCAGCACCAGCGCCAGGACCAGGGCGGGAACGGCCAGCAGCAGGTCGCACAGGGCCCGTACGGTGCGGGCGCCGCGGTCGCCCGACCACCCCGCGGCCAGGCCGAGGCCGGCGCCGCAGACGACGGCGGCGAGCGCGGCGAGCAGGGACACGGTCAGGAGGTGGGTGCCCCCGGCCAGGACCCGGGACAGCACGTCGCGCCCCAGGACGTCGGTGCCCAGCGGATGCCGTCCGCCGGGCGGCGCCCAGGGGGCGGCGACCGTTCGCTCCGGGGGGTGCGGGGCGGCGTACCGGCCGAGCGGCACGCACACCAGCAGGGCGAGGGCCGCGGTCACGGACACCGGGGGGCGGACGGCTCCGGGGAGGAACGGCACAGGCACTCCGGTCATGCGGTCCTCCCCGCCGTCGCCGCCGACGGGCCGCGGTCCCCCGGCACCGTGGTGCGGCGGGCGGCCAGGTCGGCCAGGAGCATGCCCAGCAGCAGGACGACGGCCGGGAGGAGGGCCGCGGCCTGGATGACGGGGACGTCCCGCACCGCGACGGCGGACACCAGCAGCTGCCCGGTGCCCGGATAGCCGAAGAGGGTCTCCGCCAGGGCGGTTCCCGCCACGAGACCACCGGCCAGCAGGGCCGTCACCTGGAGCGCCGGCGCGTACAGGAAGGGCAGGACGTGCCGGTGCAGCACGAGCGGGGCGGGCAGGCCGCGCAGCCGCGCGTCGGCCACGTGCGGGCGGCGCAGGACATCGGCCAGCGCCCCGCGCAGCAGGACGGTGGCGAACGCGGCCGAGGGCAGCGCCAGGGTGAGCGCGGGCAGTACCAGGAGCCGGGGGTCCGCCAGGGGCGAGCCGCCGGGCGGCAGCAGGGACACGGGGGGCAGCCAGCCCAGCAGCCCGGCCAGGACCGCGCCGAGCACCGCCGCGTGGACCGGCTGCGGCACGGCGGCCAGTCCGGTGGCGGCCGAGCCGCCCCGGCCGCCGCGCAGGTACGCCACGGTCAGGGCCGTCGCGGTGAGCAGCACGGTGACCGCCAGCGCCGCCGCGACCAGGACGGCGGTGGCGGGCAGCCGCTCGGCGAACAGCGTCGCCACCGGCCTGCCGCCCGCCAGCGAGTGTCCCAGGTCCCCCCGGGCCAGGGCGTACAGCCAGTCGAGGTAGCGCACCACGGCCGGCCGGTCCAGCCCGAGACGCTCCCGCTCCGCCGCGACGTCCTCGTCGGAGACCCGTCCCGCCGTCCTCAGCTCCCCGGCGTCACCGGGGAGCAGTTCGGTGGCCGTGAAGACCACGGCCGTGGCGGCGACGGCCAGGACCGCGGCCCGGCCGGCCGGGCGCAGGGCGCGGCCGGCAGTGCGCGGGGTCACTTGGCCATCCACACCTGGTCGATGAACATGCGCTGGAATCCGGGCCCGTCGGGCAGCCCGCGCACGCCCGGCGCGGCGAGGTCCAGGCCGTCCCCGGTGCCCCAGACGACGTAGCCGCCGTCCTCCCACAGCTCGCGCTGGATGCCGGAGAGCAGCTCCTCGCGCCGCGCCTCGTCGGCGGTCGACATGGCGCGGGCGAAGCCGTCGTCGAAGCTCTTGCTGCGCCAGGCGGTCTCGTTGGTCGGTGAGTCGGACAGCAGTCCGACGCGGACGAGGTCGGGGAAGGAGATGCCGCCGTAGTAGCCGGTGTAGAACGCCTTCTTGGCGTAGACGGCGGTCCAGTAGGTGTCCGCCGGCTCGACCTTCACCTCGGCGTCGACCCCGATGTCGGAGAGCTGCTGGGCGTAGAGGGTGGCCGCGGTGTCCATGCCGGGGTAGGACGTGGTGGTGTGCAGGGTGACGGACAGTCCGTCGGCGTGGCCCGCCTCGGCCAGCAGCTTCCTGGCCTTCTTCACGTCGTGGGCGCGCTGCGGCAGGTCGTCGGGGGCGGAGGGGTCGTAGGGGGTGGGGAGGTCGTTGGCGACCTTGCCGTAGCCGAGGAACACGGTGTCGACCAGGGCCTTGCGGTCGGCGGCGAGGCGGAACGCCTCGCGGACCCGGGGGTCGTCGAACGGCTCGGTGTCCAGGCGCATGACGAACGGGTACTCGGTGACTCCGTCGCGCCGGACGACCTGGGTCTTCGCCGAGGATCCCGCGCTCTTGACCGCGGCGGGGCTGACGCTGCCGGCGACGTCGGCCTGCCCGGAGGCGACGGCACCGGCCCGTGCCTGCGGGTCGGCGACGGCCTGGATCTCGATCCGGTCCAGGTGCGGGCGCTCTCCCCACCACGTGTCGTTGCGGGTGAGGACGGTGGTCTGGGCGCTGGTCCGCTGCACCTGGTACGGACCCGAGCCGGTGACGGGACGGGAGAAGTCCTCGGTGCCCTCCGGGACGACGAAGGTGACGGATTCCAGGGCCCGGGGCGCGTCGGCCATCGGGGCGCGGGTGGCCAGGACGACGGTGTGCTCGTCGGGGGCGGTGGACTTCGCCAGGTCGAAGTCGGCGAGCCGGCCGTAGTTCTCGGCGGCCTTGCCGCCGATGCGCCGCAGGGAGTACAGCACGTCGGCGGCGCGCACCGGCTCGCCGTCGGTGAAGCGGGCGTCCTCGCGCAGGGTGAGGGTCCAGCGGTCCATGGCGGCGTTGGGCTTCCACGACGTGGCGAGCCGCGGCCGGGTCTTCCCGTCCTCGCCGGGGACGGTCAGGACGTCGTACGTCAGGGCGAAGCGCAGGACGTCGGACTCGTTGCCGAGACCGCCGTGCGGGTCGTCACTGGCGGTGGCCGGGGATCCGGCGACGGCGTACCGCAGGGTGCCGCCGTCGACGGGCGCGCCGGTGCGGGAGGCCGGGGTGTCGGCGGCGGGTGTGCCGGAGCAGGCGCTCAGCAGCAGGGCGCCTACCGCCGCGAGGGCGGTGAGGGCGGATCTGCGGGACAGGTGGCTGCGGGGTGAGGGGTGCTGGTGCATGGTTGCTTTCCGCGAGAGGTTCGGGCGTCGGGAGTGCCTGCCGCACTCACCGGCCGGTGGCTACGGCGGCCAGGGCCCGGTCGATCAGGGCTGCGGTCCGCCGGACGGCGGGGTCGTGCAGCAGGGAGTAGTGGTGGCCTTCGACGGTGTGGGCGTCGACGGGGCCGCTGACGTGCGGCAGCCAGCCCAGGGCGGGCAGGTCCGCGGCGTCGTCGACGCCCATGCCGACACCGGCGTTGTGCGGCGCGGGACGGGACGCGGCGATGAGCAGCAGGCGGGTGGCCGGGTCGGTGAGGTGTCCGGCCCGGTGGTCGGCCAGCGCCTGCAGGTGGCGTTCGAAGACCTCGAGGCGGGTGTCGGCGGTGTCCCGCGGGCCGAGCAGGCCGGCCGCTCGTAGCCGTTCGGTGACCGCCCGGCGTACCGCCGCCGCGTCCGGGGCGGTGCGGATCGTCTCCGCGTCCGCGCCGAGCTCCAGGTCGAGGTCGAGGAACGCCTCCAGCGAGCGCAGGTAGCGGACGGCCGCGAAGGCGGTGTCCTGGGCGCGGTCGGCGCCGCCCAGTGCCCGGATGCGGTCGGGGGTGTTGGAGTCGATCAGGACGAGGAGGTCGGTCCGCTCGCCGCGTCGCTGGAGTTCCACGGCCATCTGGTGGGCGACGGTGCCGCCCATCGACCAGCCGCCCAGCAGGTAGGGACCCTGCCGTTGGTGGGCGCGCAGCGCCGCGAGGTAGCGGTCGGTCGTCTCGGCGATGGTCCGCGGCCCGGTGCCGCCGGTCAGGGCCGGGTCGGTGAGGGCCACGACGGGCCGGCCGTCGGTGAGGAGACGGGCGAGTTCGCCGTAGCACAGCACGTCCCCGCCGGAGGGGTGCATCAGGAACAGGGGGCGGTCGCCGTTGCCGTCGCGCAGGAGGAGGGCCGCGTCGGTGTCGGGGGTCGGGCCGGGAACGGTCCGCTTCCTCGCGGTGGGGGCCGGCCGCCGCGGTTCACGGGCCGGGTCGGCGGGCGCGGTGCGGGGCTCCTCGGTGTCCCACGCCCGCGGTGCGTCGGCCAGTCGGCGCACCCGCTCGGTGTAGGCGGCGAACGCCGCGTCCGCCTCGTCGGCGGGCAGGGCGTTCTCCAGGACGTCCCACTGGAGCAGGAGCGCGCCGTGCTGCTCGATCACCTGGTGGTCCAGCCAGGTCTGCGGGGTGCTGCTCACGCCGTGCACCGGTGTGCCCGCCCAGTCCAGGTCGTGTCCGCCGCCGAGCGGCCCGGACAGGCCCAGGGCGCTGGTGAAGACCACGGGAACGGACTCGGTGCGGCCGGTGCGCGAGGACTTCTCGGCCAGCAGGTCGAGCGCGGAGAACTCCCGGTGGTCCAGGTCCTCGAAGAGGGTGCGCTGGGCCCGTACGGCGGCGTCGGCGAAGCAGCGGGTGTCCGCGCGGTCCACCTCGTGCAGCATCAGCGAGGTGAAGTCGCCGACCACGGCGTCCGCTCCGGGAAGGTGCGCGGGCCGGTCGAAGAGGGTGAGGGTGACGGCGAAGCGGTCCTGCCCCGACCAGCCGGCCAGGGCCTCGCCGTAGGCCGCCAGCAGGACGGCCGTGGGGGTCAGTCCGCGCCGGGCGGCCTCGGCCTTGAGGGCGTTCCAGCGGTCCGGCTCCAGACGGGCGGTGCGCCGTGCGAAGCGGGGCCGGTCCCCGGGACCTGCGGCCTGGACGGGCAGCGCGGGCGCGCCGGGCAGGTCGTCCAGCCTGGCCCGCCAGTAGGCGGCGGCCCGCGCGTGCTCGGGGCCCTCGGCGCGGCGCTCGAGCGCGGCCACGCAGTCCGCGAAGGTGGTCTCCAGCGGAGGCAGTTGAGCGTCGGGGTCGTGGTAGAGGGTGCGCAGTTCGCGGTCCCAGATCAGGTAGCTGGCGGTGTCGCACACCAGCACGTCCACGTTGACGAACAGCCGGACGACGTCGCCGGGCAGTCGGGCGGCCCGGATGTCGACCAGGGGCCAGCGGCCCGGGCGGGGTTCGCGGCGCACCATGCGGGTGCGCACGCGCTCCAGCTTCCGGGCGCGCTCGGCGTCGTCGTCCTTCGTCAGGTCCTGCACCCGGATCCGGTAGGGGGGCACCTTGTCGAGCACCCGGTTGCGGCCTTCCGGTGAGACGACCGCGCGCAGCATCGGGTGGCGGGCGACGACCGCGTTCCACGCCGCCTCGTAGCGGTCGGTGTCCAGGCCGGGGCAGTCGTACTCCAGGTGGAAGGAGCACGGGACGTCGCCGAGGCGGTAACCGCCCGATCCGCCGATCCAGTAGGCGTGCTGCACCCGGGTGAGGGGGAACTCCCGGGGTCCGTCCCCGGGTCGCGGAGACGGATCGCCCGCGTCCTGGGGCGTGGCGGGAGCCCGCCGGGGTTCCCCGCCGGGCAGCAGCGGGGCCAGGGCCGCGATGCTGGGCCGGGCGAGCAGGTCCTGCAGTCGCAGGTCGACGCCGTGGTCGTCGCGCAGCCGGGCGAGCATCCGGGTGGCCAGCAGGGAGTGCCCGCCGAGGGCGAAGAAGTCGGCGTCGCGGTCGGTGACGGGGAAGCCCAGCAGGTCCGACCAGACCCCTGCCAGGAGAGTCTCCGCCCCGGTGGTGAATCCCGCACCGGCCTGCGGCTCCGCCGTGGGCGCGCCGGGAGCCGGTGCGACGGGGGCGGGTACGGCGGTGGGCGTGCCCGCGGTGCGGGGCGCGAGGTCGGCCGGCGAGACGGCGACGGAGGCCGGGGCGCGGCCGCCGGCCGCGAGCGCCAGCAGCCGGTCCACGGTGCGCATGCCGTCCGCCAGGCCGATCGAGTGCCGGGAGGCGACGGTGCGTTCGCTCCGGCCGGGCCCGACGCGCCAGCCGTCCCAGGCCACGCTGATCCAGCGGGGCGCGTCCGGGTCCGCGTGGTGCTCGTGCTCGGCGAGGGCGTCCAGGTAGCGGTTGACGGCGGCGTACGGGGCGAGGCCGAGACCTCCGACGAACGCCGTGGCGGAGGACATCAGCAGGACGGTGGCCGGGCGGCGGCCGGGCGGGAGGCCGTGCACGGCGCCGCGCAGCGCGAGGGCCGCGGTGACCTTGGCGTGCGCGTGGGCGCGCACGGCCTGCTCCCCGGTGGCCCGCAGGGGCGCGACGGCGGCGGAGGCGACCACGCCTGCGGCGTGCACGACCAGGTCCAGCGGGCCGTCGCGGTCGGTCAGTTCCCGCAGCAGTGCCGTCGTGGCGGCGGTGTCCGCGGCGTCCGCGGCACGGACCTCGATGTGGGCGCCGGAGTCCCGCAGGACACGGATCGTCTCCGCCCGTTCGGCTTCGGCGCTGCCGGGGGTGGGGTCCGGGGGGAGTCCGGTGCGGCCGGTCACCACGACCCGCCGTCCGGAGCGGGCCAGGTGCCCGGCCAGGGCCAGGCCCACGTCCCCGAGTCCGCCGAGGATCACCGTCGTGCCCGTCCCGCCGTCGGTGACGGCCGGGCCGTCCGTGTCCGGCGCGGGTGCGGACGGCCGCCAGGGGGTGATGCCGCGCGTCCAGCGGTGTCCGCCGCGCAGGGCGCACTCGATGCCGTTCGGGCCTCCCGTCAGCAGGTCGGCGGCCTCCGCCGGCACGGCCTCGACGTCGTCGGCGTGCGGCGGGCCGGCCGGCAGGTCCACCGAGCGCCAGCGCAGGCCCGGGAACTCCTGGGCGAGGACGCGGGGCACGGCGAGGCCGGCGGCGGCGTGGGCGGCGGGCCGGTCGGTGCTCTCCACCTGCTGGGCGTTGTGGCTGAGGTGCAGCAGACAGGTGCGGTGCGCCCAGGAGGCGGCGGCCCGCGCCACCTCCGCGTAGTGCAGGACCGACGCGCTGACGGTCTCCGCCGGGTCGTCGCCGGTGTCACCGTGCGGGCCGATCACGACGATGCCCTCGCACGGGGTGTCGGGGTCCCGGACCGCCTCGTCGAGGGTGACGGTGCCGGCCCCGGCGGCGGCGAGTGCGGCGCGCACCCGCTCGGCCGAGGGCGAGCCGGGAGGGCCGGCCACGAGCCAGCGGCCCCGCAGCGCCGACCGGTCCGCCTCGACGGGAGGCGTGCGCCGCCAGACGGGCAGTTGGAAGGGCTCGGACTCGTCCGGGGCGGCCTGCCCGGCGCCGTGGCCGGGGTCGGCCGCCGTACCGGCCTGTGCGGCGGCCGACGTGGTGGCGGCCGGCGGATCGATCCACAGTCTGCGGCGCTCCATGGGCAGTCCCGGCAGGACGACGCGGCGTCGCCCCGGGCGGTGCAGGGCCGCGGCGTCCAGAGGGACGCCGTGCGTCCACAGCTCTCCGGCGGCCGCCAGCAGCGCGGCACGTCCTCCGCCGGGCTGCTCACGGTCGGGGAAGGCGGCCAGGGTGGCCAGGAGCTGCCGGTGTCCCTGCTGACGGGCCAGTTGGAGCAGTGCGCCGCCGGGTCCCGCCTGGACGAGGACGGCCGGCCCTTCGCCCAGGGCGGTGGCCAGGGCGTCGGAGAAGCGCACGGTGGAGCGCAGGTGCGCCACCCAGTGGTCGGCGCCGGGAGCGGTGTCCAGCAGTTTCCCGGTGAGGGTGGTGGCGAGCGGGATGCCGGGAACACGCGCCCGGACGGTCCTGGCGGCCGCGCGCAGTTCGGGCAGGACCGGGTCGACCAGGCGCGAGTGCGCGGCCGCGTCGAGGGAGAGCCGCACGGTGCGCTCGCCGCGTGCGGTCAGGGACCGCTCCGCTTCGGCCACGGCCGGCGAGGGTCCGGACACCACACAGGACCGCGGGCCGTTGACGGCGGCCAGGTCCAGTCCGGGGTGTTCGGCGAGCAGGGCGAGGGTCTGCCGCTCGGTCAGCGGGACCGTCAGCATCACCCCGCCGCCGGCCGCCCGGGACATGCCGCGTGAGCGGACCGCCACCAGGGTCGCGGCGTCGGGCAGGGACAGGGCGCCGGACAGCACGGCGGCCACGTACTCGCCGAGGCTGTGACCGACCACCGCGTCCGGTTCGACGCCCCAGGAGCGCAGGGTGCGCGCGGCGGCGAGGGAGACGGTGAACAGGGCGGGCAGTCCGTGGGCGGGGTCGCGCAGCAGCCGGCGCGCGTGCTCGTCGGACGGGTCGGCGGTGATCAGCGCGGTGAGGCCGGTACCGGTCCCGTCGTCGAAGAGAGCTGCGCACTCGCGCACGGTGCGGTCGAACTCCTCTTCCTCCGCGCACAGTTCGCGCCCCATGCCCGCGTACTGCGCTCCCCCGCCGGGGAAGGCCAGCACGATCCGGGGCGGGGTGGGGCCGGGACGGCGCCGCGGGGCGGCGCGCAGGGCACGGCCGTCGGTCTCCGCCGCCCCGGTGATCACCGCGGCGGCGCGGTACGGCAGCGTCGCGCGGCCGGTGTGCAGGGTGTGGGCCGCGTCGGCGTGGTCGACCGGGGTGGTGTGCAGGGCGGTCGCGGTGGCCTCGGTGAGGCGGGTGAGGGCGTCGTCGCGGTGCGCGCTGAGCAGGGCGAGCTGCGGGCGCGGATCGGCGGGCGGTTCCGGACGGACGGGGGCGCTGCCCAGGACGACGTGGCAGTTGGTGCCGCCGATGCCGAAGGAGCTGACGCCCGCGTACCGGGGTCCGGTCCAGTCGGTGGTCTCGTGGACGACGGTGAAGGGTGAGTCGTCGAGTTGGAGGTCGGGGTTGAGGGGCAGGGCGTCCAGGGTGGGCGGCAGTACGCCGTGGTGCAGGGCGAGGACGGTCTTGGCGAAACCGGCGATGCCCGCGGCCGAGTTGGCGTGCCCGATGTTGCTCTTGACCGAACCCAGGGCGCACCAGGCCGGGCCGGCGTCGCCGAAGACGCGGCGCAGCGCGGCGACCTCCACCACGTCACCGAGGCGGGTGGCGGTGCCGTGGGCCTCGACGTAGGTGATGTCCCCGGGCGTGAGACCGGCCACGGCGAGCGCCTCGGAGACCGCACGGGCCTGTCCGCGCGGCGAGGGGGCGGTGAAGCCGGTGCGGTCGCCGCCGTCGTTGTTGACGGCGGAGCCGTGCAGGACGGCCAGCACCGGGTCGCCGTCGGCGAGGGCGTCGCGCAGTCGCCGCAGTACGGCCACGCCGACGCCCTGGGTGTGCACGATGCCGGTGCCCTCGGCGGAGAAGGTGCGAACGTGCCCGTCGGCGGAGAAGATCCCGTCGGGGACGTGGAGGTAGCCCCGGCCCTGCGGGACGATCAGGGAGGCGCCGCCGGCGAGGGCGGTGTCGCACTCCCCCGCCAGCAGGGACTGGGCCGCCAGGTGCACCGCCACCAGCGAGGTCGAACACGCGGTGCCGACCGCGACGGCGGGTCCGGTGAGCGCGAGGCGGTGCGCGACGTGCAGGGGGAGGTAGTCGGCTACGCCCGCGAGGGCCGCCTGGAGGCTGCCGACGGGGTCGGTGGCGGAGGCGGCGTACCGGTCGGCGAGGTTGCGGGCGAGGTAGTCGCTGTGGGCGGCGCCGGCGAAGACGCCCACGGCGCCCGCGCCGGCACCGCCGCCGTGCCCGGCGCTCTCCAGGGCGCGCAGGCACGCTTCGAGGAAGAGCCGCTGCTGGGGGTCCATCACGGCCGCTTCGGCGTCGGTCAGGCCGAACGGCTCGGGGTCGAAGTAGTCCTGTCCGTCGATGAGCCCGCTGACGGGTATGTGGGCGGGGTTGGCCGGCAGCCCCGCCGGGACGCCGCGTTCGGCCAGTTCCCGCTCGCCGTGCCGGGTCAGTCCGCTGCGGCCGCCGACGAGCAGGTCCCAGTACGCCGCGGTGTCGGGGGCTCCGGGGAACCGGCAGTCCAGGGCGGTGACCGCGATCAGGTCGTCGCCGGCCTCGTGGTCGGGCCGGGGCGTGTCCGGCGTGTCCGCCCGGGGGGAGGTCGGTTCGGTCATCGGGTGGTCTCCTCGGCCAGGGCGCGTGCGGCGACGCGGGACGTTCTGCGCGTGGGCCGTTCGGACCGCTGGGACGCGGGCGGCGTGACGGCGACGGCGGCGGGGGCAGGGGCAGGGGCGGCCCGGTCGGTGTCCGGGGCGCTCTGGGCGGTGATGCGGGCGGCTAGGGCCGCGACGGTGGGGTGCTCGAACATGTCCGCCAGCGCGAGCCGGGGCGCGATGCCCTCCCGGAGCCTGCGGTGGGTGAGGACCAGGGTGAGGGAGGTGGCGCCCAACTCCTTGAAGGTGCTGCCGGGCGTCACCGGCACGTCCGTGAAGTCGGCCAGGATGCCGGTCAGGGCCTCCAGTACGGCCGGCGCCACGGACACGGCCGGGCCCTGCCCGCCGTGCCGGGACACCTGACCCGATTCGGTGCCGTACCGGTCCGGGGCCGGGGCGCCGGACGCCGGACCGGTGGACGGGGAGGGCGTCGGGTGGTCTCCCGCCCGGGGGCGACAGACCACCTCCGCCAGTCCTCCGGGGCCCAGGAGCGGCACCGCGGCCTCGCCGCCGGCGGTTCGCGCCACGTGCCGGAGCCATCGGGCCGACGCCTCCAGCGCCTGGTCCGGCCGGAGCCGTCCGGGCCGGACCACGACGGCGGCCTCCAGTCCCAGGGCGGTCGCCTCGGCCAGCGCGGCGGCGACCCAGTCCCCGTCCGGCGCCGGTTCGGTGACGGATCCGGCCGGGACCGTACGCGGTGTCGCGGTGGGTTCGGCCTCCGCCGCGGCGACCGGGGCCGGTCCGTCGGCGTCGGTGGTCCGGTCATCGGTGGGCGGGGTGGTCAGCGCCGCGTGGTCGATCTTGCCGTTGGCCGTCACCGGCAGCTGGTCCAGGATCACGAACCGGCTGGGCACCATGTAGTCGGGCAGCCGTTCGCGCAGGACGTCCGCCAGCTCCTGGGCGGTCGGCGGTTCGCTCGCGCCCCGGGGCGACAGGTGCGCCACCAGCCGCGGCCGTCCGTCGGGGCCGCGCACCGACGACACCACGCACTGGCGGACCGCCGGGTGGCGGGCCAGCACCGCCTCCACCTCACCCAGTTCGATGCGGTGCCCGCGGATCTTCACCTGCCGGTCGACGCGCCCGAGGAACTCGATGGCGCCCTCGGCGGTCCACCGGCCGAGGTCCCCGGTGCGGTACAGCCGGCGGCCCAGCACGGGGTGGACGGCGAACCTCTCGGCGGTCTGGACCGGATCGGCGGTGTAGCCGCGGGCCAGCCCGTCGCCGCCGATGAACAGCTCCCCCGCCTCGCCCACCGGGCAGGGCGCGCCGTCCTCGTCGAGGACGAAGAAGCTCTGGCCGCGCAGCGCCCGGCCGTAGGGGATGCTGCGCCACCCCGGATCTACGTGTCCCACCGGATGAGTGATGGACCAGATGGACGCCTCGGTGGCTCCGCCCAGGCTCATCACCTCCGCCTGCGGTGCGAGCCGGCGCAGCCGGTCGGGCAGGGTCAGGGGGATCCAGTCGCCGGAGAGCATCACCAGGCGCAGGGGGCGCAGCGCCTCGCCGGCCTCCTCCGGTTCCATCTCCGCGTACTCGACGAGCATTTCGAGCAGGGCGGGCGCGGTGTTCCACACGGTGACGCCGTGCCGGCCGGCCTGTTCGAGCCAGTGCTGCGGGTCGCGCTGCCGGGCGGGGTCGGGCAGCACCAGACAGCCGCCGGCGCCGAGGACGCCGTAGACGTCGAACACGGACAGGTCGAAGCTGAGCGCCGACAGCGCCAGCACCCGGTCGTCGGGACCGATGGCGAACCGGTCGACGATGTCGTCGACGGTCGTGCGCGCGGCCCGGTGCTCGATCTCCACGCCCTTGGGGCTGCCGGTGGAGCCCGAGGTGAAGATGGTGTAGGCGATGTCCTCGGGACGTGGGGCCGTGAGCGGTGCCGCGGGGTCGGCGGAGCCCGCGGCGTTGCGGGCGGGGCGCCCCACGGCGGTCAGGCGGTGGACGGTGACGCCGTCGGGCCAGTCGGTCCTCACACCGCGGCCGGTCAGCGCGTGCCGGACCCCGGCCCGCTCGCAGACGGCGGTGATCCGCGCGGCCGGCCAGGAGGGTTCGACCGGCAGGTAGCCCGCCCCGCTCAGACTGACGCCGAGTACGGCGGTGATCTGCGCGGTGCCCTTCTCGCAGGCGACGGCGACCATGTCGCCGGGCCCCACCCCGTGTGCGGCCAGCAGTGCCGCGGTGGCGGCGGCGTTGTCCGCGAGGCGGGCGTGGGTGACGGTGGTGGAGGAGGTGCGCAGGGCGGGCCGGCGCGGATGCCGCCGGGCCGCGTCGGTGGCCGGATCGTGCAGCAGGGGGCCCGCGTCCGGGAAGGGCACGGCGTCCAGGGGCTCTTCGGGGTGGAAGGACGGGTCCCAGCCCAGGGCGGTGTCGTGCCAGGCGTCGGGGTCCGTCAGGGTGTGGAGCAGGCGTACGAAGGCGTCGAGCAGGGCCGGTATCCAGCCGTCGGGGAACGCCCCCTCGACGGCGTCCCAGGCCAGGCGGAGGCGTCCGCCCTCGTCCCACACGATGTGGTCGAGCAGGACCTGCGGGGTCTGGGAGATGCCGTACACCTCCTGTCCGATCCAGGACGCCGGAGGTTCCCCGGCGCCCGCGAGACCCACCCCGCTGGTGAACACCACCGGGTGGCCGGGGGCTCCCACCGGCAGTGCTTCCTGCCCCCGCAGCTCCCTGAGCACCTCGACACCGGACACGGACCGGTGGTCCAGGTCCTCCCAGAAGCGGTGGTTGACGGCGGCGGCGTAGTCGGCGAAGCCCTTCCAGTCGGCGGGGTCGAAGCGCGGCGTGCCGACCAGGGCGGTGGTGGTGAAGTCGCCGACCACCCCCTCGGCTCCGTTCTCGTCCTCCGGGCGGTCGAACAGGGTGGTGTTGAGGCAGATCCGTTCCCCGGCTCCCCACCGGCCGAGGACGACGGCGAAGGCCGCGAGCAGGGCCGCGGTCGGCGTGACCGCGTGCTCGGTGCACCGGGCTCGTAGTTGGTCCCATGCTTCGGCGTCGAGTTCGGCGGCGGAGCGGACGAAGCGGGGCGGGGTGGTGTCGGCGGGATCGCGCAGCAGGGGCAGCCGCGGCGATGGCGGCAGCTCGGGGGCCCGTTCGGCCCAGTAGGCGTGGTCGCGGGCGCGCCGGGCCGCCCACTCCGGGTCCCTCGAGCGGGCGCGCTGGAGGTCGGCGAACCGGGCTGCCGGCTCGGGAAGCCGGTGGTCGGGGTCGGCGACGAGGCGGCCCCACTGACGCATCAGCAGCATCCAGCCGGTGAGGTCGGTCAGGAGCACGTCCACGCCGACGTGCAGCCGGGTCCGCCCGTCGGGCAGCAGTGTGGCGTGGATGTCGAACAACGGCCACGTCTGCGTGGGCCGGTTCTGGTGGGAACGCTCCCGCCGCTGGGCGGACAACGTCTCCCCCGCCTGTTCGGCGGTCTCGCCCCGCAGGTCGGTGACGCCGATCCGGTAGGGGCCGGGAGCGGCCGCGATGCGCTGGCGGCCCCGGTCGTCCACCGTCATGCGCAGCATCGGGTGGTGATCGACCAGTCGGTTCCAGGCGGCTTCCAGCCGGGCCACGTCCACGAGCGGGTCCGTGTCGCCGGGCGTGCGGTCGTACTCGTAGTAGTAGAAGGTGGCCACTCCGCCCAGCGGCATGCCCTCGGCCCGCCCGGCCAGATAAGAGGCCTGAATGGGCGTCAGGGGGAAGTGCTCCTCCTTCGCTTCCCCGCCGTCGCGTACAGCGCCGGGTTCCGCCCCCGCCCGCCCCTCGGCACCGAGGGGCCCGGGACCGGTGACCTCCTCCGGCACGTGACCGGCGAGCAGACGGTCCGCCACCGCACGGGCCGTCGCACCGTCACCCAGAAGGGCGGTCAACGGCAGGTCCCGGCCGGTGCGTTCACGGATCCTCCGCCTCAGCCGCACCGCGGTGAACGACTCGAGTCCCAGGGCCGCGAGCGGAGTCGTCCGTGCGACCTCGTGGGGTGGTGTGCCGAGGACTTCGGCGATGCAGTCGATGACGCGGGCAAGGAGGTCGTCGCTCGGCACAGGCTGGTCCATCCGGTCTCCGTCAAAAGGCGGGCAGGGCAACGCCTCCCCCGCGGGGAGACCCGGGGGAGGCGGAACACCGATGAACCTAGTTGAAAATGATTATCAGATCAACAAACTTGCGATGTCGGATCACTCGCGCGCTCGAGAACGCACAGCCCCAGGCCGGAACCACCGGCCCGGCGCAACACCAGTCCCGCCTCGGCGACTTCGGCCGCCAGCGCGTCCTCCGTCGCGACCCACCAGCGGTACTCGACCGACGTCCCGGTCAGCGGCCGGCCCTGACGCAGGACGCCGTAGTCCATGCGCCAGGTGATCTCGTCCGCCCCCGTGGGACGCGCGCTCGCCCAGCCCTCGTACTCCAGCTCGCCGACGGCGACCCGGGCCATCCGCACCCGCTCCACCTCCACAGGGGTGAACGGCGGAGCAAGGTTGAACACCAGCGCCCCGCCCGGGGCGAGCTGCCGGGCGGCACGGCTCCACAGCGCACGCCTCTGCCCGGGCGGCAGGTGGCCGATCATGTTCAGGGCCACCACGGCCCGCACGCCGTCGGGCCAGTCGGCACTCGCACAGTCACCGGGAACCACCGTGACGCGCTCGCGCAGTTCGTCGTCCTCGTGGACCCGGGCGAGCAGGACGGCGCGCATCGCGGCGGACGGTTCGACGGCGAGCACCGGCGCCTGCGGCAGCGCGCCGCAGATGACGCGCACGCCCCGGCCGGACCCGGCCCCGAGATCCACCACGGCCCCCGCCCCGGCGCGGACGCGCGACAGAACGTCCGCCAGCGCCGGAGCCAGCGGCTCCCACGACTCGGCGATCAGGATGTCGAGGTACTCGGCGGACCGCTCGTAGGGGTCGCTCATGCTGCTCCAAAATCTCGATGCCTCACGGTTCACCCACACAGTAATCAGAAATGAATTTCATCACCAAATAGGATCCCGAGGTGTTGGTGCAGCGTCAGCCGGGTCCGGCGAGTTCCTCGAGGCCCTGGCCGCCGATACGGGAAGACGCCTCAGCGAGGTGCACCGGTCCGGCACCGCACGGTCGCCGCTTCGACGGCTCCCTGCGGACGGCGCGTCAGCGTTGCCGCACGGCGGAGCAAGTGGGTCGGTGCAGTGCTCCCCGGGTGCGAGTGCGCGTCCGTGCCGGTGGCCGGCAACCTGATGCGACGCGTACCGCATGCCGCATGCCGCATGCCGCATGCCGCATGCCGCATGCCGCTTCGACGCCATAGCAGGCGGAATGATCAATTCCGATCGTGAACTCGAAGCAGGTGATCTTTTTTGGACACAGCGGCCACTCGAGCCCTCCGGCTGCGCAGCGGCCGGTGCCATCGCCCGTCGGCCGGACCGCCCATCACCGCGGACCGGGTGCGCTGTCGGCGGTTCATCCGCCAGACACCACAATCTGCTGAAAATTTTGCCGATATAGCGCGGGAACACCAAAAGAAATGACCAAAAGCGCCTACCCGTCTTTGACTCCTGATCGGCCGTTCAGTGAAGGTCGTTCACATGTCCGTAACATCCCGCGCCGCGGTCGGTGCCCCCTTACGCATGCGCGACTTCAGGCTGCTGCTCGCCGGCGCGGCAGCCGCGCAGTTGGGCGCCCACGTCACCCTGGTGGCGCTGCCGCTCGTGGCCGTGCTCGAACTCGACGCGTCCGCCTTCCAGGTCGGGCTGCTCACGGCCGCCGAAACCGCCGCGTTCCTGTTGATCGGGTTACCGGCCGGGGCCTGGGTCGACCGCATGCGCAAGGTCCCGTTGATGATCCGGGCGGACGTGGTGCGAGCCGTGGCCATGGCGAGCGTCCCGGCAGCGGGCACGGCCGACGTCCTGACGATGGCCCAGCTGTATGCCGTCGCCCTGATCACCGGCGTCGCCACCGTCTTCTTCGATGTCGCCCATCAGAGTTTCCTGCCCCACCTCCTGCCGCGAGACCAACTGGTCAAGGGCAACGGGGCCCTGGAGACCGTACGGTCGTCCGCACAGGTGACGGGCCCGGGGCTCGGCGGCGGCCTGGTCCAGCTCCTCGGCGCCCACCTGGCCGTCGCCGTCAACGCCGTCGGCTACGCCCTCTCCGCACTCTGCCTGTGGCGGATCAAACAGCCGGAGCCCCGTCCCGAAGCCGTCCCCGGCGCGTCACTGCGCGCGGACATCGGCGAAGGGCTGCGCTTCGTGCTGGGCCGGCCACTGCTGCGGGTGATCGCCGCCTCCACCGGGCTCGGCAACTTCTTCACCGCACTGCTGATGGCGACTCAGACGGTGTTCCTGGTCCGCGTCCTGGGCCTCGAACCCGGGGCGGTCGGTCTCGTCCTGTCCGTCGCGGCCGTCGGCGGACTGGCGGGCGCGCTGGCCGCGGGCGCGCTGGCGGCCAGGCTGGGACAGGCCCGGATCATCTGGCTCTCCTCACTGGTCACCGGTCCGTTCGCGCTGCTGTGGCCGCTGTCGGAGCGGGTGGGCGGTGCCGCACTGTTCGCGCTCGGCTCGGGCGTCGTCTTCTTCGGCGCCGTGGTCTACAACGTCGCCCAGGTGAGCTTCCGCCAGGTCCTGTGCCCGCCGCACCTGCTGGGCCGGATGAACGCCACCCTGCGCTTCCTGATGTGGGGCACGCTGCCGCTCGGGGCACTGGCCGGCGGAGCGCTCGCCGACGGCTTCGGCGCCCGTGCCGCCCTGCTGTGCTGCGCGGCCGGCTTCCTCACCGTACCGCTGCCGCTGCTGCTCTCCCCGCTGCGCCGGATGCGGGACCTGCCCACCGGGCCCGAAGCCACGCCTCCCGCCGCCTCGGACACCGGCACGACCGATGCCTCCGTCGCCGGTCCCGGGACCGGGACAGGGACCGACAGGGACCGACAGGCATGACAGGACGGCACCACTCGGCTGATCCGGCCCGCCGGGACGCCGTGGACGACGACGGAGAGGATCACGTGTTCAGCATCACGGGCCGGTACCTGGCTCGCTATCGGGGGCTCACCACAGGTCTCGGGACCCCTGTCCTGTTACCCGTCACCGGAGCCCAGCGTCGTTTCGCACTGGTACGTGCGCTGGATCCCACCGGGCGGCCGGACCTCGTCCCGATGTTCTTCGCCTTCCCACGCGGCACGGTGGACCCGGTACGCCTCGCCGCCGCGGCGAAGTGCCTCGCCTCACTGCACCCCGTGCTTCGCGGCCGCCCCGCCGTGGTGCGCGGCACTCCCGTGCTGCGCATGGAGGGGCCGGAGGTTCCGGTCGTACGCGTGCCCCGGGCGTCGGGCGAGGACGCCGGCACGGCTCTGCGCCGGGCGCTGGGCTCGTGGGCGTCCGACGGCCCGCCCATGCGGCTGTTCCTCACCGACGACACGGACGACGCCGACCGGGACCGCGCGTCCTCCTCCCCGTACGGCGACGAGCCGTCGGAGGTGCTCGCGGTCGTCCTCGACCACACGGCGTGCGACGGCCGGACACTGGCCCGGATCGTCGGGGAGCTCGGCGCCGCCTACGCCGAGGGGCAGCGGGCGCGGACGCCGGCGCCCGGGGAGGTCTCCGGCGAACTGGCCGCCTACCGCGAGGCCGTACTGCTCCAGCTGGGCGCCGAGGAACGCGCGGAGTCACCCGAGGCCCTGGCGTACTGGGGTGAGCGGTTGCGGGCCGTCCGTGACCGAGCCCCCGCCGCGCGGCCCGGCCCCCCGCCGACCGGAGCGTCACCGAGCGGTTCGGCTTCGGTGCTGCTGCCCTCCTCCACCACGGGGATGCCCTTCCCCGACCTGCTGAACGCCTGCCGTTCCGCCGTGCGCGCCCTGTACGGCCCCGGCCACACGGTGCCGCTCGGCTATCCGTGGGGCGGCCGGCCGCCCGGCGCGGAGGAGGTGCTCGGCTGTTTCCTCAACACCGTCGTCTTTCCGGCGGTGACGGGGAGGGACCCGTCCGGTGCCGGGGCCACGGCCGACGCCTGGTGGGAGGACCTGGACCGGGCCGACGTGCCCTTCGACGCGGTCGTGCACGCGGCCCGGGAGGCCGGTTCCGCCTGGTCCGGCCGCCTCGACGGGCTGCTGACCGTCGACGACACCGCACAACGGCCCTCGCTCCGCCTGGCCGGAGTGGAGGGCCGGGAGGTCCACATCGACGGCAGACCCGTACGCGGACCGTTCGCCGTCTCCGTCACCCACGGACGCGAACTGCACCTGCGCATGGTGTGGGACCGCGCCGTGACGGCCGACCGCACCGCCCTCGACGCCTTCGAGGCGCTCGCCGGCGCGCTCGGCGAAGTGCTCCGCGCGGGGGGCCCGGCGCCGGTTCTCGGCTGACCGCCACTCGCACAGCCCTTGTGCCGCCTCTCGTCCTCGTTCCGTACCGCCCGCCACGGGCCCGTCCGCGCGATCCGCGGCCGGTTCCCGCGCCCCGCCCGGACACGACCGTGTCCGGGCGGCACCCCCCGACCCGACGACCCCAGGGATCGCCCATGCTTCCGCTCTCCTCCTCGCAGGAGATCGTCTGGCTGCACGAACAGGTGCAACCGGGCAGCCGCGCCTACAACTTCACCGCCGCACTCGACCTGTGGGGACCGCTCCACACCGAAGCCCTCCGTCGCGGCCTCGCCGCCACGCTCGACCGGCACGCGGGCCTGCGCCTGGAACTGGTCGCCGTCACCGGCGCGGTACCCGGCCAGCGGGTCGCCGAGGCGTGCGCGCCCCGGCTGCGGACGGTCGACCTGAGCGCGGCCACCGACCCGGAGGCCGCGTTCCGGGAGCTGCTGCGCACCGAGGCGGAGACCCCGCTCGACACGTACGAGGCGCCGCTACTGCGCTGGACACTGGTGCGGCTCGGGGACGAGCACCACCGGCTCGTCCACGTCGAGCACCACCTGATCCACGACGGCCACTCGTTCGCGATCCTGCTCAACGACGTGTTCACCGTCTACCGGGGCCACGTCCTGGGAGAGCCGACCGTCCTGCCGCCCGCGCCCTCCTACGCCGACCACGTCGAGGCGCAGACGCGCGGCCGGGAGACCGGAGCGCGCCGCGCCGGGCTGGACTTCTGGACCACCGAACTGCGCGGTCTCTCCTACGACATGCCACTGCCGGGCCTCTGCCGTCCCGGCGCCCGGCGCCGCCACCACGGCGGTCAGCTGCGGCAGTCGATCGGCGCGGACCTGGCGGAGCGCCTCCGTGACCACACGCGGCTGCGCGGCCTGACTCCGTTCTCCACCCTGCTCGGCCTCTTCGCCGAACTGCTGCGGCGCCACAGCGGCCGCTCGCACCTGGTCGTCGGCACCGCGGTGGGCAACCGGCCCCGCGGGCACGAGGAGACCGTCGGCATGTTCGTCAACACCGTCCCCCTGCCGTTGCGGCTGGAACCGGCCGCCCCGGCCGAGGAGACGATGGACGAGGTGACCGACGTCCTCATACGCGCGCTGCCGCACCAGGACGTGCCGGTCCAGGAGCTGACCCGTGCGCTCGGCCTGCGCACCTCGGGCGCGGACAACCCGCTGTTCGACGTGATGTTCAGCGCCCACGACGCCGAGCTGCCCGAGATCGACGTGCCCGGTCTGGACATCACGCTGTTCGAGGGGTTCAACACGGGCACCACCAGGTTCGACCTGGACGTGGTGCTGCTGCCGGACGACCGGCGCGGGGTCGGTCCCCGGCACGGCGGTGCCGGAATGACCCTGGTCTGGGACTACGACGCCGACATGTTCGGCGAGGACGTGGTCGAACTGCTCGCCGGCCGGTTCCTGGACCTGCTGCGGGCCTACCTCCAGGCCCCGGGTACGGTCCTGGCGGACCTGGCCCCGCCCGGGTCCGCCGACGAGCGGGCCGCCGGGCCGGCGGCCACGGGGACCGCCGGCCCGGCCCCCGGTGCGGACCCGCTCGACCCCGCCGCCGCCCACGACGCGGCCGCGCCCGCCCTGCTCGTCGGCGGCCGCCACCTGACCTACGGCGACCTCGACGCCCGGGTCACCGCCCTCGCGGAGCGCCTGCTGGCCGCCGGGGTGAGAGCCGGTCAGCCGGTGGCGTCCGTACTGCCGCGCGGTGCCGACGCGGTCGTGGTGCTGCTCGCCTGCCTGCGTACCGGGGCCGTCCACTGCCCGCTGTCGCCGTCGGATCCGCCCGCTCGTCTGAAGCTGCTGCTGAGCCGTCTGGCCCCGGCTCTCGTCCTCACCTCGGCCGGTCATCCCGTGACGGTGCCCGGCGGTCTGCCGACCGCCGCGGTGGACGCGCCGGAGATGCCGAAGGCGCACGCGGCGCACGCGGTACCGGGTGCCGCGTACATCATCCACACCTCCGGATCGACCGGCGTCCCCAAGGCCGTCGCCGTCGGGCGCGCGGCGCTCGAGAACCACCTGACCGGGGTGGCCGAGCGGTTCGCGCTGCGGCACGACGACCGGGTCCTGCTGTTCGCCCAGCCGACGTTCGACGTGGCCCTGGAGGAGATGCTGCCCTCCCTGTACGCGGGGGCGTGCCTCGTCGTGCCCGGACACGAGGTCCCGACC
Organism: Streptomyces sp. NPDC048734; assembly: GCF_043198675.1. Lineage (NCBI taxonomy): Bacteria > Bacillati > Actinomycetota > Actinomycetes > Kitasatosporales > Streptomycetaceae > Streptomyces > Streptomyces sp. NPDC048734. The sequence continues at coordinate 123,094 of NZ_JBICUZ010000009.1, read as the reverse complement.
GGCACCGAGCTGGCCGAGTTGCTGGCCGACACGCGCGTCACCGTGGCCAACCTGCCCACCAGCTACTTCCTCGCCGTACGGGAGGAGCTGCGGCCGGCGCTGCGGGACGGCCTGTGGACCCCGCGCCTGCTCGTGCTGGGCGGCGAACGCCTTCCGGCCGACGCGCTGCGCGCTTTCCTGACGGACACCGACGCGACGGTGCTCAACGCCTACGGCGTCACCGAAGCGGCCGTCACCACCACCGTCCACCGCATCGCACCGGAGGCCCTGGCCGACGGGGCGGAGATCCCGCTCGGGACCGAGTTGCCCGGCGAACGCGTCCACGTCCTGGACGAGTACCGCCGTCCCCTGCCGGACGGTGCGGTGGGCGAGTTGGCGATCGCCGGAACAGGGCTCGCCGAGGGGTACGTGGGCAACCCGCAGGCCACGGCCGCCCGGTTCGCGCGTCCCGGCGCGCTCGGCGGTGAACGGGTCTACCTGACCGGTGACCTGGGCTACCGGGGACTGGACGGGGCGCTCTACTTCCTCGGCCGCCGGGACAACCAGATCAAGCTGCGCGGGTACCGGATCGAACTCGAGGAGATCGAGGCGGCCGCCTCGGCCGCGCTGGGCGGCCGGTCCTGTGCCGTCGTGCTGGACCGCGAGACCGCCGGCGGGCCCCGGCTGGTCGGCTTCGCCGAGTGCCCCGACGAGGGTGGCGCGTGGGACGAGCGGGCGCTGCACGCGCGGCTCGGGCTGCGGTTGCCGGCCGCCCTGGTACCGGGGCGGTGGGTGCGCCTCGACGCGTTGCCCACACTGGCCGGCGGCAAGCCGGACCGTGCGGTGCTCGCCCGCAGGGCCGCGGAGCTCAGCACGGCCGGCGACGCGGGTCCGGGCGGGGCCGCGCGGACGGCGGGAGCCCTCCGTCCGGGCGGTGACGCGCGTCCTGCGGACGAGGCCGTGCGGGACGGCGAGGGCCACCGCGAGGCGGTCGCGGCCGACCCGATGACCGCGCTGCTCGCCGACGGCTGGCGCACGGTCCTGGGCCACGACGACTTCGACCAACGCACCGACTTCTTCCGGGCCGGAGGCCACTCGCTGCGCGCCGCGCAACTGGCGGCCTGGCTGGAGCCCCGCCTCGGACACCGTCCGCCGATGCGGCTGTTCTTCCGCCATCCGGTGCTCACCGACCAGGCCGGCGCACTCGCCGCCTCCCCTTCCGCCGCCAGCGCCTCCCCTTCCGCTGCCACCGCCACCCCGACGGAGTCGTGATGACCTACCCGACCACCTCCCCCGGCACCCGGCCGGCGATCCCTCCGGCGGTCCCGTCGGACGCGCCCGCCGACGTCTCCGCACCGGGCGTCCCGGACGGCGGCACGCTCAGCGTCGCGCACGGCGCCGCACCCCGCGAAGGTGCCACGACCGGGGTGCTCGTCCGGTTCGAGGACTGGGCGCGCCGCACCCCGGACTCCCCCGCCGTGGTCGACGGCGGCCGCACCTGGACGTACCGGCAGGTCAGCGACGCCGCGGACGAGGCCGTGGCCGTGCTGCGCGACCGGGTCGGGGCGGGTGACCTCGTCGGTGTCTGCCTGGACCGCTCCGCCGCACTCGTCGTGACGGCCGTGGCGGTCGCCAGGATCGGCGCGGTGTACCTGCCGCTGGGGCCGCGCCCCGGCGAGCGGCGCGTCGACGCCGTCACCGACGACCTGGACGTCGCCTGCCTGATCGGCGACCCCGCCGTGCTCCCCGCCCGCTACCGGGCGGCCGAGCACATCGGCCTGGCGCTGCCGGACGACGGGGTCAACGCGGCCGGCACGGCGGTGGCGGCGTTCGCCCCGTCCCGCCCGGGTACGCTCCGCGCACCTCGCGAGGCGTTCTACGCGGTGCTGACGTCCGGTTCCACCGGCCGTCCCAAGGCGGTCGTCGTCGCCGAGCCGGCCCTCGGCGCCCTGCTCGACTGGTACCGCGCCGAGACCGGTCTCGCTCCCGGGGACCGGCAGTCCCTGCTCATCGGCGTCGCGTTCGACCCGCACCTGCTGGAACTGTGGGCAGGACTGACGTCGGGCGCGGCCCTCGTTCCCGCGCCCGACGACGTCCGCTGGGACACCGGGGCACTCACCTCCTGGTGGCGCGAGGCCGCCGTGTCCGTGGCGGTGGCCGCCACTCCCATGGTCGAGCCGCTGCTGGAGCAGCCCTGGCCGCACGGCCTGGTGCTGCGCCACCTCGTCGTCGGCGGCGACCGGATGCGTCGGCGCCCGGGCGCCGACGTGACCGCGACCGTCCACAACGCCTACGGCCCCGCGGAAGCCACCGTCGTCACCACCACGTACGCCATGCGTGCCGCGGACGCCGGGGCGGAGGGTCCCGGGGCGCCTCCGATCGGTTTCCCCGTGCCGGGCGTGACGGTCGTCGTCACCGGCTCCGACGGCCGCCCCGTGGCTCGGGGCGAGGAGGGCGAACTCCGCGTCGGCGGCAACGGCCTGGCGCTCGGGTACATGGACTCCGAACTGACCGCGCGCCGCTTCGCCGCCCCGGCCCCCGGTGTGGATCTCCCGGGAGTGGACCGGCTCTACAGCACCGGTGACCGGGTGCGGATGCGGCGGGACGGGATGCTGGAGTTCCTCGGCCGTCTCGACGACCAGGTGAAGATCAGCGGCGTACGGATCGAACCGGCCGAGGTCGAGGCCGCGCTGGAGAAGGACCCGGCCGTGCTCGGCGCCGTGGTCACCGCGCCCCGCGGCCCCGACGGCTCCACCCGTCTGGTGGCGTACGTCCGCCTCGCGCCCGGTGCCTCCGCCTCCGCCTCCGAACAGTCGCTGCTGACGGGGGTACGGGCGTGGCTCCCCGAACAGGCCGTCCCTTCGGCCGTGCGGATCGTCGACGCTTTCCCGCTGGACGCCAACGGCAAGGTCGACCGGGCCGGGCTCACGCACGAGGCGGCCGCACCGGGCTCCAGCGGCAGCGCCGACATGCCGGACGGCGCCACACCGGGCGAGCAGATCGTCCTCCACGCCGTGCGCGATCTCCTCGCCAGGCCCGCGACGGCACTGACCGACGACTTCACGATGATCGGCGGCACGTCGATCGTGGCCGCCCGGCTGCTGACCGTCATCGAGCGGGAGAGCGGCGTCCGCCTGCGCGCGCCGGAGTTCCTGCGCCAGCCGGACCTGCGCGCCGTCGCCGACCTCGTCGATCGCCGCCGCGAGGCCACACACGGATCGGGAGCCTGAGATGACCGGCCTCACCGAACGCACCGACACCGCCCCCGGGGAAGGACCCATGCCCGTCCGATCCACGCGGACCGCCTCCGGCGGCCCCCGGCCCGCGCTCTCCCGCGGGCTGCCCGCCCTCGTGGCGTGGCACGCCGAGCGCACGCCGGACGCCCTCGCCGTGACCGACGGTGACACCGTCCTCACCTACTCCCGGCTCCTCTCCTCGGCCCGGGCCCTCGCCGCCCACCTGCGTGCGCACGGTGTCCGGCCGGGTGACCGCGTGGCGCTGCTGACGCCGCGCTCGGCGCGCACCGTCGTCGCGCAGCTCGCCCTGTGGTGGGCCGGCGCCACCTGCGTACCGCTCGACCCGGCCCATCCGCGCCCCCGCTCCGAGGCGATGGCCGCCGACGCGGGGGTCACCCTGACCGTCGGCGACGGCAAGCTCCTCGAAGCGGCGGCCCTCACCGGTCCGGTCCTCGCGCTGCCGGAGGAGGCGCCGCTGTCCGCCTCCTTCCCACCCGTGCCCGAACTCCGTGCCGACGCCACGGCGTTCATCATGTTCACCTCCGGCTCGACCGGGCGTCCCAAGGGCGTCTCGGTCCCGCACCGGGCCGTGGCCGAGTTGCTGTCCGAACCCGCCTACCTCACCCTCACCCCCCGTGACCGGGTGCTCTTCCACTCCCCCATGACCTTCGACGCGTCGACGTTCGAGGTGTGGGGGGCCCTCGCCAACGGCGCCGCCGTCGTGGTGTGCACCGTCGACCGGCCCTCGTTCGAGGACCTGGCCCAGCACGTGGAGCGCCACGGCGTGACCGTCGCGTTCTTCACGACGGCGCTCTTCCACCAGCTCGCGGCCCGGCGTTCCCGGGTGTTCTCGGTGCTCCGCACGGTGGTGGTGGGCGGGGAGGCGCTGTCCGCGCAGCACGCCGGGCGGGTGCTGGGGGCGTTCCCCTGGCTGGAGCTGGTCAACGGGTACGGGCCCACGGAGACCACCACGTTCGCCACGGCACACCGGGTCACCGGGGCGGACCGCGACGGCCCGGTTCCGATCGGCCGGCCCGTCGCGGGCGCGACCGTACACGTCCTGGACGACGGCGGCAGGCCCGTCGCGGACAGCGCGCGAGGCGAGTTGTGGGTCGGCGGCAGCCGGTTGGCGCACGGTTACGCCGGGCGTCCCGACCTGACCGCCGAACGCTTCGTCGACCACCCGGAGTCGGGGCGCCTGTACCGCACCGGCGACCTCGTCTCCGTCCGCCCGGACGGCGTCCTGGACTTCCACGGGCGGACCGACGACCAGGTGAAGGTGCGCGGCTTCCGCATCGAACCGGGCGAGGTGGAACACGTCCTGCGTCTGCAGGCCGACGTGGACGACGCTGCCGTCACCGTGCACCGGTCCGGCCCGGACGACGCCCGCCTCGTCGCGTTCGTCGTGGCGGCGCCTGGTCCCGTGCCCCGGCCCGGCGCGCTGCGCGACCGCCTCGCCGCGGTCCTGCCCGCCCACCTCGTTCCCGACGAGGTGACGACGGTCGGCAGCCTTCCGCTGACCCCCTCCGGAAAGGTCGACCGCCGCGCCCTCGCCGACCTCGGCAAGGATGCGGGAGCGGTCGTCCCGGCCGCGCCGCTGACACCACTGGAGCAGGCGGTCGCCGAGGTGTGGAGCCGCGCCCTGGGCCGCGGGATCACCCGGCCCGACGCCGACTTCCTCGAACAGGGCGGGCACTCACTGCTCGCCCTGGTCGTCACCGACGACCTGCGTGAGGAACTCGGCGTGGACATGACGCTGGCCGACTTCTTCGCCTCCCCCACGGTGGCCGCCCAGGCCACCCTGGTCGAGCAGGCCCTGCTCGCCGCCCACGACGATCTGCGCCCCGGCGCCGAGGAGCACCGCGATGGCCACTGACGTCCCGAGGGCCACGGCCGTGGCCCTCCAGGAGGAACTGCTGCGCCGGGCGCGCGACCGTGCCGCGAGCCGCCCTGGCGGAGCCTCAGTGACTGCAGGTGTCGCCGGGAACGCCCACCGGGGCCCCGCGCCGCTGTCCCACGCCCAGCGCCGTATGTGGCTCATGGACCGGCTCGGCCACGGCGGGGCCTCCTACAGCGTGCCCTTCGCCACCCGGTTGCACGGCCCGCTGGACCTCGACGCGCTGCGGACCGCGCTGACCGCCCTCGTGCACCGCCACGAGATCCTGCGCACGCGGTACGGGCAGCGGGACGGCGAACCCTTCCAAGAGGTGCTCGCGGCGCCGCGGGCGGTCGACGTGCGTGTCGTGGAGGCGGCCCCGGAGGATGCCCACGGTCTGCTGGCCGAGGAGGCCCGTCGGCCGTTCGACCTGTCCGCCGGGCCCCTGCCGCGGGTCCTGGTGCTGCGGCACGGCACGCAGGACCACACGGTCCTGCTGACGTTCCACCACATCTCGGTCGACGGCGCCTCGCTGGAAATCATCTCCCGGGAGGTGGCCGAGCTCTACGCGGCCGCCACCGGCAGTCCCACGGACGCCGCGCGTCCGCGGCCGGTCACGCAGCCGCTCCGGTACGTGGACCTCGCGCGTCGTGAACACGCGGCGGCCGACCGGTTCGAGGAAGGTCTGCGCCACTGGGCCGATCTCCTCGACGGAGCCGCGCCACCCCCACTCCCCCGCCCCGCGCACCCCTGCGCCGACGTCGGCACCCGGTCAGCCGGCGTCCGTACCGTGCCGCTCCAGCCCCGGGTGCCGCAGGACCTGCGGGCCCTCGGCGCGTCACACCGGACCACCCTGTTCACCACGACCCTCGCCGCGGCCTTCGCGACCCTGCACCGCTTCACCGGCGAGGACGACCTGCTCATCGGTGTCGCGAGTACGCACCGCAAGGGCGCGGACATGCGCGATCTGGTCGGCCTGTGCGTCAACACCCTCCCGGTGCGCGTCGACACATCCGGTGACCCGGCCTTCACCGTCCTGGTGGGGCGGGTGCGGGACGCGCTGCTGAAAGCCCAGCGCCACCACGACGTGCCGTTCGACCTCATCGTCGAGCACCTCGGCGCCGCCGCCCGTACTGCCGACGGGACGACGTTGGTCCGGGTGAGCACCGACGTCACGGCGGAGCCCGCGGCGCTACGGCTGCCCGGCACGGAGGGCGAGTACGTGGATGTCGGCGTCGGCGAGGCCAAGTTCGACCTGTCGTTCGCGCTGCTCGACACGGACGGTCCCGCCGCCGTCGTCCAGTACGGCCGGGCCGTGCTGGACGAGGCGGCGGCCGCCACGCTGGCCGACGGTTTCGCCGCGCTGCTCAGCGCGGTCGCCGCCGACCCCGGACTGCGGCTGTCCCAGCTGCCCGTCCGGGCCCATGCCCGGTCCCGGCAACCGGCCCCGGTGGCGGCGCACGGCGCGGGCCGGCCGGCCGGGGACGGCCGCGTGTCCGTCAGGCGCGGGCATCCGGCGGAGAGGCTGCTGCTCGCGCACCCGCAGGTGGCGGAGGCCGTCGTCGTCGAACCCGACGGCGGGCCGTTGCTGGCGTACGCCGTACTGCGTGGTGTCCCGGGCCCCTCGCGCGCCGACCTGCGGTCGGTCCTGCGGGCCTCACTCGCCCCGGAGTCGGTGCCCGTCGCCGTGACGCTGCTGGACGCCGTGCCGCGCACGGCCGAGGGCGCGGCCGACACGTCGCGGCTGCCGGGCCTGCCGGCCGTCCCCGTCCCGGCGGGGCCGTTCGGACGGACCGTGACGGAGATGTTCGCGGCATTGCTGGGCCGTCCGGAGCCGGGTCCCGACGACGACTTCTTCGACCTCGGCGGCCACTCGCTGATCGCGGTCCGGCTCGCCGAGCGACTGCGGGGCTCGCTGAAACTGCCGTTGACGGGCCTGGACGTCCTTCAGGCCCGTACGCCCCGGGCGTTGACCGCCCTGCTGGAGGAGCGGGCCTCGCAGCGGGCCGCGGCCGCGGCCGCACCCGCCCGCCCGGCGCGTCCCCGGGGCGCGCGCGAGGGAACGGTCCTGGTGACCGGCGCGACCGGCGGCGTCGGCGCCTTCGTCCTGCGGGAACTGGCGGCGCGAGGACGGCCCGTGCTCGCCCTGGCCCGGCCCGAATCCGCGCACCTGGTCGACGGGGAGGGGGTGGACGTCGTCGAGGGCGACCTCACCGACCTGGACGGTCTGCGCGCGGCGGTCGCGAGCGCCGACGCGGTGATCCACGCGGCGTGCACCTTCGTCCGCCCCGAGGTGGACGTGGCGGCCATGCGGGCGATGGTGGAGGCCTGGCGGCACGGTCCGTTCGTCTTCGTCAGCAGCGTCGACGCCTACGGGCATCCCGCCGAGGACCTGGTGGCGGAGGAGTCACCGTCCCGGCAGCCGCTGAGCCCCTACGGCCGGGCCAAGTCGGACTGCGAGCGGATCCTGCTGGACGCCGCGGGCACCGGGGGCCGGGGCGGCGCGAGCGCCGTGCGCTCCCCGCTCGTGTGGGGCCCGCACGAGCGGCTGCGCGACCAGTTGCGCTGGGGCGCCACCGGTGTGCTCTACCAGGCCGTGCGGGAGGGACGGCCGGTCGGCCTGCCGAGGCCGGGGGCCCACGGCCATGCCTGGTACGGCGCACCGTGGGTGCACGCGGCAGCCCTGGCGCGTGCCGTGACGTCGTGCCTCGACTCGCCCGTGGACGCGGTGGCGAACGCCGTCAGCGGCCATGTGTCCTGGCGTGACCTCACGGTACGGCTGGCCGAGCTGCTGCACCCCGGCGGTCCCGGATCCGGGGACGGCACCGTCCGGTCGATCCGTGAGACGGACGACGTGCATCCGGACCTCGACCACCACTGGAGATACCGGGCCGACCGGCTGGCTCCGTCCCTGCGCGAGCGGCCGGGCGAGGACTGGCGCACCGTTCTGGCGGAGATGACCGGTACGTCCCGCTCCTGACGCGACGTGCACGGTCCGGGCGCCCCACCGGGCGCCCGGACCGTGCCGTCCTCCCGTCACCCGTGTCGGCGTCAGCGCCGTCGGCGGGGCGAACCCGCGACCCGCCCGCCTGCACGACCGGCCCCGTGCCGGCACCGCGTTCTGCTCGCTCTTGCCGGAGATGAACGTGTCCCGGCCCTTGCGTCCGGCGGCAGGCGGCAGGCCGCCGGACCCGGATCTCGGTGCCGTCGACGGTGCCGGTCTTCCCGCCGGCACCGAGACGGTTGACGACCTCGGCCGGAGTCCGCAGTCGAAGGTCCGGGCTGACGGTGCACCCCCGCTCGGCGAGCCGAGGTCACACTTCGCCGATGGCTCGGGTGACGGTGGAGCGGTCCACGCCGAACCAACAGGCCGGCACGTCGTGGGTGGTCACGGGCCGGAGATGCACAAGCGTGGCCGGCAGCCGGTCGCCGAACACCAACCGGTGCTCGGCGCCGGCCCCCACAGTCCGCTTCCGCGGCCGGGAGGCAAGCCTGGCCCGGTGCCGTTCATGCCACAACGGGCCGAACCCGGAAACGAGTTCAGCGATCATGTCCGCCGACAGACCTGTGATCCCCCGGTCGCCGATGATCGCTGCACGAGACACGTTCCCCACCGCACGACCATGGTCAACGATCACGAGCTCAACGCCTCACCGCTCACCGTGCACGAGGTCGTTGGAACTGGAGAACGACCGAGGGCCCTGTCACGTGACCACCCGTCCGAACAGCCCGTTCACCCTTCAGGAACAGGGTGAACGGCACTCCGTCAATGGGTGTGGGTGGTTACCAGAGGCTTGGTCTCGTCGACCACGTAGGTGGACAGCATCATCGTTGTCACCGTCCCTGTGTTGCGGGCGTTGTGGATGGTGCCAGAGGGGATGAAGAAGGGGTCACCGGTGCGAAGCCGCACGGTGGTCCCGTCGTCGAACTCCATCGACACATCACCGCGGACGATGTATCCGACCTCCACTCCCGGGTGGCTGTGGCGGCCCGATTCCTTACGCCGGGGGATCTCGACGAGGGTCTGCACAGTCTTCCAGCCCTTCGCGGGCGAGGGGTTCTCCTGCAGCAAGGTGCGCGTCACGCCGGCGGTCGGGTCGGGAACAGACGAGTGATGACCAGGGGACGCCGTGGAAGAGGCCTCGGCAGCCGAGGCAGAAGCGACGACGCCGAGCGCGCCGGCTGCCGCCACGCCACTGGACCGCAGAAGAGAGCGACGATCCAACATGATGAGCTCCTTTTCATGGTTCGACACCGGCGGGAGCGCCGGGACATCGTGGATTCGGGAGCGCTTCCTCGGAAGGCGCGGCGGGGAATCCGGCCAGGAATCGCGTGCCATGATCTTCGAGTCTGCGTTCCCTTCCTGGGAACGCTCGGAACAGCGCGCCGGTTCACCCTGCAGCACTGCGTCTCGTACAGCGGGCTGCCGACGAGACCGCGCTGGGCACGTCCGCCCGGGAAGGCGGAACGGCGCCCGCTTCGCCGCGGAGACCAGCCCTGTCCGGGGTGCGGGCTGCCGCAGCGGCGTGGCGCTCATGCCGCTCCTTCCAGCATCCGGCGCAGGGCCACGGCGTCGCGCTCGTTCCGCTGCGGTGGCCGAGGGCTGCCGTTGGGAGGGAGGCCGAAACGGGTAAAGGGCTGTCGAGGGCACGGGGTGACGGAAGCGAACGGGGAAGCGGGCGTGAACCGCGACGGGGACGGTACTTCGGTGCAGAACGAGATCGACGGGGGGACGTTCCACGGTCCCGTCGTCATGGCGGGCCGTGTCGACCGGCTCGTCCTCCATGTGGCGGCGCCGCTGCGGATCGTCGGGTGCGGCCTGCTCGCCGTGCTCGGTCTGGTCTGCCTTCTGTACGCGCCGGACCCGCCGGCCATGCGCCGGCTGGGCATCGGCCCCGTGCCCGCGGGCACGGCCCTGCTGGGGCTGGCCGCCGGGCTGTATGTCGTGCTGCGCGCCCGGGAGGCGGCCGTCCGGCGCCGCGAGGCCGCCTGGCTGTCGGAGCGCAACCTTGCGCGGGCCGCCGACGCGCTCGCCCGGGACCTGGCCCTGCTGTACTCCCAGGACGAGCGGCTCACACAGGTCAACGACCCCCATCCGCTGGACGTGGACTGGACGCCGGTCCACGGCGGCGGCCCCGAGCCCGGACCCGATCGCCGGCCCTCCGTCGCCGCGTACTTCACCCGGCTGCCCACCCGCCGCCTCGTGGTGCTCGGCGGCGCGGGCGCCGGCAAGTCCATCCTGGCCCTGCGCCTCGCCGAGGAACTGGTGCGCACCCGCCCGTCCGGCTCGGCCGCTCCGGTCGCCGTCGTCGTCCCGCTGGCCTCCTGGGACCCCCGGCAGGGCCTCATCGGCTGGGTGGCGGCGCAGATCGCGGCGGCGCATCCGCGCGCCTGTACGCCGGTGCGCGGGGCGCCCGCCATCGAGGTGGCCCGCCGTCTGATCGAGACCCGGCGGGTGCTGCCGGTCCTCGACGGCTTCGACGAGCTGCCGGCCGAGCTGCGGGCCGACGCCTTCGAGCAGCTCCGGGCGAGTACGGCGGGCCGCCGCCCATTCGTGCTGACCAGCCGGGAGCCGGAGTACCGGGAACACGTGCCGGACGGCAGCGTCTTCGACCGCACGGAGATGACCCTGCGGCCGCTGAGCACCCTCGCCCTGGACCGTTACCTGAACCCGGCGGGCTCCCCCGAGGCCAAGTGGGCCCCCATCCTGCGCCGGCTGACGAACCCCGGCGACGAGGCACCCGAGGTGCGCCGACTGCGGGAGGTGCTGAGGGTGCCGTTGATGGCGGGCCTGGCCCGGGAGGCCTACGGGGTGCCCGGCACCGATCCGGAGGAACTTCTGGAACAGGGCGAGTTCGGCAGTCGGCGGGACATCGAGCGGCATCTGCTGGACGCCTTCCTGAGCGTCGCCTACAGCACCTCGCACGACGTACGGGACCGGCACGGAAGCTGGGACCCGGAGTCGGCGCGGGCCTGGCTGGGGTTCCTCGCGATGCGGATGAAGGCGGCGGGAGAGCACGAGTTCGCCTGGTGGCGGCTGGTGGAGGACGTGCCGCGGCTGTTGCGGACGGTGACGCTGCTGCCGGCGTTCGCCCTGTGCTGTCTGGCCGTGTCCCAGGGGGAGTACGGGACGCCCTGGTGGGACCGGTGGGTGGGGCTGTCCCATACCGGCGGGTACGCGGTGCTGGCGCTGGTGCTGCTCGTCGTCGTCCACGTCTTCCGGTTGCTGCCGCACGACGGGCCCCGGCAACTGGTACGGCCCACCGGGTGGGAGGTGCGGGAGGTGCTGGGGAGGCGCGGCAACCAGGTGCTCGCCGTGCTCGCACTCGGTGGGGCCTCCGCCCTGTGGTGGCTCACCTGGACCCGGGGTACGACCGGGAACCGCCAGTTACTCGCGCTGGTCACCGTGGTGGCCCTGTGGGAAAGGTGCCGGTGGGCGCTGAAACCGCTGTGGCGGCCCGTGGACCCGTCCGTCGCCACGTCCCCGTCGGCCCTGCTGCGGACGGACCGGCGCGCCACGATCGGCTTCGGCTGGCTCGCGTACTCCAGGGACGGCGACGGGTTCCAGCCGTACGAGGCGCTGGCCCTCTTCGCGCCCGCTCTGCTCCTCATCTGGCAGACGCGGGGCGGACAGGACGTCCTCTGGTTCGACAACTGGGCCCGGACCCTCGCCCTCGCGTACCTCGGCTGTGTCCTGGGGTCGGCGGCCGGGTCGGCGTGGGCCGGCTTCGCCCTGGCGCGCGGGTACGTGGCCGTGAAGGGCGACCTGCCTCGGCGGCTGATGGCCTTCCTCGACGACGCGCACCGGCGGGGCGTCCTGCGTCAGAGCGGGGGCGTCTACCGGTTCCGTCACGTGGAGCTGCGGGACCGCCTCGCGGCGCACGCCACGGCCGACCTGGTCCGCGCACAACCCGTGGCGCGCGCGGGGGGCACCGGGCGGATGCGGCGCCTGGCGCGGACGGCGACCGCGTTGGTCGTTGTCATGCTGCTCGCCGTCGGCGGTTCCGTGGCCTGCGGACCGTGGGTGATGGCGGCGCTTCCCGGGCCGCGGACCGCGGTGCCCGCGGCGTGCGACCTGCTGGCCCCCGACCTGCCGCGGATCACCGTCGACGGCCGGTTCCGGGCACCGGAGCGGCAGACCTGCCTCGCCGGTGAGCAGTCGCCGTTCGCGCCGGACGTGCAGGTGCGGGTGTCGTCCGTGCTGCACACCCGGAAAGATGCCCTGAGCGGCTCGCAGCGGGCGATGATCGGCTTCGGTCAGCAGGTCGCCCGGGTGAAGGGCGACCACATCGGCGCGCAGGAGGCGCTGCCGGCCCGCGAGGCCGGGCTGGGCGACCAGTCGCTGCGCATGGTGTGGCGCCTCACCAAGCCTCCGAGCAGCATGGAAGTCGCGCCGTACTCCGCCGCGTTCGTGGTGCGCGTGGACAACGTCCTCCTCGCCGTCACCTACTCCGAGGAGTTCGCGGTCCGGGACAGAACCGTGGAGATCGCGCGCATCCTCATCCGTGACGCCCTGCGTCGGGCCGGGCTGTCCGACGCGGTCCCGGCGACCGGCGAGCGGTCCCTGGCGGACGTGCCGCGCACGCGCGTCCCCGAGACCGGCAACCGCTTCGCCGGCTACGCACGCGACCAGGACCGTTCCCTGCACGGCGCGGTCTGGGAGGCCGGGGAACGCTCCCACCTCTGGTATCTCCCCTACACCTACTTCGTCTTCCGCGCCCCCAAACACCTTCAGTGCACACGGCAGGAGCAGACCGAGAAGGACCCCGTGGGCTACACCTGCCGAAGCGTGCCCGAATTCGAGCGTTCGGGGTGGGTGCCGAAGTCGACGGTGGAGATCAGGTCCTGGTACTGCGGGTCCTCGTGCGACAGTCGTGAAACCCGCGACTTCCTGGACCGCGTCCCCGACCACGACAGCACGAAGTGGCGGGAGTTCCGCAAGGATTTCGCGTACTACGCGACCGTCTCCGTCGCCGACGGGACCCGGTACCGGATGACGATGAAGGGGACGTGGGGCTTCAGGGACCCGGCGAAGGGCGAGAACCACGCGTTCCTGCTGTGGGCCCAGGCGGAGGTGCCCCACGACGACGCGGCACTGGCGCAGAAGATCGTGAACGACGTCTACGCCCAGAGCGCGCGATACGAGGCGAAGGACTGACCGGGGCGGCCCCGGTGTCCTACGCTCGTCCGCGATGCAACCCCTGCCGGACTTGGGAGAGTGGCCGTGGAACAGATCGCACCGGAACTGCTCATGGCCCTCGCCGGTGGCACGGCGGGCGCCGCCGGGCAGCAGATCTGGGCCTCGCTGCGGGGCCTGGTCAGGCGTACGCCGTCGGGCGAGGAGCCGAGCGGGGAGGGCGAACTGGCTGCGCTCGACGAGGCGGTGGACGACGCGGAGCGGGCCGGGGAACTCGCCGAGGTGCTGGTGCGGCGAGCCGAACAGGACCCGGCCTTCGCTCAGGCGCTGGAGACCTGGCGCCGCCGGGCCGAGGCGTGGGACGGCGCGCGGACCGGCCCGGGCGACGCCCGCAACCACATCCGCGGGGGAACGTTCCACGGTCCGGTCGTCCAGGCCCGGGACATCAACGGGCCCCTGCACTTCGGCGGGTAGGCCCCGGCCCCACCCCGGGTCAGCTGAAGACGATCGACGAAGTACGGGCCGTCGACAGCCTGAACGTCTCGGTGCGATGCGGTGGCAGGCCGAAGGCCCGCCAGATCCGCGACACGGTCGACTGAGCCGAGCACATCTCCTCGGCCGTGGCCCGCGTCGACCAGCGTGTGGCGTTCTTCGGCGTCGACTCCGGCGTCCTGGTGACCACCGCGGCGACCTGCTCGTCGGTGACCGTTCGAGGCCCGCCCGGGCGCGGCATGTCGCCCGGTCCGGCGATCCGGTGCTCGACGAAACGCTTCCGCCACCGGCCCACCGCATGCGGAGTGGAGCCCACCTGCGCGGCCACGTCCTTGTGGGACGCGCCGGTGGCGCGGGCCAGGCCGGTCCGGCAGCGCAGCGCCCGCGCCTGCGGCGTGGAACGGCGCCGCGCCCATCCCTCCGGCGCAGCCCGTTCCGCACCCGACAGGATCAACTCGGCCTTCGGCCGCCCAGTACGTGCCGCCAGGCAACCCCGCGCGTCTGAACAGAACTCCTGACTCAGAAGACTGGACCCGGTCGAGCCGGACGGGGACGGGCCCTCACCGCGAAGACGCGTCCCCGAACGAGGGCGGACGACCGGGTTCACGCCGGGGCGGTGAAGCCCCGGCTGCCGGTTCCGATCGCCTGGGTGGGGTGCGGCCGCCGGACCGTGCGCAGGCCGCCCGCCGCGCGCGCGTAGGCGTCCAGGTGGGCCTCGACGTACGGGACGGCCACCGTCTCGAGCTCGCCGTCGACGAAGGCGGGCTGGACGTTGACCTCGAAGACGACGCCGCCGTTCTCCACTGCCAGGTCGACCCCGGCGAAGGGCAGGCCCACCGACGCGGTGGCGGCGACGGCGAGTTCGGTGAGCCGTGGCGGCAGGTCCGGCGGGGCGATGGGGACGGGGGTGGCTCCCCGGCAGGTGTTGCAGGGGGTGTCGGCGGCGGGCTGGAGGTGTTCGCGGGCGTGCACGACGCGTCCGCCGAGGACGAAGACGCGGAACTGGTGGCGCAGTCCGTCGGCGGTGAAGTTGCCCGCGTCGCGGGAGAGCATCCAGTCGGTGCCGTGCCCGGCGTAGTAGCCGGTGGCCGCCTCCAGCCGGGCGCGGGTGGTGACGTGGAAGGTGTCGTCGCCGCCGGTGCCGACGACGGGCCGCGCCCACGTGTCGCCCCCGAGCCGCTCGAACGCCTCGGCGGCCTCCCGCGCGGTGGGACGGGACAGGACGGCGGTCTCCATCTGGGCGATGCCGTCCCGGCGGAAGCGTTCCACGGTGAGGTTCTTCTCGGTGGCGGTCCGCCAGGCCTCGGGGCCGGTGCCGAGCGTGACCACGTCGTGGCGGTCCAGGAGTTCCTGGAAGCCGGCCAGGGCACGGCGGCGGTGCGGCGGGATCTCGTACAGCACGACGATGTCGGGCACGACGTCCAGGCCCTCCTCGGCGACCTGCAGCCGTAAGCGGCCTCCGTCGCGGATGCCGCGACCGGACGCGCCGGTCGCGAAGTGGCGGGAGTCGACGCGCATGGGCGGCGTGCCGGTGAGCAGTTCCACGGCGTCGGCGAGGTACTCCCGGCAGCCTTCGGACGACGTCGGATCGGCGATCAGGGCGATGCACGGTCGGGACACAGCGGCCTCCAGTGGCTCTCGACGCGCGCTCGTACCGCGGGCCCGGTCGCGCGGCCCGAACGCCGTCACGGTGTGGTACCTGTCGCGCGGACGGTCCTCGCACCCGTCGCCCTGGGAGCCGCGCCGGTGTGCGGGCCGTCCCCGGCCGGACGGCTGCCGGGGACGGGGACGGCCGGTGACCACGCAAGGATGGGGCTCGCCCCGCCGGGAATCCGTGCCGCGGGGCCGGCCGACCACTGTAGGCGCCGGATCCGGCGCCGTACCAGGGCGCACGCGCGGCCGGCCCCTGCCCCTCGCCCTGCGCCGTCCGCCCCGATCCGTGCGCCCTGCCCGACGTGCCGGTCAGCCGTCCCAGGCCCAGTCGGTGACCTCCGGCAGATCGGTGCCGTGGATCCGGATCCAGTCGTGGTGGCGCAGCCGGACGTCCTCCATCCGCTGGCGTACGGCCGCGGCGCGCACCGCGAGGCCGGGGACGCGGTCGATGACGTCCATGACCAGCCGGTAGCGGTCGAGGTCGTTGCGGACGACCATGTCGAACGGTGTGGTCGTCGTGCCGATCTCCTTGTAGCCGCGCACGTGCAGGTTGCCGTGGCCGGTGCGGCGGTAGGCGAGCCGGTGGATCAGCCACGGGTAGCCGTGGTAGGCGAAGACGACGGGTTTGTCGGGGGTGAACAGGCCGTCGTACTCGAAGTTGCTCATGCCGTGCGGGTGCTCCTCGCTCGGCAGCAGGCGGGCGATGTCGACGACGTTGACCACGCGGACCGCGAGTTCGGGCAGGTGCCGGCGGAGCAACTGGGCGGCCGCGAGCACCTCCTGGGTCGGCACGTCGCCCGCGCAGCCGAGGACCACGTCCGGTTCGCGGGTGCCGTTCTCGGTTCCCGCCCAGTCCCAGACGCCGGCGCCGCGGGCGCAGTGGGCGCGGGCCTGGTCCATCGTCAGCCAGTCGAAGCAGGGCTGTTTGCCGGCCACGACCACGTTGACGTAGTCGCGGCTGCGCAGCACGTGGTCGGCCACCGACAGCAGCGTGTTGGTGTCCGGCGGCAGGTAGACGCGCACGGCTTCGGGGCTCTTGTTGAGGATGTGGTCGACGAAGCCCGGGTCCTGGTGGGAGAAGCCGTTGTGGTCCTGGCGCCAGACGTGTGACGTCAGAAGGTAGTTGAGGGAGGCGATGGGCGCCCGCCAGGGCAGTCGGCGGGTCACGCGCAGCCATTTGATGTGCTGGTTGACCATCGAGTCGACGATGTGCACGAACGCCTCGTAGCAGGAGAACAGTCCGTGCCGGCCGGTGAGCAGGTATCCCTCCAGCCATCCCTGGCAGGTGTGTTCGGAGAGGATCTCCATCACCCGGCCGTGCCGGTCGAGGTGTTCGTCGACCTGGAGGGTCTGCGCCTGCCAGGCCTTGCCGGTGGCGCCGTACACGGCCTGGAGCCGGTTGGAGGCGGTCTCGTCGGGGCCGACCAGCCGGAAGTCGCGCCGCTCGGCGGTGGAGCGCATCACGTCCTCCAGCAACTCGCCCAGGACGCGGGTGGGTTCGTGCAGCGTCGTGCCGGGCTTGTCGACGGGGACGGCGTACGACTCCAGTGCGGGCAGCGGGAGTTCGCGCAGCAGCAGGCCGCCGTTGGCGTGCGGGGTGGCGCCGAGGCGGCGGGGGCCCTCGGGGATCCAGGTGAGGACGTCGTGCCGGGGGGCACCCCGCTCGTCGAAGAGCTCCTCGGGCCGGTAGGAGCGCAGCCAGGCCTCCAGTTGGCGCAGGTGCTCCGGGTTGTCCCGGACGGCGGAGAGCGGAACCTGGTGGGCGCGCCAGGTGCCCTCCACGGGCAGCCCGTCGACCTGCGCGGGACCGGTCCAGCCCTTCGGGGTGCGCAGGACGATCACCGGCCAGTGGGCGCGTTCGCCGGCGCCCTCCTCGCGGGCGGCGCGCTGGATCGCGGCGATCCGGTCCAGCGCGGTGTCCATGGCCTCGGCCATCGCGCGGTGCACGGCGGCCGGGTCGTCGCCGGTGACGTGGATCGGGTCGTGGCCGTAACCCCGCAGCAGCTCGTCGAGTTCCGGCTCGGGGACACGGGCCAGCACCGTCGGGTTGGCGATCTTGTAGCCGTTGAGGTGGAGGATCGGCAGGACGGCCCCGTCGTGGACGGGGTCGAGGAACTTGTTGGAGTGCCAGGACGCGGCCAGCGGCCCGGTCTCGGCCTCGCCGTCACCGATCACGCAGGCGACGAGCAGGTCCGGGTTGTCGTAGGCGGCGCCGTAGGCGTGGGAGAGCGCGTAGCCGAGTTCGCCGCCCTCGTGGATGGAGCCGGGCGTCTCGGGGGCGACGTGGCTGGGGATGCCGCCCGGGAAGGAGAACTGTTTGAACAGCCGGGCCATGCCGGCCGCGTCGCGCGTGACGTCGGGGTACGTCTCGGTGTACGAGCCCTCCAGCCAGGAGTTGGCGACCACCGCCGGCCCGCCGTGGCCGGGGCCCCACACGCACAGGGCGTCGAGGTCGCGGCCGCGGACGACACGGTTGAGGTGGGTGTACACGAGGTTCAGCCCGGGTGAGGTGCCCCAGTGACCGAGCAGCCGCGGCTTGACGTGCTCGGGCCGCAGCGGCTCGGTGAGCAGGGGGTTGGCCATGAGGTAGATCTGGCCGACGGACAGGTAGTTCGCGGCGCGCCAGTGGGCGTCCAGTGTCCTCAGCTCGTCGTCGGTGAGGCGGTCGGACGCCTGCTGGGTGTCGACGGACATCGGGGTCCCTTCCGGATCGGTTTTCGGCGGGGGTGCGGGCGGGTCCGTTCCCTCCCACCCTCTCCCGGCCGACGGGTACCCGCCAGGGCCGACCGACCCGACCGGCCGAACCGACCCCACCGGCCCCACCCGCCGAACCGGCGCGGGGCCCGGACGGGTGCCGGACTCCCTGGGGCGGGTGTGGGCCCCCGTCGGCGCACGCGCCGACCGGTCGTCAGGGCGCCGTGTGGCCGCCGGTCCGGCCGATGCGGTCGACGTGCAGGACGTTGCCCCGGTCCTCGGCGTCCTCGCTGGGCTCGGCGGCGAACCAGGCGTCGAGGATCTCCCTCAGCAACGGCTGGGAGGTCAGGCGCAGGCTGAGCGCGAGCACGTTCGCGTCGTTCCAGCGGCGGGCGCCCTCGGCCGTGGGGGCGTCGGTGCACAGGGCCGCGCGGACGCCGAACACCTTGTTCGCGGCGATGGACGCGCCCGTGCCCGTCCAGCAGCACACCACGGCCTGCTCCGAGGTCCCGTCGGCCACCTCCCGGGCCGCCGCCTCCGAGCACACCGCCCACTGCGCGTCCGCACCGGGCCGCAGCGCACCGTGCGGCACCACGTCGTGCCCTCGCCCGCGCAGTTCCGCGACGAGCGCGCGGGCGACGGGTTCGTCCATGTCAGAGGAAACGGAGATCCGCATGGTTCGGAGGGTACTGAGGCGGGGCGGGCGGCGTCGCGCCGGGAGGGCGGGACGCACCACACCGGGCGGGGCACACCGCACCGGGCGGGACGCACCGCACCGGGCGGGGCACACCACACCGGGCGGGACGCACCACACCGGGCGGGACGCACCGCACCGGGCGGGGCCGCTCAGGCCGGCGACCGCCGGTCGGGGCGCTTCGCAGGAGGGGGCGGGCGCCCTGCGCGCGCAGCCCGTCCGGGGATCCGGCGCAACCGCCTAGACCTTCTCCTCGTCCGCCGCCGTCGCGGCGGGGAGTCCCACCGGGTTGCCGTCCGGGATGAGGCCCGACGCCCGGACAGCGCCGGCCAGCGGGGCGAGGAGGCGGCCGAGGCGTGCGGTGGCGTCGGGGCCCAGGGCCGTCCAGGGGGAGGCCGCCGCGGCGTCCGTCCCGGCCTCGACGGCCGTGCGGGCGGCCTTCCCGGCGGGGGTGAGCCGGCCGTCGTCGAGCCAGCCTCGGTCGAGCAGTTCGGCCTGCGCCGCCCGCCACGCCGGGAGGTCCCACTTGCGGGTCTGCCGGAGCACCTCCTCGTCCGCCTCGCCCGCCGCGCACTTCAGCGCCATCGCCGCGACCGGGCCCAGACCGTGCCCGACCAGGGCGGCGATGTGCCCGTCGCCCCGGTGTTCGCGCAGCGTGGTGACCGCCTGCCAGAGCCTGACGTGCGGCTGCGCGGGCCGCGGGAGTGCCTGGTTGGCGGCACCGAGGACGCGTCCCGCCGTGTCGGCGGCCTGCGCCGCCTCCCAGGCGAGGTCGGCGGCCTCGGCCATCGCGGCGGAACCGACCGTGTCCGGCCCCAGCACGCGGGTCATCGCGGCGTCCATGGCACGCTCGCGTGCCGAGAGGACGTCGGCCGGATCGGCGTACCGCCAGGCGTCGGGGACGGCACGCGCCACACGCTCGGGGTGGAAGACGTAGAAGGAACTGGTGACGACCGCGGCCGGAGCGGGGCCGAGAGGTGCGGCACGGAACGCGAAGTAGCCCATCCAGAAGCCGCGCATGCCGAGTTCGTCGGCGGCCGAGTGCGCCTCGGGGGCGAAGTAGACCAGGTCGTGGACGAGTTCGAACCGCTCCCACATCGCCCGCACGACTGCGCCGTTCACCACGTGCCTCCCGGTTCGCGATCTCCTGCCCGCCGGGAGGCAGCATGCGCCATGACGACCGCGGCGAACAAGCCCCGCCGGACCGCCCGGTGTCCGCGGGCGGCGCGACACGCGTCGGTGGCCGCGGGCCCGACCGGTCCGCGGGCGCCGTCAGGAAGGGCTCGCGCCCGGTTCCGGCCCGCTGCCCGTGCCCCGCAACTCCCGGATGGAACCGCCGAGTCTGCCGCGGAACCGTTCCAGCGTCTTCGGTTCGGCGCTGACGGCCCAGCGGGTGCCGACCAGATACGTGCCGCCGTACACGCTCGCGGAGTCCAGCCAGGTCTCCTTGAGCCGCTCCGTCGGGAACGTGGTGATGAGGTAGCCGCCGTCCGCGGTGGTGCACGCGCCCTGGCGCAGTTCGTCGGCCTCGATGCGGATGTCGGCCTCGCAGCCGGTGAGTCCGGCGATCACCTCGACCTTCGCCGGGGCGACGACCCCGGCCGCGGGGGCGGCGGAGATCTTCGCCGGGTCGCTGTTCACCGCGGCCTCCTCCGCGCCACCGCCGCAGGCCGTGACGCAGGAGAGCAGGAGCAGGCCTCCGGCGAGGGCGGCACCCCGCGGGAGGCGGGCGGTGGTGGGGGTGCGGCCGGTGTGTGTCCGCCGCGGCTGCTGTGGCACGTGCCTCTCCGTCTTCCGGTCCCGGGCCGCGCCCGGCCGTCGGTGGCCGGGCGTACGACTGCCCAGGGGTACGGCCGGTTCCGGGAGGTTGTTCAACTCCCGTGCGCCGGACGGCCACCGCCGCCGACCGGACGGCTCGGCCCCGCCGGCCGGACGGCTCGGCCCCGCCGCGGATCGGCCACTTTCCCCGGGCCGCACACACGGCGCACGGCCGGTACCGCATGATGAGCGGGCCATGCAGCCGCCCACGACGACACCACTACCGCCACTGCCCGTCCTGCGGGCCGCGGTGTTCGCCGTCGTCGGCACGGGGCTGGGGACCGGCGCGCACCACCTGCTCGCGGAGCGGCCGGTGCCGTGGGGGCGGGGCGCGACCGCGGCCGCCGTGCTGTTCGGCCTGGGACTGGCCGGCACGCGCCGCCCGCGCCGCCCGGCCACGGTCGTCGTCGTGAGTGTCCTCGCGCAGTCCGGGCTGCACCGGTGGCTGACGCACACCGGGCACCCGCAGGCGTCGCCCACCGCACACGTCCACGCCCCGCACGACGTTCACGCCGCCTGGCACGTGCGGCTGCACGATTCCCTGGCCATGACGGCGGCCCACGCCCTGGTCGCGGCGGGCGCCGCCGTCCTGCTGCACCGCGCGGACACGGTGTGCTGGTCGCTGGCGCGCGGGCTGACGGCCACGCTCGACGCCGTCCGCGCCCGTCTGCGCCTCGGGGCGACGCGACGCGTGGATTCCGCGTCCGGTGCGCCGGTCGCCCTCGTCACGGCGGAGGGGGACCGGCTGCCCGCCTTCGGGCCGGTACTGGCGCACGCGCTGGTCAGGCGGGGGCCTCCCCGGCCGAGGTCCGTCCTCGTCAACCGACCTCGTGGGAGCGCCCGTTCGGCAGTGGCCGTACGGCTCCCGCCACCCTCCCGTTCCTGGAGAGACCCATGTCCCGCATCACCCTGCCGCGCGGCACGCGGCACCTGACCCTCGCGGTGGCCGCCGCGACGACCGCCGTACTGCTGACCGCCGTTCCGGCCGCCGCCCATGTCGAGGTCGAGTCGGCCGGCGCGCAGGCCCTCGCCGAGAACGTCCGGCTCACTTTCGTGGCCGAGTCGGAGTCCGCCACCGCCGGCATCACCGAACTGCGGGTGGTCCTGCCCGAGGGCATCGAGCCGTCCGACGTGGCCTACGGCGAGGGCCCGGCGGGCTGGGAGTTCGCCGCCACCGCCGACGGCTACCGCGTCGGGGGCCCGGCCGTGAAGGTCGGCGAGGACGTGGAACTCTCGGTGGTGGTGAGGCAGTTGCCCGACGCCGAGGAGCTGGTGTTCAAGACGCTCCAGACCTACGGCGACGGCAAGGTCGACCGCTGGATCGAGCTGGGCGGCTCCGGCGGCGACGACCACGGGCACGGAAACGAGGCGCCCGTCCTGAAGCTGAGGGCGGCCGCGCCCGGCGCGCACACCGTCAGCCCCTCCCCCAGTGTCCCGGCGAGCCCCACGGCGACCCCGGCGCCGACGGCCGGGGAAACCGCCACCGACCCCTCCCCGCAGACGGCCGACACCGCGAAGGACGACGAGGGGGGCCTGTCCGCGGGCGCCTGGACCGGCATCGCCGCGGCGGTCCTGGCCGCGGTCCTGGCCGCGGTGTTCCTCGTCCGTCGCCGGGGCGCCGCCCGGGAGTAGCCGGACAGGTGGCCGAGGGCCCTCACGCACGGGTGTGTGGGGGCCTCGGCCCGCCGTGCGGACGGCCCGTCGGCCACGCCGCCCGTCCGCTCCGCGGCATGTCAGCCGCGCGCCGCCCGTCCCCTCACCCGGCGCATCGGCAGGGCGGGGCTCGCCCGCTCTCCCGGCACGTCGGTGTACGGCGCCCCGCCCGCTCCCCCGAGACGCCGGCCGTACGGCGCCCGTCCGCTTCAGCCGTGCGGTGCCTGTCCGCTCACCCGGTGGTCGGCGTGGCTCAGCGCCTCCAGGACCAGGCGCCGCAGATGGCCGTCGCTGAGCCGGTAGTGGATGTGCCGGCCGTCGCGGCGGGTGTCCACGAGTCCGGCGAGCCGCAGCTTCCCGAGGTGCTGGCTGACCGCCGTCCGGGAGGCGCCGCAGCGTTCGGTGAGGGAGCCGACGTCCGACTCGCCCTGCGCCAGCAGCCACAGCAGGTGCAGCCGGGTGGCGTCCGACAGCATCGCGAACACCCCGGTGGCCTCGGCCAGTCGCGCGCTGTCGGGGGCCCGCAGATGCACATCGGCCGCAGGTGAGATGGGGTGGCTGTCGGACATGGGGCCAGCCTAGAGCCATCCGTCCGCGGGGCGGTCATCCGCCCGGGGGACGATCGGGCGGCCGGGGATCGCGGGCGTCCGGGACCGCGCGCAGGCCACTTCATCATGTGCACAGATGCGCACATGACAGTTACACTCGTGGCACCGACACGGACCGCGCCGCCGAGGGGGCCTCCCGCATGCTCGCCGTCCTGCGCAACCGCAGCTACCGCCGTCTCTTCGCCGCCCAGGTCGTCGCCCTGGTCGGCACGGGTCTGGCGACCGTGGCCCTCGGGCTGCTGGCCTACGACATCGCGGGCGCCGACGCCGGTTCGGTGCTCGGCACCGCGCTCGCGATCAAGATGGTCGCGTACGTGGCGATCGCCCCGGCCGTGGGCGCGCTGGCCGACGGCCTCCCCCGCAAGGCCCTCATGCTGTCGGCGGACCTCACCCGTGCCGGGGTCGCCCTGCTGCTCCCCTTCGTCGACCAGGTGTGGCAGGTGTACGTCCTGGTCTTCGTGCTCCAGTCCGCCTCGGCCGTGTTCACCCCGGCCTTCCAGGCCGTCGTCCCCGAGGTGCTGCCCGAGGAGCGCGACTACACACGGGCACTGTCGATGTCCCGGCTCGCGTACGACATGGAGAGCCTGTTCTCACCGGCCCTGGCGGCGGCCCTGCTGTCCGTCATCACCTACAACCGGCTGTTCACGGGCACCGCCCTGGGTTTCCTCGCCTCGGCCGCACTCGTGGTGTCCGCCGTCCTGCCCCCGGTCCGCCCGGGGCGGGCGGGCGGCGCCCGCGCCCGGGCCGCGGCGGGCGCCCGGCTGTTCCGCACCGTCCCCGCACTGCGGGCACTGCTCGCCCTCAACCTCGCGGTGGCCGCGGCGGGCGCCATGGTGACCGTCAACACCGTCGTCTACGTGCGCGACTTCCTGGACCTGCCGACCGGCGCCGTGCCCCTCGCGCTCGGTGCGTACGGCGCCGGCTCGATGACCGTGGCCCTGGTCCTGCCCCGGCTGCTCGACCGGGTGCCGGACCGGACGGTGATGGTGCGCGGGGCCGCGCTGCTCGGAGTCGTCTTCGCCGCGCTCGGTGCCGTCACCGGCGCGGGCGGCGGCGGTTGGCGCCGGCCCGCCCTGCTCTGCGTGTGGGCCGCCTTCGGTGCCGCCTGCGCGATGGTGCTGACGCCGACCGGACGGCTGATCCGCCGTGCGGCGCCGGCCGAGGCGCGGACGGCGGCCTTCGCGGCGCAGTTCTCGCTGTCGCACGGCTGCTGGCTGCTGACGTACCCGCTGGCGGGATGGCTGGGAGCGACGGCCGGACTCGGGTGGGCGGTGGCCGCCCTGGGCTCGATCACCCTGGGAGCCTCGCTGACGGCGGTACGGCTGTGGCCGGCGCCGCCGCCCCCCACGCACGCCGACCTGCCCGCGGGGCACCCCCACCCGGCGCGTGCCCGAGGCGTACGGTCCGGCCCACGGCACCCCCATGGCACCCTCGCGAACGGGGCGCGCGCCCGCCCGTAGCCCCCTGACGGGCGTGGTGGACGCCCGCTCCCAAGCCCCTGAAGGACACGGTGGACGCCGTTCCCAGCCCACTCACGAACCGGCGCGGGCCCCCGCCCCGCCCCCTCGCGGGGCGGGGGCGCGCCCCCCCCGCCCCCCCCCCCCCCCCGCGGTCCCGCGGGGTTTGGCGCCGTACGCGGAGCGCGGC
>NZ_JBICUZ010000009.1:0-98597 GCF_043198675.1 Streptomyces sp. NPDC048734 | reverse complement strand
CCTCCCCCCGCAGCACATACGAGTCGGGCAGATCCCACACCAGCCCCCCCCCCCGCCCCCCCCCCCCCCCCCGCCGGCCCCCCCCCCGCCCCGCCCCCCCCCCCCCCCCCCGCCCCCCCCCCCCCCCCCCCCCCCCCCGCCCCGGCACCCCCGCGCACGGCTCGTTCCGGGATGTTTTCGCGCGTTCCGGGTAGGGCTGCCCCAGGCAACCCGGAGGAGTCCATGTCCCCTGCGTCCCCCGCGACACGACGTGCGGCCCGCTGGGCGGCCACCGCCGCCGCACTCGTCCTCACCGGCGCCTGCGGCAGCGGCGGCGGCGAAGGCGACGAAGCGGCACGGACGACGCCGGCCCCGCCGCCCACCGGCTCCACGGCGGCACCGTCCTCCGCCGGCAACTACCCGCCGCCCACCGCCCGGTCCCCCACCCCCACGGGCACCGCCCCGGCGGACCCGGACGGCGCCGAGCGGGACATCCGGGCCGCGTGGGAGACCCTCTTCGCCCCGGGCTCCTCCGTCGACGACCGGAGCGGGGTGGTCGAGGACGGCCCCCAGAACGCCCTGATGATCGAGAACCTCTTCGCCGACCGCCTCGGCAGCCGCCTGCGCGCCACGGTGACCTCCGTGACGTACACGACGTCCCAGGACGCCGCCGTCGGCCACACCCTCACCCGCGACGGCCGGGCGCTGGACCCCGGCGGGCCGGGTGCGGCCGTCCGGCAGGGCGACACCTGGAAGGTCGCGCTGCGCACGGTCTGCGCCCTGACCCGGTACGCCGAGGACGCGCCCAGGGCGCCGAGGTGTGACGGGCTGGAATCGCCGTCGGACGGGCCGGGATCGCCGTCGGCCACTGCGGGGGCACGGCCGTAGCGCCGTCCGTTCAGCCCTTGCGGCTCACCGCCGCGTCGAGCAGCGGGCCGAGTTCGCGGGCCGCGCTCGTCAGCGCACGCACGTCCTGCTCGGCGCGGGCGATGAGGATCGCCCCCTCCAGGGCTCCGATCATGAGCGTGGCCAGCGACGCGGCCCGCCCCGGCGGAACACCCATGCCGGTCAGGGCGTCGGCCACGGCGCCGTTCCAGGCGGCGAACGCGTCGGACGCGGCCTTCCTCGTGCCCTCGACGGACTCGGCGCAGTCCACCGTGGCCGCGGCGACGGGGCAACCGCCCGCGAACCCGGCAGACTCGTACTCGTCGGTCCACTGCCGCACCATCTCGCCGAACAGGGCGCTCGGCGTCGGCTCGGGCAGCGCGGCCAGGAACCGGGTCACCCGGTCGGCCGCATAACGGCCGGCCCAGGCCAGCGCCTCGTTGACCAGTTGCTCCTTGCCTCCGGGGAAGTAGTGCTGGAGCGAGCCCCGGGGCGCCCGCGCGTGGGCGGCCACCTCGCGCATGCCGGTGGCGCCGACGCCGTCGCGCCGGATGAGCTGCGCCGCGCTGAAGACCATCCGCTCACGCGGCCCCCGTTCGGACGGCGCCATGGTCGACCTCCAGGATGTCGCGACTGACCGACGCCCACTCTATGACAGTCGTCATAGGAGCGCCTACCATGACGGCTGTCATAGCGGCCCGCCCAGGGCGACGGCAATGGCTCCGCCTCGGCACGGGCCAGGAAAGGCAGCGCATGACGTACGTCGGTTTCCTCGGCCTCGGGGTCATGGGGCAGCCCATGGCGCTCAACCTCGCCCGCGCCGCGACGCCCCTCCTCGTGTGGAACCGCACCCCCGGCCGCTGCGAGCCCCTGCGCGCCGCCGGGGCCGAGGTCGCGACGAGCCCCGTCGAGGTCTTCGAGCGGGCCGGCACGGTGATCCTCATGCTGGCCGACGAGACGGCCGTCGACGCGGTCCTCGGCCGCGGCACCCCGGACTTCGCCGCCCGCGTCGCCGGACACACCGTCGTGCACATGGGCACGACCGCGCCCGAGTACTCCGGCGGCCTGCGGGACGACGTCCTGGCCGCGGGCGGCCGTTACGTGGAGGCGCCGGTCTCCGGCTCGCGGGTCCCGGCGGAGCGGGGCGAGTTGGTCGCCATGCTGGCCGGGGACGACGACGCCGTGGCGGCCGTACGCCCGCTGCTCGCCCCGCTGTGCCGCGAGACCTTCGCGTGCGGTCCGGTCCCGGGCGCGCTGCTGATGAAGTTCTCGGTGAACCTCTTCCTCATCACCCTGGTCACCGGTCTGGCCGAGGCCTTCCACTTCGCCGACCGGCACGGACTGGACCGGGGCCTGCTGCGGGACGTCCTGGACGCGGGTCCGATGGCCAGCGCGGTCTCCCGGGGGAAGGCGCCCAAACTGCTGGCCCGCGACTTCACCGTCCAGGCGGCGGCCACGGACGTCCTGAAGAACAACCGCCTGATCGCACGGGCCGCCCGCGCGGCGGGCCTCGCCTCCCCGCTCCTCGACGTCTGCCACGCCCTCTACGGCGAGACCGTCGAACAGGGCCACGGCGACGAGGACATGGTGGCCGTCCTGCACGCGCTGGAGGCCCGCACCCGGGGCTGAGGGGACACCCGGTGCCGGACGGTCCTGGCCAGGGAGCCGTTCTCCTACCGTCTCGACGGCCGGCACAAGTTGGGCTACTACGATCCCCAGTCCAAGGTGTTCGTCGCCAGGGCCGTCGACGGGAACGTCAACACCGTGATGACCGTTGTGACGAAGGCCTGCGTCCAACGTCTCCAGGGAGGTTGAGCATGGCGGACATCGACATCACCTACGACGCGGTGGCGAACGCGGCCTACATCCGTCTCACCCGCGCGGGGGAGCACCCGCGGTCGGCGCGCATGCACCCCTGCGACCCGGTCGCGGTGAACGGGATGATCAACCTCGATTTCGATGCGGACGGCGTCCTGATCGGCGTCGAGGTGCTGGACGCCCGTTCCAAGCTGCCGCGGCACGCGCTCGACGCGGCCCGACGGCTGGACACCGGCGACGCGTGAGACGATCTTCGGCACGACGTCAACCGGTCCTCGCGGCGCAGCCGCCGCTGCGCCCCCCAGCGCCTGACCGGCCGCCTGACCGGCCGCGGCCTCCACCACCAGCTCGTAGCTCTCCCCCACCGGCCGGGCGAGGGTCACCAGGTCGGCCCGTGGTGATCGGTGGGATGCTCGCCGCAGTGGGCGATGCGGAGGAGCGGCCCCACCGTTCGTCAGCTGTCCGAGGCAGGCACGGTGCCGTCGAAACCCCGGACATCCCGTCCAGGCCCGGGAGTCTCACACCTTTCCCCTCGTCCGTGACGGCCGTACCGCCCGGACGGTGTCCTCGCCCCCCCCGGAAGCCGGACCGGACGGGCTTCACCGCGGCAGCAGCCGCAAGGTGTGCAGGGCGGTGCCCAGGTCGGCGAGAGCGGCCGGGTCGGATAGTGAGCGTCCCGTCAGCTCCTCGATGCGCCGCAGCCGGTAGCGCACCGTGTTGGGGTGGACGTACAGCCGTTTCGCCGCCTCTGCCGCGACGCCGCCCGCGCTGAACCACTGCCCCAGGGTCTCGAGCAGACGCGCACGCTCCGCGACGGGCACGGCCAGCACCGGACCCAGAACGACCTCCACCAGACGTCTCGCCTCCGCCGGCGCCGCCGCCACCAGCATCGCGAGCGGGCTGTCGTCGAAGCGGGCCACGCCGGGGCCGCCGCCCGGCACACGGTTGAGGGCGAGCCGGGCGAAGCGCAGGGCCTGCGGTGTGTCGCGCAGCGAGTCGAAGAGCGGGCTGACGCCCACCCGCGCGCCGTGACGGCGCAGCAGGCGCAGGCCCACCGCCTCGGCGCCGGAGTGCCCCAGCGAGAGCACTCCGATCTGCGCGTCGGGCAGCAGTCGCCAGGCCGACGGGACATGGGCCTCACGCAGCGTTCCCTCGATCCCCGGCAACGATTCCTGTCCGGGATCCGGTACGGCCGCAGCCACCACCGCATAGGGCCCACGCTCACTCAGGCCGAGCTGGCCGGCCGCCTCCCACAGCGTCGTACGATCTGCCAGAGCCCCGGTGAACAGCGCCTCGACCAGGGCCGAGCGGCGTGCTTCGCGGCGCAGCGCCAGGTCCGCGCTGGTCTCCCGGTAGGAGGCGGCCACGGCCTCGGCGTACCGGCCGGACAGCGCCCACACCTGCGACGAGCCCGCCACCAGTTGGGCGTCCGTGACCCCGGAATGCCGCCGGGCCTCGTCGATCATCGCCGACCAGAGGTACTCGAACCCCACCCGGAAGGCGTGCAGGGTGTCCGGCAGGGGAACGCCCTGCTCGGCACGCAGGTGGCCGGTCTCGTGCGCGGACCGTACGTCCGCCTCCGTGCCGGAGGCGAGGTGCCCGAGCACCATGTCGGCGTTGTCCGTACAGGAATCACGCAGTGAGGCGTAGGGGATCAGCGTCTCGTCGGTGTACGACTCGACGTCGGCGCGGATACGTCGCGCCATGGTCTCGCCCAGTTCCGGCAGGCGCACACGCAAGGCCGCAGCCACCTCCGAAAGTCCCATGAGCGCAGCCTACGGCCCATTTATTGTCCCCGGTGACAAATGAGCGGCACGGCTGCTGTCCCCCGTGCCATGGACCCGTCCGGCCCCGGGCGTGACCATTCCCGCAGCGACGGTGACGGGACCCGCGTGTCGCAAGCGGGATGCAAGGAGGCATCATGACCAACCTGGCGGAATTCCTGGTGGACACGGCACGTCGGCAGCCCGAGCGGCCGGCGCTGCGCCTGAACACGGCGACCACCACCTATGCCGAACTGGACCGGCTGAGCGCCCAGGCCGCGGCGCTGTTGCGCACCGAAGGTCTGCGCGCCGGAGACCGGGTCGCCCTCATGCTGCCGAACGTGCCCGAATTCGTCGTGCTCTACTACGGCATCCTGCGTGCCGGGGGCATCGTGGTGCCGATGAACCCGCTGCTCAAGGCTCGGGAGACCGAGTACCACCTGCGGGACTCCGGCGCCGTACTGCTCTTCGAGTGGTACGCGGCCCCCGGTGAGGGGGCACAGGGCGCGGCCGCCGCCGGGGTGCGGCACATCCCGGTCGAACCCGCCGCCTTCGCGGCGGAGCTGGCGCCGTTGGAGCCGCACCACGACACCGCCACGGTGGCCGGCGACGACATCGCCGTCCTGCTGTACACCTCCGGCACCACCGGGCGTCCCAAGGGAGCCGCGCTCACCCACGCGGGACTGCGCCACAACACGGAGGTCAACGTCACCGACGTGCAGCAGCTCACGCCCGAGGACGTCGTCGTGGGGTGTCTGCCGCTGTTCCACATCTTCGGCCAGACCTGCACGATGAACACGGCGGTCCTCAGCGGCGCCTCGCTCACCCTCATCCCGCGTTTCGACCCGGCCGTCGTGTTCGAAGCCATCGCCCGCGACGGGGCGACCGTGTTCGAGGGGGTGCCCACGATGTACGCGGCTCTCCTGCAGCACCCGGCCGGCGCCGAGGCCGAGGTCTCCTCCTTGCGCATGTGCATCTCGGGCGGCGCTTCCCTGCCGGTGGAACTGCTGCACGAATTCGAGCGCCGCTTCGGCTGCGCCGTGCTGGAGGGCTTCGGCATGTCCGAGACCAGCCCGGTCGTCTCCTTCAACCACGCCGACCGCCCGCGCAAGGCCGGATCCATCGGCACCCCCATCCGTGACGTCGAGGTCCGGCTGCTCGACGACGACGGTCGGGACGTGGCTCCCGGCGAGGTCGGCGAACTGGCCGTACGCGGGCCGAACGTGATGAAGGAGTACTGGAACCGCCCGGAGGAGACCGCGGCCACGGTGCCCGACGGCTGGCTGCGCACCGGCGACCTGGCCCGGCAGGACGAGGACGGCTACCTCTTCGTCGTCGACCGCAAGAAGGACCTCGTCATCCGGGGCGGGTACAACGTCTACCCGCGCGAGATCGAGGAGGTGCTGCACGAGCACCCGGCGGTCGCCCTCGCCGCCGTCGTCGGAGTTCCCGACGAGCGGCTCGGCGAGGAGGTCGCCGCCGCGGTCGTCCCGCGCGCGGGGGCCGAGGTGACGGCCGCGGAACTGCAGGAGTTCGTGCGGGAGCGGGTGGCCGCGTACAAGTACCCGCGCCGGATCTGGCTGACGGACTCGCTGCCGATGGGGCCCAGCGGCAAGATCCTCAAGCGGGAGATCACCGCCCCCCTCTCCTGAGAAGCGCATGGTCCTGCCTGCGGCACCACGGGGGAGGCTGGACCAGCGACACCTTCACGACGTGTTTCCGTCGAGCACGGCATCGGCGTACTGGCGCATCGTCCACGGCCGGCCGGTGTACATCGACGGGTACACGCCCCGCGTGCACGGGTAGGCCCCCGGATCGCCCAGCTTCTCCGCCGGACCTCAGCCCCGAAGGGTCTCCGGCCCGTGGACCGGTTCGACGGGGAGTCCGGACTCGGACTCGCGCGCCATGGTGAACCTTTCGCGGGGCGTCGGGTGGTGGAGGAGATGGGCGGCGCAGGGCGGCGATGGCGCCCGTTGCCGCAGGTCAGCCACGCCTGTGACGTGGCGGCCGTCCTACTCGGCCAGGTAGGTCCGGTAGATCCAGTCATATACGCGCAGGGAACGTCCGTCGACGTTCCGGACCTCGGCGGTTGCCTCGAAATGCTCGTAGCGGTTCTGGACGCCGAGCTTGACCCGATCCGTGAACTCCTCGACCCGGCGCACCCGCAGGTCCTCCGGGATGCCCTTTCCACCCGACAGGAAGATGTTGGGCTCCGCAGGACGGCCGTCGTCACTCCGCGGGATGTTGTCGGGGTGGGCCTGAGCAGTGCTGAGGACGGTGCCGGTCATGTGCGAGTCCTCTCACGCAGGGCGCTGTGAACAGGCGAACCGACAGGGGTGGGAAGGCGCGGCCGTGTGGGCGGCGCGTCGGTGATCGACGGTGCGGAGGTCGCTGCGCGTGGGTGCGCCACAAGACACAACGATCGTGGAAACGCCACAAGGGACCGCCACGACTTCGCTATATCGACTGTTGTCGAATCAAGGATCAGCTTGGCGTCGGCCCGTGGCGCCTGTCAGCCATTTCCCGGAACTCGAGGACGCCCATCCCCCCGGCCGGAGCGGGGCGAGCGGCGCCCGCGGGAACGCGAGGCATGCGGCAGGCGCGGCCGCAGACGGGGGTGCACGCAAAAAAGCACCCGGGAGGCGGAGCCGGCGGGAAGACCGAGGACTCCCACGGACCCGGCGGCGGACCACAGGACGTCCGGGCGCCGCACTCGCCCCCGCAGGGCCCGGTGGGGCTCGGCGGCCGGCGGCGGGGCACGACTCGGGCACACCCGGCACAGCGGGCGCAGTCACTCGCGGCAGGGCTCGGCAGGCGCGCCGGAACGCGGTTCAGTCGCGGGCGGTGAGGAATCCGGACAGGGCGGCGAGGACCGTGGGGGCGAGTCGGTAGTAGACCCAGGTTCCGCGCCGCTCGGACAGCAGCAGGCCTGCCTCGCGGAGCTTCTTCAGGTGATGGCTGACCGTGGGCTGGGAAACGCCGACATCGGCGATGTCGCACACACAGGCCTCACCGTCGGGGTGGGAAGCGACCTTGGAGAACAGGCGCAGCCGCACCGGGTCCCCCAGCGCCTTGAACATGGCGGCCGTGATCTCGGCCTCCTCCTCGGTGAGCTCCCGGTCCGTGAGGGACGGGCAGCACGGCGGAACGGAGGCGGTGGCCGCCAACTGCGCTAGCTTCGACATGCATCTATGTTGACACCGGTTGCACCTCCCGCCAAGATCGCTTGATTAGATGTTCATCTAATCATGAGCTGGGGAAGCATGACCGACGTGCGCACCGCCGATGCGAAAGGGCCTGCGAGGACGGCCGTCGTCTCGGGGGCCGGCAGTGGGATCGGTGCGGCCACCGCACGAGCACTGGCTCGCGACGGCTTCGAGGTCGTCCTGACCGCACGCCGGACCGACCGGCTGGAGGCCGTCGCCGAGGAGATCAGGGCCGAAGGCGGAACCGCCCGGGTGTTCCCACTGGATGTGACCGACCGGGAGGCGGTCCTCGCCTTCGCCGACCGACTGCCGACGTGTGACGTGCTGGTCAACAACGCGGGCGGAGCTTACGGGACGGAACACGTCGAGAACGCCGATCCCGGCGACTGGCGGTCCATGTTCGAGGTGAACGTGGTCGGTGCGCTGCACATGACCCAGGCGCTGCTGCCGAGTCTGAGAGCCTCCGGCGACGGAGTCGTGGTCGTCGTCTCCTCCACCGCCTCGTTCACCTGCCACGAGGGCGGCGGCGGTTACAGCGCCGCCAAGCACGGTGCCCATGTACTGGCCGAAACCCTGCGCCTGGAGGTCTGCGGGGAGCCGCTGCGGGTGGTCGAGACAGCTCCGGGCATGGTCCACACCGAGGAGTTCTCCCTCAACCGCTGCCGCGGGGACCTGAACAAGGCCGACGCCGTCTACGCCGGAGTCCCTGATCCGCTGGTCGCCGAGGACGTCGCCGACGTGGGCGGTGACCCGGCCGCCGCACGTGAACATCGACCTCCTGGTGGTGCGGCCCCGGGCACAGGCGGCGCAGCACAAGGTGCACCGCGCCTCCTGACACCGGGCCGTCGCCCGGTACCGGGCCGAAGCCGAGGTGGTTGCCTCTCCCCGGGCGGGAGGGGCGACCACCTCGGCGCCGTTCAGCAGCCGGGGGCGCCGGGTGCGTCGAACATGTCGGCGGCGTAGGCGGCCAGCTGCAGGGCGGCGGTGTGGTCGATGCCGAGTTCCGTGGCAGCGGTCAGCACGGCGTCCGAGGCGGTGGCCGATGTGCCCAGGTGCTTGGCGGTGGCGTGGAGAAGCTGCTCGTGCCGGTCCTTGGTCAGGCCGAGTCGCAGCGCGAGGGCCTCGCCCCCGGCGGTCGCCGAGCACACCCCGGAAAGCGCCATCTCCCTGGGGCTGACGCGGGTGCAGTACATCCGCTCCGTCGTCGTTCCGTACACCTGGCCGGCGACCGTCACCGGCCTGCTCCTCGGCCTGGCGCGAGCCGCGGGCGAAACCGCCCCGTTGCTTTTCACCGCGACGGTCTTCTTCGGCGCGCCCGCCGTGCCGAGCGGGATCGTGGAATCGCCGGTGCAGGCGTTGCCGACCCGCATCTTCACTCTTTCCCAGGAGTCCGGTGACCCCCAGGCGGTCACCCAGGCGTGGGGAAGCGCCATGGTGCTGGTCCTGATCACCGCAGTACTTCTCAGCGCGGCGGTCGCGCTGCGCAACCGTTTCGAGGGGGAGCGATGGACAACGTGATCGCCGTGCGCCAACTACGCGTGCTCAACCGCGACAAGACCCTGGTCGGCCCGGTCTCCTTCAGCCTCGAGCAGGGGTCCACCACCGGGCTGTGCGGGCCGTCGGGCGCCGGCAGGTCGACCCTCCTGCGCGCCCTGGTGGACCTGCTCCCCAACGGGCTCACCCGGGACGGCGAACTGCGGGTGCTGGACCGGACCATCGCACCCGGCAAGGGGGACGCCGACCTGAGGGCCAAGGTGGTTCTCGTGCCCCAGACGCCGGTCGTCTTCGGGGGCAGCATCCTCGACAACGCCCTTTTCGGTCTCCGCCACGTTCTGCGCGCCTCCCAGGAGGCCCTGAAGGAGCGTGCGGAGCAGGCACTGGAGGAGGCCGGGTTGTGGAAGGAGGTCGCCGACCGGCTCGATTCACCCGCGCAGAACCTCTCCGCCGGACAGCGCCAGCGGCTCTGTCTCGCCCGTGCCCTGGCCCTGGAGCCGGCCGGGTTGCTGCTCGACGAGCCCACCAGCGCACTCGACGAACGCAGCAGGGACAAGGTCGAACAGTCCATCGCGGCACTGCACGGCCGCCGGGCGGTGCTGCTCGTCTCCCACGACCCGGCACAGGTGGAGCGCCTGTGCGACACGACCGTCCACCTGGACCAGCCCGTGACAGCATCTGCCGCCGCCGTGGGCTGATCGCCGGCATCGCACCGAAGGCTTCGCGACGACCGGGGCTTTTCGGCTCGGTCTCCCGGCTGCGTACCGCGGCCCTGTGCTCGCAGCGGTACGCGGCCGGAGTCCGGGTCGGTCTCCAGCGCCCGCCAGACGTTGACCTGGCTGCGCTGACGCAGGATCTGCATCAGCGCGGAGCGCACCCCCGCGCCCAGCCTGTAGCAGACGAGGCGGCCATCACGCCTGCTCTCGATCAGACCGATGCACCGCAGCCGTTTCAGGTGATGGCTGACGGTCGCCGGAGACACTCCGACGTCCGCCAGTTCGTGCACCGCGGCCTCGGCTCCCGACCGTTCGGCCAGCTGCATCAGAAGCTGCAGACGGACCGGATCTCCGAGGGTCTTGAAGACGTTGGACCACCAGACCATGTCGGCCGCGCTCAGCTCCAGGCACGAACCGTCACGGGCGGCGCCGGCCCCTTTCCGACACATGGCATCTCCCTCCCAGCGTCCCTTCCGGGATCCGTCACCGGTGGGCATGTCCCTGCGCTCGGGGTTGCGCCCGGCCGATGCCCGCCTTGCGGACCGCCGGAGCCCACCGGTTCAGGTGGTCTGTGACAGCAGGCCGGCCATGGCCGACAACACCCCGGGCGCGACACGGTAGTAGACCCAGCTGGCACGGCGCTCCGACTCGAGGAGCCCGGCTTCCCGCAGCTTCCGCAAGTGGTGACTGACCGTGGGCTGGGAAACCCCGACGTCCTGGATGTCACAGACACAGGCCTCTCCGGTCGGCCGCGCGGCGATCTTCGAGAACAACCGCAGCCGGACGGGATCGGACAGCGCCTTGAACATGACGGCGATCTTCTCCGAGTCGGCGGCGGACAACTCTTCCTTCCCCAGCGGCTGGCAGCACCAGGTCACGGTGGCGTTCGGACGGGTGGAACCCGGAGCCAGATTAGACATACCTCTATGTTGACAGTCATCAAATCATTTGCCAAGCAGGAAGGGGAAACCCTCTGCGCCCGCCCGGGCACAAATTCGATGAACTTCTATGTTGACGTACATCGATCTCAGGAGCATGCTGGGCGGCATCGACAGACATCGAATCCGAGGAGTCGTCCCACCATGTCCGCTGCCCCTGTTCTGCCGGTAGTCGTCATCGGCGCCGGCCCCGTCGGCCTGGCGGCCGCGGCCCACCTGTCCGACCACGGCCTGCGTGCCCTCGTCCTCGAAGCCGGTCACGCCGCGGGCACCGCCGTGCGCGAATGGGCACACGTACGTCTCTTCTCCACGTGGGGCGAAGTCGTCGATCCCGCGGCCGAGAAGCTCCTCGCCCCCACGGGATGGAGCAAGCCCGACGCCGCCACCTACCCCAGCGGCGGCGACTGGGTCGAGCACTACCTGCAGCCGCTCGCCGACGCCCTCGGCGACCGGGTCCGCTACGGCGCCCGGGTCACCGGTGTCTCCAAGGCCGGCCGTGACCGCATCGTCGACACCGACCGTGCATCGCAGCCCTTCGTCGTCCACGTGCGGCACGCCGACGGCCGCGAAGAGCGGATCCTCGCCGCCGCCGTGATCGACGCCTCCGGCACCTGGACCCTGCCCTCCCCCGCCGGCGGCAGTGGTCTGCCCGCCCTCGGCGAGCGCGCGGCGGCCGACCGCGTCAGCTACCGGGTCCCCGACCTCACGGACCCGGCCGTACGTGCCCGTTACGCGGGCAAGCGGACCGCCGTCATCGGTTCGGGCGCCTCCGCGTTCACCGCGCTCTCCTCCCTGGCCGAGCTGTCGCGGTCGAAGGACGGCACGGGCACGAAGGCGGTGTGGGTGTTGCGCCGCGGCATCTCCGGCTCCACCTTCGGCGGCGGAGCCGCCGACCAGCTGCCCGCGCGCGGCGCTCTCGGTCTGGCGGCCGAGGCCGCCGTCGACGACGGCCACGCCGAGGCGGTCACCGGCTTCCGTACCGAGGCCGTCGAAAGCGACGCCGACGGCGGACTGGTGCTGGTCGCCGAGGACGGGCGGCGGCTGGAGACGGTGGACGAGATCATCGTCCTGACGGGACTCCGCCCGGATCTGTCCTTCCTCTCCGAGGTGCGCCTGCGCCTGGACGAGCGCCTGGAGGCACCGGTGGAACTCGCCCCGCTGATCGACCCCAACCAGCACTCCTGCGGCACCGTCTACCCGCACGGCCACCGGGAGCTGTCCCACCCGGACGCCGGTGTCTACCTCGTCGGCATGAAGAGCTACGGCCGCGCTCCCACCTTCCTGGCCATGACCGGCTACGAGCAGGTCCGTTCCGTGGCGGCCGCCCTGGCGGGCGATGCCGACGCGGCCGACCGCGTGGAACTGGTTCTGCCGGAAACCGGCGTGTGCGGCGGTTCCGGACTGTTCGACACGGCCGACACCTCCCCGGCCGCAGCAGACGGCTGCTGCGCACCCGTCGCTCCACAGCCGATCCGGCTCACCGCCGTCTCCCCCGGTCCGGCCACCGCGTCCGGCAACTGCTGCGGCGCCTGACCACCACCGCCCGGGGCCGTCACGGCCCCGGGCCGCGCACACCGTCGAACCGGCAGGAGAAAGGCCCCATGCCCCCAACGCAACCCGCCCTCAAAGCGGCCGACCTGCCGGCCACCCGGCTCGTCCGGGCAGGGCAGGCCCGCACCGAGGAGACGGACACCGCCTGTCGTCATGCCCGGCAGGACAAGCTCTGGGTGCGTGGCTCCGGCCCGGAACCGCGGGAGGTGTGCGCGGTCGAGGCAGACGCCGACGCGTCGGCCGAGCAGCCCGGTGGCACCCACACCCACCTGCCGCACCCCCGCCGGCGCCGTCCGGCCCGCACAACGGCCCGACACGGCCGGCTGCCACTGACCGGCTCATGAGCGATCTCTCCACGGCCGACGCGGCCGCCGTCGCCGACCGGCCGGCGCGGCCTCGAGCGGCCCTGCCCGCCCTGTGCCTGACCCAGATCACCAGCTGGGGCATCGTCTACTACGCCTTCCCCGTCCTCAACCCGCAGATCACCGCGGCCACCGGCTGGAGCGCGGCCACGACCACGGCCGCGTTCTCGGCCGCCCTGCTCGTCTCCGCCCTGGCCGGCATCCGCATCGGCCGCATCCTGGACGCCCGCGGCCCTCGCACGGTCATGACCGCCGGCTCCGTCATCGGCACGGCAAGCCTGGTCGTCATCGCCACGGCGCCCAACCTGATCATGTTCACCATCGGATGGCTGCTGGCCGGTCTCGCCATGGCCTCCACCTTCTACCAGCCCGCTTTCGCCGCACTCACCCGCTGGTGGTCCCCCCCACCACATCCGCGCCCTGACCACCGTCACTCTCGCCGGTGGTCTGGCCTCCACCTTCTTCGCTCCCCTGACCGCCCAGTTGGCCGAACACTTCACCTGGCGCCACACGTACCTGATCCTGGCCGCCGTCCTGGCCGCCGTGACCGTGCCCGCCCACGCCGTCGCCCTACGGGGCCCCTGGCCCCCCGCCCCGCCCTCGACCACGGCAGGCGCGACCTCCAGCACGGCCGCCATCACCCGCAGTCGTCCCTTCCTCCTCCTGGCCACCGCCCTGACCCTCTCGTCGTTCGCGATGTACGCCGTGGTCGTCACCCTCGTCCCTCTGTTGCTCGACCGCGGCTACACCGTGACCCAGGCAGCCTGGGCCCTGGGGCTGGGCGGGGCCGGGCAGACCCTCGGCCGCACGCTGTACGCGACCCTGGCCCGCCGGAGCTCACCCGCCTTACGTGCCGCTGTCCTTGTCGGCCTGGGGGGAGCGACCACCGCCGCCTTCGCACTCGTCCCCGGCCCCTACCCGCTGCTGGCGGTCCTGGCCGTCGTCGCCGGCACCGTCCGCGGCAACCTGACGCTGCTGCAGGCCACCGCCGTCACCGACCGATGGGGCGCCAACCGCTACGGCCGCCTGTCCGGGATCCTCGCCGCTCCCACGACGACCGCCTCCGCGCTCGCCCCGTTCGCCGGCACCGCCCTGGCCGTGCCACTCGGCGGCTACCCCCACCTCTTCGTCGTCCTCGCGCTGGTCTCGGCCACCGCCGCACTCATCGCCCGGCACACGACGCCGGCCGACCGGACGACCTGACAGCCGGACACGACAGCCACCACCGCGCCGACGGGCGATCCCCGCACGAACTGCTGCCGTCGCGTCGACACCCGCCCCAACAGTCGCCCGATCCCTGCCGAACGACCGTCCGATCCTCGCCGAACGCACAGTCCGACCATTTTCGATCGTGCCAAAGTGATCACACAGCGCTTATGGTCGATGCGCGGCTGTCATAGATCTGCAGATGTCGGAGGACGGGTTCCTCGAAGGCGGCTCGTGCGGGCCGGGGCCGAACTGCAAACCCCTGCAACGCTCCGAAGCCGAACAGTTGTCGGCGATGCTCCGGACCATCGCCGACCCCACCCGTCTGCAGTTGTTCCGGCTGCTGGAACAGGCCCCCGACGGCGAAGCCTGCGTATGCGACTTGGCCGACAGTCTGGAACTGCGCCAGTCCACCGTCAGCCACCACTTGAAGATCATGACCGAGGCCGGGCTCCTGGACCGCGAACGGCGCGGCACCTGGGCCTGGTTCTCGGTCAATCACGACGGACTGCAACGCATCCGGTCCATCCTGGACCCGGCGCCCCGGGCTTCGTGCGAGTGACCGCTTCCGGCCGCCCGCGTCGAGCGGCCGGGGCGGTCTGCGCACCGCGGGTCCGGTTTCCCGCGGATCCTCGCGGCGTCGCGGGGATCACCCTCCGGCGTCGAGGAGTGCGGCGATCTCGCGGACCGCGTCGCGAGCCGGCCGTCCGACACCGATGAGCGTGGCGGAGGCGGGCCCCGTCCAGTCGCCGTAGCCGAGAAGGTGCAGTCGGGGATCCTCCAGGCAGCGGGTGCCCCGGGTGGCGATGTGACCACGTGAGCCGCGCAGGCCCAGGGGTGACAGGTGCGAGAGGGCCGGCCGGAAGCCGGTGCACCAGATCACCGCGTCGGCGGGCGTCCTCGTACCGTCGGCCCGGACCACACCGTCGCGGTCGAGACGCACGAACATGGGGGACGCCTTCAGCAGCCCTGCGTCCCGGGCCTCGCGCACCGGCGGTACGGCGACGATGTCCCCCAGTGCGGCGACGCCTCCGGTGTCGGTGCGGCCCTCGTCGAGGGCGCGGCGGCGGGCGGTGGCCGCGTCGAACAGGGCGCGGCCGTCGATGTCGTCGGCGAGGAAGCGGGGCGGGCGCTGGGTCACCCAGGTGAGTTCGGTGTCGTGCACGAGGTCGGCGGCGATCTGTGCTCCCGAGTTGCCGCCGCCGACGACGATCACGCGCCGGCCCTCGAACTCCCGCGGCCTGCGGTAGGAGACGGTGTGCAGTTGCCTGCCCCCGAAGTCCTCGCGTCCCGGGACGGCGGGGAGGAAGGGACGCCACCAGGTACCGGTGGCGCTGATCACCGCGCGTGCGTGCCAGGTGCCGGAGTCGGTCTCCACCCTCAGCAGCCGCCCGTCGTCGTGCACGCCGAGCACCTTGACCGGCCGCAGCACGGGGAGGTCGTACCGCTTCTCGTAGTCGCTCAGGTACTCCACCACGTGCCCGGCCTCCGGATACTCCTCGCCCGGCTGTGCCGGCATGAGGCGGCCGGGAAGGGAGGAGAAGGCGGCCGGGGAGAACAGGTGCAGCGATTCCCAGGTGTGCTGCCAGGCCCCGCCGGGGGTGGCCTGGGCGTCGAGGACGACGAACTCCAGACCCTGGCGGCGCAGGTGGTAGCCGGCGGCGAGCCCTGCCTGGCCGCCGCCGATCACCACCACGTCGGTGTGCCGCGTCATGTCGCCCGCGCCGCCCCGCACGTCGTGCACCGGGCGGTGCGGGGCGCGGGCGTGCCGGTCGCTCCCTGTGCGCGGCCGTCGAAGCGGCGCATCAGCTCTCCTGCGGGGCCGGCGTCAGCTGCTGCGCGGCGTTGAACTTCCGCCGCCA
Organism: Streptomyces sp. NPDC048734; assembly: GCF_043198675.1. Taxonomy (NCBI): domain Bacteria; kingdom Bacillati; phylum Actinomycetota; class Actinomycetes; order Kitasatosporales; family Streptomycetaceae; genus Streptomyces; species Streptomyces sp. NPDC048734. Next base: position 82,817 of record NZ_JBICUZ010000009.1, on the reverse strand, counting down.
GGCCAGCGAGACGTAGACGAGCGCCACCAGGACCGGGACCTCGATGAGCGGACCGACCACACCGGACAGGGCCTGGCCCGAGGTGACGCCGAAGGTGGCGATGGCGACCGCGATGGCCAGCTCGAAGTTGTTGCCCGCCGCGGTGAAGGCGAGGGTGGCGGTGCGGTCGTAGGCCAGGCCGATCATCTTGCCGAGCGCGAACGTGCCGAACCACATCACCGCGAAGTAGACCAGCAGCGGCAGCGCGATGCGGGCGACGTCGAGCGGCTGCGAGGTGATGGTCTTCCCCTGCAGGGCGAAGAGGATGACGATCGTGAACAGCAGCCCGTAGAGGGCCCAGGGGCCGATCTTCGGCAGGAAGTTGGACTCGTACCGCTCGCGGCCCAGCTTCTTCTCGCCGAGGCGGCGGGTGAGGAACCCGGCCAGCAGGGGGACTCCGAGGAAGATGACGACGTTCAGGGCGATCTTCCACATGGAGATGTCCAGGTGCTGACCGTCGCCCAGGCCCAGCCAGCCCGGCAGGAGGTCGAGGTAGAACCAGCCGAGCAGGCCGAACGCCAGGACCTGGAAGACCGAATTCAACGCGACGAGGACCGCGGCGGCTTCGCGGTCGCCGCAGGCCAGGTCGTTCCAGATGATGACCATGGCGATGCAGCGGGCGAGCCCGACGATGATCAGGCCGGTGCGGTACTCGGGCAGGTCCGGCAGGAACATCCACGCCAGCGCGAACATCACCGCCGGGCCGACGATCCAGTTGACGACCAGCGACGAGACCATGAGCGGCTTGTCGCCGGTGACGGCGTCGAGCTTGTCGTAGCGGACCTTGGCCAGCACCGGATACATCATGATCAGCAGGCCGACGGCGATCGGCAGGGAGATGCCGCCGATCTCGACCTTCGCCAGGGCGTCATTGAGGCCGGGGATGAGCCTGCCCAGGCCGAGGCCGAGGGCCATGGCGACAAGGATCCAGACGGCGAGGAAACGGTCGAGCGTCGACAGCTTCGCGACGACCGAGGACTCCTCGGCGGTCGCGGCTGCTTCGGTGCGGGTCACGGACAGGCCCTCTTGTTCTCGGCGGCATCACGAGCGGACTCGGCCAGGTCGGCGAACTGGCCGGCGAGCTGTGCGATGACGTCCGGGCGGACCTTGTAGTACGTGTAGCGGCCGCACGGCTCCGTCTCGACCACCCCCGCCTCGCGCAGCACTCTCAGGTGGTTGGAGAGGTTGGTCTGCCGGGCACCGGTCTCCTCCACGAGGTGGGTGGTGCACAGCGTCTCCTTGGCGAGCAGGGTCACGATCTGCAGCCTGAGCGGGTCCGCCAGAACCCGGATCAGGTCAGTGTCGACTGACGTCATCATGGACTGATACTGTCACATCAGTGGTGGCTGACACCACCTGGTGCTGAACTCATCCGCGCCTGATGCCGCCGTGAGACAAGAGAGACCCCGATGCCCGACAAGCCCTCCGTGCTCTTCGTCTGCGTCCACAACGCCGGCCGTTCCCAGATGGCCGCCGCGTGGCTGACCCACCTGGCCGGGGACCGCGTCGAGGTCCGCTCCGCCGGCTCCGACCCGGGCGAGCACGTCAACCCGGCCGCCGTCGAGGCCATGCGCGAGGTCGGCATCGACATCTCCGCCGAGGTCCCGAAGGTGCTCACCGTCGACGCCGTCAAGGAGTCCGACGTCTGCATCACCATGGGCTGCGGCGACACCTGCCCGGTCTTCCCGGGCAAGCGCTACCTGGACTGGCAACTGGAGGACCCGGCGGGCCAGGGCGTCGAGGCCGTCCGCCCGATCCGCGACGAGATCAAGGTGCTCATCGAGGGCCTGATCAAGGAGATCGCGCCGGAGCCCCAGGCATGAGCACGGCGACGGACATACGCAACGTCATCGTCGTCGGCTCCGGCCCCGCCGGATACACCGCCGCCCTCTACACCGCCCGCGCCTCGCTGAAACCGCTGGTCTTCGAAGGCGCGGTCACCGCCGGCGGCGCGCTGGTGCAGACGACCGAGGTGGAGAACTTCCCCGGCTTCCCGGGCGGCGTCATGGGCCCGGAGCTGATGGACGACATGCGGGCCCAGGCCGAACGCTTCGGCGCCGAACTCGTCCCCGACGACATCATCTCGGTCGACCTCACCGGCACGGTCAAGACCGTCACCGACAGCACGGGTACGGTCCACCGGGCCAAGGCCGTCATCGTGGCGACCGGCTCGCAGCACCGCAAGCTGAACCTGCCCGGCGAGGACGCGCTCTCCGGCCGTGGCGTGTCGTACTGCGCGACCTGCGACGGCTTCTTCTTCCGCGAGCACGACATCGTGGTGGTCGGCGGCGGCGACACCGCGATGGAGGAAGCCACCTTCCTCTCCCGCTTCGCCCGCTCCGTGACCGTCGTCCACCGCCGCGACACCCTGCGCGCCTCGAAGCCCATGCAGGACCGCGCCTTCGCCGACCCGAAGATCTCCTTCGCCTTCAACAGCGAGGTCGCCGAGATCCACGAGGACGGCGGCAGACTCGCCGGACTCACCCTGCGCGACACCGTCACCGGCGAGACCTCCCGCCTCCCGGCCACCGGACTCTTCGTCGCCATCGGCCACGACCCGCGCACCGACCTGGTCACCGGCCAACTGGACCTGGACGACGAGGGCTACCTCAGGGTCGCCTCCCCCTCCACACGGACGAACGTCCCCGGCGTCTTCGGCGCGGGCGACGTCGTCGACCACACCTACCGCCAGGCGATCACCGCCGCCGGCTCCGGCTGCGCGGCCGCACTGGACGCCGAGCGGTACCTCGCAGCCCTCACCGGCACACCTGAAACGGCCGCGGCCGTCACCGCCGTCTGACGGACCCGCCCCACCCCTGGCAATCGCCCTGCACATCGAGGCCCGCCGCCGGCGGCTCAACAACAGCGCCGGGATCGATCCCGCCCTGCCGCCGGCGTTCCGGTCACCGGGACCCGCGTGGCTCGAGCGCTGCCCGGCAGCAGCCCGCCAGGTGCCCGGGCCGACGGGCTGCACCACCTGGGGCCAGGCGGCCTCGGCAGCCGACGCCTTCCTCGCCCCGCTGCCGGCTCCCGGAGCGCCCGGCCACTGGAGCGCGGCGCAGGCCGCCTGGCGGCCCCGACCCGAGCACAACAGTCCCTGCCCCGGGACGGTGACGCACCGCAGGCTGTGCGATCGCCGAGCAGGCGCGGGCCGCACCCTAGCCCCCGGCACTTCCCCGGCATCCCGGGCGGGCCTCCCGGCAGCCTGTGCAGTCCGACGTTCCTCCCCCCCCTGCCGCAGGCCCGGGCGCGCCCCCGGAGCGTCTGGCCGAGGACGGCCGCGGTCACCCGGCGCGCTGGGTCGTCTCCCCTGCCTGGGCGGGCACGGCAGGCAGGGGGACGGTGCAGGAGGCGCAGCGTCGGGCCTGGGCGGGAACGGGGCTGAGGCATTCGGGGCAGTCCCGCTTGGGTGCCTGGACGTCGTGGTGCGGGGCGAGGCGTTCGTGCAGCTTGTTGATCGGCAGCACGACCAGGAAGTACAGGGCGGAGGCGAGGAGGAGGAAACTGATCGCCGCGTTGATGAAGGCGCCGTAGGGAAACTCGGTGGCGCCCACGGTGAAGGTCTTGCGGCTCATGTCGCCCGTGGCGCCGGTGGCCAGCCCGACCAGCGGAGTCAGGAAGGCACTCACGAAACCGTTGACCACGGCGGTGAACGCCGCCCCGATGACGATGCCTACAGCCAGGTCGACCACGTTGCCACGCAAAATGAAACTGCGGAAGCCCTTCACCTTCTCACTCCCTGAAGCCCTTCGACGTCGAGGGACGGGACCCGATGTACGGCCGGCCCGCCTCCTCCCCAGGTGCCCGGCCGCGCCTCACCAATGCCTGCGGGAAGCGGGCACCAGCACTCTGACGGCCGAAAGCGGCGAGGACGGCGGGGCTCGTCCGCGGACACCGGTATGTCGCGGGTGTTGTTCGACACGTAGTCGCGGCGGTCCTGGTGGAGGTCGGGGCAGGTGTCGCGGCCCCCGCCGGTGCCGGTGCGTGCCGTGGCGCGGCCGGGCGGTAGTGATCGAGGGTGCGGGTGCAGCCGTCCTCAAGGGGCCGGCCGTCGAGGACGCGGCCCAGGAGCGCTGCTGTGAGGGGAGGACGCTGCCGTTCAGACGCCGACAGCGGTGACACCGAACATCAGGGTCCGGCGGCTGACGTCGTAGTGCACGGTCGGTGTGCTGCGCAAGAGGTCCTGGAGCACGTCGGCGTCGTCGACGTCGACGGTCAGCACCTCTTCCCAAGCGCCTTCGTCGAGTACGAGTTGCAGGGTGAGGGTTCCTGGGGCAGCGGGCTCACCCGCGACCCAGCTGAACTGGTAGTGGCTGAGTTGGCGCACCTTGATGCTGTCGTCCGTCACGGGTTGCGTCACCTTGGTCGTGGCAGCTCTGGGCATGACGTCTCTCCTCGCGTGAGTAGCGGCGGGTGCACACAGCGGGCCGTGCCTACTGCCCGGCCGGGATGCACGACGTACGCGGCCCTGCGGGCGCAGGGCGTTGAAACCAGGCTCAGGGTGATGGGCGGCACCTGCCAGACGAAGCGCGCAATCGGTCGAATCCCACCCTGCGGGCCTGTGAGGACGTTCCCTGCGCCACCGGTGTCTTCGACCGGTCCGGCGGCGGCCGCGGCAACTGCTCGGGGCCGCACTCTTCGCCCCGGCCACCAAGGCGCAGGAGACATGGGAAGCGGAGGCCCGCTTCACGTCCGGTCCGAGGAACCGTACCGCCCAAGGTTCGGACCATTCCCGGACCAGCGATCCCGCAGAAGTCGCGACGTGGGCTGTTTGCGCTGGTCAGCGATGCGTCGCCGCTGTACCACCAGCAGACGAAGGATCTGCCGGCTCCACGAGTCGCCGACGGTCGTCGCTCACCGTGTCCGCGGCAGGCCGACCGGGCGGACATTCCGGGTCGCCCGCCTCCGGCGCGGGATGCCTACCGGGGATGCGGGGAGTACGGGCGGCGCCGGGAGCACATGGGGAGGATCGACTGCGTGAACGCCGTACGAGGCGCCCGCCCGGTCCTCCCCTGCCCGCTCGGAATGCCGCCCGCGTGACCTTCGCAGCCGCAAGGTCGATACTGCCTCTGTAGGGCTCCCGTCGGCATGCCGTCGATCCGCCGTAGGATCTGACACGGCGTCATCAAGTCTGCATCAGTAGCGCCACCGCCCGCTTGCGACCGCTGCGGACCGCCACGATCGAGAACCACCCGACCTCACTCCGACCAATGAGAAACAGGCCGAAGACCACCTTCCGAGCTCACCAGGAGATCCCATGAAGATGTTGATCAACGTCCCGGAGACCGTGGTCGCCGACGCGCTGCGGGGGATGGCCGCCGCGCATCCCGAACTGACCGTGGACGTGGAGAACCGGGTGATCGTGCGGCGGGACGCACCGGTGGCGGGGAAGGTGGGGCTGGTGTCCGGGGGCGGGTCCGGGCACGAGCCGTTGCACGGGGGGTTCGTCGGGCCGGGAATGCTGTCGGCGGCCTGTCCCGGTGAGGTGTTCACCTCTCCCGTGCCCGACCAGATGGTGCGGGCCGCCGCGGCCGTGGACAGCGGGGCGGGCGTGCTGTTCATCGTGAAGAACTACACGGGTGACGTGCTGAACTTCGACATGGCCGCCGAACTCGCCGAGGACGAGGGCATCCAGGTCGCGAAGGTACTGGTCAACGACGACGTCGCGGTGACCGACAGCCTCTACACGGCCGGGCGGCGCGGCACCGGCGCGACGCTGTTCGTGGAGAAGATCGCGGGCGCCGCCGCGGACGAGGGCCAGCCGCTGGAGCGGGTCGAGGTGATCGCCCGGCAGGTCAACGAGAACGCGCGCAGCTTCGGCGTCGCGCTCAGCGCCGTCACGACCCCGGCCAAGGGCAGCCCGACCTTCGACCTGCCCGAGGGTGAGCTGGAGCTGGGCATCGGCATCCACGGCGAACCGGGCCGGGAGCGGCGGGCCATGATGACGTCCGGCGAGATCGCCGACGTCGCGGTGCACGCGCTGCTGGAGGACATGCCGCCGCGCAACCCGGTCCTGGTGCTGGTCAACGGCATGGGGGCGACTCCCCTGCTGGAGCTGTACGGCTTCAACGCCGAGGTCCAGCGGGTGCTGGGCGAGCGCGGGGTCGCCGTCGCCCGTACGCTCGTCGGCAACTACGTGACGTCCCTCGACATGGCCGGCGTCTCGGTGACCCTGTGCCAGGTCGACGAGGAGACGCTGCGGCTGTGGGACGCGCCCGTACGGACGCCGGGGCTGCGCTGGGGCATGTGATCAGACGGACACGAGCGATCAACGTACCGACCAGGCAAGGAGATCCCGTGCTGGACGTCGACTTCTTCCGCCGCTGGATGACGGCGACCGCCGCGTCCGTCGACCGCGAGGCGGAACGGCTCACCGCTCTCGACTCGCCGATCGGCGACGCCGACCACGGCAGCAACCTCCAGCGGGGGTTCACCGCCGTCGTCACCGCCCTGGAGAAGGAGCCCCCCACGACTCCCGGAGCCGTCCTCGTCCTCGCCGGACGCCGGCTCATCTCGACGGTCGGCGGGGCGTCCGGACCGCTGTACGGCACGCTGCTGCGCGGCACCGGCAAGGCGCTCGGAGACGCGGCCGAGGTGAGCGAGGAGGAGTTCGCGCAGGCGTTCCGCGCCGGGGTCGACGCGGTCATGCGGCTGGGCGGGGCGGCGCCGGGTGACGCGACGATGATCGACGCGCTGGTGCCCGCCGTGGACGCCCTGGGTGACGGCTTCGGGGCGGCACGGGCCGCGGCCGAACAGGGTGCCCTCGACACCATCCCGCTCCAGGCCCGCAAGGGCCGGGCGAGTTACCTGGGCGAGCGCAGCATCGGACACCAGGACCCGGGCGCCACCTCGTCGGCACTGCTGGTCGCGGGTCTCGCGGAAGTGAACGGGGAGTGAGCGCGGCCATGACCGACGACAAGCTGGTGGGCATCGTGCTCGTGTCGCACAGCGCGCAGGTGGCGGCCTCGGTCGCCGAGCTGGCCCAGGGGCTCGCGGGCGGCGGCACCGCCGTGCCCGTCGCCCCGGCGGGCGGCACGGAGGCGGGTGGGCTGGGCACGAGCGCGGAGCTGATCGCCGCCGCCGCCGCCTCGGTCGACCGCGGTGCCGGGGTCGCCGTCCTCACCGACCTCGGGAGTGCCGTACTGACCGTGAAGACGCTGCTCGCCGAGGGCGACGAACTTCCCGACGGTACGCGTCTGGTGGACGCGCCGTTCGTGGAGGGCGCGGTGGCCGCCGTCGTCACGGCCTCCACGGGAGCCGACCTGGACGCGGTCGAGGCGGCCGCCTCGGAGGCGTACGGCTACCGCAAGGTCTGACAGGGGCGCGGGTCGGCACGGCCGCACGGGGTCCGCGCCGCCCCGGCGGCCCGTGGACGGGCCCCCGGCCGACGCTTCGGCTCAGCTCCTCCGCCCCGGCGGCGGCGCGGGCGGGCCGGACGGCCGCCGGACCGGCACCCGCCGGACCGGTCCCCCGTCGCCGTGTCCGCGCACAGGCCAGTGCCGGGTGTACGGCTCGACGGCGGCGCGCGGGGCCGCGCCGGTCGGCGCCCGCCCGGATCGTGAGCCGCGGGCCGCCGGGCGGCGGCCCGGCCCGCGCGCGACCCCGTCCGGGCGGACCGGGACCGCACCGCCGGGCCGGATCCCCGCCGGCGGGCCGGGGGTGTGACCGGCCGTCCGAGGTGCCGTCACGGGCAGCCCGGGATACGGTCACCCGCCGCCGCCCGCACCGCGGCGGGTGCCTGCGGCCGTCCGTGCCACGAACGTCCGGGCCAGCCGCTCCCCCGCTTCGGCGGCCGCCGCGGGGCTCTCGATCGGGGTGGCCCGGGAGTCCTCGAAGACGATGTAGGTGACGCCGGAGGCCACGCCTCCGACGCGCGGGTCGGGATCGACGCCCAGCGCCTCGGCGGCGGCGTACGAGGCCTCGCCGATGACCTCGGGCGGCCCCGCGTCGCCCACGACTGCGTAGAGGACCCGGTCGTCGTGGACGACGGCCGCGACGCTCCCGCCGCGCACGCCGTGGTCGCGGTGGTTCCAGAGGGCGCTCACGCCCGGCACGACGATGAACGGCAGGCTCTCCGCGCTCAGGTGGCGGCCGTCGGACTGCTGGAACGCGGTGGCGGGCGAGAACAGCGGGTCGGTCCCGCCGTTGCAGCGCGGGCCGGGCCGTCCGTCGCAGTCGATGTCCATGTCGGCCGTCCAGAAGACCGCGCCGTCGGTCCCGCAGACCGGGACCGTGGCGGGCGCGCCGGCATCCGTGCGGTAGTGGCCGCGGGAGACCGGGGCGCAGGCACTCACCCGGGCCGGCAGTGCCGAGGCGCTCACGGAACCATCCTGCCGCGCCGCACCCTCCTGCCACACCACCGGTCCGCGGGGGGCTTCGAGGGCCCGGATCGCGGCGGCGGGTGGGGGGACCGGGGCCAGCAGGGCGAGGCCGGCCACGGCCGGTGTCAGCGACTGGAGACGCACGTGGAGAGCCCTCTCGTCGGGGACAGGGACGGACACCCGGCCCCATCCGGGGCCGGCCGCGTCCGAGGTCCAGCGCCTCAGCGCCGTACGGAGCGGTGGTTGCGATGTTCCGACGATATGCGCGCACCGCGGATCTTCCGATGGCACAACGGGCAGCGGCGGCGACGGTACGACGGGGAGCGGCGGCCGGCGCCTTCCCGGCACCGGCCGCCCGGCAGCCCCGCCGGCGCGGGATCAGCGACGACAGCGGCCCGCGCCACCGGCATGAACTGCCTTGCGTGCAGGCGGGGTTCAGCCGCGAGGAGGCTCAGCATACGTAACTCCCCGGACTGCCCGCCAACCCCGTACCGCACCCCCTCTTGATGTGCTCACACTGACGCGCCATATTGGTCCGGACCATTGCCGCCGTGCCGGGCCGGGAGGCGAAGCCGTGCGACGCGTTGTGCTGTGCGGAGGGATCCTCGCCCTGTGCTGCGGCTGCGCCGCGCCGGACGGCGGTGAGGAGGGGCGGGCGCCGGGGGCGCCGACGGGGGTCACCGCCGAGGCGGGCAGCGCGACCAGCGTGCACGTGATGTGGAACGCGCTCCCGGCGGCGAGCGGTTACGAGGTGTACCGGGGCACCTCGAAGGTCGCGGACGTGCCCGGTGCCGAGCGCATGCTCGACGTCACCCGCCTCACGCCGTCCACCGCCTACGTCTTCACCGTCCGGGCCCGCGACGCCGAGGGCCGGCTCGGGCCGCGCAGCCGGGAGGCCCGGGCGACGACTCCGGCAGCGGTCGCGGCGGACCGCTCGGCGCCGACCCGGCCGGGCGGCGCCACGGGCCGGGCGGCGGGCAGCCGGGCCGTCCAGCTGTCCTGGACGGCGGCCACGGACGAGAGCGGGGTGGTGTCGTACGACGTCTTCCAGGGCGGGACGAAGATCCACAGCGTCGGCGGGAGTCAGACCGCGACCCTGGTGACGGGACTCCGGCCGGGCACCCGGTACTCCTTCACCGTCCGGGCGCGGGACGCGGCCGGCAACCTCTCCCCCGCCGGCGCGGCCGTGCGCCTGAGCACCGCGCCGGGCGGCGACGGGGCGGAGGGCACCGCACCGGCGGACTTCCGGGCGACGACCCACCGTGCCGACGGGGCGTACTACATCGACCTGTCCTGGTTGCCGCCGCGACTGGACGGGACGGTCACGGAGTACCAGATCCAGCTCGACGGGCAGCCGGCCACCTCGCTGGTCTGGGGCGGGGCACCGCCGCGGGGCAGGGCCGCCCACAGCTTCTACGCGGGGCGCGAGGCCGGTGCCCGGCACCGGGTGCGGCTGCGGGCACGGCTGCCGGACGGCACGTGGGGGGCGTTCTCCGCGGAGCGGGCGGTGACCACGGGGAGCACGAGCGCACGCTGACCCCAGCGGTCCGGCCGCGGGAGCGCAAGCGGGCGGGGTGCCGTTCTGCGCCGTCCGGTGGAATCCGTCACCTGCCCGGCGGCGGCCGGAGTGCGGGCCGGGACGGGCGGACGTTGGCTGCCCCTGAAGGCAGCACGGGCGTACCCGACCCTCGGCGGCGCAAGGTCGCCAACCGTGCCGCCGGAGGACATCCGATGCGCACTTCCCCCTTCCTCGCCCGCTGCGGTCTGACCATGGCGGCCGCCGCCGCGCTGCCCCTCGCCGTGACCGCCCAGCCCGCCGCCGCGCGGGCCTCGGGCATCTCCGTCAGCACGTCCGGCTCCACGGTGTCCGTGGTGACCAGCGCGTGCACCCAGATCAACGGCAGCTGGGGCACGGCGGCGCTGCTCGGCAGCAACCAGGCGAACTTCGCCCAGGGCCGCCAGGTGGCCCTGTCGGGCACCAGCGTCAGCCAGTCCGCGGCCTGGTCCAACGTCTCCCAGGGCACGCACACGGTCGTCGTGATGTGCTCCAGCGGCAGCACCGCCGGCACCCAGTCCGTGATCGTGTCCCCCGCCACCACGCCGACGATCTCCGCGACGGCCTCGCCGACCCGCGGCGTGCTGGGCGGCATGGGCGGCGCCACCCGCGACTACGGCACCGTCACGCTCGTGGCGGGCGGCGTCCTGGTCGGCACGGGTGTCATCGCGACGGCCTGGTTCCTGCGCCGCCGCACGAAGCCGTTCCGGCTCTGAACGCCTCCCCGTCGCCGCGACCGGCACGGGCCGGGTGGGCGGCGGGGACCCGCCGCCCACCCGGCCCGTGCCGTCCCGTCCCGCCGGCCCGCGTACAGCGCGCAGCGCGCGAGCCCGGTGGCCACCACCTGCCATCCGTGACCCGTCACCCACCGCGTGGCGCGGGCCGCTCGAGGCCGCGGCCACCGCGGCGGATCCGGCGCCGTGACCGTGAGCCCGCCCCCCGGCGCCTGGCCTACGGCGCCTGCCCGGCGGGGCGGGGCAGGCTTTCCAGCGCCTCGGCCAGCCACTGGGTCCAGAAGGTCTCCAGCTCGATACCGGCGCGCAGCACCAGGTGCTGGAGCCTGACCTGCGCGCTGTCGTCACCGGACGGGAAGTCCCGCTTCTCGATCTCCTCGTACTCGGCCAGCTGACGCCGGTGCAGCTCGAGATGGCGGCGCAGGTCGGCCTCCAGGCCCGCGGTGCCGACGACGGCGGCGGCCCGCAGCCGCAGCAGCAGCGCGTCGCGGTGCGGCTTGGGGTCCTGCGCCGCGGCCGTCCACCGCTGGAGTTCGGCGCGGCCCGCGGGCAGGACCTCGTAGCTCTTGCGCTGTCCGCGGGCCGGCTGCTCGGCGGGCAGCGCGCGGATGAGGCCCGCGGCCTCCAGCCGCCCCAGCTCGCGGTAGATCTGCTGGTGCGTCGCCGACCAGAAGTAGCCGATCGACTTGTCGAACCGGCGGGTCAGGTCCAGCCCCGACGACGGCTTCTCGAGCAGAGCGGTGAGGATCGCGTGCGGGAGTGACATGGGCTCATCCTAGGGACGGGCCGGGCTGCCCCTGTGGCCTGTCGTTCGGATCAGGTCGCAGGGCGGCGACGAGGGCTGTCCGGTGCCGGTGAGTGGGGTCTGGTGCGTGCAGCCGCAGGGCGGAGGAGGGCGTCGACGCGGTGGGGGCACCTCCCGGCCGAAGGCCGGGGGACGTCGGCAACCGACGACGCCGCTGGGGGCACCCCCTCCGGGGGAGCGCGCACCAGCCCCCGCGTCCGCGGCGTGATCCGAAGGACAGGCCCTACAGGGCCGCCGCCAGCTCCGTGCCCTGCTTGACGGCACGCTTGGCGTCCAGCTCGGCGGCCACGTCGGCACCGCCGATGAGGTGCGCGCTCACCCCGGCGGCGACCAGCTCCTCGTAGAGGTCGCGGCGCGGGTCCTGGCCCGTGCACAGCACGATGGTGTCGACCTCCAGGACGGTGCTCTGCTCGCCGACGGTGAAGTGCAGGCCGGCGTCGTCGATGCGGTCGTAGCGCACGCCGGGGACCATGCGCACGCCGCGGTGCTTGAGTTCGGTGCGGTGGATCCAGCCGGTGGTCTTGCCCAGGCCCGCGCCGACCTTGCCGGGCTTGCGCTGCAGCAGGTGGACGGTGCGCGGCGGGGCGCTCCGCTCGGGCGCGGCGAGGCCGCCGGGTGCCCGGTGGTCCATGTCGACGCCCCACTGCCGGAAGTACGTCGCCGGGTCCTCGCTCGCCCTGTCGCCGCCGTCGGTGAGGAACTCGGCGACGTCGAAGCCGATGCCGCCCGCGCCGAGGATCGCGACGCGGTCGCCGACGGGGGCGCCGTCGCGCAGGACGTCGAGGTAGCCGACCACGCTCGGGTGGTCGACGCCGGGGATGTCGGGGGTGCGCGGGCTGACGCCGGTGGCGACCACGACCTCGTCGTAGTCCGCCAGGTCGCCGGCGTTCACGAAGGTCTCGAGGCGTACGTCGACGCCGTGGGCGTCGAGCTGGTGGCGGAAGTAGCGCAGCGTCTCGTCGAACTCCTGCTTGCCGGGGACCTTGCGGGCCACGTTGAGCTGGCCGCCGATCTCGGCCGCCGCCTCGAACAGGGTGACGGCGTGGCCGCGTTCGGCCGCCGAGACCGCGCAGGCGAGTCCGGCGGGTCCGGCGCCGACGACCGCCACGCTCTTGCGGCGCCGGGTCGGGCTGAGCACCAGCTCGGTCTCGTGACAGGCGCGCGGGTTGACCAGGCAGGAGGTGATCCGGCCGCTGAAGGTGTGGTCGAGGCAGGCCTGGTTGCAGCCGATGCAGGTGTTGATGGCCTCCGGCGTGCCCGCCGCGGCCTTGCCGACGAAGTCGGGGTCGGCGAGCATCGGGCGGGCCATCGACACCATGTCCGCGCAGCCGTCGGCGAGCAACTGCTCGGCGAGTTCGGGGGTGTTGATGCGGTTGGTGGTGACGAGCGGGACCGAGACCTCGCCCATGAGCCTCTTGGTCACCCAGGTGTAGGCGCCGCGGGGCACGGAGGTGGCGATGGTGGGGATGCGGGCCTCGTGCCAGCCGATGCCGGTGTTGATGAGGGTGGCCCCGGCCGCCTCGACAGCCTTGGCGAGGGTGACGACCTCGTCCAGCGTGGAGCCGCCGGGGACCAGGTCGAGCATCGAGAGCCGGTAGATGACGATGAAGTCCTCGCCGACCGCCTCGCGCACGCGCCGCACGATCTCGAGGGGGAAGCGCGTCCGGTTCTCGTAGGAGCCGCCCCAGCGGTCGGTGCGGTGGTTGGTCTGGAGGGCGATGAACTCGTTGATGAGGTAACCCTCGGAGCCCATGATCTCGACGCCGTCGTAGCCTGCCTGCCGGGCGAGGCGGGCGGTGCGGGCGTAGTCGTCGATGGTCCGCTCGACCTCGGCGTCCGTCAGTTCGCGGGGCACGTGCGGGCTGATCGGCGCCTGCAGCGCGCTCGGCGCCACCAGGTCCTCGTGGTAGGCGTAGCGGCCGAAGTGCAGGATCTGCAGGGCGATGCGACCGCCTTCGCGGTGCACGGCCTCGGTGATCGTGCGGTGCTGCTCGGCCTCGGCGTCGGTGGTGAGCTTGGCGCCGCCCTCGTAGGGGCGCCCCTCGTCGTTGGGGGCGATGCCGCCGGTGACGATCAGGCCCACCCCGCCGCGCGCGCGGGCGGCGTAGAACTCCGCCATGCGCGCGAAGCCGTTCTCGGCCTCTTCCAGGCCCACGTGCATCGAGCCCATGAGGACGCGGTTGGGCAGGGTGGTGAAGCCCAGGTCGAGCGGGCTCAGCAGGTGCGGGTATCGGCTCATCGGGGCCCTCCGTGCGCGGTGTCGTGCCCCTGTAGTTGTAGAGGACCGCGCACGGGTTGTGCAACTAGTTGCACAATGGCCCCGGAGTCGCCTTTCTCACGTCACCCGTTCTTGTCGTCGTCACCGGTCTCGCACGTCACCGGCTCTCGAGCAGCAGGTGCAGCTCCGTCTCCTGGTCGCCGGAGGCGGAGGACAGGTCCTTGACCCGGAACATGGAGTCCAGCGTCGTACGGAACCGGTCGATCGCCCAGTAGCCGCCCTGGACGTCGGCCGTGACCGACGACGACAGCCGGGCCGGGCGGGCGCAGTCGCGCACGTCGCTGACCTCGAAGGTGCCGAGCCACACCATCGGACGGGTCTCGTCGAGCTGTTCGGGCACGTCGTCGGCACAGCGGTCGGACTCGAAGCAGGCGCACAGCGTGTCGAACACGATCCGCGCGTCCTCCTTGCTGCAGTCGCTGATCTCGAGGCTGACGGACTCCGGATGGGATCGTTCGCGGTCCATCGTGATCGCTCCTCTCGTGGCGGTGGCGCGATGTCACGGGTTCCCCGCGAACCGCGCCACATCCCAAGAAAAGCACCACTCCCCCGGGCGGGCACCACCTGGACGGCCCGCCCGGGGGCACGACGGCGCCCCGTGCCGGGGAGCCTGGCGACGCCCCGCGCCCGGGGCGGACGTCACCGTGTGAAGCGGTAGGTCCTGCTGTCCGTCAGCACGCAGAAGCCGGGCGAGACGACGATCACCCGCAGCGTGCCGGTGCGCCGGTCGTAGTCGATCCCCTCGGTCTCGAAGGAGCCCGGGCAGGAGCTGCGCAACGGCAGCTGACGCAGGGCGGTGACATGGCCGTTCACGTCGCCGGAGCCGCCCGGCTCGGCCGACAGGTCGATCTGGAGCAGCGGCTTGGTCATGCCGAAGAGGGTGCCCGCCGGGTCGTCGGAGGAGCACAGCAGCGTGGTCGGGCCGGTGAAGTCGCAGCCCTGGACGTCGCGCACCGCGTGGTCGAGGTGGACCGTGGCGGCCTGCGGCAGGTTCGCCGAGGGCGAGGTGCTCGGGTTGACGCCGGGGGTCGGCAGGACGATCAGCCGGGTCATGGTGCCCCACTCCCCGGTGAGCATCCACTGGCCGCCCGGCGCGACGGCCACCCAGGAGTTGTTCAGGGCCTCGCCGGGGCCGAGCGCGTGCACGTACTCCGACCAGGCGCCGCCCGGCCCCTGCACGCGGTACATCTTCGAGGTGCCGGAGTCCCGCTGGTAGGGCTCGATGTAGTGGCCGTCGTAGGAGGCGTCGGGGTCGCCGACGTGGTTCCAGCCGCGGGTGCTCACCCCGAACGGGATGGTCCCGATGCCGGTGTAGCGGTTGGCGCTGTTCGCGGGGACCTCGACCGAGGCCAGGCCCTGGCTCTCGGTCAGCGGGTCGGCACGGTCGGAGCCGACCTCGGTCCAGGTGTCGGCGGCCGCGGCGGGCGGGGCGGCGCCGAGGGCCGCGGCGGTGGCCGTGGCCAGGGCGATCAGGGCGGTGCGCAGGGGGTGACGGCGTCCACGGGCAAGGCGCAGGGGCATGGGTCTCCTCTGACGGGGGGTGGGGCGTGCGCTCGGCGGACAGTGTGGCCAACTTCGATGGTCATGTACAGACCAATCGGATGGACCGGTGTGGACCATGAGGAGAACGGCGCGCGCCGCCGTAGTGGAGGAGCATGGGAACGGTGCCCAAGGCGTGGGAGAAAACGGTTCAGCGCGGTAGAACCGGGGGAGTCGGCACGGGGGACGACGTGCCGCGTCGACGTACGGAGGCGGTGCGTGGCATGAGTCGGTGCGTGGCATGAGTGCAGCCGGATCGACCGCGGACGGGGCCGGTGGCCCGACAGGGCCCAGCGGCCTGCTGGACGTGCTCAACGTGGCCTCGGTCGTGCTGGACGCCGAGGGCCGCATCGTGCTGTGGAGCCCGCAGGCCGAGGAACTGTTCGGCTACCCGGCCGCGGAGGCGCTGGGACGCTACGCGGCCCACGTGATGGTCCACGAACAGCACGTCGAACTGGTGGTGAAGCTGTTCACCGACGTCATGGCGACCGGCCGCAGCTGGGAGGGCGCCTTCCCCGTCCGGCGCAAGGACGGCAGCACGCGCCTCGTGGAGTTCCGCAACATGCGGCTCGTCGACGACCACGGTGCCGTCTACGCCCTCGGTCTGGCCGCCGACCATTCCACGGTGCGCCGCCTGGAGCGGGACGTGGCCCTGTCGGCGCGCATGGTCGCCCAGTCCCCCATCGGCCTCGCCGTGCTCGACACCCGGCTGCGGTACGTGTCGGTCAACCCGGCGCTGGAGCGCATCGACGGCGTCCCCGCCGGGGAGCACCTCGGCCGGACCGTCCGCGACGTGCTCCCGCTGCTGGACACCGAGGCCCTGGAGGCGGCGGCCCGCGAGGTGCTGCGGACGGGGGTGCCGATCGTCGGCCGGCAGACGATCGGGCGCACCCCCGCGGCCCCGGACCAGGACCACGCCCTGTCCGTGTCGCTGTACCGGCTGGAGGACGCCCGCGACACCGTGCTGGGCGTCGCCCTCTCCGTCGTCGACGTCACCGACCGGTACCGCGCCGGCATCGAGACCGAGGCCGCGCGCCGCCGCCTCGCCCTGATCGCCGACGCCTCGGCCCGCATCGGCACCACCCTGGACCTGGAACGCACCGCCGACGAGCTGGCCGACGTCGCCGTGCCGGAGCTGGCCGACGTCGCCGCCGTGGACCTGCTCGACGCGGTCGTGGCGGGCCGGCGCACCATTCTGGGGCCTTCGGAGCCCGCCGTGATCCGCGCCCTGGCCGTCCGCGCCGCCGACGCGCCGGACGCCCTGAGCGCGGCCGATCCGCCCGGCCGGACCGCCCGTTACGCACCCGAGCGGCTGGTCACCGAGTGCGTGCGCACCGGCCGGCCGGTCATGGTGGCGCAGGTCAAGGACGAGGACCTGGTGCGCATCGCCCGTTCCCCGGAGGCCGCCGGACTCCTGGCACGGGCGGGCGTCCACTCCTATCTCGTGGTGCCGCTCATCGCGCGCGGCGAGGTACTGGGCGCCCTCGACCTGAAACGGGCCCGCAATCCGCTGCCGTTCGGCCGCGACGACGTGCTGCTCGCCCGGGAGCTGGCCGCCCGCGCGGCCGTGCAGATCGACAACGCCCGCTGGTACCAGAACGCCCGTGGCACCGCGCTCACCCTCCAGCGCAGCCTGCTGCCGAGCCATCCGCCGGTGACCGGCGGCCTGGAGGTGGCCTCGCGCTACCAGCCGGCCGGCGCGACCACCGAGGTGGGCGGCGACTGGTTCGACGTCATCCCGCTGGCGGACGACAAGACCGCCCTGGTCGTCGGCGACGTCATGGGCAGCGGCATCGACGCCGCCGCCACGATGGGCCGGCTGCGCACCGCCACGGCCACGCTCGCCGCCCTCGATCTCGATCCGGCGGTGCTCCTCGAGCACCTCGACCGGATCACCTCGGGCCTGGACCACTTCATAGCGACCTGCCTGTACGTCGTCCACGACCCACGCCTCGGGCGGTGCCGGATCGCCAACGCCGGGCACCTGCCGCCCGCCCGCGTACGAAAGGGACACCCGCCGGAACTGCTCGACCTGCCCACCGGGGCACCGCTCGGGGTGGGCGGGGTGGCCTTCTCCTCGACCGACGTCGACCTCGGCCCCGGCGACCAGCTCGTGCTGTACACCGACGGGCTGGTGGAGACGCGCACGCACTCCCTCGACGAGCGCCTGGAACTGCTGCTGACGCTCCTCGACGACCCGGCCCGCCCTTTGGAGGAGCTGTGCGACCTGCTGCTGCGGGAGCTGCACCACCCCGACAACCACGACGACGTGGCCCTGCTCGTGGCACGCGCACGGACGCTGTGACGCCGTACGCCCCGGTTCACAGGTGTTCGTCACTCCTTCCTCGCCGCCCCGCGGGGCACGGGCCTCGGGACCGCGACGGCCGCTCCCCCCGATCCTGAGGGCAGCGGCGCCGCGTCCCGGCCCGCTCCCTTACTCCCTGGTCGCGATCACCACGTGGGCGTACAGCTCCTCGTCGACGGCCAGGCGTGCCGTGAGACCGCCCCGCCGGAACGCCTCGACGGCGTCCGCCGCCTGGCGTTCGCTCGTCTCGACGAGGACGCAGCCCCCGGGCGCGAGCCAGTCGGCCGCCTCACCGGCGACCCGGCGCAGCACGTCGAGTCCGTCGGCGCCGCCGTCGAGGGCGGTGAGGGGCTCGTGGTCACGGGCCTCCGCCGGCAGCAGCGGGACGTCCCCGGTGGGGACGTACGGCACGTTCGCCGCCAGGATGTCGACGCGGCCGCGCAGCCCGGCGGGGAGCGCGTCGAACAGGTCACCGGCGTGGACGTGCCCGCCGAGGGCGGCGACATTGCGGTGGGCGCACCGCACGGCGGCCGGGTCGATGTCGGCGGCGTGCAGCTCGACCCCGCCGAGCGCCGAGGCGAGGGCGGCGCCGACCGCGCCCGAGCCGCAGCACAGGTCGACGACGACGGACGCGTGCGGGGCTCCGGCCAGGGCCTGGCCGACCAGGAACTCGGTGCGGCGGCGGGGAACGAAGACGCCCGGTTCGACGACGATACGCCGCCCGAGGAACTCGGCCCAGCCGACGACGACTTCGAGGGGCAGACCGGCCACGCGGCGCTCCACCATGGCGGTGAGTTCGCGGGGTGTGCGGGCGGTGGCGAGGATCAGCTCCGCCTCGTCCTCGGCGAAGACGCAGCCGGCGGCGCGCAGCGCCACGACGACGGCGTCACGGGACGGGGACGGCGAGGGGCCGGGAGAGGCGGGAGAGCTGGGAGAGGGGGACGAGGGAGCGGGAGAGGGAAGAGGGGGCATGGAAGCCGAGAGCCTTTCGGAAGCCGAAGGGCGCTCTCGCGGTCGCCCGGCGGCGGTCCGCGCCGTTCCGGGGGGAGAGCACCCGACCTGACACTGCGGTGATGGGTCCCACCTCCTCGGTCGCTCAGGGCCGGGGTCGTCCGCGGCCGACGGCCACCCTATCGGAACTGCCGCACGGGGGACGCCCGATCGCCCCGGGCCTGCGCGCCTCCGCCTCAAGTTGTACGGTACAACGAGGTGGCCGAGGGAGCGGTGAGGGAGATCAGGTGGACGCGGACGAGGCGGTGGAGACCATCCAGCGCGAGATGACGGTCTTCGCCCGGCGGGCCCGCGCCTCGGCCGGCCGGCTGCATCCCGAGCTGTCCCTGGTGTCGTACACGCTGCTCGGTCATCTGGAGGACAGCGGCGGCGGCCGCCGGGCCACCGACCTGGCCGCGCACTACGCCCTGGACAAGTCCACCGTCAGCCGCCAGGTCTCCGCACTGGAACGGGCCGGGCTGATCGAACGGCGCCGGGAGCCCGCGGACCATCGCGTGCACGTCCTGCACCTCACCGACGCGGGCCGCGACATCCTCGCCCAGGTCACCGAGAGCCGCCGCGCGGCCTTCCGCGAACGGCTCGCCGGGTGGCCGGAGGGCGATCTGGAGCGGTTCGCGGAGTACCTGGCGCGGTACAACGCGTGGGGGCGGTCCGGGGGCGGCGGCACGGCGCCGGACGGAGGCTGACTCCGCACCTGCCCGGCTCCCTGATCCGGCCCGGTCCGAACGAAAGACCCCAGGCCGGTGCCCATCCCGTTCGAGGGCCCGTGCCGCCAGGAACGGCGTCCTTGCGGCGCAGGCGGAACCCGGGGGACTCGTAGAGGCGGACGGCACCGGTGTCGGCGGCGCCGGTGCGGAGGAACGGGGTCCCGCCGCGTTCGCGGATGCCGTGGGCGACGGCCAGGATGTTCACACGCGCTTCACGATCGACGGCCGGACGGGGTCGGGGCACGGCTGGCTTGCCCTTACGGTTGAATGCGTAAGCAACCGCCGTCCCTCACGCTGGAACCCCATGAACGTCACCCGAGGCTTCACCGGACGCCCGCGCGTCGACGACCCGGGCCTGCCCCCGGGCCAGTACGACGCGCGCGACGAGTGGCCCGTACTGTCCGCCGAGGTCACTCCCGACATCGCGCCCGCCGACTGGAGCCTGCGCGTCGACGGGCTGGTGGAGGCGCCCCGCACCTGGGACTGGGAGCAGGCGCACGCGCTGCCCGCCTCCGCCTACGAGGGCGACATCCACTGCGTCACCGGCTGGTCGAAGTTCGGGGTGCGGTTCGGGGGCGTGTCGCTGGACGCCTTCCTGGACGCGGTCCGGCCGCGGGCGTCCGCGACCCACGCCGTCGCGTACTCGCACACCGGGTACACCGCCAACCTGCCCCTCGCCGATCTCACCGGCGGCCGGGCCTGGATCGCCTTCGAGTACGGCGGACAGCCGCTCCCCCCCGAGCACGGCGGCCCGGCGCGGCTGCTGGTGCCGCACCTGTACTTCTGGAAGAGCGCCAAGTGGATCGCCGGACTGCGGCTCCTCGACCACGACGAGCCGGGTTTCTGGGAGCGCAACGGCTATCACGCGCGGGGCAACCCCTGGGAGGAGCAGAGGTACTCCGGTGACTGAGACCTTCACCCCGCCGACCCGGTTCGCGGTGCCCGACCGCATCGCCGTCAGCGAGCGGGCCGCGTCGGTGTGGCAGACGGCCACCATCACAAAGATCCGCCGCGAGACGCCGTACGCGGCCACCTTCCGCCTCGCGGTGCCCGACTGGGAGGGGCACCTGCCGGGACAGCACCTGATGGTGCGGCTCCGGGCCGGGGACGGCTATCTCGCCCAGCGGCACTACTCGATCGCCTCGGCGCCCGACGACACCGGGCACATCGAGCTGACCCTGGACCACGTCGACGGCGGCGAGGTGTCCGGCTGGTTCCACACCGTGGCGGCGCCCGGCGACGCGATCGAGGTCCGGGGTCCGCTGAGCGGCTTCTTCGCCTGGCCCGGCGACCGGCCCGCGCTGCTGGTCGGCGCCGGCTCCGGGGTCGTACCGCTGATGTCGATGGTGCGCCACCACCGGGCCCGGCGGCTGGCGGTGCCGCTGCGGCTGCTGGTGTCCGCGCGCGGCCCCGGGGAACTGATCTACGCGCGCGAGTACGGCGCGGAGACGACGCCCGTGTTCACGCGGAGCGCGCCGGCGGGCACGCCCGTGGGCCGGCTCACGGCCGCCCATCTGGCGCCGCTGTTCGCGCAGCGGCCGGAGGGCGGCTGGGAGGCGTACGTCTGCGGGTCCAACGGGTTCGCCGAGCACGCGTCACGGCTGCTGGTGGCGGCGGGGCAGCCGGTGGACCGGATCCGGATCGAGCGGTTCGGCTGACGGTCCCCGGTGGCCGGCTCCCCGAGGAGGGGACGGGCGGCACCGGCCCCACCGCCCCCGGTCCCGGGCAGGTTGCCCGGGCCGGCTCCGGCATCTCCGTCCTGGACACCGCCGGCTTCGACATCTCCGGCGCGCCGCGAGGGTGAAACGATTCCTCCTGTAGGGGTGTCCGCTCCTCGTGGGCACTCGTCCGCGTGACGGCGAGGAGGTCGACATGCGAAGCGGGCTGCTCGGCAGGCGCCGCCGGCACAACCCCCTGCGGCGCCGGTCGGACGTCGTGGAGGCGTGGACGGTGCTGGTGGTCGCGGTACTCGTCCTGATCGGCGCGCCCCTCGCCGGGGCGCTCACCGGCCGGTGGGCCCATGAGGGCGCGCGGGCCGTGGCGGCCGAGCAGCGGGCCGAGCGGCACCGGGTGCGGGCCGAGGTCGTGGGCCGGCCGCCGGACACGCCGCCGACGGCGGAGGGCGTCCGGGAGCACCGCCCGCGGATCGCCGTGCGCTGGACGGAGCCCGGTGCGGGCCCGCGGACGGCCACCGCGCTCGTGCCCGCCGGGACCCACCGGGGAGACCGGGTCGACGTGTGGCTCGACGCCCGGGGCCGGAGCGTCCCGCCGCCGCCCGACGGCACGGCGGTGTGGCAGCACACGCTGACGCTGGGGGTCGCCACGGCGGGCGGCTCGGCCGCCGCGGTGCTCCTCGGGCACGCGGTCCTGCGCCGGGTGGCGCTGCGGCACCGGCTGGCGGAGTGGGACCGGGAGTGGGCGCGCACGGAGCCCGAGTGGAGCCGGCGCGGCGCCTGAGGGCGGCGGCCGGGACGGCATCGGGCCTGGTCCCGGGGGCTGGTAAGCGCTACCACCGCCCACGTACGGTGTGATCATCCGTACGGCCACTCATCACAAGGCGGTTGCTCATGGCCCTGTTCGACCTGTCCCTGGAGGAACTCCACGAGTACCGCAGCGGATCCGCCGAGCCGGAGGATTTCGACGCGTTCTGGTCCAAGACCCTCCAGGAGGCCCGCGAGCACGACCTGGACGCCCGCTTCGAGCCGGTCGACACGGGGCTGGCGACGGTGCGGGTGTTCGACGTGACGTTCGCCGGGTACGGCGGTCATCCGGTCAAGGGCTGGCTGACCCTGCCCGCCGCGACGGAGGAACCGGTGCCGCTGGTCGTGGAGTTCGTCGGCTACGGCGGGGGCCGCGGCCTGCCCCACGAGCACCTGCTGTGGGCGTCGACGGGCCGCGCGCACTTCATCATGGACACCCGCGGCCAGGGCAGCGCCTGGGGCGGCGGTGGCGGTACCGCAGATCCGGTGGGCGCCGGGCCCGCGTTCCCCGGTTTCATGACCCGGGGCATCGACGCCCCCGACGACTACTACTACCGCCGGGTGTTCACCGACGCGGTGCGGGCCGTGGAGGCGGCCCGTTCGCACCCGCTGACGGACGCGACGCGGACCGTGGCGCTCGGCGCGAGCCAGGGCGGCGGCATCACGATCGCCGTGGGCGGTCTGGTGCCGGACCTGGTGGCGGTCGCGCCGGACGTGCCGTTCCTGTGCGACTTCCCGCGCGCGGCGACACTGACGGACCGTCACCCGTACCGGGAGATCGGCCTGTTCCTCAAGACGCACCGCGGCCGCACGCAGGACGCGCTGCGCACCCTGTCCTACTTCGACGGCGTGCACTTCGCCGCCCGGGGCTCGGCGCCGGCCCTGTTCTCGGTGGCGCTGGAGGACCAGACGTGCCCGCCGTCGACGGTGTTCGCGGCCTTCAACGCGTGGGCGCACGAGGACCGGACGATCGAGGTGTACGACTTCAACGACCACGAGGGCGGGGGCCCGTACCACGAGGCCGCCAAGGTGCGCTGGCTGCGGTCGTACGCGTGAGGTCCTGATCGCCGCCTTTCTTCCCGTCCGACCAGTCGGTATGTTCAGGTGGTTCCCGGCCGCGGGACTGCGGTCCGGGGTCCCGGCGGATCAGGGAGGGCCCATGACCGAGCACGTGCCCGAGGTGCACGGCCACTGCGACGAGCGTTTCGCGGCGGTGCGCACCGCGTTCGAGGAGAACTTCCGGGAGCGGGGTGAACTGGGTGCCGCCGTGACCGTCACGGTCGGCGGCGAGACCGTGGCCGACCTGTGGGGCGGCTGGGCCGACCGGGCGCGCACGCGCGCGTGGGAGCGGGACACGCTGGTCAACGTGTGGTCGACGTCGAAGGGACCGACCGCGCTGTGCGCGCACCTCCTGGCCGACCGGGGGCTGATCGACCTCGACGCCCCGGTCGCCGCGTACTGGCCGGAGTTCGCCGCGGCGGGCAAGGAGGGCGTCCTCGTCCGGCACCTGCTGTCGCACCGCGCCGGTCTGCCGGGGCTGCGCGAGCCGCACACGCTGGAGCAGCTCTACGACTGGGAGCTGACCACCGCCCGCCTCGCGGCGATGCAGCCGTGGTGGGAGCCGGGCACCCGGTCCGGCTATCACGCGCTCACCTACGGCTTCCTGGTCGGCGAGGTCGTGCGGCGCGTCACGGGGCTGCTGCCGGGCGCCTTCCTGGAGCGCGAGGTGACGGGGCCGCTGGGGATCGACTTCACCATCGGGCTGCCGGAGAGGGAGGCCGGGCGGGCGGCGGAGCTGGTGCATCCGCCTGCCGCGTCGAGCGGCGGACAGGCCGCCCTCTTCAGCCGGCCGGCGCCCGCGGCCGTCGCCGCGCTGGCCAATCCCCCGGCGGGCGCCGAGGAGGCGAACACGCCCGCCTGGCGGGCCGCGGAGATCCCGGCCGCGAACGGCCACGGCACCGCGCGGGCGGTCGCCGCCCTGTACGGCGTGCTGGCGGGCGGCTCCCCGGGCGGTCGGCGCCTGCTGTCCCCCGAGGCGGCCGAGCGGGTGCGCGAGGGCCAGGGCAGCTGCCGGGACCTGGTGCTGGGCGCCGGCCTCGACCAGGACACGGAGATCGGGCTCGGCCTGTGGCTGAGCGGCCCGAACGGCTCCTACGGACCCAACCCGCGGGCTTTCGGACACGACGGCTTCGGCGGCTCGTGCGGTCTCGCCGACCCGGAGGCCGGGCTGTCGCTGGGCTACGTGATGAACCGCATGGGGCCTCACATCGTGGCCGACCCGCGGAAGACGGCGCTGGTGGAGGCCGTGTACAGCGCGCTGTGAGAGGGCGGCGGGCGGTCCGGTTTCGGCCGTTCGGACCACCCGCCCTTCCCTGGTGGTTTAGACCAATGCTAGATCTGTGGTGCACAAGCCCGCACGGCACGTCATCACCCGCACGGCACGTCACCACAGGAGGCGCGCGGCATGGCCCGCACCATCCCCCACGATCAGCCCCTCTACCGACGGATAGCGAAGGAGTTGCTCGGCGAGCTGCGCGACGGCACCATCCCGCCCGGTGAACGCCTGCCCGCCGAGCGGCAGTTGGCGGAGCACTTCGGGGTCAGCCGGGTCACCGTCCGGCAGGCCCTGGAGGTGCTGCGCCGGGACGGACAGGTCGCCACCGACCGGCGCGGCAGCCACGCCGTCCTGCCCGGAGCGCCGGTCGCCGACCCGGCCTGGCTCGCCTTTCCCGTCGGCTCCCGGTCCGCGGACGACCCCTGCGCGGTGGACCGCACGGCGCTGAGCTGGGAGCCGCCCCCGCCCGGGCACGCCGGCGCGCTGGACCTCGCCCCGCACCGGCCGACGCTGGTCCACCGCTACGAGTCGACGGACGCCGACGGACGCGCCCTGCGCACGGCCGTGACCTCCTTCTCGGCGGTGGCCCTCGCGGAGGTCGGGGAACTCGCCCGCTACCGCGACCGCACCGACACCACCGGCACCCGCGCCGGCACCACCGGCTCCCCACAACTGCGGCGCGTCTACGACTGGATGCGGCGGGCCGGGCTGACCCTGCACCACCGGGACGCCATCACCCGTCCGGACGACGCCGCGTCGATGCGGGTGACCCGGCACGTGCACGACCAGTACGCCCGGCCGCTGGAGATCACCGACCTGGTGGTGAGGACCCACCAGGAGGCACTGGTCTACGCGTTCACCCTGCCCGCGGCCCACTGACCCGGACCGCGTCAGCCCGCCTCAACGCGTCCGGCGCGCCTCGACCATCCGGACCCGCGGGCTCCCGTCGCCCCGCGTCCCGAACTCGGGCAGGGCGCGCAGGTCCACCCGGAACCCGGTGCGCTCCAGCTCCCGGCGGACCTCGCCCAGCCGGAAGGCGCGGTAGTACATCACGAACGGGGGGCGCCACACGGCGTTGCGGACCCGCATCACCGCGTCGAAGCCGAGGAGCGTCCAGAACGCGGGGGAGGACGACCGGGGCGGCGCGAGCACCGGGAACGCGAACCGGCCGCCCGGCCGCAGCGCACCGTGCACCTGGGCGAACAGGCCGGGCAGTTCCCCGGGCAGGAAGTGCCCGAACGCGCCGAAGCTGACGACGAGGTCGAAGGCCTCCGTGAACGGCAGGGCACGCGCGTCCGCCCGCACCCAGGACACCCGCGGCCCCGGCGGCCGGGCGCGCCCGCGGGCGACGTCGAGCATCCCGGCGCTGAAATCGACCCCGGTGACACTGCCGCGGCAGAGCGTGGCCAGCGCGTCGACGCCGGCGCCGGTGCCGCAGCACAGGTCGAGGCCGTCGTCGTAGGGGCCGGTGCGGCGCAGGGCCGACGTGACCGCGTCGAGGACGGGGGCGGGGGTGCGGAACGGCGTGTGGTCGAACTTCGGCGCGAGGAGGTCGTAGCCGTGCTCGACGGACGACAGCGCCTGGACGGCGAGTTCGCGCAGCGTGGGGCCTTCGGGGCTGAACATCGGCGTCAGCCTACGGCGGTACGACGCCGCAGGTGCACCAGGACCCGCTCGCACCAGCGCAGGTTCTCCTCCTCGAAGGCGATGCCGGCCATCAGCGTCAGGTAGGGGCCGATCCGGTCGGCCTCGCGCAGGAACTCCTCCTCGGTGCGGTCGGCGAGGAGCCGTTCGCGCACGCGCAGGTAGCGGTCGAGCTTGGCGCGCGCCCAGCTCATCCGTTCCTCGATCTGCGCGCGGGTCGTTTCGGGTTCGACGCCGACGCCGTCCATCGCCTGGACCTTGATGAGGAGTTCGTCCCGCACGGCGGTGGGCCGGCGCGGCGGTGCGGCGGCGAAGGCGCGCAGGTCCTCGCGACCGGCCTCGGTGAGGGTGAACATCCGCTTGTCGGGCCGGCGCTCCTGCCGCACGACGCGTGCCGCGACCAGGCCGTCCCGCGCGAGGCGCTCCAGCTCGCGGTAGAGCTGCTGCGGGGTCGCGGGCCAGAAGTTCGCGAGGGAGACGTCGAAGACCTTGGACAGTTCGTAGCCCGAGGCCTCGCCCTCCAGGAGGGCCGCCAGGACGGCGTACTTGAGCGACATGTGGACACGGTAACAGCAGGTGATTATCCTCATCCGCACTTAGACAACTATTTGAATATGAGGTGATCGGATGCGCGCGTTCCGAGAGGCGGTCGAGGCCGGCGACCTCGACGCGGTGGAGGCCCTGCTCGCCGAGGACGTCGTGTTCACCAGCCCGGTCGTGTTCAAGCCCTACCCCGGCAAGGCGATCACCGCGGCGATCCTGCGCGCGGTGGCGCAGGTCTTCGAGGACTTCCGGTACGAGGGGGAACTCGCCGGGGCGGACGGCCGCGACCACGCGCTGGTGTTCACCGCGCGCGTCGGTGGGCGGGAGCTGAGCGGCTGCGACTTCATCCACGTGGACGAGGACGGGCTCATCGACCGGCTGACGGTGATGGTGCGGCCCCTGTCGGGCGCGCAGGCGCTGGCCGAGGCGATGGGGGCACGGTTCGAGCAGATCGTGAAGGAGGCCGAGGCGCGCGCCCGATGAACACACCGGTGGCCGGCACGCGGGGCGGTCCCCGCGCGCCGGCCACCACGCGTCGCGCGCGTCAGTCCTTGATCTGGTCCAGCGTGGTCTTCGAGTCCGCCTTCAGCCAGTCGGTCACCTGCTCGAGCGACGGCGGGTCCTTGTCCTCGTCGTAGGAGGACAGGTAGGAGCTGTAGCTCATCGTGTACGTCGTCCAGCCGTCCCGGACGGCGAGTGTGGCGTAGAGCGAGCCGCTGGTGGAGCCGCTGGTGGTGTCCTGGCTGACCAGGTAGGCCTCCTCCCCGATGTCCTCGACGGTCTCCACGTCGTAACCGGGGTACCTCTCCTGGTAGTTCTTCCACATGGCCGTGAACTCCGGCCCCGGGTCCGACTTCTTGTGCAGGTCCACCTGGGTGGAGAGATAGGCGTCGGCGTAGCTCGACCCGGTCTTCTTCAGGTTGATGCTGCAGTAACTCTCGTCGAGAACCGCGTCCTTGAGGGCGTTGTGCGTCGGCGAGCCGTCGCTGTCCGGGTACTCCGTCTCGAAGGAGGAGTAGTCCGTGCTGGAGCAGAGGTTCGCCGGCGCCGTGTAGCCGCGCAGGTCCGCTTCGGCGTCCTTCCCCCCGACCAGGAAGACGCCCGCCGCCCAGGCCGCCGAGGCGACGACCGCGCCCACGACCACCCACAGCACCGCCCGCCCCGCCCCGCCACCGCCGGACGGCGGCGGAACGGCCGGATACGGGCCCTGCTGACCGTACGGGTAGCCGACCGCCGGCTGCCCCGGCCCCCCGGGCGGGCCGGGGGGACCGAGCCGGCCCGGCTGACCGACCAGGGTCGGTGTGGCGTAGAAGTTCTGCTGGCCCGGCACGGGCGCGGCCGGCGGCGGGAAACTCCCCGCCGTTCCCGGGTTCGGCGACTGCGGATTCGGATACGGATACGCACTCGGAGGAGCCGGCGCCCCGGACGGCTGCTCGGGCTCCTGCGGAGGCGTGGGCGGCGTGGACATGATGTGAAGATAGTGCAGCGTGGGAGGCCAAGTCCCCTGTCGTCCAGGATCGTTATGGTCCGGGGACATCTGGTACCGACCGATGACATCGCGGTCCGGACCAGGAGGGGAATGCCCCGGGAACAACGGGGCCGGCCCCGTGTCGAGGCGGGTGGAAAGGCCCGGTTCTCCTCGCCACGACGGCAGGCGGCTGCTAAGCTTCCCGACAGCACCTGTCCACGCCCCCTCCTTTCCGGGGCGCCGGTGCGGTTCCTCTCCCAGATCGCTGTTGCGCCCGCCGGTCCCGGTCGGTGCGCCGGCTCTTCCGCAGAAACCTCGTGAGCCGCGGTTCCGCCGCGTCCGAGGTCCTGCTTCCCACCGCCGAAGGCGCGCGTAGACCGCCTTCCCCCTCGCGGATCCACCCCCTTCCTTCGCATGCCCCATGCCTTCCGTCCCCGAAAGGACAGACCACCATGACCACCACGCTCGAACACCCCCCTGTCCGGCAGCGGCCCACCGCCCAGCTCGTCAGCGGCGTCCTCGACGTCGACGGCGGCGGGAAGGGGTGGTTGCGCGCCCGGACCTGCCTGCCCGCCCCCGACGACGTCCAGGTCCCGGCCGCGCTGATCCGCCGACTGGGCCTGCGCAAGGGCGACTTCGTCGAAGGCACGCGCGACGGCCGGCGCACGCTCACCGAAGTGGCGCGCGTCGGCGGACGCGCGCCCGACGCCCTGCGCGGTCGCCGTCACTTCCATGACCTGACGCCCCTGTACCCGCACGAGCGGCTCCGCCTCGAACACCCGGCGGCCGGACTCGCCGGACGGGTCGTCGACCTGCTCGCGCCCGTCGGCAAGGGCCAGCGCGGGCTGATCGTGGCACCGCCCAAGACCGGCAAGACCGTCCTGATCCAGCAGTTCGCCGCCGCCGTCGCCGGGAACCACCCGGAGGCCCGGCTGATGGTGCTGCTGCTCGACGAACGCCCCGAGGAGGTCACCGACATGCGGCGCTCGGTGCGCGGCGAGGTCTACGCCTCCACGTTCGACCGGACGCCCGGGCAGCACATCGCCCTGGCCGACCTGGTCGTCGAACGGGCCAAAAGGCTCGTCGAGGCGGGCGAGGACGTCGTGATCCTGCTGGACTCCCTGACCCGGCTGTGCCGGGCCCACAACAACGCGGCCGCACCCGGTGGCCGCACCCTCAGCGGTGGCGTCGACGCCACCGCGCTCATCGGCCCCAAGCGGTTCTTCGGGGCCGCGCGGACCGCCGAGGAGGGCGGCTCGCTCACCATCGTCGCCAGCGCGCTGGTGGAAACCGGCTCCCGCGCCGACGACTTCTTCTTCGAGGAGCTCAAGAGCACCGGCAACATGGAGCTGCGCCTCGACCGCGAACCGGCCTCGCGCCGCGTCTTCCCGGCCGTCGACATCACCGCCTCCGGCACCCGCCACGAGGAACTCCTGCTTCCTCCGGTCGAGTTGGCCGCCGCCCGCGGCCTGCGCCGCGCCCTGCGGACCCGGGACGGCCAGGCGAACCTGGAAACCCTCCTGGAGCGGATGCGCGCCACCGCGGACAACGCGGCGTTCGTCCGCCGCGTCCAGCCGACCCTCCCGGCCGCCTGACCGCCTCGCTCCGTGGGGTCGGCGGGAGGTGCCGTGGCGCAGGGGCCGGTACGACGACCGACGACAGTGGCCGCGAGGACCCGGTGCGGCGCGCGGAGCGAGCCACTCGGTGGAACCGGGGTGCCGTCGCGTGCGGCATCCGGGTGCACGCGCCCGATGTGCGGCACGGGCAGCGCGGGGAAACCCCACTTCATTCTTACGTTGCTCGTATGACAATCGGATTCTCCTCTCGGGCTGCCGCCTCGGCCTGCGCACTCTGTGTGACGGGCGCCCTGGTCCTCGGGCCCGCGGCGTCCGCCGCTCCCGGCGCGGACCCCGGCCCGGCGGGCGGAGCGCGCGTGACTCCACCGCGGCCCGCCCTGCTGTACCGCTCCGGTACGCAGGTCCGGCCGCGCCCGGGAGCACCCGGCGTCCCGGACGTCTCCGCACGGTCGTGGCTGGTGGCCGACGCCGACACCGGCGACGTGCTCGCCGCGTCGAACGCGCACCGCAGGCTGCCTCCCGCGAGCACCCTGAAGACCCTGTTCGCCCTCACGGTGCTGCCGGTCCTGCCCGGCGGCATCCGGCACCGGGTCACCGAGGCCGAACTGGCCGGCATCGGAGCCGGCAGCAGCCTGGTGGGAGTCGCCGAAGGGCAGTCGTACCAGGTCTCCGACCTGTGGCGGGGGGTGTTCCTCAACTCCGGCAACGACGCCGTGCGCGTGCTGGCCGCGCTCAACGGCGGCTGGCGCACCACGGCCGCCCGGATGCAGGCCAAGGCCCGCTCGCTGGGCGCCCTGGACACGCGCGTGCTGTCCCCGGACGGGTACGACGCCCCCGGCCAGGTGTCCTCCGCGTACGACCTCGCGGTGTTCGGACGGGCGGGGCTGAGCAACCCGGACTTCGCCCGGTACTGCGCCACCGTCGAGGCCCGCTTCCCGGCGCGCGACGGGGGGACGTACGGCATCGTCAACACCAACCGTCTGCTCAGCGGAACGGACGGGGTCGAGCCGTACCCCGGACTGATCGGCATCAAGAACGGCTACACCAGCAACGCGGGCAACACCCTCGTGGCCGCGGCCCGGCGGGGTGACCGGACGCTCGTCGTGACCGTCCTCAACCCCCGCTCCGGCGGCGGACTCGCCGTCTACGAGGAGGCGCGCGCGCTGCTCGACTGGGGGTTCGGGGCCGCAGGCCGGGTCGATCCCGTGGGCTCGCTGGACGCACTGCGGGCGCGGCCGAGGCCGGGGCCGGGGCCGGGGCCGGGGCCACAGGCGACACCCGTGGCCGCGACGGCTCCCACGGCCCCCGCGGCCCCCGCGGTCGCCGTGGCCGACGACGGGTCCGGCTGGTCGAAGGCGGCGGTCATCGCGGGTGCCGCCGCGCTGGGCGGTACCGCCGTCGCCCTGGTACTGCGGTTCGAGGTCCGCCGCCGCGCGGGGCGCCGGCCGGCCGGCGGGGACGGCCGGGGCCGGTGAGCGCGGCCGCTCAGAACACCGACAGGCCCGTCAGCGTCGTGAAACGGTCCAGGGCGGCCACGCCCGCCACCGAGTTCCCGCGTTCGTCCAGGCCGGGGCTCCACACGCACAGCGTGCAGCGGCCGGGCACGACCGCGATGATGCCGCCGCCGACACCGCTCTTGCCGGGCAGACCCACGCGGTAGGCGAAGTCACCGGCCGCGTCGTAGGTGCCGCAGGTCAGCATGACGGCGTTGACCTGCTTGGCCTGGCTGCGGCTGAGCAGGCGGCTGCCGTCGGCGCGGACGCCGTGCCGGGCGAGGAAGCCGGTGGCCAGGGCGAGGTCGGCGCAGGAGGCGGTGAGGGAACACTGCCGGAAGTACTGGTCGAGGAGGACCGGCACCGGGTTGTCGATGTTGCCGTAGGACGCCATGAAATGGGCGAGGGCGGCGTTGCGGTCGCCGTGCGCGGACTCGGAGGCGGCCACCCCCAGGTCGAAGTCGAGCACCTCGCTGCCGCTCTCGGCCCGCAGGAAGTCCCGCAGTTCGCCCGCCGCGTCCCCGGTGCGGGTCTGGAGGCGGTCGGTGACGACGAGCGCGCCCGCGTTGATGAACGGGTTGCGGGGGATGCCGTTCTCGTACTCCAGCTGGACCAGCGAGTTGAAGGGGTTGCCGGAGGGTTCGCGGCCGACGTGCTCCCAGAGTTCGTCCCCCTCGCGGGCCAGGTCGAGGGCGAGGGTGAAGACCTTGGTGATCGACTGGGTCGAGAACGGCTCACGCCACTCCCCCACCCCGTACACCGTGCCGTCCAGCTCCGCCACGGCCATCCCGAAGCTGCGGGCGTCGCGGGCGGCGAGCGCCGGGATGTAGTCGGCGGGCCGCCCGCTGCCGGGCGTGCGGGCCATCTCCTCGGCGATGCGGTCGAGGACCGGCTGGAACTGCGAGCACATGATCGTCATCATGCCGCACGCCGGTCCGCAGGTGTCCCAGGGCGCCGCGCCACCCTCGCCGTGCCGTCCAATCAGGCATGTCTTGCCGCGGACTCCGCGTGCTGGCCGGTCCCACGCGGGACCGCACGCCAGGGTGAAGGCCCACGGTCTTCGTGTGTCGGGGACCGTTCGGTCATCGAGCAGACAGGAGCGACGTTGCGTCAGCGGAACGAACGCGCCGCGGCCACCGGGTCGGTGCGACGAGATGACCGGGACGACGGGGACAGGGCCGGGGCGGTGGCCGGTCCGGCGCGGAGAGGCGCAGCGGTGGGCGTGTGCGCCGCGGCGGTGCTGCTGGCCGGATGCAGTCTGCCCGCCCCGCACGTACCCGTCCGGGAGAACCCGCAGGGCGGACGGACGTTCCATCTCAGTCCCCGGGGCGACGACGGCCGGACCCCGCGGACCGCCTGGCGCACCCTTCGCCATGCCGACGCCCAGCGGTTCAAGCCGGGTGACCGGCTGCGGCTGAAGGCGGGCGCCCGGTTCCCGGGCACGCTGAGCATCGGGCAGGGGGACGCCGGCGACCCCCGTAAACCCGTCGTGATCGAGTCCTACGGGACGGGCCGCGCGATGATCGTGGCGCACGGCACGCGCGCCGTCGAGGTGCACAGCACGAGCGGGATCGTCATCCGCGACCTGACTGTCGTCGGCGACGCCGCGGCCTACCGGTCGCAGGACGGCATCGCCCTCGTCAACGACCTGCCCGGCGACCGGAAGCTGCCGTACCTGCGGGTGCCGGGTGTCGAGGCGAAGGGCTTCCGCAACGGCGTCCGGCTGCACGGCGGCCCCGGGGCATCCGGCTTCCGGGACGTGGTGATCAGCGACTGCGCGCTGCACGCCGACCAGGACGCGGGCCTGGTCGCGGACGGCCCCGCATTCACCGCCGGAGCACCCGCCTACGCGCACGAGGACCTGACCGTGCGGAAGGTGCGGGCCTACGACAACGTCGGGGACCCCCGGGCGTCCGGCCGCAACACCGGCAGCGGCATCATCCTGGGCAGTGTCCGGCGCGGTGTGGTGGAACGCTCCGTCTCCCACGACAACGGCGCGCTGTCCGCACCGAACGCGATCGAGGGCCCCGAGGGCATCTGGACGTAGGACTCGACGCGCATGACGTTCCAGAGGAACGTCTCCTACGGCAACCACACGGGTTCGCAGGTGGACGGCGGCGGGTTCGGCCTGGACAACAACGTCTCCCACTCGCTGGTGCAGTACAACCTGGCCTACGGAAACGACGGCGCGGGCTTCCTCGTGTACTCGGCCGTCCCGAACTCGGTGCACACGGGCAACACGCTCCGTTACAACATCAGCCACAACGACAGCCGCAAACTCCAGGACTACGGCGGCATCGTCGCGTTCGGCTCACACGTCACCGGCCTCGCGATCTACCAGAACACGGTGCTGATGTCGTGGGACCGCCGGCGCGGCGGTTTCCGTGGGCGTAGCCGTGGGGGTTGAGTTCCTGGAACCGCCAGGCGTCACGGCACATGGCGGCGAGGTCACGGGTGGTGGTCCAGTCCCAGGCCGCGGCCACCGCGCTCGCGGGACGGGCTTCATCCCTGGGTGTGACGACAGCCCGCGTGTCGGCCGGGTGCGGAGCGCCCTGCCCCGGCCGCACCACGCGGGGTGCCGTTCCTCAGAGCGCCTTCGTCGTGCCGCTGCCGGCGAGTATCTCCGGGCGCAGCAGGGCGGCGAGCCGCTCGGCGGGGAGCAGGCCCTTCTCCAGGACGAGTTCGGCGACGCCGCGGCCGGTGGCGAGGGCCTCCTTGGCGATGTCGGTGGCCGCGGTGTACCCGATGTGCGGGTTGAGGGCGGTGACCAGACCGATGGAGTTCTCGACGCTCGCGCGCAGCACCTCGGTGTTGGCGGTGATGCCGGACACGCAGCGCTCGGCCAGGGTCAGGCAGGCCGCGCGCAGGTGGGTGATCGACTCGGACAGGGAGTGCAGGATGATCGGCTCGAAGGCGTTGAGCTGGAGCTGTCCGGCCTCGGCGGCCATGGTGATGGTGACGTCGTTGCCGATCACCTCGAAGGCGACCTGGTTGACGACCTCGGGGATCACCGGGTTGACCTTGCCGGGCATGATGGACGAACCGGCCTGTACGGGCGGCAGGTTGATCTCGCCGAGGCCGGCGCGCGGCCCGGAGGACAGCAGGCGCAGGTCGTTGCAGCTCTTGGAGAGCTTGACCGCGATCCGCTTGAGCACGCCGGACATCTGGACGAACGCGCCGCAGTCCTGGGTCGCCTCGACGAGGTTGGCGGCGGTGACGAGCGGCAGGCCGGTGATCCCGGCGAGGTGGCGGCGGGCCGACTCGGCGTAGCCGGCCGGCGCGTTGAGCCCGGTGCCGATGGCGGTGGCGCCGAGGTTGATCTCGTGGATCAGCTCGACGGCCTCGGCGAGGCGGCTGCGGTCCTCGTCGAGCATGACGGCGAACGTGGAGAACTCCTGTCCGAGGGTCATCGGGACGGCGTCCTGGAGCTGGGTGCGGCCCATCTTCAGGACGTCGCGGAACTCGACGGCCTTGCGTGCGAAGGCGTCCTGGAGGACGGCCATGGCCTTGAGCAGCCCGCGCACCGCGAAGACGGTCGCGACCTTGACGGCGGTCGGGTAGACGTCGTTGGTCGACTGTCCGAGGTTGACGTCCTCGTTGGGGTGCAGGTGCCGGTACTCGCCCTTCGCGTGGCCCAGCAGTTCCAGGGCCCGGTTGGCGACGACCTCGTTGGCGTTCATGTTGGTCGAGGTGCCCGCGCCGCCCTGCACGACGTCCACCACGAACTGGTCGTGCAGCTTGCCGGCGCGGATCTCGCGGCAGGCGGCGACGATCGCGGCGGCCTTCTCCGGGGCCAGCAGTCCCAGTTCCTCGTTGGCGAGGGCGGCGGCCTCCTTGACGGCGGCGAGGGCGTCGATCAGGTGCGGGTAGGCGGAGATCGTGGTGCCGGTGATCGGGAAGTTCTCGATGGCGCGCAGGGTGTGGATGCCCCAGTACGCGTCGACGGGGACGTCCCGGTCTCCGAGCAGGTCGTGTTCGCGGCGGCTGACGACGACAGTCATGAGGGTGCGGTCTCTTTCTGGGGGAAGGTGGGTGACCGGGGGCGGGACGGGAAGCGACCGCCGGTGCGGACTCCCCCGGCCGGGCCTGCGCCCCCCTCCCGCGGCCGGGCCGGCGGCTCACGCACCGCCGGCGGTCACACGCGGGTCGGCTGAGTGACCGGGTCGAGGGCGCGAACCGTGCGGACACCGCCGACGGGTCGGCCGCCGCCGAGGAGCGGTTCGCCGGCGAAGGGCGTGAGCAGCACGGGGTCGACGCCCGCCCGGGCGAGGGCGGCCGCGGTGACCGGGACGCGGGCCCGGTCCGCGCCGTCGGAGATCTTCACGGCGACGGCCCGGCCGTCGGGGAGGGCGGCGACCTCGACGCCCTCGAAGCCGTCCTTGGCGAGCAGACCGGGGACGGCCCGCATCAGGGCGGCGACGTCCCGGCCGGAACCGGAGGCCATCTCGGGGTGCGCGCGCATCGCGTCCGCCACCCGTGCCTCGGGCGTGCCGGGCACGGCGGTGGTGACGCGGGCGACGGCGCGTGCCAGGCCGCTGAGGGAGACGGAGAAGAGCGGCGCGCCGCACCCGTCGACGGTCACCCGGGCGATCCGCTGACCGGTGAGGTCCTCGACGATCTCGGCGATCGCCTGCTGGAGCGGGTGCCCGGGGTCGAGGTGGCCGTCGAGGGACCAGCCGTTGAGCTTGCAGGTGTACAGCATGGCCGCGTGCTTGCCGGAGCAGTTCTGGGCGAGGCGCGAGGGCAGGCGGCCCTGCCGTGTCCAGGTGTCGCGGACGACCGGGTCGTACGGCAGGTCCGTGACGTTGCGCAGGTCGTCCTCGGTGACGCCGGCCAGCTCGAGGATGCGCCGGGTGCCGGCGAGGTGGCGTTCCTCGCCGGAGTGGCTGGCGGCGGCGAGCGAGAGCAGTTCGCCGTCGAGCGGGAGCCCGGCGCGCACCATGGCGACGGCCTGGACGGGCTTGAGCGCGGAGCGCGGGTAGAAGGCGACCTCGACGTCACCGAGCTGGAAGTCGACCTCGCCGTCCGTGCCGAGGACGACGACGGAGCCGTAGTGGACGCCCTCGGTCACCTCGCCGCGGACGAGGTGGGCGACGGGGGCGTGGAGGGGTTCGCGGATCGCGGGCGCGTCGGCGAGAGGGCTGCTGTACATCACTGCCTGGTCACTGGTGGGTGGGCGGGGGCCGGCGGCGGGTTCACGCGTCGGTCCCGGTGGACGGGGTGCGCGTGCGGCGGACGCGGGTGGCGTACCAGCCGGCGACGAGCGCGGCGGCGATCAGCGGCAGGCACAGCACGGTGGTGCGTCCGGCGCCGCCGTCGGCGTACATGAGGACCAGGACGGAGGCGAGGAAGGCCAGCGTCACGAGTTCGGTCCAGGGGGAACCCGGCAGCCGGTAATCGGGGCGGGTCAGGTGGCCGTTCTGGGTCCTCTGCCAGAACAGCAGGTGGCAGATCATGATCATGCCCCAGGTGGCGAGGATGCCGAGCGCGGCGAAGTTCAGGACGATCTCGAACGCGTCGGCGGGGACGACGAAGTTGAGGCCGACGCCGAGGACGCACACGCCGCTGGTGAGCAGGATGCCGCCGTAGGGGACCTGGGTGCGGCTCATCCTCCCGGTGAACCGGGGTGCCGAGCCGCTCACGGCCATGGAGCGCAGGATGCGGCCGGTGGAGTACAGGCCCGAGTTGAGGGAGGACATCGCCGCCGTGAGCACGACGAGGTTCATCACGCCGCCCGCGGCCGGGACGCCGATGTTGGAGAGCACCGTGACGAAGGGGCTCTCGCCGGAGGTGTACTTGTTCCACGGCAGCAGCATCGACAGCAGCAGGACCGAGCCGACGTAGAACAGGCCCACGCGCCACATGATCGAGTTGATCGCCTTCGGCATGATCTGCTCGGGGTTCTCGGTCTCACCGGCGGCGACGCCGACCAGTTCGACGGAGGCGTAGGCGAAGACGACGCCCTGGACGACCAGCAGCATGGGCAGCAGGCCGTTGGGGAAGATGCCGCCGTTGTCGGTGATCAGGGACGGGCCGGGGGTGGTGCCGTCGACCTGGTGCTGGGTGACCAGCAGGAAGATGCCGATGCACATGAAGATCACGAGCGCGCCGACCTTGACGATCGCGAACCAGAACTCCAGTTCGCCGAAGATCTTCACCGAGATCAGGTTCACCGTGAGGACCACGGCCAGGGCGATCAGCGCGATCACCCACTGGGGTATGTCGGAGAACATGCCCCAGTAGTGGGTGTAGGTGGCCACCGCGGTGATGTCGGCGATGCCGGTGGTGGCCCAGTTCAGGAAGTACATCCAGCCCGCGGTGTAGGCGCCCTTCTCCCCCATGAACTCGCGGGCGTACGACACGAAGGCGCCGGAGGAGGGGCGGTACAGGACGAGTTCGCCGAGGGCGCGCACCACGAGGAAGGCGAAGACGCCGCAGACCGCGTAGGCGATGAAGAGGGAGGGGCCGGCGTCGGCGAGGCGGCCGCCGGCGCCGAGGAAGAGGCCGGTGCCGATGGCGCCGCCGATGGCGATCATGTTGACGTGCCGGTGTTTGAGGGACTTGCTGTAGCCCGCGTCCCCGGCGTCGACGTGACGGGTCGCGGTGCGCGTCCCGTCCTTGAGGTGCTGTTCGCTCAACGCTCGGATCCGCCTTCCAGGGGGGAGTCGGTGCGCGGGGGGCGCACGATGTCGGTGAGGGTCGTCTCGACGCGGTCGAGGTGGTGGCTCATGGCCTCCACGGCGTCGGACTCGGAACCGTCGGTCAGCGCCTCGACGATGGCCCGGTGTTCGCGGTTGGACTGCTCGCGCCGTCCGCCCAGTTCGTTGAGGAAGGCCGACTGACGTGCCAGCGCGTCGCGGATCTCCTCGATGACCCGGCGGAAGACCGGGTTCTGTGCGGCCTCGGCGACGGCGAGGTGGAAGAGGGTGTCCATCGCGACCCAGGCGGTGGTGTCGGTCTCCCGTTCCATCCGGTCCAGGAGGTGGGCCAGGTGGTCCAGGTTCTCCGGGGTGCGGCGGACGGCCGCGTACCCGGCGACCGGGATCTCGATGTGGCGGCGCACTTCGAGCAGGTCGCTGGCCGCGTAGTCGCCGAAGGTGGGGTCCTCGACGGTGCTGGCGACGACGAAGGTGCCCTTGCCGGTCCGGGAGACCGTCAGGCCCATGGTCTGGAGGGCGCGCAGGGCCTCCCGCAGGACGGGCCGGGAGACCTCGAGGGTGCGGCACAGTTCCGCCTCGGAGGGGAGCTTGTCCCCGATGGCGTAGTGGCCGCGCTCGATGGCGTCGCGCAGGTGGGCGAGCACCGCTTCCATCGCACTGACGCGACGGGGTACCGGACCACCTGTCTGGCTGTCTGACAGGTTCACGGGAGTGATACTCCGGGTGGCCGGAGGCCGCTGTCAAGGCAGCTGAAAGGAAAGATTCAACGAATGAACCGCGTGAAAGCGGATGTCGTGCCTCCGCTCGGGTCCGGTGGCGGCACCTCGGGCAGGGCGGCCGACGCCGGGCCCGTACCCGCCGCCCCGGACCCGCACCGGCCGCCCCGGCCGGGGGGATGGACCATCGAGGGCTCCCCGGTCGTCACCACACCGTCTGCGCGATCCACACCCCCGCGAAGGCGGCCCCGACGCCCGCCGCCACACTGGCGACGACGTTCGCGGCGGCGTGCAGTGCCGCTCCGGTCTCGGCCAGCCGCAGCGTCTCGTAGGAGAAGGTGGAGTAGGTGGTCAGGGCCCCGCAGAAGCCGGTGCCCAGGAGGAGCCGCAGGTGGGGGTCGGCCACCCCGGCGACACCGGCGCCGGTCACCAGGCCGAGGACGGCACAGCCGACGACGTTGACGACGAAGGTGCCCCAGGGGAACACCGAGTCGTGCCGGGCCTGCACCGCGCGGTCGGTCAGGTACCGCAGGGACGCCCCGGCCATGCCTCCGGCGACGACCAGCAGCCAGTTCACGACGACCTCTCACCCTTGCCGTCCGGTTCGCCCCGGTTCGGGCCGCGGCCGGCGTACCTGATGACCTCGCACGGGTCGAGGACGACGAGCCCTTCGGTGACCAGCTCGTCGAGCTGCGGCAGGAAGGCCCGCACGCGTTCCTCCGTGTCGACGACGACGACGGCGACCGGGAGGTCCTCGCTGAGGGAGAGCAGGCGCGAGGTGTGGATCAGCGAGGAGGCGCCGAAGCCCTCGATGCCGCGGAAGACGCTGGCACCCGCCAGGCCCGCCGCATGGGCCCGGTGCACGATCTCGGTGTAGAGGGGCTTGTGGTGCCAGGTGTCGTTCTCGCCGACGAAGACGGTCACGCGCAGGGCACTGCCGGTGAGCCTCGTCATCGCTGCCTCCGGATCAGCACGCGGCGCGTCGCGGTGGCCGCGAGCCACACCGCCGTGAGCGCCGTGAGGGGGGTCGCCGCCAGGTAGGCCAGCGCCGTACGGGGGTGCCCCGTGTCGAACAGGCGCTGGAGGTCGACGGCGTAGGTGGAGAAGGTGGTGAAACCGCCGAGCACGCCGGTGCCGAAGAAGGGACGTACGAGCCGGTGCACGGTCAGCGCCTCGGTGATCAGCACCAGGAACACGCCGATCACGGCGCAGCCGACGGCATTGACCCAGAAGGTCGTCCACGGGAACCCGCCGGCCGTCGAGGGCCACCACAGCGAGGCCGCGTAGCGGGCGGTGGCGCCCAGCCCGCCGCCGGCCGCGACCACGGCGACCGCCGGCAGCTGCCCCGCCCCGGCGGACCGGCGCGGGGCGCTGCTGCGGAGGCTCTCGGTCTCCGGGGCCGTCATGTCGTACGTCTCCCGCTTCGCTCCCCGGTCACCCCGGCTCGCGGGGTGATCACGGCTGGTCAACAGGGTAACGCCGAATCGTTCGGCGCCGACGGCGTCCGGTAGGCGGCCGAGGGGCCTGCGCGGGCCGCCTACCAGCCCTTGTCGAACATGCGGACCACTTCGGCGATGCGCATCTCGTCGCGCCGGTAGCAGGCGCGGCGCCCGATCCGCCTGGCGCGCAGCAGGCCCAGGTCGGCGAGGTGGCTGTCCGCCGGCCCGCGGTGCACGCCCAGTCTCGCCACCACGGAGTCCGCCGTGACGCCGTCCTCGACGAGGTCGGCGCGTCGTTGCGGCGGGAAGTGCCGTGCCGGTTCCTTCAGCCGTTCCAGGATGCGCAGACGCCGTTCGCTCGCGGGAGTCCTCGGCACCGTCCTCCCCTCCGTCCTACGGGCCGGGGCCCTCGTGGCGCGTCGTTCCACTGTTCCGCGGTCGGGGCCGCCGTGTCCCGCGCTCCACGGCCCTTGGCCGGGATCGAACACCCTGGCCGGGCGAGGGAGTCGCGCGACGGGACGGGAACGCGCGGGGCCCGGCCGCCGGGTCGCGGCCGGGCCCCGCCGTCACGGGGTGGGGTGATCGCGGGTCAGCGGTGGCCGAACCACGCCATCGAGGACAGCGCCCGGTCGTCGTAGCCGAACAGGGCCTGGTTCTCCCAGCCGTTGCCGGAAGCGGCGTCGGCCGGGTCCCAGCCGTTGCCGTCGACGGCGGTCCAGGTCGCCTCCCAGTAGAAGACGCCGAGCCCGCGGCCGTTCGGGACGGCCTCCACGATGTCGGCCACGGAGTTCATCCAGGCCAGCTGTCCGGCCGCGGTCGCCGGGTAGCCGGAGACCAGTTCGCCCGGCAGGTCGATGATGTTCTCGTGCGCGTCCTCGCTGTCGAGGCGGAACGGGTAGGCCGTCTCGGCGACGAAGACCGGCTTGCCGTAGCGGGAGGCCGCGTCGTCCAGCGTGGTCTGGAAGTCGACCAGGGTGCCGTGCCAGTAGCCGTAGTAGGACAGGCCGATGGCGTCGAACTTCACGCCGTGGGAGACCGCGCTGTCGAACCACCAGCGGGTGCCGGCCAGGTCACCGCCCTTGGCGAGGTGCAGGGCGACCGGGGTGGACGAGTTGACCGCCTTGACGGCGTCGTAGCCCGAGTTGAGCAGTCCGGCGAGCTGGCCCCAGTTGTCGGTGGAGCCCTCGCTCCACAGCATGCCGCCGTTGATCTCGTTGCCCACCTGGACCATGTCGGCGGTGGTGCCCTGGGCCTTCAGCGCGTTGAGGACGTCATAGGTGTGGTTGTACACGTCCGTCCTGAGCCGGCTGTACGAATGACCCGCCCAGGCGCTGGGCTTGGTCTGGGCTCCCGGGTCGGCCCAGGTGTCGGAGTAGTGGAAGTCGACCAGGAGCTTCTGGCCGGCCGCCTTGACCCGCTTGGCCGTGGCGAGCACGCGCGCCTTGTTGTTGTAGCCGTCGGCGGGGTTCACCCACACCTTCAGGCGCGCGTAGTTCATGCCGGCGTTCTTCAGGACGGTGACCGGGTCGGCGGTCGTGCCCGAAGCGGTCCTGTACACGCCGCCCTTGGCCTCGCTCTTGGCGAGGGACGATATGTCGGCGCCCTTGATCGCCAGTCCGGTGGTGCCGGACGTGAAGGTCAGGTCGTCGACATTGATCCAGTTGCCGGCGTTCGCGTCACTGTTGACGCTGATCGTGCACTGGTTGTTCGTCACCTTGACCGGGACGACGATGCGGATCCACCCGCTCGCCGAGACCGGCAGGTCGGTGCGCTGCTCGGCGCCGCCGCAGTTCTTCAGGGCTATGTGGGCCGACTTCTGGCCGCCGCCGGAGCGCACCCAGGCGGTGAGCTTGTAGGCGCCGTTGGCCAGCCCCGACAGGTACTGGTAGGTCTCCACCTTGTAGGCGGTGGACGCCCAGTGGCTGAGGCGGTGGCCGCCGCCGTGTCCGCCGGACTCGGTGAACGAGGCGCCGGTGTCGCCGTACTCGGACCAGCCGCCGGGGACGGCCGCCCCGGCGCCGTCGGCCTCGAAGCCGGCGTTGGTGAGCGTGGCGGCCGCCTGCGCGGTCTGCGCCGGCAGGGCGGTGAGCGCGAGCCCCGCGGTGAGCGGGAGCAGCAGGGCTCTGAGCGTGCGTCTGGGATGGAACATCTTCGTCCGTCGTCCCTTCGACGTGGTGGGGGTGGTTCTCCCTCGGGGTGAGGGACCCCCCCTCCGCCCGCGGCTCGCGGCTCCACGGGCGGAGGGGGAGTCGGTTCAGCCGTCGAGTCGCAGGACCCGTACGGCTCCCGCCGGTACCGCGAGGCGGCCGGCGGCGCGTTCGCCCGTGAGCAGCTCGGTGCCGGACGCCTCCAGCGGCACCTTGGCGTCGGTGGCGGTGTGGTTGATCGCGAAGAGGTAGCTGCCCCTCTCGCCGGAGCGGCGCACGACCTCGACGTCACGGGGCAGGTCGGCGCGCGGGGCGACGCGGGCGTCCTCGGCGGCCCGGCCCAGCAGGGCGTCCAGGCCCTCGGCGCCGAGCCGGGTGGAGACGTACCAGGCGGTGCCCTCGCCGAGGCGGTGCCGGGTGACGGCCGGACGGCCGGCGGTGAGGCCGTCGGCGTAGGTCCAGACGGTCTCGGCGCCGCGCGGCTCGACGAACTCGGTCCACACGTCGCCGCTCAGCTCCGCCCCGTCCGGGCCGGTGATCCGGACGCGCTCCCCCTGGAGCAGCGGGGAGAACTCCTCGACGGTGAGGCCGAGGACGTCGCGCAGCGCGCCCGGGTAGGAGCCCTCGTGCACGGCGTCGTGCTGGTCGACGATGCCGGAGAAGTACGACACGACGAGCGTGCCGCCGCCTTCGACGTACTCCCGGAGGTTGTTCCCGGCCGCTTCCGTCATCAGGTACAGGGCGGGCACCACGACCAGCGGGTATCGCGAGAGGTCGGCCTCGGGGTGGGCGAAGTCGACGGTGAGGTGCCGGTCGTAGAGGGCCTCGTAGAAGGCGTCGGCGCGCTCGCGCGCGTCGTGGTCCTCGCTGGGGCGCCAGTCGAGGTTCTGCGCCCACCACGAGTGCCAGTCCCACAGGACGGCGACGTCGGCCTCGGTGCGGGTGCCCCTGATCGGGTTCAGGGAGTCGAGAGCGGCTCCGAGTTCGACGACCTCGCGCCACACGCGGGTGTCGGTGCCGCCGTGCGGGACCATCGAGGAGTGGAACTTCTCGGCGCCGCGCCGGGACTGCCGCCACTGGAAGAACATGGCGCCCTCGGAGCCGCGGGCCACGTGGCCGAGGGAGTTGCGGGCCATCTGGCCGGGGGCCTTGGCCGGGTTGCGGGGCTGCCAGTTGACGCCCGAGGTGGAGTGCTCCAGGAGGATCCAGGGGGCGCCGCCGGCGACGGAGCGGGTGAGGTCGGCGGCCATCGCCAGGTTGACGTGGGTGCGGCGGCCGTCGGTGATGAGGTAGTGGTCGTTGGTGACGATGTCGACCTCGCGGCCCCAGGCCCAGTAGTCGATCGAGTCGCACTGGCTGAGCGCGGTCATGAAGTTGGTGGTGACGGGGACGCCGGGCGCGATGCGGTGCAGGATGTCGCGTTCCCTACAAAAGTTCTCGCGCAGGGTGGCGTCGGCGAAGCGCCGGTAGTCGAGCGCCTGGCCGGGGTTGCCGACGGTGGGGGTGGTGCGCGGCGGGTTGATGTCGCCGAAGGCCGCGTAGCGCTGGCCCCAGAAGGCGGTGCCCCAGGCCTCGTTGACCGCGTCGACGGTGCCGTACGTCGTCTCCAGCCAGCGGCGGAAGTGCGCGGCGCAGGACTCGCAGTAGCAGGCCGAGACGGGGACGCCGTACTCGTTGTGGACGTGCCACATCGCGAGCGCCGGGTGGTCGCCGTAGCGCTCGGCGAGCCGGGTGGCGATGTTCGCCGCGGCCGCGCGGTAGTCGGCGTTGCTGTGGCAGATCGCTCCGCGCGAGCCGAACTCGTGGCGGACGCCGTCGGCGGTGACGGGCAGGGCCTCGGGGTGCGCGCGGTAGAACCAGACGGGCGGGGCCACGGTGGGCGTGCCCAGGTCGACGCGGATGCCGTTGTCGTGCAGCAGGCCGATGATCCGGTCGAGCCAGCCGAAGTCGTACTCCCCCGGCGCGGGTTCCAGGAGCGCCCAGGAGAAGATCCCGACGCTCACCATGGTGACGCCGGCCTCGCGCATGA
This sequence comes from Streptomyces sp. NPDC048734, assembly GCF_043198675.1. NCBI lineage: Bacteria > Bacillati > Actinomycetota > Actinomycetes > Kitasatosporales > Streptomycetaceae > Streptomyces > Streptomyces sp. NPDC048734. Next base: position 38,993 of record NZ_JBICUZ010000009.1, on the reverse strand, counting down.
GCCGGACGTCCTCCTGCCAGACGCTTTCCGGCCACTGCTCGGGGTTGTAGTCCCCACCGAAGGCGAGCCTGGTGAGGCCCTTGGGGGTGGTCTCCGGCATGGATTTCTCCCGATTGATCGATCATTTGGGAACGTGCACACACGGTTTTGGTGGCGTGAGCCCAACATAACCGCACAGCAACAACCATTGACAAGTGTCCGGGATGTTTCTCTACTGTGAACGCTCACAGAAGCATGGCAGGGCCTCGCGACGGGCGAGGACACCGGTTCATGTGACGCATGGCAGGTTCCCGCAGCAGGCGGGAACCCCGGTCAGGGGAGAAACCCATGCCCAACACCCAGCGCCGGCGGCTCTTCAAGGTCGCAGCGTCCGCCGTCGCCGTCGCGCTCGGCGCCACCGCACTCGCCGCCTGCGGGTCGTCCGACGACGACGAGGCCCGGTCGGGGCCGGTCTCGCTCACGTACTGGACGTGGACGCCCGGCATGGACAAGGTCGTGGACCTGTGGAACAAGGGGCCGGGCAAGAAGGAGCAGATCACCGTCACGGTGAAGAAGCAGGCCTCCGGCGACACCCTGGTCACCAAGATCCTCACCGCACACAAGGCGGGCAAGGCCCCCGACCTGGTCCAGGCCGAGTACCAGGCGCTGCCGACGCTGGTCAGCAACGACGCGCTGGCGGACATAGCGAAGAACGTCGGCGACGCGAAGAGCAAGTTCGCCGACGGCGTCTGGCAGCAGACGACGCTGGGCACGGACGCGGTCTACGCGGTGCCGCAGGACATCGGCCCGATGATGTTCTACTACCGCGCGGACCTGTTCGAGAAGTACGGCCTGACCGTCCCCACCACCTGGGAGCAGTTCGCCGAGACCGCCCGCGCGCTGAAGAAGAAGGCCCCCGGCACGGACCTGACCACCTTCTCGGCCAACGACTCCGGACTCTTCGCGGGCCTCGCCCAGCAGGCCGGCGCCAAGTGGTGGACCACCGCCGGCGACAAGTGGCAGGTCGGCATCGACGACGCGGCCACCAAGAAGGTCGCCGACTTCTGGGGCGGCCTCGTCAAGGAGGGCGCCGTCGACAACCAGCCGATGTACACCCCGGCCTGGAACAAGGCGCTCAACACCGGCAAGCAGATCGCCTGGGTCAGCGCCGTGTGGGCGCCGGGCACCCTGGCCACCGCCGCCCCGGACACCAAGGGCAAGTGGGCCATGGCCCCGCTCCCCCAGTGGTCGCAGACCGACGACGTCACCGGCAGCTGGGGCGGTTCCTCCACCGCCGTCACCACGGACTCCGGGAACAAGGAGGCCGCCGCGAAGTTCGCCGCCTGGCTGAACACCGACGGTGACGCGCTCAACGCGCTGGCCAAGGAGAGCGGCATCTACCCGGCCTCCAGCTCCGCCCAGCTCAGCGGCGCCTTCATCAACCCGCCGGAGTACTTCTCGAACCAGGCGGACTTCTACACCACCGCCGCGAAGATCGCGAAGACCACGGCTCCCTCGGCCTGGGGCCCGAACGTGAACGTCGCCTACACGACCTTCAAGGACGCCTTCGGCGCCGCCGCGAAGAACAGGTCGGACTTCTCCGCCGCCCTGGACAAGATGCAGGCGGACACCGTCGCCGACATGAAGAAGCAGGGCTTCGAGGTCTCCGAGTGACCAGCGCACGCCGGACGTCGTACGGGGTCGAGGAGGCCCCGTACGTCCCCCCGTCTCACGCCACCACCCGCGATCGGACGCGTAGCGCCCCCTACCTCTTCCTCGTCCCCGCGACCGTCCTCTTCGCCCTGTTCTTCGCCCTGCCCATCGGCTACGCGCTCTGGCTCAGCTTCCACAAGGTGAAGGTGTCCGGCCTCGGCCTGGGCTCCGGCGCCCGCAAGGAGGTCTGGGCCGGCCTGGAGAACTACACCGACGCCTTCACCGACAGCGAGCTGCTGGACGGCACGCTGCGCGTCCTCGGCTACGGATGCATCGTCGTCCCGGTGATGCTGGGCCTCGCCCTGGTCTTCGCGCTGATGCTCGACTCCGACAGGGTGCGGCTGGCCCCGTTCACCCGCCTCGCGATCTTCCTGCCGTACGCCATCCCCGGCGTCGTGGCGGCGCTGCTGTGGGGCTTCCTGTACCTGCCGGACGTCAGCCCGTTCTACTTCGTGCTGGACCGGCTCGGCCTGCCGCAGCCGGACCTGCTGGACGGCGGCCCGCTGTACCTCGCCCTGTCGAACATCGCGGTGTGGGGCGGCACCGGCTTCAACATGATCGTCATCTACACCTCGCTCCAGGCCATCCCGGCCGAGGTGTACGAGGCGGCCAAGCTGGACGGCGCCACCCCGCTGCAGATCGCGCTCAGGATCAAGATCCCGATGGTGGCGCCCTCGCTGGTGCTGACCTTCTTCTTCTCGATCATCGCCACGCTCCAGGTGTTCAACGAGCCGACGACCCTCAAGCCGCTCACCAACTCCGTTTCCACGACGTGGAGTCCGCTGATGAAGGTGTACCGGGACGCGTTCGGCACCGGTGACATCCACGCGGCGGCCGCCCAGGCCGTGATCATCGCCGTCGCCACGCTGCTGCTGTCCTTCGGCTTCCTGCGGGCCGCGAACCGTCGCAACAAGCAGGGGGCAGCCCAGTGAGTTCTCTCGCCGTCCACAAGGCCCCGGCGGCGGCCGGCACCACGGGCACCGACCGCGGCCGCCCGCCGCTGCGCCGCCGTATCGCCCTGGTCCCCACGATCACGCTGCTGCTGGGCGCGCTGTACTGCCTGCTGCCGGTGGCGTGGGTGGTGATCGCGTCCACCAAGTCGGGCAGCGAACTCTTCTCCACCTTCACGTTCCTGCCGGGCAGTGGCTTCACCGACAACATCGAGGACCTGAACGCCTACCGCGACGGCGTCTACTGGAAGTGGATGGGCAACTCCGCCCTCTACGCCGGTCTCGGCGCCCTGCTGTCGACGTGCGTGTCCGCGTTCAGCGGCTACGCGCTGGCGACGTACCGCTTCCGCGGCCGCGAGACGATGTTCAACGTCCTGCTGGCAGGCGTGCTGATGCCGCCGATCATCCTGGCCGTCCCGCAGTACCTGCTGCTGGCCAAGGTCGACCTCACGGACTCCTACTGGTCCGTGCTGCTGCCGCAGATCCTCTCCCCCTACGGCGTCTACCTCTCGCGCATCTACGCGGCCGCGGCCGTGCCGGGCGACGTGGTGGAGGCCGGCCGGATGGACGGGGCGAGCGAGTGGCGGATCTTCACCCGGATCGCGCTGCCGATGATGATCCCCGGCATGGTGACGGTGTTCCTGTTCCAGTTCGTCGCCGTGTGGAACAACTTCCTGCTGCCGTACATCATGCTCAGCGACGACGAGAAGTTCCCGATCACGCTCGGGCTGTTCACGCTGCTGGAGCAGGGCGCCAGCAGCCCGGCCCTGTACACCCTGGTGATCACCGGCGCGTTCCTCGCGGTGCTTCCGCTGGTGGCGCTGTTCCTGGCCATCCAGCGGTTCTGGAGCCTGGACCTGCTGTCCGGGGCCGTAAAGTCATGACCATGAGCAGCACCGGGGGCAGGCGCAGGCCGCCGACCATCCACGACGTGGCGCGCGAGGCGGGGGTCTCACGAGGGACCGTCTCGCGCGTGCTCAACGGCGGCCACTACGTCAGTCCGACCGCCCAGGAGGCGGTCAACGCCGCCATCCGCAGGACGGGTTACGTCGTGAACCGGCACGCCCGCTCCCTGATCACGGGCCGCTCCGACTCCGTCGGCTTCCTGCTGACGGAGCCTCAGGAGCGGTTCTTCGAGGACCCCAACTTCAACGTGCTGCTGCGGGGTTGCACCCAGGCACTGGCCGCGCACGACGTCCCCCTGCTGCTGATGCTGGCCGGGACCGACGACGAGCGGCGGCGCATCACCCGGTACATCACCGCCGGGCACGTCGACGGGGTGCTGCTGGTGTCCAGCCACTCCGGGGACCCGATCGCCACCGAACTGCGGGAGGCGGGCGTGCCGCTCGTCGCCTGCGGCAAGCCGATCGGGATCGGGTCGAAGGTCAGCTACGTGGCCGCCGACGACCGCGACGGCGCCCGGGACATGGTGCGCCACCTGCTCGACCGGGGCCGGCGCCGGATCGGTGTGGTCACGGGCCCGCTGGACACCCCCGGCGGTGTGGAGCGGCTCGCCGGATACCGGGAGGTGCTCACCGAGGCGGGCATCGGGATCGACGAGCGGCTGGTCGTGTCCGGGGACTACAGCCGGGCGAGCGGTGAGGCGGGCGCCGAGCGGCTGCTGGCGCAGGCCCCCGACCTGGACGCGGTGTTCGTCGCGTCCGACCTGATGGCACAGGGGGTGCTGGCCGCGCTGCGGCAGGCGGGCCGCCGGGTGCCGGAGGACGTCGCGGTCGGCGGCTTCGACGACTCCCCCGCGGCCACCTCCTCCGTCCCCGCGCTCACCACGATCCGCCAGCCCTGGGACCGGATCAGCAGCGAGATGGTCCGCGTCCTCCTCGCGCAGATCGGCGGCGAGGACCCGGCCGCTGTCATCCTTCCGACGGAACTGGTCACACGCGAGTCGACGTGAGGGCGGACGGGGCCGGGGGACGGCGGGACCGGAGGGCGCACCTGGCGGGGGCCTCGCGGAGCCGGCCCACCCGGGTGCCGTAACGGTGGCGGGCGGCGGCTGGGGCGTGCGCGTGCCCCGGAGGACCGGCGGGGGAGCCGGGCACGGGTCCGTGCGTGCCGCGGCCGGCCGCCGACCGGCCGGGATCGCAGAAGCGCCCGGTACGGTCCTCGCCTGACGTGGGACCACCGACGGCGTCCGTCGGTCCCCACCTCGGCGAGGAGCGCGCACGGTGAAGACCGGCTTGCGGACCGTCATCCCCCCGTCAAGGACCTCGACCGGGCGAAGGCCCTGTTCCGGGCGCTGCTCGAGGTCGAACCCCACCCCGACGAGAGCTACCGCGTCGGTTTCGGGTCGGCGGGGCAGGCCGTCGGGCTCGACCCCAACGGCCGCGCCAAGGGCATGACCGGCCCCGTGCCGTACTGGCAGGTCGCCGACATCCGGACACGGAGGCGCCGGTGGAGGCGGAGGTGCTCCAGGACGTGCGGGACGTCGGCGGCGGCAGGCTGATCGCCTTCGTGAAGGACGCCGAGGGGAACCTCGTCGGGATGCCCCAGGACCCGGCGGCCTCCTGAGTCCTTCTCCCGCCTCCCGCGCGGTCCGCGATTCCCTTGCACCCGCACTAGTTGCACCGTAAATAAAATGGGTTCCCGGTGTTACCGTGCAGGTATGGCAGCGGAGACGGCCGGAACGGACCTCGAGGACCGGTGGCGGGACATTCTGTCGGTGCACGCGCGGACGACGTGCGAGATCGACCGCGTACTGCATCCCCACGGCCTCGGGGCGAGCGACTTCGAGGTGCTCGACATCCTGGCCGCCGAGGCGCCCCGGCCGGGCGACCACTGCCGGGTGCAGAACCTCGTCGGGCGCGTCCATCTGAGCCAGAGCGCGCTCTCGCGCCTCATAGGGCGGCTGGAGAAGGACGGCCTGGTGGAGCGTTCCGTCTGCACGGAGGACCGGCGCGGGGTGTGGGTCGCCCTCACCCCGAAGGGCCGGGCCCTGCACGACGAGGTGCTGCCGCTCCAGCGCGCGGTGCTGACCCGCATGCTGGCCGGCTGAGCCCGGCGCGGCGGGCGGGTGCGGCACCCCGGGGCCGACGGCCGTGTGACGACCGGGTTCAGCGGGCCAGCAGGGTGCGCACCCCTTCCGAGGTGAGGGTCAGCGGGTGGTCGCCCGCGGCGTCGATGGAGAGGGACAGCTCGCCCTCCGGCCACTGGTGGGCCAGTGCTCCGAGGGGCACCAGGCGGTAGCGGTCCACCCCCGGGAGCAGGTCGACCATCTCGGGTTCGGAGGTGAAGACCGGGACGACGGGCGTCGTGCCCGGCTGCTCCAGGACGGGCAGGGCCAGCATGCTGGGATTGGTCACGTCCTCGTCGGCGGCGTCCTCGGGCACCGGTACCAGGACCTCGCAGTGCGCGAGGGTGTCCAGCGCGGTCGTGTCGCCGGTGTCCCTGGCCAGCGCGTCCAGCGCCCGCGCGGCGGCGGTGTCGTGGGCGGGTGTCTCCATGGCAACTCCCCGGGTAGCGGTGGTTGGCGGGTCCGGCCACGCGTACCCCGTCCACCGGCGGGCAATCGGTTATTCGGCCACCTGCCTCACCCTGCCCGCCGTCCGCCTCGTCCCGCCCGCCGTCCGCCTCACGCCACGGGACGCCGCCTCCGCACCGCGCGACACTTCTCCCACGGCGCGCGGTGCCGCCCTCGCGGCGCGCTGTGCCGCCCCTACGGCGTGTGACGCCGGGCCGACTCGTTCTCCTGGGCCATGCGGCGCAGCGCCATCAGGGCGGGTTCCAGCAGGACGGTCAGCAGCAGGGCCCGTTCGGCGGTCTCCAACGGGTCGGTGAGGCCGTCGAGCTGGTCGAGGTCGAGGACGGCGATCCGTTCCGCGAGCCGGGCGTAGGCCAGCAGGGTGTGCCGGTCCACCGACACGCCGAGCGAGTGCAGCGAGGTCAGGGCCTCGGCGAGGGTGGCGCGGGCGGGCGCCGCCTCGTGCACGCGCCAGCCCAGCTCCTCGACGAGCGCCCCGACCTCACCGGCCGCCGGGTCCTGTGCGGGGGAATCGCCGGACAGTGACACGGAGCCCAGGGTGAGGCCGAGCAGGGCGTGGGTGTCGCCGGTGTGCGCCGTCAGCGCGTCCAGCACCTCGCGGGTGGTGGTGACGGACAGCCCCCGCACACCGGTCAGCGCCCGGATCAGGCACAGGCGGCGCAGATGCTGGTCGTCGTACTCGGCCTGGGTCGCGGAGGTCTGCCGGCCGGGCGGGAGGAGGCCCTCGCGGAGGTAGTACTTGATCGTCGTGACGGAGACGCCGCTGCGGCGGCTCAGCTCGGACATGCGCATCGGGACGGCTCCGCTCTGGAAATTGGATACCTCCACTGTCTAACATGGATAGTGAAGGTATCCAATGGCTTCGCCATGGATCCCTCCCCCTGTCCCGCCTGCCTCACGGAAGGGCACAGCCATGCCCACCCTGCCCTGGACCACGGTCGACGAGCCCGCCCCCGGCGCCGAGGCCTTCGTCATGGCCTCCCGCTTCGAGGTCCGCTCCCTCAAGGACGTCCCGCGCTTCTTCCTGAATTCCCTCGGCGCGTGGAGGCAGGTCACCCGCGCGCCGGGCGCGTACGGTGCCTCGCTCGTCGCCCAGCCCTTCAAACGCACCTTCTGGACCCTGTCGGCCTGGGAGAGCGAGGAGGCCCTGTACCGGTACGCGCGCACCGAGCCGCACCGGTCGGTCATGACCGGGCTTCGCTCCACGACGAAGGCTTCGGCGTTCACGTTCTGGCGGGTCCCGGCCGCCGGACTGCCCGTCGACTGGGCGGACGCCCGCCGCCGGCTCGCCGAGCAGGGACGCGCCGGCGCCTGAGACCCCGGCCGACCCCTCCCGGGAAGGGGGCCCGCCACGACCGCGCCCCGCCCGTCCTCGACGGGGCCCCTGCCGCCGCCCCGTCGAGGGCCGGCGACGCGTGCCGCTCGGACACCCGAAGGCGCGGCCCGGGCCCCCGGAAAGCGGGCGGCGGGACACCTCCGGCGACCTGCGCACACCTGAGCGGGGGGCCGCTTGAATGATCGAAGGAGGAGGTGGTTAGCATATGAGCGCCACCTAGCTCGAAAGAGAATCCTGTGACTGTCAACGACGACTCGTTCACCAACTGGAAGAACCGCGAGGAGATCGCGGAGTCGATGATCCCGATGATCGGGAAACTCCACCGGGAGCGGGACGTCACCGTCCTGCTGCACAGCCGCTCCCTGGTGAACAAGTCGGTGGTGAGCATCCTCAAGACCCACCGCTTCGCCCGGCAGATCGCCGGTGAGGAACTCTCGGTCACGGAGACCCTGCCGTTCCTGCAGGCCCTCACCGCGCTCGACCTCGGCCCGTCGCAGATCGACATCGGCCTGCTCGCCGAGCACTACCGGGCGGACGACCACGGTCTGTCGGTGCCGGAGTTCACCGCCGAGGCCGTCGCCGGTGCCACCGGCGCCCACAAGATCGAACGCCGGGAGCCGCGCGACGTCGTGCTGTACGGCTTCGGCCGCATCGGCCGCCTCGTCGCCCGCCTGCTCATCGAGAAGTCCGGGTCCGGCAACGGCCTGCGGCTGCGCGCCGTCGTGGTACGCGGGGGCGGCGAGCAGGACCTCGTCAAGCGGGCGTCGCTGCTGCGCCGCGACTCCGTGCACGGACAGTTCCAGGGCACGATCACCGTCGACGAGGACAACAGCACCATCGTCGCCAACGGCAACGAGATCAAGGTGATCTACGCCGACGACCCGAGCGAGGTCGACTACACGGCCTACGGCATCACCGACGCCATCCTCATCGACAACACGGGCAAGTGGCGCGACCGCGAGGGGCTGTCGAAGCACCTGCGTCCCGGCATCGACAAGGTCGTGCTGACCGCGCCCGGCAAGGGCGACGTCCCCAACATCGTGCACGGCGTCAACCACGACACGGTCAAGCCGGACGAGCGGATCCTGTCCTGCGCGTCCTGCACCACCAACGCGATCGTCCCGCCGCTGAAGGCGATGGCGGACGAGTACGGCGTGCTGCGCGGCCACGTGGAGACCGTCCACTCGTTCACCAACGACCAGAACCTGCTGGACAACTACCACAAGTCCGATCGCCGGGGCCGCTCCGCGCCGCTCAACATGGTCATCACCGAGACGGGTGCCGCCTCCGCCGTCGCCAAGGCCCTGCCCGACCTCGGCGCGCGGATCACCGGCAGCTCGATCCGGGTACCGGTGCCGGACGTGTCGATCGCGATCCTCAACCTCCAGCTGGCCCGCGAGGCCGGCCGCGAGGAGGTCCTCGACTACCTGCGGGACGTCTCGCTGACCTCGCCGCTGAAGCGCCAGATCGACTTCATCAGCGCCCCCGACGCGGTCTCCAGCGACTTCATCGGCTCGCGCCACGCCTCGATCGTCGACGCCGGCGCCCTGAAGGTGGAGGGCGACAACGCGATCCTCTACCTCTGGTACGACAACGAGTTCGGCTACTCCTGCCAGGTCGTCCGCGTCGTCCAGCACGTGTCGGGCGTCGAGTACCCGACGTTCCCGGCGCCGCGCGCCTGACCGGCGGTCCGGCCCGGTTCCGCCGGGCCGGACACGTCGTGCGTCTCAGCCCGAGACCGTCTCCGGGCGGCCGGGCTCGGCCCACCGCGTGTGGAAGGCGCCGGGGCGGTCGGTACGGCCGTAGGTGTGCGCGCCGAAGTAGTCGCGCTGGCCCTGGAGCAGGGCCGCGGGGAGCCGGCCGGCGCGCAGGGTGTCGTAGTGCGCGAGGGCGGCGGAGAACGCGGGGACCGGAATGCCCCGGCGGGCCGCGGAGGCCACCGTCTCGCGCCAGGGCACCTGGGCGTCGGTGATCTCCATCGCAAACTCCATCTCCCCGAGCAGACTGACCAGTTCGGGGTCGGCGGTGTACGCGGTGCGGATGCGGTCCAGGAACGAGGCGCGGATGATGCAGCCGCCGCGCCAGATCCGGGCGACCGCGCCCAGGTCGATCTTCCAGCCGTACTCGCCCGCCGCGTCCTGGATCATCTTCCAGCCCTGGTCGTAGGCGATGACCTTGGAGGCGTACAGGGCGTGCTCCACCTGCGAGGCGAAGCGCGCGGCCTCCGTGCGGCTGATCACGGGGGTGGTGCCGCCGGGCAGTCCGGAGTACGCGGCGCGCAGGTCGGCCTGGCCGGAGGCGGCACGGGCGAAGGTGGCCTGGGCGATGGCGGTGACCGGCGAGCCGAGGTCGAGGGCGGTCTGCACGGTCCAGCGGCCGGTGCCCTTCTGCCCGGCCGCGTCGGTCACGATGTCCACGAACGGCGCTCCGGTGGCCTCGTCGGTGTGGGCGAGGACCTCCGCGGTGATCTCGATGAGGTAGGAACCGAGCCGCCCCTGGTTCCAGCCGCGGAAGATGTCGGAGATCTCGGCCGGGGTGTACCCGGCGACCTGGCGCAGCAGGTCGTAGGCCTCCGCGATGAGCTGCATGTCGGCGTACTCGATGCCGTTGTGGACCATCTTGACGAAGTGCCCGGCGCCGTCTGTGCCGACGTGCGCGGCGCAGGGCTCGCCGCCGACCCGCGCGCTGACCGCCTCGAACATCGGCCCGAGCACGTCGTACGACTCGGCCGAGCCGCCGACCATGATCGACGGCCCGTCGAGGGCGCCCTCCTCGCCGCCGGAGACGCCGGTGCCGACGAAGTGCAGGCCACGCGCGCGCAGGGCCTCCTCGCGGCGGCGGGTGTCGGCGAAGTGGGCGTTGCCCCCGTCGATGATCATGTCGCCGGGCTCCAGGAGCGGGGCGAACTCGTCGATGACGGCGTCCGTGACGGCACCCGCCTGCACCATGATCATCAGTCGGCGGGGTCGTTCGAGCGCGGCGACGAACTCCCGCGCCGTCTCCGCCGCGACGAACGCGCCCTCGTGGCCGAACTGCTCGACGAGCGCACGGGTGCGGCCGGCGGTGCGGTTGTGGACGGCGACGGTGTACCCGTTGCGGGCGAAGTTCCGCGCGAGGTTGCGGCCCATCACACCGAGACCGGTGACACCGATGGCGGCGGTTGCGTTCATGAGGCGAATTCCCTTGGATCGACTGGCTCTACTGACTCGACTGGCTCGGCTGGCTCGACGGTGATGCCGGGGGCGCACGGCCCCTCGTGCCCCAGATACGGCTGGGAGGCCGGATCGTCTCGATGGCGGAACCGGGGAACGCGCCGGCCGGCGGCCGCCCTCGTCGAAGTCCTGCCTCGCGGGCGCGTCCTCCGGGTCGCCGACCGGCTGGTGAACGCCTGGGGCGGACGGTTCACCGGTGGCCTGCCCGGGGCATGTTCGTCTCCGGGGCGCCCCTCGCCGTGCGGTGGCGTCCCTCCCGGGGCAGGCGACGGACAAGGGGGAGGACGCGGTGGGTTGGACGACGGAGGAGTTCGGGGAGTCCCACGAGGGCATCGCGGGCGCGGTCCTGGCCGACGGCAGCGAGCCCAAGCCGGTGTACCTGGACTTCGGCAGCAGCGCCGCCAGTGTGCTGGAGACCAGTGAGTGGTGGGCGTACGACGGAAGGCTCCGCCGCCCGAGAGCGGCCGGCTTCCGCGCGGCCTGCGCGTGCGGCTGGCGCGGCGAGACCCATCCGATCGACGGAGTGTGGACGGCCGACGGCCGGCTCCACGACCTGGACGTCTCCGCCGCGCGCAGTGACTGGAGGGTGCACATCCGTGCCGTCGAGCGCCGGACCGTGCCGCTTCCGGACCAGCTCACGTACCTGATCCACCAGTTGGAGGAGCAGCTGACCGCTCTGACCGAGCGGGCCCCGGTGGCCGCGCTCAAGGCCGTGACCACGCTGGAACGGCTACTGCCCGACATCGGGCAGGAGGCGGCCCAGGCGGTGCGCGACGACGAGCTGTCCTGGGCGTCCGTCGGCACGGCGCTGGGTGTCAGCCCGGACCGGGCCCGTTCCCTGCTCACCCGCTACCTGCTGCGCCACTGAGCCCGACGGCCACGGCCGGCGTACGGCCGAAGCCACGTCTTTCGCGAGCCCTCGGCCACGCCCTCACGCGGGGAGGGCGGGCCACGGTCTCGCAGGTCCCCTCCCCCGTACGTGGCTCGGACGGCCATCAGCGCGCGCAGATCCCTCCCCTGTCGGCGGCGGCCACCCGGTGGCTGACGGCGGGCCTGCCCGTCCTGCGGCGGCGCGCCCGCGTCCGCCCTGTACCAGCTGCGGGACACGAGCTGCAGGCCCTCTCGCCGAGCCGCACGGTCCACAGCTGGGACTTGCTGGGCCCCGGGCGGGCACTGATCGCCTGGGGACGGGGACGGGAGCGGGGGCGCGGGCGCGGGCGCGGGCGCGGAGGCGGGTGCGGGTACTCGCGAGTGGAGCCGAGAGCGGGTTCCGCCGGGGGCTGGTCAAGCGGGGACCGGTGAGGCCGTGACACCGTGACGCCGTGACGCCGGGGTTGGTGAAGCCGGAAGTCCCTGCCCCCGAGACCGTCCGGGAATCCGTGGCGCCGGAAACGGCGAAGCCCGGAGGCGCCGCGTCGCCGTACCCGCCCCTCGGCCGGGTGACGGTCCGTCACGGGGGCCGCACCAGGCCGGCGATGTGGGCGGTGACGGTGTCGAGGACGCCGGCCCAGACGGCTTCGTCCCCGAGGACCAGGTAGTCGAGGGTCAGCCCGTCGGTCATGGCGGCCAGGTAGCGGGCCAGGACGGGCACGCGCAGCCCGAGGTCCGTGCTCGCGCGCAACTGCTCGATGAGTTCGGCGTAGGTGTCGGCGTACAGCTCGTACTGGCGTCGTGCGAGATGCTCGAACCCCGGTCGGCGCAGGGCGTACTGGGTCAGTTCGTAGGTGAGCATGTGCTCGTCGGGATGGGCTCGGACGTGGTCCCAGTACGCCTGGAAGCCGGCCCGGACGGTCTCCTCCAGCGTGGCCCGCGGCCGGATCGCCTCCCGGACGACCCTGACGTAGTGGTCGGTGATCGCCGTGATGACGGACTCGACGAGGGCCTGCTTGGAGTCGAAGCAGTAGTGGAAGACGCTCAGGGACACGCCCGCCTCGGCGGCGATGGACCGGGTCGTCGTCCCGGCGACGCCGTCGCGGGCCATCGCCCGGATCGCCGCCTCGGTGAGCTGTCGGCGCCGTTCGGCCGACGGCATCCGCGCCATGTGCGTGTCCTTCGTGCTCGTGGCGGCCCGCCCGCGGGCAGGCGGGCGGGCCGGGGTGGGAGGTCAGCCGCTGTGCACGCCGACCTCGTGCAGCGAGTACCCCCACTGCGTGCCGCGTGCCAGGCCCTGCACCCGGACGTGGCGGGCGGGGGTGCCGGTGAAACGAGCCGTGTCCAGGCCGCCGTCACCGGAGGCCGTGGACCAGGCCGTCCGCCAGTTCTGGCCGTCGGTGGAGAGCTGGATCCGGTACGACTTGCCGTACGCGCGTTCCCAGTCGAGGGTCACGCGTCCGACCAGGTGCGTGGCGCCGAGGTCGATCTGCAGCCACTGGTCGTCGCTCCAGTAGCCGGCCCAGCGGGTGCCGGGGTCGCCGTCGACGGCGCGGCCCGCCGCGTAGCTGGTGAAGGGGCTCCACTCCTGCGAACTGGCCTTCGCGGCGGCGCCCTCGGCGAGGTTCACGTCCGCCCGGTGCGTCTCGGTGCCGCCCCAGGTGTCGAGGTAGGACTCGGCGCCGCGGAACAGGTCGTCGACCACGTCCTGGCCGCCGACCAGTCTGATGTCCTCGATCCAGTCGGGGACCATGCCGTAGTGGGCGGCTCCGTCGGTGTTGAGGTCCCAGGTGCGGTCGCCGGTGGTCTGCCGGTCGATGACGGACCCTCCGTCGACGCTGCGGAAGGGGTACGTCACCGGGTTGGAGGTGTTCGCGCCACGGGGGGCCGGCCAGCCGCCGACGCCGTTCATGTCGGTGCCGAAGCCGTAGCCGACGCCGTACTTGTCGCGCAGGGCGTCCGTGCGCTTCGCCTCCGCGCTGAACGCCTCGGAGCCGTGCATGTACTGGGCGACGAAGCCGCCGATGCCGTAGACCCGCTCGGTCCAGTCGAGGTCCATCCAGCTGTGCGAGGAGAGCACGCCGGGGTAGGAGGCGGACTCGAAGATGTCGAGGACGCGGCCGGTGGCCTTGACGCTCATGTGGTCGACCTCGAGCATCATTTTGCGTTTCATCATGCCGCGCACGGCGTACTCGCCGAGGGCGCTGAGCCCGCGGACGTTGCACCGGGCGTTCTCGTCGTAGGCGGGGACCTCGACGCCGGCCGGCAGGTCCTTCTCCGCCCCGGAGGCCGCGGCGCCGATGGGGTTGTCGTGCTGCGGGCCGGTGCACTTCTCCGTCTTCCAGAAGGTGCCCGTGGACAGGAACTGCCCGACGTTGATGGCGGTTCCGAGGCCGCCCTCGTCGAAGCGGACGCCGCACAGCGCGTTGTCGAACTTGTGGCACAGGAACATGCTGCGCACGCCGAGCGCGTACAGCTCGTCCAGGCCCTTGTCGATGTCCTCCTCGTCGCACTGCGCGATGTCGAGGACCTGCTTGCAGCCGAACGGCTCCGAGGTCTCGACGCCGAGGACCACCGCGAGTTTGCCCTGCGCGATCACCTGGCGGGCCTGGGCGCTGTCGGTGACGATCCGGAACCAGCCCTTGCCGGCGCCGCCGTACATCGTGTCGACGTAGGCCTGGAGGTCGTACGTCAGCTTCGCCTGGAGGCGGATCGACGTCATCTCGTCGCAACTGCGGTCCTTGAAGAAGTACACCGAGCAGATCACGCCGTTGGTGACGAGGTCGTTGACGAGCACCCGCTGGCCGCCGCGCCAGGCCCGCTCCACCCAGGCGTAGTAGTTCTGCTGGTGGGTCAGCGAGTCGTGCGCCGGCCAGTCCTCGAAGGTGGGCCAGCCGACCGGGTCGTGCTTGCCGTCGCCGCCCCTGGTGATGTAGTCGAAGATCGCGAGGGAGCCGTCGGGGTAGTGCTCGGGACAGTCCTTGAGCGCGTCGGCGACACCCGCCTCGGAGAAGACCTTGCCGCAGATGAGGCGTCCACCGAAGGCCTCGTTGGCGAACAGGTGGTCGTGCGCGTCGACGAAGCCGCGCACCTCCCCCTGCGCGTTCGTCCCGGTGAACGGTTCCCCGGTGACGTCGATCCCGGAGTCGGGGGCGGACCGGGCGGCCGGGTTCCACCAGTCGGCCCCGGCCGCCGAACTCGGCGTCGGGCCGAAGGTCGTGGAGAGCACGAGCAGGAGCAACGACACGACGGTGATCCGCCGGTGTCTGCGGTACGGGCGGCCGGTACTGGTCACTGCCCACGTCCCTCGGTCGGCGGGAGCGCGCGGTGACGAGCCGGGGGACGCCGGGGGTCCGGGGACGCCCGGAACGCTCACGGAATTGTCATGACCGCGCAAGAGATGCGATGAGGATCGCCACCGGCGGGTCATGAGTCAAGGGTCCGGGACGACCGACCTGACGGGGCGGGCGGAGCGGAGCCGGCGCGCCGCACGCGGAGCGGGCGTCACGGAACGGCCGCGCCGCACGCGGAGCGCGGCGTCGTGAAACGCGGCGTCGTGAAACGCGGCGTCGTGAAGCCGAGTCGTTCGAAGAGGTGAACTGGTGTGCATGCCGTGGCCGTTGGGACGTACGTTGTGCGGTGAAACCTGCACGCCTCGGCTGAAAGACGGACGCCACCCATGAGCGACTCAGCGACGACGCCCGGATCGTCTGTGCACCAGAAGATCGACACCTCGGTGCCGCACTCGGCCCGGATCTGGAACTACTGGCTCGGCGGGAAGGACAACTACCCCGTGGACGAGGAGGCCGGCGACGCCTACACCGCCGTCTTCCCCGGCATCGTCACCATCGCCCGCAGCAGTCGGGCCTTCCTGCGCCGCAACATCACGTACCTGGTGTCCGAGGCGGGGATCCGGCAGTTCCTGGACATCGGCACCGGCCTGCCGACCGCCGAGAACACCCACGAGGTCGCCCAGCGGATCGCCCCCGAGGCCCGGATCGTCTACGTCGACAACGACCCGATGGTCCTGGCGCACGCCCGCGCCCTGCTCTACTCCACCCCCGAGGGCGCGACCGCCTACATCGACGCCGACGTCCTCGACCCGGACCGCATCCTGGCGGCGGCGGCCGAGACGCTGGACCTCAGCCGGCCCACCGCCCTCATCCTGAGCAACATCCTCGGTCACGTGGCCGACTACGACCGGGGGCGCGAGCTGGTGACCCGGCTCATGGGGGCCCTGCCGTCGGGCAGTTACCTCTCGATCAACGACGGCTCCCGAGGCGTCGACCCGGTCTTCGAGGCGGCCCAGGACGCCTACAACGCCAGCGGCGCCGTCCCGTACAACCTGCGGACCGTCGAGGAGATCACCTCGTTCTTCGACGGGCTGGAGCTGATCGAGCCCGGCGTGGTCTCCGTGCCCCTGTGGCGTCCGGCCCCCTCCGCGACCGCCCCGGAGATCATCGCCGAGCACGGAGGCCTCGCCCGCAAGCCGTGACCCGCCACGGTACCGGCGGCAGGGAGCCCGGGCGGGAGCACGAGCGCTGCCGTCCGGGAGCGGGCCGGGGCCTTCCCGCCCGCCGGCGACCGGGGATCAGGGATCAGGGATCAGGGATCAGGGATCAGCAGACATCGTGAACGGGGAAGCATCATGAGCGACAAGGCACGCAAGCTGTTCGAGGCACTCGACCTCGACGCCGACGGGACGCTGACCCGCGCGGAGGTGATCACCGCGCTGCGCACGAAAGGGCCCACCCTGGCCGCCGCCGGGGATCTGCCGCCCTGGGCGCTGGGGGACGCCGACGCCTCCTCCGCCCTGTTCGACGCGGCCGACCAGAACGGGGACGCGGTGCTCAGCCTGGAGGAGTTCACGGCGGTCGTGGACCGCCGCTTCGGCTGGAGCTGACACCGGAGCCGGCGCCCGGCTCACGTGGTCGGGGGCGCCCGGTGGTGCGACGCTGGACGGGAGAGAGCTGCCCGAGACAGACCCGGACCCCGGGAGGCCCCATGGGACGGGACGTCCCGGCGATGGTCTTCACGCGCGAGGACCGGCGCCGGTACCGGATCAAGATGCAGGAGTGCCTCGACGCGTTCGCCCAGATGCTGCGCGAGACCCGGTTCGCGTCCGGGCGGCCCCGGGTCGGGCTGGAGATCGAGCTGAACCTCGTCGACGACGCGGCCGAGCCGGCGATGCGCAACGGCGACGTGCTGGAGGCGATCGCGGACCCGGCCTGGGACACCGAGCTGGGCCGGTTCAACCTCGAGATCAACGTGCCGCCGCGCCGTCTGACGGAGGGCGGCCCCGACGCGTGGGAGTCCGAGATCCGTGCCGCGCTGAACCACGCCGACGAGCGGGCCAGGTCGGTCGGCGCACGGCTGATCATGATCGGTATCCTGCCGACGCTGCGCCAGGAGCACATCGGCGAGGCGGCGCTGTCGGAGAACCCCCGCTACCGGCTGCTCAACGACCAGGTGTTCGCGGCGCGGGGCGAGGACCTGCGCATCGAGGTGGACGGCGTCGACCGGCTGCGCACGTACGCGGACACGATCACCCCGGAGGCCGCGTGCACCAGCACCCAGTTCCACCTCCAGGTCCCCCCGGAGGAGTTCCCCGCGTACTGGAACGCGGCGCAGGCCATCGCCGGCGTGCAGATCGGGCTGGCCGCCAACGCGCCGTTCCTGTTCGGCAGGGAACTGTGGCACGAGACCCGGATCCCCCTGTTCGAGCAGGCCACCGACACCCGTCCGCAGGAGATCAAGGTGCAGGGGGTACGGCCCCGGGTGTGGTTCGGGGAGCGGTGGATCACCAGCGTCTTCGACCTGTTCGAGGAGAACCTGCGCTACTTCCCCGCGCTCCTGCCGCTGTGCGACGAGCAGGACCCGACGGAGACGCTGGAGCGCGGCGACGTCCCCGAGCTGGCCGAGCTGACCCTGCACAACGGCACCATCTACCGCTGGAACCGCCCGGTGTACGCGGTCGCCGACGGCACCCCGCACGTCAGGGTGGAGAACCGGGTACTGCCCGCCGGCCCGACCGTCGCCGACACCCTGGCCAACGGCGCCTTCTACTACGGTCTGACCCGCGCCCTGGTGGAGGAGGAACGGCCGGTGTGGTCCCGGATGTCCTTCGCGGCCGCCGAGGAGAACCTGCACACGGCGGCCCGGCACGGCATCGAGGCGGCCCTGTACTGGCCGGGGATGGGCGAGGTGCCGGTGCCCGAGCTGGTCCTGCGCCGGCTGCTGCCGCTGGCGCACCGGGGGCTGGAGCTGACCGGGATGAACGCGGCCTGGCGGGAGCCCCTGCTCGGCGTCATCGAGCAGCGGTGCGTCACGGCCCGTAACGGCGCGGTCTGGCAGAAGGAGATGTTCCATCACCTGGCCGCCTCCCCCGGTGTCGGACGCGACGAGGCATTGCGGCGCATGACACGGCAGTACATCGACTACATGCATCTCAACGCCCCGGCGCACACCTGGCCGGTGGACTGACGGGAGAGCCGGTCGGCAGGCAGGCGCGCGGTGACGGCCCGGGGTCTCCCGCGACCACCGGAACGACACCCACACCGTGGAACCGACGGCGGTGCACGGCCTCGCGGTGGCCGAGACGGCCGACCTCACGGGTACGAGGGCGGAGCGGAGGACGGTTCTGGGGCACCCGGCCGTCGTCCACTCGGACCGTGCTCTCAGCCGGAAGGCCGATCGGGGCCCCCGGCCTGCACGTCCGGCATGTCGAACAGGTGTACGCCGACGCCGGCCAGGACCAGTCCCGCGGCGATGAGCAGGCCCTCGGCCAAGGCAACACCGGTGACCAGGGCGGTGACCCCGGACGCCAGCGTCCACCGGGCCCCGGTACGGCGGCGCCGGCGAGACCGCGCGGGTCGAGGATCGCCGGGCGGAAACCGTCCCTGAAGGACGGCCTGGCACTCGTCGTCGGACTGCGGCACGACGCTCCTCCCCTCCCAGGGCGATCCGGAGCGCGGCCCTTCCGGGTCCGGTCGTCCGCGGAGCGTCGGTCCGGCCCGCCGACGCCTTCCAGCGGCTCCCGTTCCGATGCCCAACTGGCTTATTTCCTCAGGAAGTAGGGGCAAACTCCACCACCGACAGGTATCGGCCGCCCGGCCCGGCCGGAACTACGGCGGCGGCGTGGCCGGCATCAGGGTCGACCCGACCGGTGTTCCGCCACGACCGGACCGACCACCGCGGCGGTGCGCCGCTCACCACGTGGCCCGGACCCTCGAGGCCTCGCCTCCCCAAGCATTGGCAGAACCCCGGAGGAAGCGGAAGTTTTGACTCCACTTTGAGCAACCGGTGATCAATCTGTGGCCTACACCCTTCTATGGTCACTCCGGGCTCGGTGATCTTCCGTCCCCGTCGGCCCGGCCCCGGGGACCACTCGTGCTTTTGTGGCACGCCCGTCCCCAACCCCCACCCGGACCCGGCGCCCATGCACTTCGGTTTCGAGGAATTCCATGCGTCTCCCGTCCCCTGCCGCCAAACTGCTCGCCGTCGCGGCACTTCCCCTGGCCCTGGTCGCGTGCTCCGCCGAGTCCGCGGGCTCCACCGGCGCGTCTCCCGCGGCCGGGTCACCGTCACAGGCCAAGGACCCCGACGCCGGTCTCCTGACGGGGGCACAGCTGAAGGAGGCACTGGCGCCCGCCTCGTACTTCCCCTCCGGCTTCGTCGCCGACCCGAGCCTCGCCCGCGACACCGGGGACACCTACCAGGCACCGGCCACCCACGACTCCGCCGAGCCGCACTGCGCCGACCTGGGGGCCACGAGCTGGATCAGCCTCACCGGGGTGGAAGGTGTCTCGTTCGCCCAGAACTCCTACATCAACCAGAGCACGTCCGCCGAACTCGACCAGGAGATCGACGTCTACCGCGGCACCACCGCCTCGGACGTGCTGAAGGGCCTGGCGGACGTGGTCGCCGCCTGCCCGACCTACCCGGACTCCGACACCCACAGCACGGTGACGGTGACCGGTGCCGCCACGCCCGGGCTCGGGGACGGGGCGTACACCATCACCCTCACCAACGACGCGTGGGAGAGCGGCACCACGCTGATCGCCGCCCGCGCGGGCACGGCCGTCGTCAGCGTGCTGTCCACCGACGGTGCCGACAACGGGGCCGCGAGCGCGAAGAAGCTGACGGCACAGGTCCTGTCCTCGCTGAAGAGCGGGAGCGGCACGGCCGGCCAGGGCTGACGCCGATCCCTCTCGGGGCGTCGCAGAAGGGCTCCACGGTCCGGGAGGTCCGGGCGGGGGTGACGTGACGGCCCCGGCGTGCCGGTCCCGCCGTTTCGGGGGGCCGGCGCGATCGCACCGCCTCCCGGCCCGGACGGCACCGGCCGCTCAGGACCGGCGCGCAAGCCGCGGTACGGCGGCCGGCACGAGCCATCCGGCCAGCGCGCCGACCGCGTACCAGAACAGGTCCGGTGCGTTGAAGGTCGAACCGAGGACCAGGCGGGCGGCGGTGCTGTGCCGGGAGAGCTCCGCCGGAAGCCCGCTGAGCTGAAGGAACTCGATCCCCCAGCTGACGGCCAGCGCGACGCCCCCGGCTCTCCGTGCCGTCACCCGCGGCGCCACCAGGACGACGAGGGCGACCAGCAGGAGCGTGTACAGGGCGTCCCCGCCGTACTTGGCCACGTCTCCCCCCGCCACGGCTCTGAGCCCCAGTCCCGCGCCGACGACCACCGCCGCGGACACGGCCGCCGCGAGACGCACGCGGTTCGTCTCGCTGTCGGTGCCCACGCAGGTTCTGGAAGCGTCCATACGGCCATCCTGCCGGATGTCCGACACCCGTCCGACGGCACCCACCGGGCGGACGGGTCGGGCCGTACGTCGAACACCCCGGACGTGTGCCCCCGGACATGCGCCTCCTGGGCCTGACGTCATCCCAGCTCGGCGCCCCGGCGGTGACCGATGGCGGCCTGACGGTCGGTGCATGAGCCGCCGGCGTCCGGGCCGCGGCAGACCATGGGTCCGGGTGATTGCGTCTGCCGTTGCACGCTCACGGGTTCGAAGAGGTCGTGCGGCTCAGGTGTGGTCCGGCCATGTCAGGCGCCGGGCGTAGTGAGCCCACACGACCACGATCATGAGTGCGGCTGTCATGCCGCCCAGGATCATGACCCTCGAGGGCGAGCTGCCGTCGACGACGAGTCCGCCGGCCAGGGCTCCGAGGGAGATCGTGGCCTGGAAGGAGGCGGTGAACATGACGGAAGCGGCTTCAGGGGTGGCGGGGGCCGCCTTGGTGAACCAGGTCTGGGAGGAGACGGGGACCGCCCCGTATCCCACGCCCCAGACGACGAGGAGGGCGATGGCTCCGGCTTTCCACTGGCCCAGCACGGGCAGGAGCAGCGTGGCGGCCGCGATCATGCCGGCGGCGGTGCCGAAGGTGGCCCGCGGGTGACGGCCCACCAGGGAGCCGCCCAGGAAATTACCGAGGATGCCTGCCGCGCCGTAGACGAGCAGGAAGACGGTGATGAGCCCGGAGCTGACCTCCGTGACCT
Organism: Streptomyces sp. NPDC048734; assembly: GCF_043198675.1. Lineage (NCBI taxonomy): Bacteria > Bacillati > Actinomycetota > Actinomycetes > Kitasatosporales > Streptomycetaceae > Streptomyces > Streptomyces sp. NPDC048734. Next base: position 17,935 of record NZ_JBICUZ010000009.1, on the reverse strand, counting down.
GTTCGAGGAACGGGGTGACGTAGGTGTAGGTGCCGAAGTGCGCCAGGACGACCAGCACGGTCAGGAGCAGCGCGAAGCGGGTGGCGACGCTGTCGAGCATGCCGCGCAGTACGGTCGGGCGGGGCGTCCGGCGGGGCGGCAGCGGTGGCATGACGAGCAGCAGCATGATCAACCCGGCGACGGTGAGGCCCCCCACGGCGATGAACGCGGTGCGCCATCCGGCCAGGTCGCCGATCAACGTGCCGGCGGGCACGCCGAGTACGGAACCCAGTGGCACGGCGGAGAAGATCACCGCTGTTGCGCGCCCGACGGATTCGGCGGGTACCAAGCGTTCGGCCAGCGAGGCCCCGATGGACCAGAAGCCGCCGATCACGATCCCGACGATGACGCGGGAGACCAGGACGAGCCGGTAATCGGGCGCCGCTGCCGCCAGGAAGTTGGCTCCGGCGAGCAGGACCATGAAGACGCACAGCATCAGGCGGCGGTCGAGCCGCGCGGTCGCCACGGTGACGACCGGTGCGGCGATCGCCGCGAGGAAGCCGGGCATGGTCATCATCAGTCCGGCCATGCCGTCGGAGACGGTGAAGTCGGCGCCGATCTTGGTGAGAAGTCCGATCGGGAGGATTTCCGTGGTGACGATCGAGAAGATGCCCAGCATCACCGCGACGACGGCCGGCCATCCGATCACCGGGGACCGGTGCGGTGAAGCGGCCCCGCCGGAGTCGTATGTCGTGGCGGTGGTGGATGAGGCCATGGATTCCGTCCTGTGACGAGTGTGCTGTTGCGTGATCAGTCCAACAGGCGGATCGGAGCGAAGGCTGGCAGGTCTGCGACATCACCGCTGCGCGTGAGGGTGACGTCGCGAATCCGCTCGTGGGCGAAGGTGCGGTCATCGCAGGACACGGGGTTCGAGTGGGGGTGTTTCGGCGGTGCCGTACTGTCCCGTGAAGCCGTGGCGAGCTGTCGGTCCTCGTGCCCTCGCGCTTGGCCCTCAGGACGGCTGGACCTGGTCGAAGAGGGCGAGGGCTTCGGCGGGGTCCGGACTCACGAGGCGTTCCAGACCGGCCGTCGTGATCTTCGCCCATCTGCCCGCCCGTGCCCACATCCGTTCCTCGAAGGCGCGGACGGCCTCGTCCAGGTCTCCGGGACCGGTGGCGACGGACTCGGCGAGTTCGGCGCCTTCCAGCATCGCGAGGTTCGCGCCCGCCCCCAATGGGGGCATCAGATGGGTGGCGTCGCCCAGTAGCGTCACTCCGGGGACGTGGGTCCAGTGTGGGACACGGGCAGGACGTAGAGGGGGCGGTGGACGAAAGCTGTGCCATGGCGGAGCAGGCCGAGGACGGGAGCGGACCAGCCGTCGAACAGAGCCGGCAGGTTCGATCGCACGGCCTCGACGTCGGGCGATGACGCTCGTGGACGGTCCGTCAGGGAACGTACCGTTCCGGCAGGTCGACGAAAGACGAACAAGCCGGCGTTGATCAGACTCTGTTCCGCGGGCCTACCGGCCGGTATACAAGCGATGTTGGGCCTGTGGGACAGGAGCGTGTCCGGTCGCCGCGGTGTCGCGGGCTTCCGTATGCTCCGACGGCCGGTCCGGTGCCGCGGGCTGGCCGGGTTTCGAGGAAGGGGCACGATGAACCATCACACACGTCCGGGCGGCGTCCGCCCGCGACGGCGCCGCACCACGGCACTGGGCGCGGCGCTGAGCGGCTGCGCGCTCGTCGCCGGTGTCGGCACCTCGGCTCCCGCTTCGGCCGGAGAACGGCATTCCCCCCGCCCCGTGGACTACGTGGCGCTCGGCGACTCGTACACGTCCGGTCCGCTGGTTCCGCGCCAGGTCGACGCCAACTGCGCGCGCTCGGACCACAATTACCCCTCACTGGTGGCAGCCCGGTACAAGGTCGCCTCGTTCACGGACGTCAGCTGCAGCGGGGCCAAGACCGACGAGATGTGGAAGGCCCAGGGGACCAATGGGCCCCAACTGGGCGCCCTGAACCGGAACACCGACCTGGTGACGCTGCAGATCGGCGGCAACGACATGGGGTTCGGCCCCATCATCGGCACCTGCGCCGCACTCAGCTCCAGGGACCTGTCCGGCGACCCGTGCCGGCAGCACTACGCGTCTTCCGGCGTCGACCGGCTCGCGCTGAACATCCTCGAGACCGCGCCGAAGGTCGCCCGTGTGCTGCGTGCGGTGCACGAGCGGGCACCGCACGCACGCGTGGTGGTCGTCGGCTATCCCGCGCTCCTGCCCGACGACGGGAGCGGCTGCTACCCCTCGGTTCCCTTCGCCGCGAAAGACTTCCCCTACCTCCGGGACACGGGCAAGCGCCTGAACCAGATGCTGCGCCTGGTGGCGTGGCTGAACCGGGCCGAGTTCGTCGACACCTACGGTCCGTCCGTCGGGCACGACATGTGCAAGGCGCCGGCCGACCGCTGGGTCGAACCACTCCAGCCCACCGCGCCCGCCGCCCCCGCGCACCCCAACGCCAAGGGCATGGAGACCATGGCGAGCGCGGTCCTGGAGCGCCTGGGCAAGAGGGCCGGACACCGCTGACCGACCGGTTCCCGCCCTGTCCCGGCAAGGGACCCGGCGGGCGGGGAACACGGGTCGAGGCAGGTGCGTTGCGGCCCTTTTCTCCGCCGACCGGATCCGCCGGCCGGGACGGAGAGCGACTCCCCGGCCACCACCGGGCTGGACATCACCCGGTGGCCTGGTGGTCACCCGGCGTTCGGGCACGGCGGCCGCTGCTGCGCCGACTCGCCGCTCGCCCGGCCGGAGGCGGAGACCGCGTTCGGCCTCCTCTCCAGGCGGTTCCCGAGCATCCGGCTGAACGTCATGGCCGGACGGTCTCGCCGGACGCCCGGCATGTGCTCCGGAGCGTGCGGACCCTCCCTGTACGGCTCGTCGACGGCGACAGTGCGCCTGCCCTCCGTGCAGAGCGGACGACACTGGGCGTTCGTCCGCCGAGAGGGCGGTCCCACCGGCGCGTTGTCACTGGACGGCATCGGACAGCCCCTTGAGGCAGAAGGCCTTGCGGCCGTCGTCCTCACAGGGTGCGGCGTCGGTCTGCTTCTGGCCGGCCGGGAACCGGCCGGTGCCGGTGACGTAGGTGAGGAGCCTGCCCGGGCTGCCGTCGGTGCCGAGCCGACCGGCGGAGGCCACCTGCTCCGGGGTGAGGAGCACGCCCTGCTTCAGCTGCGCCCTGGCGTCCTCGGCGCCGATGCCGAGTTCGGCCGCGACGGCCTTGACGGTGCCGTCGGGGTCGGACTCGTTCACGAGACTGTGCGCATTCCATGAGACGGACGTGCTGGACCTGTGAGACCGGCGTGCTGGACGGTGCGCCGGAGCACCAGGACTCCACTCCCGACGAGGACGAGCGGGCCTCGGGCAGCACCATGCCGATCTGCGTCTCGCGTGCCTGCGGCCCCCGGCTGGTGCTCGGCCTCCGACGGGGAGGGCAACCGTATGAGGACTCAGTCGTCGTTTCTGGTGTTCTCGCCCGGCAGGAACCTCTGGCGAGCCCAGAGGCTCAGCAGTGCGGTTCCGCCGGCCACCAGCGGTACCGGGTCTCGGGCAAGCGGGGCCAGCACGTATCCCAGCGCTGTGGCCGTGCAAATCGTCAGGGGAACGAACGCCGCCGCACCCTCCATCCCCCATCGCAGCGCGGGCTGAGCGGCGCTCAGGGAGCTCGCCCCGCCAGGTACCCAAGGGCCGACAGCGACCACCAGCAGTCCCGCGGTGGCGCAGGCGTCGACCAGGTGACAGGACATCAGATCCGGGCAGTGCGGGCCGACCGCCCACAGCCGCAGGGTGTCGCCGACCAGCATCAGGGACAACCCCGCGATCCCGACCCACAAGGTGGCTCTCTGGTCGCTCCGTACGAGACGGCGCAGGGCGAACAGAAAACTGAGGAACACGACTTCGGCGGCCCACAGGACACCGACCATCCCCGTCCCCGGCCGCCAGCCGTCACCGGCCCCCCGCAGCAGTACCCACCCCGTCGTGAACACGGCCCCGGCGGTGACGACCCCGTCGAGCACGCGTCGCAGCAACACGTGCCGGTCTGTACCGGCGTCGGCCGCGACCACCAAACCGGCCATCCCCAGGCCGACCATCAGCGTCACTCCGGTGATCACCACCGGATCCAGCAACGATCGCGCACCCCGCCCCGAAGCCGGAGGCCTGGCCGACAACACGGTGACCGCTCCCCGGTACATGCCTGCGGCCACCGCGGAACCCCCCAACAGCAGCAGACGCGTCCGCACCCGTCCGCTCGTTCCCCTCGCGCGGAGCATCAGGGAGGCCGCCAACCCCAAGCAACCGGCGGACGGCCCGAAGACCGCCGTCCACACGGTCCCGCCACCGGCGGCCCACGAGCCGCCGAACGTCAGCACCGCTCCCACGAGACAAGCCACGCCGACCGCGCCCCAGGTCTGACGGCAGCGGCCCGCCCCGGACCTGAGCACACTCGGCGCCTTCCCCAACCCCGACATCAGGCGTGCCTTTCCACCGGTCTCCCGCCCGCAGGGCCTCCCCCGCGGCCCTCGGTTCCTTTCAGCAACCGTAAGGACCTGGCACCGGCCCCGAACGGAAGCGTCGGTTCATTCACTCGTACTGCGTAAGGGTGAGCGGTCGACAGCCCCTTCGCACGGTCGACGTCTGCGCGGAGCGTCCGGGGTGCGCTCCCGGCCCGCCGCCCCGGACCACGCGCCTGCTCTGCACCGACGGACCGGTCGAGTCCCCGCGCCGCTCCGTCCGATCGTGGACCGAGCCGGCCGCGCCGACACACGGCTTCCCTCACCCACCGGCCCCTGGACTCCTTCTGCGGCTCCCTGCCGGCCAGGTCCGCCCCGGCGACAACGACGACGTCATGATCGCGCTGCCCACCCTTCCCGCGCAGGAGCAATGCCCCCGAAGGCCGCGCGCCGGTGCCACGGACGAAGGGCGAACCGCCGCAGGCGGGCGCGCCGGTCGAAGACCCGCCTGATCCGCAGCAACTCGTGGGCGAGATCCCACCCGCCGGGCCACGCTCCGGGGTCTGCTGCGGGTGGGCTGCGGGATGCCGGCGCCGCCGCCGAAAAGGAGCCGGCCGGTGAGGAGCACCTCTGCGACGACCGCCGGGGTGAGCAGAGGAATCATGATCCGTTCGCCGCAGGGAGAAGACGCCGACCGCAGCGACCGACGTCACTTGGCGCAACCGGCCGGTATCGCCTCCGCAGCGCAGGTCCCACCGTGGGCTCAGCCCACCGGCGGCGGCCCACTGGTCCCCCGCACCACCAGTTTCGGCTCCAACACCGCCTCTCGCAGCTCCAGTTCGGGATCCTCCAGCCGCTCCACGGCGAACCGCACCGCGTGCTCGGCCATGAGCACCGCGTCCTGGCGCACGGTGGTCAGGCCGATCGGCATCAGGTGGGAGAGGTGGCTGTCGTCGTACCCGACGACGGACAGGTCGCGCGGCACCTCGACACCGGCTCGGGTCAGGGACATCAACAGCCCCATCGCGCTGCGGTCGTTGCCCGCGAGGACCGCCGTCGGCAGCGGCCACCCCTGCTCCCGTTCCGCCACCAGGAGAACGCCGGCCTCGACGCCCGACTCCTCGGTGTGCTCACCGGGGATGACCCGCGCCTCGGACTCCAGTCCGTGGCGCCGCATCGCCGCCCGGTAGGCGCGCCGCCGCTCGGCCGAGCCGGGGCCGCGGCCGCCGTCGATGTGCACGATCCTGCGGTGCCCCAGCTCGACGAGGTGGTCCGTCGCCTGACGTATGCCCTTGCCCTCGGCGGAGTGCACGAAGTCCACGTGGGCGTGCGCGACCCGACGGCTGACGGAGACGGCGACCGTGCGGTGGCCCACCTGGTCGAGGAAGGCGGGTTCCGCGAAGGAGCCGAGCAGGATCACCGCCTCGCAGCGGTGGCTGAGCAGCGCCTCGACGGCCTTCTCCTCGCTGCGACCGGGGGTGGCGCCGGACAGCAGGACCTCGTAACCGAGGTGCTCGGCCGCGGGATAGATGGCCTCGATGAGGTTGGTGTGGAAGGTCTGCTGCACGGTGAACATCACGCCGAGCGTGCGGCTGCGGCCGCGTGCCAGCAGCCTGGCCGCGCTGTCGGGCCGGTAACCGATCTCGTCGGCCACCCGCAACACCCGTTCCCGGCTCTCCTCGCTCGCGCCCGGCTGGTTGCGGAACACGATCGAGACGAGTGCCCGCGAGACACCGGCCCTCGCGGCGACGTCCGCCATGGTGGGCCGCTGCTTGCCCGATCCGTCCACCTGTGAACCCACTCTCCGACGCCGCCCACCCTAGGGCCTGCCTGGCGGCGATCTGAAATCTCCCGGCAACAGGGTATTGACATGACATTTGGACAGGGGTGATCGTACTGCACTAGAGCGCGCTAGTAGAGCGCGGCAACAAGTCTTCCGTGACAGTCGCCCGGAGTCTCCGGAGTGAAGGGAAACCAAGCGTGATGCGGTTCGAAGTGCTGACCATGGGCCGCGTGGGGGTAGATGTGTATCCGCTCCAGACGGGTGTGGGACTGGCCGAGGTCACCTCGTTCGGCAAGTACCTGGGCGGCAGCCCGACCAATGTCGCCGTCGCGGCCGCCCGTTACGGCCGCTCCTCGGCCGTGATCACCAAGACCGGCCGGGACCCGTTCGGCGACTTCGTCCGCGCGGCCCTGGAGGGGTACGGCGTCGACAGCCGCTTCGTGGGCACGTCGGCCGTCGCGCCGACCCCCGTGACGTTCTGCGAGATCTTCCCGCCGGACGACTTCCCGCTCTACTTCTACCGGCTGCCCAAGGCCCCCGACCTCGACATCAGCGCGGGTGAGCTGGACCTGGACGCCGTGCACGACGCACGGATCTTCTGGATGACCGGGACCGGGCTGAGCGAGGAGCCGAGCCGCTCGGCCACGCTCGCGGCGCTGGCGCACCGGGCGAAGGCCGGGCCGACGGTCTTCGACCTGGACTGGCGGCCGATGTTCTGGGCCGACCCGGACCAGGCCCGTACGTATTACGCGCAGGCCTTGCGGCACACCACGGTCGCGGTCGGCAACCTCGACGAGTGCGAGGTCGCCACCGGTGAACGGGAGCCCTACGCCGCCGCGAAGGCGCTGCTCGCCGCCGGCGTCGAACTGGCGGTGGTGAAGCGGGGCCCGAAGGGTGTGCTGGCGATGGACCGGGACGGTACGGCCGCCGAGATCCCGCCGGTCCCGGTGGACGTGGCCAACGGCCTCGGCGCCGGGGACGCCTTCGGCGGTGCGCTGTGCCACGGGCTGCTGTCCGGCTGGGACACCCGCCGCACCGTCGCCTTCGCCAACGCCGCCGGCGCGATCGTCGCGGGCCGGCTGTCCTGCTCCGACGCGATGCCGACCGAGGCCGAGGTCTGCACCAAGCTGCGCGAGGCCACCCTCGCCTCCACCTCACGTCCCGCCTCCACCTCCACCTCACCTTCCACCTCCACCTCCACCTCCGCTGAACGAAAGGCGTGACGCCGTGGCCGACAACATGAGCCGGATCGTGGCCGCCCGGGTGACCGACCCCGACGCCGTCACGGCCGCCGCCGCACGCCGGGTCAAGGCCGCCTCGCCCATCGGTGAGCACGGCAGAGCAATGGTCATCGCCGCCGACCATCCCGCGCGTGGCGCCAACGGCGTGGGCGGCGACCCGAGCGCCATGGCCGACCGCGCCCGGCTCCTGGACCGCCTCTGCATCGCCCTGGAACGGCCCGGCGTGACCGGTGTCCTGGCCACCGCCGACATTCTCGAGGACCTGCTGCTGCTCGGCGTCCTGGACGGCAAGAGCGTCTTCGGCTCCATGAACCGCGCCGGGCTCGCGGGTTCGGTGTTCGAGATCGACGACCGGTTCACCGGCTACGACGCCGAGACGATCGCCGCGATGGGATTCGACGGCGGCAAGATGCTCACCCGCATCGCCCTCGACGACCCGGCCACCCCCTCCGCCCTGGAGAACACCGCCCGCGCGGTCAACGAACTGAACGACCGGCAGCTCATCGCCATGGTCGAGCCGTTCCTCTCCGCCTGGCAGGACGGCCGGGTCCGCAACGACCTCTCCCCCGACGCCGTCATCAAGTCGATCACCATCGCGTCCGGCCTGGGCCGCCGCACGACCTACACCTGGCTGAAGCTGCCGGTCGTGGACGACATGGAACGCGTCCTCGCCGCCTCCACCCTGCCGGCGCTCCTGCTGGGCGGCGAGGTCACCGACCCCGACGCGGCCTTCGCCTCCTGGGGCAGGGCCCTCAAGCAGCCGACCGCGCAGGGCCTGGTCGTCGGCCGCTCCCTGCTCTACCCCTCCAACGGCGACGTCGCCGGTGCGGTGGACAAGGCGGTGAGCCTGCTGTGAACGACGCGAGCACCTACCACCTGCCCAAGGGGACTTCGGCCGACGGCCCCTACGACGTCCAGGTCACACCCGAGTCGGCGGGCTGGGGTTACTGCGGCCTCAGGATCCTGACGCTGAGGCCGGGCGGGGCACACGCCCTGTCCACCGGCGACTCCGAGTACCTGGTCCTGCCCCTGAGGGGTTCCTGCACCGTCACCACGGACGGCAAGGCCTTCGCACTCACCGGGCGGACGGACGTGTTCGCCTCCACCACCGACTTCGCCTACCTCCCCCGCGCGTCGGAGGCCCTCGTCGGCAGCACGTCCGGCGGGACGTTCGCGCTGCCCTTTGCCCGTGCCGAGCGGAACGACTTCCCCGCCCGGTACGGGCGGGCGGAGGACGTGCCCGTGGAACTGCGCGGCGCCGGAGCCTGCTCGCGGCAGGTCAACAACTACTGCCTGCCCGGCACGTTCGAAGCCGAGCAGTTGCTGGTGTGCGAGGTCCTCACACCCGGCGGCAACTGGTCCTCGTATCCACCGCACAAGCACGACGAGGCCCGTCCCGGCCAGGAGTCGGAACTGGAGGAGATCTACTACTTCCAGGTCTCGGGTGAGAACGGCTTCGGCTACCAGCGCGTCTACGGCACCCCCGAGCGGCCGATCGACGTGCTCGCCGAGGTCCGCTCCGGCGACACCGTGCTGATCCCGCACGGCTGGCACGGCCCCTCCGTCGCCGCCCCCGGCTACGACCTCCACTACCTCAATGTCATGGCCGGCCCCGGCCAGGACCGCGCCTGGCTGATCTGCGACGACCCCGACCACGGCTGGGTGCGCGGCACGTGGGACACACAAGACATCGACGACCGGCTGCCGTTCGGCGCCGAGGAGACCGACTGATGGACACGATCAGGCTCACCACCGCCCAGGCCCTGGTGCGGTTCCTCGCCGCCCAGTACAGCGAGCGCGACGGCCAGGAACAGCGGCTGCTCCCCGGCGTGTGGGGCATCTTCGGTCACGGCAACGTCGCCGGGATCGGGCAGGCCCTGCTGCAGGCCGCCGTCACCCGCGAGGCCGACCTGCCCTACTACCTCGCCCGCAACGAGCAGGGCATGGTCCACGCCTCCGTCGCCTACGCCAAGATGCGCGACCGCCTGGCCACCTTCGCCTGCACCGCCTCCACCGGCCCCGGTTCCACCAACATGATCACCGGCGCGGCCCTTGCCACCACCAACCGGCTTCCGGTGCTGCTGCTGCCCAGCGACATGTTCGCCACCCGCGCCGCCGACCCCGTCCTGCAGCAGCTGGAGGACACCCGCGGCGGCGACGTCACCGTCAACGACGCCTTCCGCGCCGTCTCCAAGTACTTCGACCGCGTCTCCCGCCCCGAGCAGCTCGTCCCCGCCGCGCTGGCCGCGATGCGGGTGCTCACCGACCCCGTCGAAACCGGCGCCGTCACCCTCGCCCTGCCCCAGGACGTGCAGGCCGAGGCCTACGACTGGCCGCTCTCCTTCTTCCGGCGCCGGGTGTGGCACGTGGGCCGCCCGGTGCCGGAACCGGACGCCGTCGAGCGGGCCGCGCGGCTGCTGCGCAACGCGAGGAAGCCGCTGATCGTGGCCGGCGGAGGTGCCGTCTACTCCGGCGCCGAGACCGCCCTGCGGGCCTTCGCCGAGGCCACCGGCATCCCCGTCGCCGACACCCACGCCGGCAAGGGCGCGGTCCCCTGGGACCATCCGTGCGCGGCCGGAGGCATCGGCTCCACCGGCTCGTACGCCGCCAACGAGCTCGCGCGCGAGGCCGACGTCGTGCTCGGCATCGGCACCCGCTACAGCGACTTCACCACCGCCAGCCACACCGTGTTCGGCAACCCGGACGTCGCCTTCGTCAACCTCAACGTGGCCCGCCTGGACGCCGTCAAACACTCCGCCCATCCGCTGGTCGCCGATGCCCGCCTCGGCGTCCAGGCCCTCGCGGGGGAACTCACGGACTGGGAGGTCGACCCCGCCTACCGTGCTCGCACCCGCGAACTGATCGCCCGGACACGGGAGATCGAGGAGGAGTGCTTCGCGCCCACCCGCAGCACCGGCGATCTGCCCGCCCAGACCCAGATCCTCGGCACGCTCAACGACGTCCTCGACGACCGGGCCGTGGTCATCAACGCGGCCGGCTCCATGCCCGGAGACCTGCAGCAACTGTGGCGGGCCCGGGATCCGAAGGCCTACCACGTCGAGTACGCCTACTCCTGCATGGGCTACGAGGTGGCCGCCGGTGTCGGCGTCAAGATGGCCGACCCCTCCCGCGAGGTCGTCGTCCTCGTCGGCGACGGCTCCTACCTGATGATGGCCCAGGAGATCGTCACCATGGTCTCCGAGGGCCTGAAGGTCATCGTCGTCCTCGTCCAGAACCACGGCTTCGCCTCCATCGGCGCCCTGTCCGAGTCGCTCGGCTCGCAGCGCTTCGGCACCAGGTACCGCTACCGGGACGACGATTCCGGCCTTCTCGACGGCGACACGCTGCCCGTGGATCTGGCTGCGAACGCGTCCAGCCTGGGCGCGGACGTCCTGCACGCCACCAGCGTCGAGGAGTTCCGTTCGGCGATGGAGAAGGCCAAGGCCGCGAGCCGCACCACCGTCGTCCACGTCGAGACCGACCTCTACGGTCCCAACCCGCCCGGCCACGGCTGGTGGGACGTTCCGGTCAGCCAGACCTCCGCCCTGGAGTCCACCCGCACCGCCTACGACGCCTACGCCGCCCACAAGCAGGCCCAGCGGCACTACCTGTAAGTCCCTTCCCCGTAAAGGAAACCCGCATCGTGAAGACCATCGAGCACTGGATCAACGGCTCGCCCACCGCCGGCGCGATCCCGCAGACGGCCCCCGTTTTCAACCCCGCCACCGGCCAGGAGCAGGCCCGGGTCGCCCTGGGCTCGGCCGCCGACGTGGACGCCGCCGTCACCGCGGCCTCGACCGCCTTCGAGACCTGGTCGGAGTCCTCCCTGACGCAGCGCACCCAGGTCATGTTCGCCTTCCGCCGGCTCCTCGTCGACCACGAGGAGGAACTCGCACGGATCATCTCCGCAGAACACGGCAAGACCGTCGACGACGCGCGCGGTGAGATCACCCGCGGCCGCGAGGTCGTCGAATTCGCCTGCGGTCTCGGTGACGTCCTGAAGGGATCCTTCTCCGACCAGGTCTCCCGCGGCATCGACGTCCACGACTTCCGCCAGCCCCTCGGCGTCGTCGCCGGCATCACCCCCTTCAACTTCCCCGCCATGGTCCCGCTGTGGATGCACCCCATGGCCATCGCCACCGGCAACACCTTCGTCCTCAAGCCCAGCGAACGCGACCCGTCCGCGGCCAACTTCGTCGCCGAGCTGTACCAGAAGGCCGGCCTGCCCGACGGCGTGTTCAACGTCGTGCACGGCGGCAAGCCCGCCGTCGACGCCGTCCTGGCCCACCCCGGCGTCGAAGCCGTCTCCTTCGTCGGCTCCACCCCCATCGCCAAGTACGTCCACGAGCAGGCCACCGCGCGCGGCAAGCGCGTCCAAGCCCTCGGTGGTGCCAAGAACCACGCCGTCGTCCTGCCCGACGCCGACCTCGAGTTCGCCGCCGACCACATCACCGCCGGTGCCTACGGCTCCGCCGGCGAACGCTGCATGGCCCTCTCCGTCGCCGTCGCCGTCGGCGAGGCCGCCGACGCACTCGTCGAGGTGCTGGAACGCAAGGCCCGCGAAGTCAGGGTCGGCCCCGGCGACGCCCCCGGTACCGAGATGGGCCCGCTGGTGACCAGGGCCGCACGGGAGCGTGTCGAGCATGCGGTCACAACGGCCGCCGCGCAGGGCGCCACTGTCGTCGTCGACGGCCGCGGACTGAAGGTCGGCGGCCATGAAGAGGGCTTCTTCACCGGCCCCTCCCTCCTCGACCACGTCACCACCCGGATGGACGCCTACCAGGAGGAGCTCTTCGGCCCTGTTCTCGCCGTCGTCCGCGCCGAGTCCCTCGACGAGGCCATCGACCTGATCAACGCCAATCCCTACGGCAACGGCACCGCCCTGTTCACCGCCTCCGGGGAGGCCGCCCGCCGCTTCCAGCGCAACGTCAAGGTCGGCATGATCGGCATCAACGTGCCGGTGCCCGTCCCGATGTCGTACTACTCCTTCGGCGGCTGGAAGGACTCCCTCATCGGCGACTCCCCCATCCACGGTCCCGAAGGCATCCGCTTCTACACGCGCCCCAAGGTCGTCACCACCCGCTGGCCCCAGCCCCAGCCCACGCACCGCACGACCGCCGGTTTCGACTTCCCCACCTCCAGCTGAAGGCCCCCCCTCGCCTTCTCCCTCGCCCTCTCCCCCGAAGGACACACCATGGCAACGGCGCCATCATCCCTGCGCACCACCGCGGGCAACCTGTGCCTGGGCTCCGCCCCCGACTCCTGGGGCGTCTGGTTCCCCGAGGACGAACACCAGGTGTCGTACACCCGCTTCCTCGACGAGCTGGCCGAGGCGGGTTACCGGTGGCTCGAACTGGGCCCGTACGGCTACCTCCCCACCGACCCGCAGCGGCTGGGGGACGAGCTGGCCTCCCGTGGGCTCCAGGTATCCGGCGGCACCGCCTTCGGCGCGCTGCACCGGCCGGAGGCCTGGGACGAGATGCTCGCCCACGTCAGGCAGGTGGCCGCGCTCACGGCCGCCGCGGGCGCCCATCACCTGGTCCTCATCCCGCCCATGTACCGGGACGAGAGGACCGGCGCCTTCACCGAGTCCCCCGAGCTGACCGCCGAACAGTGGGCCGGATTCGGCCGCAACGCCGACCGGCTGGGCCGGCTGCTCCTGGACGAGTACGACGTGCGGCTCGTCATCCATCCGCACGCCGACAGCCACATCCAGACCCAGCCGGAGATCGAGCGGCTGCTCAACGAGTCCGACGGCCGCCACACCAACCTGTGCCTGGACACCGGCCACGTGGCCTACGGCGGCGGCGACAACCTCGACCTCATCCGCCGCTTCGGCGAGCGGGTCGGCTACGTCCACATCAAGCAGATGGACCCCGAGATCCTCGCCCAGGTGGCCGCGGAGGACCTGTCGTTCGGCGAGGCCGTCAAGCGCGGGGTGTGTGTCTCGCCTCCCGCGGGCGTGCCGAACCCGGCCGACGTGGTAGCCGAACTCGGCAGGCTCGACGCCGAGTTGTTCGTGATCGTCGAACAGGACCTGTACCCGTGTGCTCCCGAGGTGCCGCTGCCCATCGCGGTCAGCACCCGTGAGCATCTGCTCGGCTGCGGGCTGGCGGGTACCCGACGCTCGGCCGTTCCTGACGCCCATGGACGTCAGGAACGACGACACGGCACAGGCCCGCGGTACTCCGGCAGCCGGTGACAACCCTCCTGCCGCCTCCCGGCGGCTGCGGCTCATCACCGTCATCGCCACCTTCGGCGGGCTCCTCTCCGCTTCCAGCAGGACGCGATCTCGCCGGTGACCCGGCTGACGCTCTCGGAGATCTTCCTGATGCGGATGCGCGGCTTCGGCACGGGCGTCGCGGCCGTGGTGCTGTGGCTGACCGACTTCGCGATCGGACTGGTCTTCCCGTCCCCGGTCGACGGCATCGGGATCTCCCACATTTTCTTCCTCTTCGCGGTGGCGGGCGTCCTCTCCCTCACCTTCGTCAAGCTCCACGTGCCCGAGACCAAGGGCCGCACCCTCGAAACCCTTGAAGCGGAACTTCGCGCCCGCTTCTCCCGACCTTCCGCAGTAAGGACTCGACCATGACCGTACGTGTAGGCGTCATCGGCGCCGGAATGATCGGCCAGGACCACATCCGGCGACTCACCGAGGTCGTCACGGGGGCCGCCGTGACGGCGGTGACCGACATCGACGCGGCCCGTGCCGCCGAGGTCGCCGCCCGCGTCGGCGCGACCGCGCTGCCCACGGGCGCCGATCTGATCGCCTCCTCCGGCGTGGACGCCGTCCTCGTCACCTCCTGGGGACCCACCCACGCCGAGCACGTGCTCGCCGCCGTCGCCGCCGGGAAGCCGGTGTTCTGCGAGAAGCCCCTCGCCACCACCGCCGAGGACTGTCTGCGCATCGTCGACGCCGAACGCGCCCGCGGCAGCCGCCTCGTCCAGGTCGGCTTCATGCGCCGCTTCGACCCCGGCTACCGCCAGATGAAGGAGGTCATCGCCTCCGGCTCCGTCGGCACCCCGCTGATCGTCCACTGCGCCCACCGCAATCCCACCGTGCCGGACTCCTACACCTCCGCGATGGCCGCGCAGGACACGGCCGTGCACGAGATCGACGTGCTGCGCTGGCTGCTCGACGACGAGATCGTCGCCGCCCAGGTGATCACCCCGCGCGCCACCGGCAAGCGGTTCGGCCACCTCAAGGACCCGCAGCTCATGTACTTCGAGACCGCGAACGGCGTCCGCATCGACCTCGAGGTCTTCGTCAACTGCCAGTACGGCTACGACATCCAGTGCGAGACAGTCGGAGAGGAGGGCCTGGTCCGCCTGCCCGATCCCGCCGCCGTCGTCGTCCGCGCCGCCGGCCGGCACGGCACCACCGTCCCGCAGGACTGGAAGGCCCGCTTCGCCGACGCCTTCGACACCGAGTTCCGCGAATGGATCGCCTCCGTCGCGGCCGGTGGCGAGCCCACCGGACCCTCCGCCTGGGACGGCTACGCCGCCACCGTCATCACCGACGCCGCCGTGCGCTCCCTGGAGTCCGACGGCACGGTCGTCACCGTCGACATCAAGCCCCGACCCGCCCTCTACGGAGGCACCGCATGAAGATCGCCCTCGACCCGTACATGTTCCGCACCCTGCCGATCGACGACATGGTGCGCACGGTCGCCGAACTCGGTTACGAGTACATCGAGTTGTCGCCCCGCGACGACTTCATGCCGTTCTTCCTGCACCCGCGCGCCGACGGCGGGCGGATCGCCGAACTGAAGAGCTCCCTGCGTACGCACGGCGTGCAACTGTCCTCCGTACTGCCGCTGTACAAGTGGTCCTCACCGGACGAGACCGAACGGCAGGCCGCGGTGCGCTACTGGAAGCGGATGATCGAGATCACCGCCGACCTCGGATGCCCGCTGATGAACTCGGAGTTCAACGGCCGCCCCGAGCGCGCCGCCGAGAGCGAGGCCGCCTTCTGGCGCTCCCTGGAGGAACTGCTCCCCCTCTTCGAACGGGAGGGCATCGCCCTCAACCTGGAGGCGCATCCGGACGACTTCTGCGAGGAGAACAACCCCGCCGTCGATCTCGTCCGTGCGATCGACAAACCCTGGGTCAACTATCTGTACTGCGCTCCGCACTCCTTCCACCTCTCCGGAACGGATCCGACGGCGGACGTCACGGCGATGATGCGCTACGCCGGCGACAGGCTGAAGCACGTGCACATCGCTGATTCCTTCAACCACAAGGGCTCCTCCGGACTGCGCTACATCCTCAACCCACCCGGCACCACCGCCCGCATCCACCAGCACCTGGACATCGGCCAGGGCGAGGTCGACTGGGACGCGTTCTTCGGCACACTGCGCGAGCTGGACTTCGACGGTGTCGCCACCGCCTGCGTATTCGCCTGGGAGGAACGGGCCCGGGAGTCCTCCGCGTTCATGCTCGACCGCATCACCAGGGAACTGGTGGCCTGAACCAGCCCTGCGTCTCTCCGGGACCGCGGTGACGGCGAGCCGCCCTCAGGGTTCGCAGGAGAACAACATGCGGGTGGGTGTCGCGCCGGCCCGGGACGTCAAGTCCCCGATCCCGCCAGCGATTCCCCGCGCGCCTCAGGACCCCTGCACTCCGGGTGCGCTCCGGGCGCCCGGGCCGCGCGGTCCGGCACCTCGGCGCGTTGCCGGAGGGCCCTGACAGCGCCTGCCCGGGCTCTCGCCCGCGCTCGGACAGGGGATGTGCCCACCGAGGGCTCTCCGGCTCCTTCCTGCTCCTCACGGCTCCCTGTGGTGCGCGACGCCAGGGCCGCCGTGCGCCCGCGCACGAATCACCAATCATGTCGATACGTCCTGACAAGGTTATTGACATCACCGGTGACTCAATCCATAGTACGAGCCACTAGCGCGCGCTAATAAAGCGCTCCAGCGACGTGATCAGGTGGTCCGCACCAAGACCGCCGAGCACCGTGTTCCGTCACCGGACAAGGCACCCTCGCTTGCGCTCGCCGGCCCCGGAGACCGAGGGCACGTCCCTCGGTCACGGTCGCGGACCCACCAGCCCAGGATCCCGCCGCAGGGCCTCCCCGCCATCAGCCCGCGTCCCCACACATACGGCCACAGCGACCGGCCCGCCCACACCCGAAGCCGCTCCACCCCATCCAGCACAACCCACCCTGACCAGCACAGTGAGGTGCGAGGGACATGCACAGACACCACCGAGCCGCCACCCTGGCCGCCGCCGTTCTCACCGGCGCACTGCTCGCCACCGGATGCTCCAGCAGCTCCGGCGGGAAGAAGTCCGAGGAAGGCGACGCCGCCGCCTCCGCGGGCAAGGCCACCACTCCCCGCATGACCGTGGCCGTGATCACCCACGCCGCCCCCGGCGACACCTTCTGGGACATCGTCCGCAAGGGTGCCCAGGCCGCCGCCGCCAAGGACAACGTCAAGCTCGTCTACTCCAGCGACCCCAACGCCGGGAACCAGGCCAACCTGGTGCAGAACGCGATCGACCAGAAGGTCGACGGCATCGCGCTCACCGCCGCCAAGCCCGACGCCATGAAGGACGTCGTCGCCAAGGCCGAGGCGGCCGGCATCCCGGTCGTCGGCTTCAACTCCGGCGTGGGCAACTGGAAGGAGCTCGGCATGCTCGAGTACTTCGGCCAGGACGAGAACATCGCCGGCCAGGCATTCGGCGAACGCCTCAACCAGCTCGGCGCCAAGCACACCCTCTGCGTCATCCAGGAGCAGGGGCAGGTCGCCCTCGAAGCCCGCTGCGCCGGTCTGAAGAAGGGCTTCAGCGGCAAGACCGACATCCTCTACGTCAACGGCGCCGACATGCCCTCGGTGAAGTCGACGATCACCGCCAAGCTCAAGCAGGACTCCTCCATCGACCAGGTGGTCACCCTCGGCGCCCCCATCGCGCTGACCGCAGTGCAGTCGCTCTCCGACGCGGGCGCCAAGGCCAAGATCGCGACCTTCGACCTGAACAAGGAGCTGGTCAAGGCCGTCCAGGACGGCACGATCGAATTCGCCGTCGACCAGCAGCCCTACCTCCAGGGCTACCTCGCCGTCGACTCCCTCTGGCTCTACAAGACCAACGGCAACTTCAGCGGCGGCGGCACCGCGCCCGTCCTCACCGGCCCGGCCTTCATCACCAAGGACAACGCCGACGCGGTCGCCGCGTTCGCCGCGAAGGGCACCCGGTGATGAGCATGACCCAGCAGGCTGCGCCGGCGGTGACCCCACCGCCGGTCCCCGGCCCGGAGGAGACCGACGGCCGGACCTCCCGACGCCCCCTGGCCCTGCGGCTGCTGGCCAGGCCCGAGGTGGGGGTCTTCCTCGGCGCCGTCGCGGTGTACGTCTTCTTCCTGGTCACGGCCCCGCCGGTGCGCGACGGCAGCTCGATGGCGAACGTCCTGTACCAGTCCTCCACGATCGGGATC
>NZ_JBICUZ010000008.1:165206-348922 GCF_043198675.1 Streptomyces sp. NPDC048734 | reverse complement strand
GGCGGCCCCGCGGGGGGCCCCCGCCCCCCCGCGGGGGGGGGGGGGGGGGGGGGGGGGGGGGGGGGGGGGGCCCCCCCCCCCCGCGGGGGCGCGGCCCGCCCCCCCCCCCCCCCCCCCCCCCCCCCCCCACGGCGGGAAGGGCGACCACGGTCATGGGTCGTTTCGACCGCCGCGACCGCCACGATCGCGCCGTCCGTGGCAGCAGGCGGCAGGACGGTCCGCTGATCGCCGTCTCCGGTCGGAGCCGGCGGGCGGTCCTGCGGCGGTTCGCGCAGGCGGTGGTGGAGGCCGGTCACTCTGCCGGGCGCAGTGCGTCGGCGTAGAGCGTGAACAGGCGGGGGGCGGAGGCCTGCCCTGTCGGCGGGGCTTCGCGCAGGCGCTCCCAGCAGTCGGCGGCCAGGCGGCGGGCACGGGTTCCGGGCCATGGCTGGGGGAGGAGCTGCGGCGGCAGGAGCGGGTCGGGCTCCATCGCCGCGGTGAATCGAGCGGCGAGCTCGACGGCCATGGTGAGCCGCTCGGCGTCCTGCGCACGCGGCCCCTCGGTGAGCCGCGCCAGGCGTGCTTCGGCGAAGGCGGCGAGGTCTTCGTGCTGCTGGGCGATCTCGGCGAGGGGCCACAGTGCGGCGGCCAGTGCGCGGGGTTCGGTGGTGTCGCCGATCCGCAGGTCGGTGGTGGTCAGTCGGGTGAGGGCGTGGAGGACGCCGAGATCGCGGGCCTGGGCTTCGACGAGTTCGGCGACGGGGTTGGCGGTGACGTACAGGCCGCTGTGGAGGGATGCGGCGCCGAGGTGGCGCAGGTGCTCGCGCAGGGTGTCGCGGGCGGTCCGGCGTGATTCGGGGACGGCGAAGGCGAACAGGTGCCAGGTGCCGTCCCAGGGGGCGAGTCCGGCGTCCTGCCGGTAGGCGTGGCGGACGTGGGCCGCGTCGGGTGCCAGGGATCCGGTGACGTCGGCCACGGCACGGAGGGTGGCTTTCCGGCCGCGTCCTTCCTGGGTGAACCGGCCTTCGGCGACGAGGCGTCTGACGCACAGCCTGATCTGCTGGTCGCTCATGCCGAGCAGGCCGGCGACGGTGTACAACTCGCCGGCGTCGACGGTGCCGTCCTCGCGGACCAGGGCGTGCACGAGCAGCCGGGTGGGGATCTCCGGCCCGTCGTCCGCGCTTTTGACCGGGGCCGGGGTGCTGTTCACCGTGTCGTCCGTTCGTTCGTCGTGTCCGCCGGGGTGACGGGGCGGTGCATGGTGGTGACCGCGCCGAAGCCCATCGGGCCACGCAGCCAGGGGGTCCGCTCGGTGTGGTGGGCGGTGAAGCCATGCCGTTCGTAGAGCGCCTTGGCGCGGGGGTTGGCGTCGATGACGTCCAGGCGGATCCGGCGGCAGCCCCGTTCGGCGGCGACGGCCCCGATCTCCCGCAGGAGGAGGCTGCCGACGCCCTTGCCCCGGTGCGCCGCCTCGACGGCGATGCCGTCCATGACCAGTTCGCCCGCGGCGGGGGTGCGTTCGAACAGGGCGAGGACCGCCAGCCGGGGCAGGCCGCGGAAGCAGCCGTAGGCGGACAGGACGTCCCGCACACCGCCGCCGGTCAGGGCGCGGCCGCCGAGCCGGTAGCCGGCCACGCCGACCACTTTGCCGTCGGCGAGCGCCACGACGCCCCGGTCGTGGTGGAGGTGATCCGCTATGAACGCCCGCCCGGTGCCGGGTGGGCCGAGCGCCGGGGCCAGCTTGCGGCCGAACGCCTCCCAGTACAGCGCCGCCACCTGTTCCTCGCTGCCCTCGGGGATGCCTCTGCGCACCACCGGTCCACTCCCCGCCGAGTGCCGGGCATCGTCCGCCGTCGTCCGCACGTCGCTCCTTCGCACGTCGCTCCTTCGTCGTCCACAGGACCACCTTGCATGAATGATAGTAATACGTTCATTCTCAGAACGAGCGTTTTTGCAACGAACGATATGGGGGTCGGGATGTTCCGGACACGGGGTGGGCGGATGCGACGCGGGTGGCGCCGGACGGTGTGGACGCTGGTGGGGGTGCTGCTGGCGGCCGCCGGACTCACCGGGGTCGTGGTGTGGCAGAACACGTACGCGCTGCGGGAGGAGAAGGTCTCGCTCCGGCACGACGGGAAGGTCCTCCAGGGCGTGCTCGCCCTGCCCGAGACGGGTGACGGGCCGTTCGGGCTGGTCGTCTTCGTCCACGGCGACGGGCCGGTCGACGCGACGCACGAGACGTTCTACCGGCCGCTGTGGGAGTCCTTCGCCCGCGCGGGGTACGCCTCGCTGTCGTTCAGCAAGCCGGGCGTCGGGGAATCGGAGGGGGACTGGCTGGACCAGAGCATGACGGACCGGGCCGACGAGACACTGGCCGCCGTGCGGTGGGCCCGGAGCCGCCCCGACGTCGACGGCCGGCGCGTCGGGCTCTGGGGGGCGAGCCAGGCGGGCTGGGTCCTGCCCGAGGTCGCCGCGAGAGACCGGCGGTTGCAGTTCGTCATCGCCGTCTCCCCGGCCGTCAACTGGCTGCGGCAGGGCCGCTTCAACCTCGTCGCCGAACTGGAGCGGGACGGCGCCGGCGCCGAGCGGACGAACGCGGCGCTGCGCCGCCGGGAGACCACCCTGCGCCTGCTGGACCGGGGGGCGTCCTTCGCCGAGTACCGGGCCGCCGTCGGGGACGTGAAGGGCATGACGAGCGCGCGGTGGGCGTTCGTCGCCAGGAACTACCGCTCGGACGCGACCGCCGACCTGCGCGCCATGCGCGGCACTCCGGTCCTGCTGGTGCTGGCGGGTCACGACGTCAACGTGGACGTCGCCGACACCGAGGCCGTCTACCGCGAGGTCCTGCCCGCGGAGTCCCTGACCGTCGCCCGCTATGCGGACGCCACCCACTCCCTGGTCGACCACGACCTGGAGAGCTCCGAGTGGCGCCTGACGCTGACCGCCGTCCTCGCGCCCCGGCAGCTGTACACCGACGGGTTCCTCGCGGACCAGGCCCGGTTCGTCCAGCGGCGACCCGTCGTCGGGGAGGCGCCGTGACTCCCCTCCGGAGCGACGAGGGACGTGACATCGCGGCGGGAGACCGGGGCGGTGGCTTCAACACCGACGTGAAGGTCACCCGGGCCGGCTCGACGGTCACCGTGACGAACGCCGCCCACAACGGGGCGCTCGCGGCGGGCGGTTCGACGAGCTTCGGCTTCGGCGGGACACCGGGGACGGGGGCGTGCCAAAGGCGAGCTGTACGGCGGCCTGAAAGGCGTCACGGTCCGAGGACGTACGGGCGCACCACGTCCTCGCCGGTCCGCCAGGACGGCTGTGCGGGCGGAGGCGGGGTCGCCCAGCAGGTCTCGCCGTGAGGGAAGGGCAGGTGACGGCCGGTGGCGCGGGAGCGCTTGGACCAGCGGCGCCAGCGGGCGTCGTGGGGGTTCGGCAACCGCCAGACGTAGGGGTCGGGGGAGCGGACCTCCCGCGCGAGATCGCTCATGAGGGGTTCGGTGGGTCGCCGCCGGGTGGACAGGCGGGCGACCGCGTCACGGAGCAGCCGGAACACGTTCCCTCGCCGCTACGTCCGCCGCCTCCGCCGGCGAGAACCGGGCCCACACGCGTTTCGTGTACGGCTCCTGCCGGCACCCCCAGGCATCGGCCAGCGCCACGACGAGCGCAAGGCCGCGCCCGCGTTCCTCGTCCGGGCCGGAGTGGTGGAGCCGGGGGAGCCGGTCCCGGTCGGGGTCCGCGACCTCCAGGACCAGGTCGGTCCCGTGGCGGGTGAGCGTGACCTCGACCCGGGCGTCGGAGACGCGGCAGTGGGTCACGGCGTTGGTGACGAGTTCGTTGGCCAGGAGGGTGACCGAGTCCGCGAGTTGGGTGGTGACGCCCCAGTCGGCGAGGACCTTGCGGACGCGTCGGCGGGCGTCGGGGACGTGCCGTCGGTGCCGGGGGATGCGGAAGGTTTCCGTCGGTGACATGGGGGCGAAGCTACGGACGTATCCGATACGCCCACAACCTTCTTCAGTGAATGCATGCAGTTGTGCACTCGATCGAGTGATGGGATCCCGGAGGTGATGACGTGTGTGGCATCGTTGCGGCCGGAGAGGGGAGAGCCCATGCCCGCAGGGGGACGGCCGACCGTACGCAGCAGGCGTCTGGGTACGGCACTCCGGCAGTACCGGCACGCCGCCAAGCTCGACCAGCCGCAGGCCGCGGAGATCATCGCGGCGAGCCAGGCCAGGGTCAGCCGTCTGGAGAGCGGCCACGTCACCGCGCGCGTCATCGAAGTGCGGCTGCTGCTGGATGCGTACGGCGTCACGGACCCTGAAGTGCGTTCCAAACTCGAGGAGTTGGCCAAGCACTCGAAGAAGCGGGGCTGGTGGCTGGAGCACGCGGCGCACCTGCGGCCCGACTACCTCGACCACATCGCGCTGGAGGACGACGCCACCCACATCCGTGAGTGGCAGCCGGTGTTGGTGCCTGGTCTGCTGCAGACTCCGGCCTACGCGGAGGCGGTCACCACCGAGGGGCCCAACTACGTCTCTCCTGAGCGGATCACCCAGTTGGTGAAGGTCCGGGAGAGCCGTCAGGCGAAGATCGGGGAAGGCGGCGCGACGTACACCGCCATCGTGTGGGAGGCGGTCGTCGCCCATCCGCTGGTGGACGTCGAGGTGCACGGGGAGCAGCTCTCCGCGATCCTCGAAGCCGGGAAGCGGAAGAACGTCACGATTCAGGTGCTGCCCTTCAGAGCGGGACTCCTGGCGGCTGCGAGTTCGGCTTTCTCCACGTTCAGCTTCGACTCGGAGCCGACCGTCGAGGCGGTGACACTGGAGAACCTGAGGGGTGCATCCGTCCTTGAGGACCCCGAGGATCTGGCGGCTTACGCCAATACATATGACCTACTACGATCGTCCGCACTGGCCCCGGAGGCGAGCGCCAGTCTTATCCGAAGCGCACTGCGGACCCTCAAGGAAGACATGTCATGATCGAGGTCATAGGCCCGTTCCGGAAGTCCTCCTACTCGGGGCAGGAGAGCAACTGCGTGGAAGTGGCCGCTACCGCTGCCGACGGCCGCGCCGTCCGGGACAGCAAGCGGCAGGACGGTCCGCGGATCGCCGTCTCCGGCCCGAGCTGGCGGGCGTTCGTGGGCCAGTTCGCGTAGGTGTCGGTCACCCGTGGCGGCCTCGGGCGGTCTCTGCCGCGCCGCGTTGATCACTGCGGATTCTCTCAGCGTGTTCCACACCCGTAGGTACGTCGCGACGGTGTCGGTATCGTCCGGCCACGGCTCGGTGTGCCAGTCCCCGATGACCACCCGCCGTTCGTCGTGGATCCGGAAACCGTTGCCCGGACAGATCTTGAGGGCGGCTGCCAACGGCACGACGCCGAGTTCCACCGCGTCCGGGCCCATGGCGCTCGTGAGCCGGTCGAGCTGGGCGGCCGGTACCGGAGGTGGGCACACCGGCGTGTGCGGGGCGGCTTCCCACATCGGGATCCGGTACGTCCTGCCGGTGGTCCCGTCACGTCGGGAACCGGAGTGAGTGGCCGTCAGTTTCCGGTGTCGAGTTGGATGTGCTCGATGTCGTTGTCCAGGAAGGTGGTCAGGTCCCGGGCTTCGGTGTAGACGGCTTCTCGTTCCAGGGCGGTGAGGGGGCGCAGGGAGCTGATGCGGAGTCGGTGGTCGCGCACGGCCCAGGTGGCGGTGACGCGTCCGTCGACAAGGACGGTGCGATGGCCCGCGACGGACAGACCTAGGTGGGGGGCGTCGATGATCCGGCTGCGGTCGTGGTAGCCGAGGACGGCGTTGTCGAAAGCCGGGAGGAACCGGACGGGGGCGGGGGTGTCGGGGTGGGGGCGGGGTGCGTCGGGCAGGTCGAGCAGTTCGCGGCCGCGTTCGTCACGGAAGACGACGAGTTCCTCTCGGGCGGCTCTGACGGCGGTGGGAAGGCCGGCGAGGCCGCACCAGGCACGTAGGTCCGCGCTGGCGGCGGGCCCGAATGCGGCGAGGTAGCGGTGCAGCAGTTGCTGTCCGACAGGATCACTGCCATCGGAGGGCAGGGGGTCGATGTCCCGTTCCAGCCAGGTGCTCAACGGCAGGTTGCGTACGCCGGCGGTCTGGTGCCACAGGCCGCGGGGCGGGAGTTGGGCCATGGGGATGAGGGCTGCGACGAGCAGCTCGCCCAGGACCCGGCGTGGTGGACCGGGCCAGCGGTCTTCGAGAGCCTGCACGAGCTCGGTCATGGTGCGGGGCTGCTGATCTGCCATGACCGCGCGGCCGGCGGCGGCGACCTCGTCCACGTCGATGCCGGCCAGTTCGCGCCGGTAGGTCCCCAGCACTCGCTGGCGCAGCATGGTGTCGTGGCGGGCTCGCCAGGTGAGCGCGTCGTCGGCGGTGACGAGGTGGACGGTGCGGCGCATCAGATGGGTGCGCACCACTACGCGGCCGGTCAGCGCGTCGTCCAGTTGCCGAGGCTTGAAGTCGGACAGGCGGGACCACAGCCCGGTGAAGGGTTCCTGGGGGTCCTGCGCCTGCAGGCCGCAGAGATGAGCCACTGCCTCCGGCACGGATGTGTCGCTGCGCTTGAGCAGGTGCTGGCGGGCGAGGGTGGCGCGGTTGAGGGCACGGGCGTCAAGGACGGTCATGGCATCCTCACGCGTCGGCTCGCTCGTGGGACGGGCGTCGGCGCAGATCCGTGTGGGTGAGGGAGGGGTGAAGGAGACGCCCAGAGGGCCGATGTCGGTTTATCACGGTGTCTTGCCTTCCTTCCGCTGCCGTACGTTGTTCGGCGCCTGCGCCGTCCGGGCCGCCCGTATCGCTGCGGCGGCCCGGACGGCGCAGGCGTGTCAGGCCGGTCGGCCGGGTCAGCCGTTGTAAGCGGCGGTGACGTCCAGGACCCAGGTGATGCCGAAGCGGTCGGTGAGCATGCCGTAAAGCGGTGCCCACTGCGCAGGCTCCAGCGGACGCACGATGCTCGAGCCCTCGGCGAGCTTGCCCCACAGGGCACTGATCTCCTCGGCGTCGTCGCCACGCACGGAGACGAAGAACGGATTCTCGCCCTGGTTCCAGGGCAGCTGCGAGGGAACGTCGTAGGCCATGACATGGAAGCCGTTGTCGCCGGCCACCTCGCCCCACATCACCCAGTCCGCCTCGTTCTCGTCCTGCACGGCGCCCGCGTCCTTGTAGGTGACCGCGACCGTACGTCCGCCGAAGACGGACCGGTAGAAGTCCAGCGCCTCACGTGCAGTGCCCCGGAAGTTCAGGTGGGTGGTGGTCGTGACGGACATGACCTGCTCCTTGCCTCATGTGACGAATACGCCGCCGACCGTCCAAGTCCAGTGGCGGCTGCCGTGACCAGGAGAGGTGCCTCCCGAACGGCTCGTATGCCACGATGGCGGAGGTAGAGGACAGGATGTGTCCGGTACTGCAAGGAGATGGGTGTCGTGCATAAAACGTCCTCACGGTTGCTCGCGCTGCTCTCGCTGCTTCAGACACACCGTGACTGGTCCGGCGAGGCTCTCGCGGGACGTCTCGACATCACCTCGCGCACCGTGCGCCGTGACATCGACCGCCTGCGCGAACTCGGCTACCCGATCACCACCGTCAAAGGACCGGCCGGCGGCTACCGGCTGGAGGCCGGCACGCACATGCCGCCCCTCCTGTTCGACGACGGCCAGGCCGTCGCCCTGGCCGTCGCGCTGCAGACCGCGGCCGCCGGCACCACCGTCGCCGAAGACGCCTCCCGCGCCTTGGCCACCCTCCGCCAGGTCATGCCACCCCGCCTGCGCCACCGCATCGACCTGCTGCGAGTCACCGCTGTCCAGCCGCCCGCGGCTCGTGACACCCCCCGGGTCGAGGCTCAGGTCCTGATGGAACTGAGCCGCGTCGTCCACGCCCGCGAGGAACTGCGCTTCGACTACGCTCCGAGTTCGAGCACCCCGGCCGACAACCCCCGCCGGGTGCAACCCCACCACCTGGTCACCTGGCGTCATCGCTGGTACCTCGTGGCCTGGGACCTCCATCGCGAGGACTGGCGTACCTTCCGCGTCGACCGCATCCGGCCCCGCACACCCACCGGCCCCCGCTTCGCCCCGCGTGAACTTCCCGGCGGGGACGTCTCCACCTTCATCACCAGCCGGTTCCGCGGCAACGACGGCACCACCACCGACTGGCCGTGCCAGGGCGAAGTCGTCCTCCGCCTCCCGGCCGCCGACGTCGCACCCTTCGCCCAGGACGGAATCATCGAGGAACTCGGCTCCCACCACTGCCGACTCACCCTCGGCTCCTGGTCGTGGACCGGACTCGCCACCGACATCGGACGCTTCGACACCGATATCGACGTCATCGGCCCGCCCCAACTGGCCGCCGCGTTCAAGGACCTCGCCGCCCGTTACGCCCACGCCGCACGCACCACAAGACCAGAGACCGGCCCGGCGCGGTGAGAACGGAACTCACCACGCCGCTCAAGCCCTCCGAACCTCCGGGGCCGGCCCGACGCCCGGATACACGCGATCGGGACTGCTGCAGGGCTCGGTGACACCTGATCATGCAGCAGTCCCAGGTGGCGCGTCCGGTTTCCCACGGGAGTACGACGAGGGCCGAGCGGGCGGTCCAGCCTGCGAACGGCCTGCGATCGTCTCGGTGCCGCGGGGCTGGACGGTGTGCTTCCGGCTCGTGGTGTCGTCCGGCACCCCGAGCCTTCGTGGTCTCCGTACGGCGAGGGGCGCCCGGTGAGCCACCGGGCGCCCCTCGCCGTCGTACTGCCGGGAGTCGTTACAGCTGCTCGATGACGTGGTCGACGCACTTCGTGAGGGCTTCGACGTCCGCCGGGTCGATCGCCGGGAACATGGCGACCCGGGTGCGCGAAATCCCCGATTCGCGCACCCGTAACGGCACTGCCGCGCCCGCACCCGTACGGGGAGGTCAGCCCACGAGGGCGACCGGGGCGTCCCAGGCGTTGCGGTCCACGGTGATCGTGTGACCGCCGCGGGTCTCCTTGCTGTTGACCATGTACTGGTGGCCGCGGCTGTGGTTCGTGTACAGCTTGGGGTCCCAGGGCCAGTCGGTGGTGGTGGTGTTCTTCTTGTCCCACAGGGCGTACCAGAGGTTGCCCGGCAGGTCCGTCCTGTTCGTCGCGGTGGCGATCGCCTTGGCGCTGGAGCTGCTGAAGCCGTAGAGCCCGGCGCGGTATGTCTTGGCGCGCAGGGTCTTGGTGAAGGAGCGCACGTACGTCAGGGTGGCGTCGTTGCACGCCTTGTTCGTGATGTCGTACGACTCCATGTTGAGGTAGATGGGGCTGCCGGCCTTCATGCCGAGCGCGGCGGCCTTGGCGACGGCGTCCTCGGCGTTGCTCTTGCCCACGGCGGCTGCTGTGGTGGCGGTGAACCTCTCCGGGTTCCTGCTGGTCTGGCAGGGCGGCTGGGCGCCGACGTAGAGCGGGATGAGCTTCCAGCCGGCCGCGTTGACCGACTTCACCCAGGACGCGGTGAGGTTGGCCTGGGTGCAGCCGCGGTTCTTGCCGCCGATGTACACGGCGGCGGCGCCGTAGAAGCCGTCGCTCTTCCAGGCCTTCATCGCGGACAGGGAGGGCGCGGTGCAGGTGTCGAAGGCGCGGCCGGTGTACGTCTTCTGGGCGGGCCAGGTGGTGGCCGCCATCGACGTCTGCGCGGCGATCCCGGCCCCGGCCACGACCACGACGCCCGCGGTCGACCAGGCTATGTAGCGGCCTTTTCTGGACAGCCGGTGACTGGACAATTCCCACCCCATTCGGATAGCGGCCCTCGGCCGCAACTGGTGCGCCTGCGGGGACTTGCGCTTGCGGGCGCACAGTGGCGTGACTGCAGCGCTCGGCGGCGCCAGCAACTACGCGGCATGGCTCCGATGTCCGGAGCGTTCCGCACTTTATCCAAGTTCTGAGACCGGTTGGCTCCCGGGCATACCTTTTCGCCACTGCGGAGGGCGGTTCTGTCGTGGTACGACGCGGACGGATCGGTGCCGCCTGCATCGGCTGCACCGGCTACACCTACGACGCGTTCGGCCGCGCCACCGCCCTGCCCGGTGGCGGCACCGTCGGCCACCACGCCAACGACCTCGTCGCGACCACGGACAGGACCGGCGACACCGTCCCGCAACTCACCGCCACCATCGACGGCGACGTGGCCCCCGGCTGCCGCTGGACGCCGGCAAGGCCCCCGCCGTCCTGAACTCGGACGAGTGCGGCAACCGGAGGGCGGTCCAGGCGGCAACTCGTCACAACTCGCTGGGTGGTAAGCAGCGTTCCGCCGAGATCCTCACCGGCCTGACGCCGATGGGTGTGCGCTGTACGACCCGGCGACGAGCCGGTCTCTCCCCAGCGCCCCCGGCTACGGCGGCAACCTCGACTCAAGGCGTACGTAGGCCGGCGCTCCTGCAGCAACATGCGCTGGTGGCGGACCTTGAACTGACTTGTTGACAGAAGATGAAGGGACGGGCTGGCTTCGACACCGTCCCGCTCCCTACCGGACCTACGTAAGGGATTCAGGACATGAAGTACCTGTTCAACGGTTTCAAGATTGCCATGGGGTCAGCGCTCCTGGTCTGTTATCTCACCGATGTCATATCCGAGTTGCCGTATTCGGTCATCGCTGTCGCGCTGGGTGGCATCCTCATGGTCGACGGAATTCAGAGCGTCAGGTCCGCCCGGTGAGGGAGGAGGAGCGAGCCAACCGACACAAGTCGTCTCCCGGCGTGGAGGCGGGCCCGTGCTGCGGCCCCACCGTCACCGGCCGGAGTGGAAAATGAATGGAATGAGCGCCAAGGTCACGATCGAGGACACGGTGATCGCTTATGCGGTCCTGGCCGATGCGAGCAACGCCTGCGATGCCGTCGACGAGGTGGTGGTGGCCACGGATAGTTGGAAATCGGCCGTCGACCTCATACGTGCGTGCGGGTACCGGAAGGTTCCCAAACGCCCCGCCCGCAACAGCGTCGACCGTGGCGCAATGGAAGTGGCGTTCGCGATGCCCGGCACGGTTTTCCGCAAGCGCTTCGGAAGCGAAGCACCGTGGGTCCCGGTCTCCCACGGCGGAAGGGACTGAACCCATGACGGTTCACACCGTCCTGGAGTAATCGATCGCCGCTCCGCGGCAGCACGCCCGGTTGACGACCGGCCGGGTTCGGCGGGAGAAGCGGCACTGACGCCTTTCCCGACAGCCGCTGAACCGCCCGGGCGTCCGGGAGCTCCTGTTGACGCGGGCCGGGTTCGTCCCGGCCGAAGCGCAGGTGCTCGACGCTCCGGTGCCCGGCCACGTCGGCACCCTGATCGTCCGGGCGGAAACGGCACCCCGAGCCTTCGTGGTCTCCGTACGGCGGGGGGCGCCCGGTGACCCACCGGGCGCCCCTCACCGTCGTACTGCGGGAAGTTGTTACAGCTGCTCGATCACATAGTCGACGCACTTCGTGAGGGCCTCGACGTCCGCCGGGTCGATCGCCGGGAACATGGCGACGCGGAGCTGGTTGCGGCCGAGCTTGCGGTAGGGCTCGGTGTCGACGACGCCGTTGGCGCGCAGGACCTTGGCGACGGTCGCCGCGTCGACCTCGTCGGTGAAGTCGATCGTGCCGATGACCTGGGAGCGCTTGGCCGGGTCGGCGACGAAGGGGCTCGCGTGCTTGGACTCCTCCGCCCACGCGTACAGGCGGGTCGAGGAGTCCTTCGTGCGGGCCGTCGACCAGTCCAGGCCGCCCTGGCCGTTGATCCACTCCAGCTGCTGGTTCAGCAGGAAGAGGGTGGCCAGCGCCGGGGTGTTGTACGTCTGGTTCTTGCGGGAGTTGTCGATCGCCGTGGGGAGCGAGAAGAACTCCGGGACGTGGCGGCCGGACGCGTGGATCCGCTCCGCGCGCTCGATCGCGGCCGGGGAGAACACGCCGATCCACAGGCCGCCGTCGGAGGCGAAGGACTTCTGCGGGGCGAAGTAGTAGACGTCCGTCTCGGCGATGTCGACCGGCAGGCCGCCCGCGCCCGAGGTGGCGTCCACCAGGACCAGCGCGCCCTCGTCGGCGCCCGCCACCCGCTTGATGGGGGCGGCGACGCCCGTGGAGGTCTCGTTGTGCGTGAAGGCGTACACGTCGACGCCGGCCTCGGCCCGCGGGTCGGGGTGCGTGCCCGGGTCGGAGGAGACGACCGTCGGCTCGGCCAGCCACGGCGCCAGCTTGGCGGCCTTGGCGAACTTGGAGCTGAACTCGCCGAAGGTCAGGTGCTGCGACTTGTTCTCGATCAGGCCGTGCGTCGCGATGTCCCAGAAGGCGGTGGAGCCGCCGTTGCCGAGGACCACCTCGTAGCCCTCGGGGAGCCGGAACAGCTGGGAGATGCCCTCGCGCACCTGGCCGACCAGGTTCTTCACGGGAGCCTGGCGGTGGGAGGTGCCCAGCAGGGACGTGCCGGTCGCGGCCAGCGCGTCCAGCGCTTCCGTCCGCACCTTGGAGGGGCCCGCGCCGAAACGACCGTCGGCGGGCTTGATGTCAGCGGGAATCTGGATCTCAGCCACGAGCGGGAGCCTAGCGGCTCCGTGAAACCGGGGCGAAACGTCGTCCGGCCGCTGAGACACCGAGGGGGAGGTGCGGGGGGTCCGTTTTTTCCCCCGCACCGGACGGCTCAGCCGTGCAGGTTCACCGGCAGCTCGTACAGGTCGTTCTGCGTCACCACCGGCTTGTTGCGCAGCTCCGACGCCGGGACCGCCAGGTCCAGGGCGGGGAAACGCGCGTAGAGGGCGGGCAGCGCCACGCCCGCCTCCAGGCGGGACAGCGCCGCGCCGGGGCAGACGTGCGGGCCGTGGCCGAAGGCGATGTGACGGTTGGCCGTGTCGCGGGTGATGTCGAAGACGCCCGCCGACGGGCCGTGCGCCTCCTCGTCGCGGCCGATCGCGGCGTACGACACGATCAGCGCGTCCCCGGCCGGCAGGATCCTGTCCCCGACCGGTACGTCCTCGGTGGCGAAGCGGATCAGGACGTGGGAGGTGGGGGTGGCGTAGCGCAGGGTCTCCTCCACCACCGCCGACCAGTCCGCCTCGCCGGACAGGACCAGCGCCCGCTGGTCGGGGTGGAGGGAGAGGTTGACGACGGCGTTGACGATCAGCGAGATCGTCGTCTCGTGGCCGGCCGCGACCATCAGCTGGAGCGTGGAGACGATCTCGGCGTCGGTGAGGCGGTCGCCGTCCTCGGACGCCGCTGTCAGCGCGGACGTCAGGTCGTCGCCGGGGTTCTCACGCTTCTCGGCGACCGTCGCCGCCATGATGCCGGCCAGCTCGGTCAGCGTCGCCACGACCTCGGCCGGCGGGGTCTGCGTCGAGAAGAACTTCTCGAACAGCTCCTTCAGCCGCGGCAGCCGCTCCTCCGCGAGCCCCATCAGGTCCGCGACCACGTACATGGGCAGCGGGTAGGCGAACTCGGCCTTCAGGTCCACCGGACCGGCAGGCAGCTCCGCGAGCCGGTCGAGCAGGCCCCCGGTCAGCTCGGTGATCCGGTCACGCATCCGCTCCACCCGCCGGGGCGTGAGCGCCTGCGCGACCAGCGTGCGCAGCCGGCGGTGGTCCGCGCCGTCCACCGTCAGCATGGACCGGCCCGGGTTGGCCAGCCCGATCAGCGGCCAGTCGGGGGCGATCTCACCGCGCTGCCAGGCACCCCAGACGTTGATGTCCTTGACGATCCTGGGGTCGGTCAGCAGCCGCTTCGCCTCGGCGTGGCGGGTGACCGCCCACACCGGCACGCCGCCCGGCAGCTCCACCGCGGCGAGCGGACCGGCGGCCCGCAGCGCGGCGCTCTCCCCGTCCAGGTCGGCGACGAAGGGGTCCAGGGCGATCCGTTTGTGCTCCGTACCGTTCGGCGCGTCCGTAGCAGCCGTCATGAGAGCGTGCCTCCAAGGGCGGGGGTGGGGGTGAACGTCACCGGCAGTTCCGTCAGGCCGCGCAGCCACGGCGACGGACGGCGGGTCAGCGAGTCGGCGGGCACGGCGAGGTCGATGTCCGGCAGCCGGTCCAGGACGACCTCGATGGCCGTCCGCGCGATGACCTCGGCGATCTCCTGCGCCGGGAACGGGCAGCGGTGCTCGCCGTGGCCGAAGGAGAAGTGCGCGCTGTTGCCGCCGGTCAGCGCCGAGCCGTCGGTGCGCACCTGGGGATCGGAGTTGGCGCCCTGGAGGCCGAGCAGCAGCAGGTCGCCCGCGCGGACGCGGCGCCCGCCCAGATGGGTGTCGCGGGAGGCCCAGCGGCCGGCGACGTTCTGGGTGGGGGCGTCCTCCCACAGCACCTCGTTCATGGCCTCGGCGACGCTGTTGCGGCCGCCGAACAGGGAAGCCGCGAACCGGCTGTCCGTCAGCATCAGCCGCAGCGAGTTGCCGATCCAGTCGGCGGTCGGCTGGTGGCCGGCCGCCATCATCACCATCAGGTCCTGGGCGATCTCGTCGCCGGTGAACCCGGAGGGGTCGGCGAGCATCCGCGAGACCACGTCGTCGGCCGGGGCCTCCGTCCGGTCGGCCACCAGCCGCGTCATCGACGTGAACAGGTGGGTCTGGCCCGCCAGGGCCCGCTCCCGGCCGTCGATCATGTCGTTGAGCGCGGTGACCAGGGCCGGGCCCTCGTCGTCGGTGAAGCCGTAGAGGCGGGCCAGCACCCGCACCGGCAGCAGCATCGCGTACTCGCCGACGATGTCGGCCCGGCCGCGCGGGCAGATGCCGTCGATCAGCTCGTCGGCGAACTTCTCCGCGTACCGGCGCAGTTCGAACGCGTCGACCGCCTCCAGCGCGTTGCCGAGCATCGCGGCCCGTTCGCGGTGCCGCTCGCCGACCGTGTAGAGGATCGACGCCTGCTTGCGGCCGATCATCGGCAGCAGCGGCCAGTCGTCGGGGATGGCGTCCCACTGGCCCCACAGCTCGGAGTCACGGCTGAAGAGCACCGGATCACCGGTGACCTGGTGCAGTTCGCGGTAGCCGAGCACCAGCCAGGCCGGTACGTCGCCGTCCAGCAGCACCGGTACGACGGGACCGTGCTCGCGCCGCATCTCCCGGTACACCCGGGTCGGGTCGTCCTGGAGCAGGGCGCCGCTGAGGGGGACGGGGGCGGGGGCGGTGGTCACACCAGCTCCTGGGGGAAGGCGGGGGCGGCGGGAGCGGGAGAGGAGACGGAGTCGGCGTACAGGGCCTGGATGTGTTCCACCAGGGAGATCAGCACCAGCTTGCTGGACGCCCGGGACCGCGCGTCGCAGGTGACCAGCGGCACGTGCGGGTCGAGGTCGAGGGCCTCGCGGACCTGCTCCGGGGCGAAGGCCGGGCCGCCGAAGTCGTTGCAGGCCACGATGAACGGCGTGCCGTGCTTCTCCAGGCGGTCGATGGCGTACCAGGAGTCGTCGATCCGCCGGGTGTCGACGAGCACGACCGCGCCCAGCGTCCCGGAGAACAGCCGGTCCCACAGGAACCAGAACCGCTCCTGGCCGGGCGCGCCGAACAGGTACAGCACGTTGTGCGCGTCGAGGGTGATGCGGCCGAAGTCGAAGGCGACGGTGGTCGCGGTCTTGCCGCGCACGCCGCTCAGGTCGTCCACGGCCTCGCCGGCCTGGGTCATCGTCTCCTCGGTGTTGAGGGGACGGATCTCGCTGACCGAGCGGACCATCGTCGTCTTGCCGGCGCCGAAGCCGCCCACGACCACGATCTTGAGGCCGTTGTCGGCCGACGCGCCAAGTGGCGTGCGCGTCTCAGAGGTTGCGGAGTCCAACGAGCACCTGCTCCAGAATGTCGGGGTCGAGTACGGCTGCCTTGCGGGGGTGACGGGCACTGACCCGGCCCGAGGCGAGCAGGTCGGACAGCAGGATCCGGGTGATGCTCACCGGCAGCCCCAGCTCCGCCGCGATCTCGACGACCGCGGTGGGACGGTCGGTCATCCGCAGGATCGCCGAGTGCTCCGACTGCATGCCCGGAGTCGGGTCGCACTCGGCGACGACCAGGGTCACCAGGTCGAAGGGACTGTCCGGGCCGGGCCGGCTGCGTCCGCCCGTGAGCGTGTACAGCCGGTCCGGCGCGTCGTCCCTGCCGGGCCGGCTCATGAGCTGCGCGGCGGGGCGGTCAGGTGCTCCCCGAGCTGCTCGACCAGTTCGCTCATGTTGTGGCCGACGAGGCCGGGGTCGGCGTCCTCCGTGGTGACGACGGCCAGGTGCGCGCCCTCACCGGCCTCCACGATGAACAGCACGCCCCCGTAGAACTCGGTCATCGCCGACCGGACGCCTCCGCTGCCGTCCCCGAACTCCACGGACGCGCCGTGCGACAGCGACTGGATGCCGGCGGCGATCGCCGCGAGCTGGTCGGCCTGGTCGTTGGACAGCTCGGGCGTACGGCACAGCTTCAGGCCGTCACGGGACAGCACGAGCGCGTGCCGAGTGCCCGGCGTGCGCGTCAGCAGGCCCTCTATCAGCCAGGTGAGCTTCTCGTCGGCGGTCGTCGTGCCGGTCATGAGGTGGGGTCGCCTTCCAGGTGGTTCTGCGCGTGCGGGGAGCGGGGGGTGGTGGGTTCGGGGGTGGTGTCGTCGCCCGGGCCGGGCGGGGTGGCGTCCGGGGCGACGGTGGTGTCCCGCGCGTCCGGGGCCGCGGTGGCGTGCGGGGCCGCGGTGGCGTGCGGGGCTCCCTCCGCCTCCGGGGCGGCCACGGGTCCGGCAGGGGTGCGCGAGGCGTCCGGGGCGTCCGCAGTGGCCACGGGGCCGGCGGTGCTCCCGATGGTCGGGGGACCGGCCGGGTCCTGGGGCGGTGTGGGCGCGGAGCCGCGTACGGCCTGGCGGAAGTCGCTGAAGCGGGAGGCGCGGGCCCGGGTCTCCTCGGCCGTGGGGGCGGGGCGCGGCGTCGCGGCACGGCTGCCGGACCGGGCGCGCTCGGCCTCGGCGAGGGTGCGGCCGCGCCGGCGGCGGGGCAGTCCGAGCGCCGCCGCGTCCGGGGTGCGGCTGCCGTCCCGGTCCGCGGACTCGTGCCGGGGCAGCGGTTCGGGGTCCGGGGATCCGGCGGCGGCCAGTGCGGCGGCGTAGTCGGCCGGGGGGACGGGCTGCGCGGCGTCCGTCGCGGCGGCAGGTGCCGCGGCCGGGCGGGCGCCGCCGCGCCGGGGAAGCCGGTCGGAGGCGTCGGGGGCGGACCTGGGGGCCGGGACGGGGCCGGTGGGCGGTGCGGGGGCCGGGGCGGGCCGGGCCGGGGCGGCCGGAGTGACCGACGGGGCGGCCACGGCGGGCGTGGCGGGCACGGCGGGGGTGCTGGGCGTGCCGTCCTGGGACACGAGGATGTCCTGCGGGATGAGCATCAGCACGCCCGTGCCGCCGCGCGCCGAGGGGCGGTAGGAGACCTTCATGCCGTACCGCCGTGCCAGCCGGCCCACGACGGCGAGGCCGAGGCGGGTGCCGGTGAG
This sequence comes from Streptomyces sp. NPDC048734, assembly GCF_043198675.1. Taxonomy (NCBI): domain Bacteria; kingdom Bacillati; phylum Actinomycetota; class Actinomycetes; order Kitasatosporales; family Streptomycetaceae; genus Streptomyces; species Streptomyces sp. NPDC048734. Next base: position 331,559 of record NZ_JBICUZ010000008.1, on the reverse strand, counting down.
GCCGCCGATGCCGGCCGTCTCGCCCGAGACCGCGGCCTCGGCGCGCCGGAGCTGGGCCTCGCTCATGACGAGGCCGCTGTCCTCGACGGACACGATGACCCCGGCCGGCACCTCCTCCACGTACACGTGGACCTCGGCGGTCGGCGGCGAGAAGTTGGCCGCGTTGTCGAGGAGTTCGGCGAGCGCGTGCATGACGCCCTCGGCGGCGTGCCCGGCGACGGCGGTGTCGCTGGCGGAGTGGACGCGCACGCGCTGGTAGCCGCCGATCCGGCCCATGGCACCGCGCAGGATCGACTCCATGGCGATGGGCCGGGCCCAGCGGCGGCCGGACCGGGCGCCGGTCAGGACGGCGACCGAGTCGGCGAGCCGGCCGGCCTGGGCGGTGCGGTGGTCGAGGTGGAGGAGGTCGGCGAGGACCTCCTCGTCGGCGTGCTTCTCCTCCATCGCGCGCAGGTCGGCGAGCATGCTGGTGGCCAGGGCCTGCATGCGTCCCGCGGCGTTGGCGGTGGCGGAGAGGGCGGCGGCCCGCGCGCTGGTGGCCTCGCGCAGCCGGGCGGCGAGCCGCGCGTTGCCGTCGGTGAGCCGGTCCCGCTCCTCGCCGAGGCGGGCCACCTGCGCGCTGTGCTCGGCGGTGAGCCGGGCCCGCTCGGCGGCGTGCTCCTCGGTGAGCCTGGCCAGTTCCGCCGCGTGCTCCTCGGCGAACCGGGTCAGTTCGGCCGTGTGCTCGGCGGTGCGGCGGTCGTGCTCGGCGGCGAGGGCCTCGGCGTGCAGGGCGCGTTCCCGCTCCAGTTCGGCCGCCAGCCGGGCCTGCTCCCGGGCCAGGTCCCCGGCCAGCCGTTCGTGCTGACGGCGGGAGTCCTCACCCAGCCGGGCACGTTCCTGGAACAGCCTGCTGAGGTCCTGGTTGGCGGACGCCAGCCGGGCGCGGGCCGTACGCGCCGTCTGCCTGCCGTGCGCGGCCGCGGTGACGGCCGCGCAGAGCAGCAGGCCGGCCACCGTTCCGGACAGTGCCAGCGGCCCGCGCGCGGAAGCCGGCGCGAGGACGACGGCGACGGCGACCGCGGCCGCGGCGAGGGCGGCGGTGAACAGGAAGACGGGCAGCAGGTTGCGCATGGTGGGGCGGTCACCGGGGAGAGCGGGGGCGGTCATCAGTCGAGTCCTCGTTCGGGTCCTCGGGCGGCCACCGGAAAATTCGGGCAAACCCTCGGGCGGTTCCATGAGGTAAACCGGCATCTGCTGGAGAGAGCCGTCACCTGCTCGCAACTGGCGGTCACTATATGCAAGTTAGTGATCAGTTTGGGAAGGGTCCGAACGCTTTCTTGGTAAATGGTGTGCCCAGGAGGTGAAGACCGTGCCCGCAGGCGGGCCGCGTGTGCCCGTGTGCGCGCTCCCACCCGGGGAGGGAACCGGTTTCCGGGGGCATCCTGAGGGGATGACCGAGATCGCGGAACTGCGGGCCGCGCTGCGGGCCGCCGTGCGCGGCGAGGTGGCCTTCGACGTCACCTCCCGGGCACTGGTCACCATGGACGCGTCCAACTACCGGCGCGTCCCCCTGGGCGTGGTCGCGCCCCGCGACGCCGACGACGTGGCGGCGGCACTGGAGGTGTGCCGGGCGCACGGCGTGCCGGTCGTGGCGCGCGGCGGGGGGACGTCCGTCGCCGGGCAGGCGACCGGCACCGGTGTGGTGCTGGACTTCACCCGCCACCTGAACCGGCTCGTCCGCCTGGACGCCGACGCCCGTACGGCCGTCGTCCAGCCCGGTCTGGTGCTGGACCGCCTCCAGGAGGCCGCCGCCCCGCACGGACTGCGCTTCGGACCCGACCCGTCCACGCACAGCCGCTGCACGCTCGGCGGGATGATCGGCAACAACTCCTGCGGCGCCCACTCGGTCGCCTGGGGGACGACCGCGGACAACGTGCGCGAGCTGGACGTCGTCACCGCGCGCGGGCGACGCCTGCGGCTCGGCCCGGGATGGGCCGGCGCGCCGGACGGACTGCGGGCGCTCGCCGAGGACGAGCGGGCGCGGCTGCGCACCGGATTCCCCGAACTGCCCCGCCGTATCTCCGGATACGCGCTGGACGCCCTGCTGCCGGAGCGGGGCGCCGACGTCGCCCGGTCCTTCTGCGGCTCCGAGGGCACCCTGGCCGTGCTCACGGAGGCGGTGGTCGATCTCGTCGAGGCGCCCCGCGCGCACGCGCTCGCGGTGCTCGGCTACGCCGACGAGGGCGCCGCCGCCGAGGCCGCGGCCGCTCTGGTGGCACGCTCGTCCCCCCGCTCGGGCGCGGCCGGGAGCGGGGGGCGGCCGCTGACGGTCGAGGGCATGGCCGCCGACCTGGTGCCGTCGGCGGCGGGACTGCCGCGCGGCGGGGCGTGGCTGTTCGTGGAGACGGGCGGCGGGTCGCCCGGCGAGGCACGCGCGCGTGCCGAGGCGGTCGCGCGGGCGGCCGACGCCGTGGACACGCTCGTGGTGACGGACGCCGCCGGGCAGCGCGCCCTGTGGCGGATCCGGGAGGACGCCAGCGGTACGGCCACCCGGATGCCTGGGGGCACCTCCCAGCCCCCTGGGGCTGGGAGAGGGACGGAGGCCTGGCCCGGCTGGGAGGACTGCGCGGTGCCGCCGGCCCGGCTCGGCGCGTACCTGCGGGACTTCCGCGCCCTGCTGACCGCGCACGGCCTGCGCGGCGCGCCGTACGGGCACTTCGGGGACGGCTGCATCCACGTCCGCATCGACTTCGACCTGCTCACCGCGGCGGGCGTCGGCCGGTTCCGCCGTTTCTCGGAGGAACTGGCCGACCTGGTCGTGGCGCACGGCGGCTCGCTGTCCGGGGAGCACGGCGACGGGCAGGCGCGCGCCGAGCTGCTGCCGCGGATGTACGGCGGGGAGATGGTCGCCCTCTTCGAGCGGGCGAAGGCCGTCTGGGACCCCGACGACCTCCTCAACCCCGGGATGCTGGTCCGCCCCGCCCCGCTCGACTCCCACCTGCGCTTCGCCGTGCTGCCCCGCGAGCCCGTCGACGTGGCCTTCGGCTACCCCGGCGACGGCGGCGACTTCACCGCCGCGGTCCGCCGCTGCGTGGGCGTCGCCAAATGCCGTACGGCGACGGCGTCCGGGCCCGCCGTGATGTGCCCCTCCTACCGGGCCACCGGAGAGGAACGGCACTCCACGCGCGGGCGGGCCCGGCTGCTGCACGAGATGCTCGCCGGCGAGGTGGTCACCGACGGCTGGCGGTCGGAGGAGGTGCGCGAGGCGCTCGACCTCTGCCTCTCCTGCAAGGGCTGCCGCTCGGACTGCCCGGTCGAGGTCGACATGGCCACGTACAAGGCGGAGTTCCTCCACCACCACTACGCCGGCCGCCGCCGCCCGGCCGCCCACTACCTCATGGGGCGCCTGCCCCTCTGGCTGCGCTGGGTGAGCCGTACGCGCACGGCGTCGCTCGTCGGCGCGCTGACGGCGGTGGGGCCGTTGGCGCGGGTCGCGAAACGGATCGGGGGGATCGCCGCGGAGCGGGACCTCCCGCGGCCGGCCCGCGAGACGTTCAGCCGGTGGTGGCGGGGGAGGGCGCCCGCGGGCGGCTCCGGTCCCCTCGGTGCTTCCGGTCCCCTCGTGGTCCTGTGGCCCGACACCTTCACCGAGCACTTCTCGCCCTCGGTCGGGCGGGCGGCCGTCAGGGTGCTGGAGGCGGCCGGGCTGCGGGTGGAGCTGCCGCCGACCCTGCGGATGCGGGGACGGCCGGTGGGCGACGGGCGGTCCAGGAGCGCGGCGGCCCTGCTGACGGCCCGCCGCGCGCGGGTCTGCTGCGGACTGACGTACGTCTCCACCGGGCAGCTCGACCACGCGCGCGTGGTGCTGCGGCGCACCCTCGACCTGATGGAGCCGGTGCTGGCGGCGGACGTGCCGGTCGTCGTGCTGGAGCCGAGCTGCGCCGCGGCCCTGCGCAGCGACCTGCCCGAGCTGCTGCACGACGACCCGCGCGCGGCCCGCCTCGCCGCCCACGTCCTCACCTTCGCCGAGGTCCTGGAACGGCACGCCCCCCACTGGCGGCCGCCCCGTCTCGACCGTCCCGTCGTCGGCCAGACCCACTGCCACCAGCACGCTGTCCTGGGTGACACGGCCGACCGGCGGCTGCGCGAGGCCGCCGGGCTCGGCGGCGAGCTGAGCGGCGGCTGCTGCGGACTCGCCGGCGACTTCGGCTTCGAGAAGGGCCACTTCGAGGTGTCACGGGCCTGCGCGGAGGAGACGCTGCTGCCGTCCGTGCGGGACGCCGGCCAGGACGCGGTCGTCCTCACGGACGGCTTCTCCTGCCGCACCCAGCTCGAACAACTGGCGGGCGTGCGGGGGCGCCACCTCGCGGAGGTCCTGGCGGAGGGACTGGAGGAACGGCCGGGGGAGCCGGGAGAGCCGCCGACGGGGTCGGAGGACCGGCCCGGGAAGCCGGGGGAGGACCGCTGAAGGGGCGGAGGCGACGCCCGTCGCCGCCCGACCCGGGCCGCGGTGCCGCCGTCACGCTGAAGGCGCCGTCGCGGTGGTGCCGCCTTCACGACGGTGTTCCGGGGCGGCTCCCGGCGTGGCGACGACGCCGCACGCGCACACGCGCGTGGTCGCACACGCGTGTGGACGGACACCGGCTGCGCGGCACGGACGGGGACTTCGGCTTGTGGTCGCACGCACGCGTGGACGGACACGCTCCCGCCGGGCCCCTCGGTCCCCGGTACGGGCGCGGTCGGCTCCTACGCTGGCCGGACAGCCGTCGAAGGAGCCCGCTCATGAGCCTGCGTGTCCAGTCGATCACCCGCGCCGAGCACCTGGCGTTCGTCGCGGGCCGCCCCTCTGCCAGTCACCTGCAGACCCCCGCGTGGGGGGACGTGAAGCCGGACTGGCGGGCGGAGAGCCTCGGCTGGTTCGACGAGCGCGGGGCGCTGGTGGGGACGGGGCTGGTGCTCCTGCGGCCGCTGCCGAAGCTGAAGAGGTACCTGGCGTACCTGCCCGAGGGACCGGTCGTCGACTGGTTCGCGGCCGACCTCGTCGAGCGCTGGCTGGACCCGATGCTCGCCCACCTGAAGGCGCGGGGCGCGTTCTCCGTGAAGATGGGCCCGCCCGTCGTCGTACGCCGCTGGAGCGCCGACGCCGTGAAGGCCGCCATCGCCGATCCGGACGCCCGGCGGCTGCGGGACGCCGAGCCCACCGTCACCGAGGCCCCCGCCCTCGCCGTCGTCGAACGGCTGCGCGGCGCCGGCTGGCGGCAGACCGAGCCGGGCGGCGAGGACGGCTTCGCGGCCGGACAGCCGCGGTACGTCTTCCAGGTCCCGTACGCCGGCCGGTCGCCGGAGGAGATCCAGGGCGGCTTCAACCAGCAGTGGCGGCGCAACATCAAGAAGGCGGAGAAGGCGGGCGTCAAGGTCGTCCGCGGCGACCTGACGGACCTGACGGTCTTCTACGGCCTGTACCTCGAGACCGCCGAACGGGACCGCTTCGTCCCGCGCCCCCTGCCCTACTTCCAGCGCATGTGGACCGCGCTCAACGCCGAACACCCCGACCGCATGCGTCTCTACCTCGCCCACCACGACGGCGAGGTCCTCGCCGCGGCCACGATGATCACCGTCGGCGAGCACGTCTGGTACTCCTACGGCGCCTCGACCGCCCGCAGACGGGAGGTCCAGCCGAACAACGCCCTGCAGTGGCGCATGATGTGCGACGCCCACGAGCTGGGCGCCGCCGTCTACGACCTGCGCGGCATCACCGACACCCTGGAGGACGCGAACCACCTCCTCGGCCTCCTCCGCTTCAAGGTGGGCACGGGCGGCGAGGCGGTGGAGTACCTCGGCGAATGGGACTTCCCGCTGAACCGGGTGCTCCACCGGGCGCTGCAGCTGTACATGGCGCGCCGCTGAGGCCGGCGGGACGGGCAGACCTGGTAGCGGTACCGGGCGATCAGTTCAGGCGGCGGCCGGATGCCCAACGCCACTGGCAGGCTGCCGTCCACGCCGCGCACCAGGCCGGGGACCGCGATCTCGCCGCGGTCGCACTGTCCGACCTCGGATACCAGGCAACCTGGTTGTCCAGGCCCGCCGACGCGATCAGAGTGCTGGAACACGCCCGCTCCCGGACCCGTGCGCCGGCCGCCCGCTCCCTGCTCGACGTACGCCGCGCACGGGCTTGCGCCGTGCTCCAGGATCACACGGGAACCGGGCGTGCCCTGGCGTCCGCCGAGGCCGAGCTGGACCGGATTCGCCCGCAGGACACACCTCCCGTGGTGTCCTGGATGTCGATGGCGGACGCCGACGCCGACGCCGGGCGCTGCTGGCTCGACCTCGGTGACCCCGGTCGCGCAGGCAGGGCGATCGACTCCGGACTGGGCGAGCTCGATCCATGCCGGTCCCGCACCAGAGCGGTGTTCCTGACCTACCGGGCCGAAGGCTCGCTTCATGACCGCGACGCCTCCGCTGCCGCGGCCGATGCCCGCGCCGCTCTCGATTGCGCCCTCGACTCCGGGGCCACTCGCTGCATCGACCTCGCTTCCGCACTCATCCGCCGCCTGGACGACCGGACCGAGCAACCGATGATCGAGCTGCGCGAGTACGCCCGGGAACGACTCGCGGGGTGATCCGACAGCGGCCGGGGGCCGGCCTTGAGCGTCGGCAAACGACGGCACCCCGTCCTGCGGGGAGTCCGGCGCCCGGGCCGCACCTCTCGCGATCCCGTGCTCCCGCGGTGGGTCCGGCGCCCCGGCCGTGCCTCCCGCGGCCCCCGTGGACAGCGGCAAATCCCCTTCACACCCCTGACGTGGTCCATTACCCTGGACTGCGCAGTGCATCGTGATGGACGCCCGTCCTGGCGCAGAGCCCACCGAACCCTTGGACCGCCCGTGAGCACCCCCGACACCACCGCGCCGAACCGGCAGCCCGTCACCCCGGCCGGCGCGGCCGCCCCGGCGAACCGGACCGGCCCGGACGGCCCGGCTCCGGCGCCCGGCCGGTGGGCCGCCCTCGGCCCCGTCGGGCTGGTGCTCGCCGGAGGGGTGTCCGTCCAGTTCGGCGGCGCGCTCGCGGTGACCCTGATGCCGCGGGCGGGCGCGCTCGGCGTCGTCGCGCTGCGGCTGCTGGTCGCCGCCGTCGTCCTGCTCGCGGTCTGCAGGCCCCGGCTGCGCGGGTACTCGCGCGCCGACTGGGGCACGGTCGTCGTCTTCGGCGTGACCATGTCCGCGATGAACGGCCTCTTCTACCAGTCCGTCGACCGCATCCCCCTCGGTACCGCGGTCACCCTGGAGGTCCTCGGCCCGCTGGCCCTCTCCGTCCTGGTCTCGCGACGCGCCATGAACCTCGTGTGGGCCGGGCTCGCGCTCGCCGGGGTCTTCCTGCTCGGCGGCGGGGTCCGCGACCTCGACCCGCTGGGTGCCGCGTTCGCGCTGGCGGCGGGCGCGATGTGGGCGGCGTACATCGTCTTCAGCGGCCGTACCGGCCGCCGCTTCCCGCAGGCGGACGGGCTCGCGCTGGCGATGGCGGTGGGCGCGCTGCTGTTCCTGCCCCTGGGCGTCGCCGAATCGGGCGCGAAGCTCCTCGACCCGGTGACGCTGGGCCTCGGCGCGGGGGTGGCGGTCCTGTCCTCCGTGCTGCCCTACACCCTGGAACTCCTCGCCCTGCGGCGCATGCCCGCCTCCACCTTCGCGATCATGATGAGCCTGGAGCCGGCCCTCGCGGCGACCGCCGGCTTCCTCATCCTCGACCAGGCCCTGTCCGCCGTCGAGGCGGCCGCGATCGCCCTGGTCATCGCCGCGAGCATGGGCGCGGTGCGGACCCAGACGGGGCGGGTGAAGGCGGCGGTCCCGGAAGCCTGAGGGGCCCGCCCGGCAGGCAGGCCCCACGAGAGGCCCTTCCGGGGCCCTTCCGAGGTCCTGCGAGAGGCCCCCGGAAAGCCCCGCAATAAATCATGCAAGCATGCTTGATTGTTTCTGGGGCCGCTGCCATGCTCCTCCCCATGGCCGACCCGACGCCCGTGCTCGACGACCTCCGTGCCGAAAGCGACGCACTCGACCGGCTGGTGGCCGAGTCCGCCCCGGACCGCTGGGCCCTCCCGACGCCCGCCCCCGGCTGGACCGTCGCCCACCAGATCGCCCACCTCGCCTGGACCGACCACTCGGCCCTCCTCGCCGTCACCGACGAGGACGGGTTCCGGGCCCTGGTCGAACAGGCGCTCGCCGCCCCCGACTCCTTCGTCGACCAGGGCGCCGAGGAAGCCGCGGTACTCCCGCCCGCCGAACTGCTCTCCCGCTGGCGGGCCGGCCGCACCGCCCTCGACGAGGCGCTGCGCAAGGCCCCGCCGGGCGCCCGTTTCCCCTGGTACGGCCCCCCGATGGCGGCCGCCTCCCTCGCCACCGCCCGTCTCATGGAGACCTGGGCCCACGGCCTGGACGTGGCCGACGCCCTCGGCGTCACCCGCGCCCCCACCGACCGCATCCGGCACATCGCCCGGCTGGGCGTGCGCACCCGCGACTTCGCCTTCGCCGTGCACGGGCTGCCCGCCCCCGCCGACCCCGTCCGGGTGGAACTCCTCGGCCCCTCCGGCGAGTCGTGGACCTACGGCCCCGAGGAGGCCGCGCAGCGCGTCACCGGCCCCGCGCTCGACTTCTGCCTGCTGGTCACCCAGCGCGCCCACCGCACCGACCTCGCCCTGCGCGCCGAGGGCCGGGACGCCGACCGCTGGCTGGACATCGCGCAGGCCTTCGCCGGACCGCCCGGCCCCGGCCGCCCGCCGAAGGAAGCCGTCCGGTGACCGCCCCGCCCCTGCGCGTCGGCAACGCCTCCGGGTTCTACGGCGACCGCTTCGACGCGATGCGCGAGATGCTGACCGGCGGCGAACTGGACGTCCTGACCGGCGACTACCTCGCCGAGCTGACCATGCTGATACTCGGCCGGGACCGCCTGAAGGACCCCGGCGCCGGGTACGCCCGCACCTTCCTGCGCCAGCTGGAGGAGTCCCTCGGCCTCGCCCGCGAACGCGGGGTCGCGATCGTCACCAACGCCGGCGGCCTGAACCCGGCCGGACTCGCCGACGCCGTACGCGCCCTCGCGGAGCGGCTCGGCATCCCCGTACGGGTCGCGCACGTCGAGGGGGACGACCTCGGGCCCCGGTATCCCGGCAGCCTCACCGCGCACGCCTACCTCGGCGGCTTCGGCATCGCGGCCTGTCTGCGCGAGGGCGCGGACGTCGTGGTGACCGGGCGGGTGACGGACGCGGCCCTGGTCACCGGGCCCGCCGCCGCCCACTTCGGCTGGGGGCCGACCGAGTACGACCGGCTCGCCGGGGCCGTCGTCGCCGGGCACGTCCTGGAGTGCGGGACGCAGGCCACCGGCGGCAACTACGCCTTCTTCGGCGAGGGCGGCCGCGACGTCCGCAGGCCCGGCTTCCCGCTCGCCGAGCTGCACGCCGACGGCAGCAGCGTGATCACCAAGCATCCGGGCACGGGCGGCTTCGTCGACGTCGGGACGGTCACCGCCCAGCTGCTCTACGAGACGGGCGGCGCCCGCTACGCCGGACCGGACGTCACCGCCCGGCTGGACACCGTACGGCTCACGCAGGACGGCCCCGACCGCGTCCGGATCGACGGCGTGCGCGGCGAGGCGCCGCCCCCGGACCTCAAGGTGGGCCGCACGCGGCTCGGCGGGTTCCGCAACGAGGTCGTCTTCGTGCTGACCGGCCTCGACATCGAGGCCAAGGCGGCGCTGGTGCGTGAGCAGATGGCGGAGGCGTTCGCCAAGTCGGCGCCGGACGAGGTCCGCTGGGACCTGGTCCGCACCGACCGCGCCGACGCGGGCACCGAGGAGACGGCGAGCGCGCTGCTGCGGCTCGTCGTGCGCGACCCGGACCAGGCCGCCGTCGGGCGGGCGCTGAGCGGTGCGGCCGTCGAACTGGCGCTGGCCAGCTATCCGGGCTTCCACGTCCTCGCCCCGCCCGGCAGGGGAGCCCCCTACGGGGTGTTCGAGGCCGCGTACGTCCCGCAGGGCGAGGTGGACCACACCGCCGTCCTCGCCGACGGGCGCCGCGTCCCCGTGCCGGCGCCGGCCGGCACCCTGGCCCCGGCCGACGTACCGCAGCCGGCGCCGCCCGGACCGCCGCCCGGCGGACCCGTGCGCCGGGCGCCCCTCGGGCGCGTCGCCGGAGCCCGCAGCGGCGACAAGGGCGGGGACGCCAACGTGGGCGTGTGGGTGCGGTCGGACGCGGCCTGGCGGTGGCTCGCCCACACGCTGACCGTCGACCGGTTCCGTGAACTGATCCCAGAGAGCGCCGGGTTGCGCGTGACCCGGCACGTCCTGCCGCGTCTGCGCGCCCTCAACTTCGTCGTCGAGGGCCTCCTCGGCGCCGGGGTCGCCTCCCAGCACCGCTTCGACCCGCAGGCCAAGGCGCTCGGCGAATGGCTGCGCTCCCGCCACCTGGACATACCGGAGGACCTGCTGTGACCGTCCTGCCGTCGACGCTGGACCCCCACGGGCCCGACCACCGCGCCCGCCGCGACAGCATGCTCGCCAAGCTCGCCGCCCTCGACGAGGAGCACGCGAAGGCACTGGCGGGCGGCGGCGAGAAGTACGTCACCCGGCACCGCGGCCGCGGCAAGCTCCTGGCCCGCGAGCGGATCGAGCTGCTCCTCGACCCCGACACCCCGTTCCTGGAGCTGTCGCCGCTGGCGGCCTGGGGCAGCGAATACACCGTCGGCGCCTCCCTCGTCACCGGCATCGGCGTCGTCGAGGGCGTGGAGTGCCTGATCACCGCCAACGACCCGACCGTGCGCGGCGGCGCCAGCAACCCGTGGTCGCTGAAGAAGGCCCTGCGCGCCAACGACATCGCGCTCGCCAACCGGCTGCCCGTGATCAGCCTGGTGGAGTCCGGCGGGGCCGACCTGCCCTCGCAGAAGGAGATCTTCATCCCCGGCGGCGCGATCTTCCGGGACCTGACCCGGCTGTCCGCGGCCGGCATCCCGACCGTCGCCGTCGTCTTCGGCAACTCCACGGCCGGGGGCGCGTACGTCCCCGGCATGTCCGACCACGTCGTCATGGTCAAGGAGCGGGCGAAGGTGTTCCTCGGCGGGCCGCCGCTGGTCAAGATGGCGACCGGCGAGGAGAGCGACGACGAGTCGCTCGGCGGCGCGGAGATGCACGCGCGCGTGTCCGGCCTCGCCGACCACTTCGCCGTCGACGAACCCGACGCCCTGCGCCAGGCCCGCCGGATCGTCGCCCGCCTCAACCACCGCAAGGCGTACCCGGACCCGGGGCCGGCCGCACCGCCGAAGTACGACCCGGAGGAACTCCTCGGCATCGTCCCCGGCGACCTCAAGGTGCCCTTCGACCCGCGCGAGGTGATCGCCCGGATCGTCGACGCCTCCGACTTCGACGAGTTCAAGCCGCTGTACGGGACGAGCCTGGTCACCGGCTGGGCGAGCCTGCACGGCTACCCGGTCGGCATCCTCGCCAACGCCCAGGGCGTGCTGTTCAGCGCCGAGTCCCAGAAGGCCGCCCAGTTCATCCAGCTCGCCGACCAGCGCGACATCCCGCTGGTCTTCCTGCACAACACCACCGGCTACATGGTCGGCAGGGAGTACGAGCAGGGCGGCATCATCAAACACGGCTCGATGATGATCAACGCGGTGTCCAACTCGCGGGTCCCGCACCTGTCCGTCCTCATGGGCGCCTCCTACGGCGCCGGCCACTACGGCATGTGCGGGCGCGCCTACGACCCCCGCTTCCTGTTCGCCTGGCCCAGCGCCAAGTCGGCCGTCATGGGCCCGCAGCAGCTCGCCGGGGTGCTCTCCATCGTCGCCCGCCAGTCGGCCGCCGCGAAGGGCCTGCCCTACGACGAGGACGGCGACGCCGCCCTGCGCGCGATGGTCGAGCAGCAGATCGAGTCCGAGTCGCTGCCCATGTTCCTGTCCGGGCGGCTGTACGACGACGGCGTCATCGACCCGCGCGACACCCGCACCGTCCTCGGCCTGTGCCTGTCGGCCGTCCACACCGCCCCCTTCGAGGGCGCGCGGGGCGGCTTCGGCGTCTTCCGGATGTGAGGGACCTTCCAGTGATCACTTCTGTGCTCGTCGCCAACCGCGGCGAGATCGCCTGCCGCATCTTCCGCACCTGCCGCGCGTCGGGGATCCGGACGGTCGCCGTGCACTCGGACGCCGACGAGCGGGCCCTGCACGCGCGCGTGGCCGACACCGCCGTACGGCTGCCCGGCGACACGCCCGCGGAGACGTACCTGCGGGCCGACCTGATCGTGAAGGCGGCCGTCGCCGCGGGCGCGGACGCCGTGCACCCCGGCTACGGCTTCCTCTCCGAGAACGCCGGCTTCGCGCGCGCCGTCCAGGACGCGGGCCTGACCTGGATCGGGCCGCCGCCCGAGGCGATCGAGGCGATGGCGTCCAAGACCCGGGCGAAGGCCCTCATGGGGCTCGCCCCGCTGGACGCCGGCGAGGTGACCGAGTCCGACCTGCCGGTCCTGGTGAAGGCCGCCGCGGGCGGCGGCGGGCGCGGCATGCGCGTCGTACGCCGCCTGACGGAGCTGACGCCCGCGCTGGAGGGCGCGCGCGCCGAGGCCGCGAGCGCCTTCGGCGACGGCGAGGTCTTCGTCGAGCCCTACGTGGAGAACGGCCGCCACGTCGAGGTGCAGATCCTCGCCGACACGCACGGCACGGTCTGGGCGCTCGGCACCCGCGACTGCTCCCTGCAGCGCCGCCACCAGAAGGTCGTCGAGGAGGCCCCGGCACCCGGCCTCCCCGCGGACCTGGTGGACGAGCTGCACACGCTGGCCGTGCGGGCCGCGCGCGCCGTGGACTACACCGGCGCCGGGACCGTCGAGTTCCTCGTCGCCGACGGCCGCGCCCACTTCCTGGAGATGAACACCCGCCTCCAGGTCGAACACCCCGTCACCGAGGCCGTCTTCGGCCTCGACCTGGTGGCCGAGCAGATCCGCGTCGCGGAGGGCCACGCCCTGCCCGCCGAGCCGCCGCCCGCGCGCGGCCACGCCGTCGAGGCCCGCCTCTACGCCGAGGACCCGGCGGCCGGCTGGACCCCGCAGACCGGCACCCTGCACCGCCTCGCCGTCCCCGAAGGCGTCCGGCTCGACACCGGCTTCGGCGACGGCGACACCATCGGCGTCCACTACGACCCCATGATCGCCAAGGTCGTCGCCCACGCCCCCACGCGCGCGGAGGCCGTGCGCACCCTCGCGGGCGCCCTGGAACAGGCCGCCGTCCACGGCCCGGTCACCAACCGCGACCTCCTCGTCGCCTCCCTGCGCCACGAGGAGTTCACCTCCGGCCGCATGGACACCGGCTTCTACGACCGCCACCTCACGGCCCTCACCGCACCGGCCCCCGACCCCTGCGCCCCGCTGGCGGCGGCCCTCGCCGAGGCGCACGGCCGCTCCCGCTTCGGCGGCTGGCGCAACCTGCCCTCCCGGCCGCAGACCCGGCGCTACCGCATGGCGGACGAGGAGCACGAGGTCCGCTACCACCACACCCGCACCGGCCTCACGGCGGACGGCGTGCACGGTGTCCGCGTCGTACACGCCGACGCGTCCCTCGTCGTGCTGGAGGTGAACGGCGTGCGGCGCAGGTTCCAGGTGGCCCGGTACGGCGACCGCGTCCACGTGAACGCCACCGCCCTCACCGCCCTGCCCCGCTTCCCCGAGCCCGAGGACCAGCGCGCCCCCGGCTCCCTGCTGGCCCCGATGCCCGGCACGGTCGTCAAGATCGCGGACGGTCTCGTCACCGGATCGGGTGTCGGGGCGGGCGAACCGATCGTGTGGCTCGAAGCGATGAAGATGCAACACGTCATCTCGGCGCCGGCGGCGGGGACGCTGACGGAGCTGCCGGTGACGACGGGACAGCAGGTGCAGGTCGGCACCCTGCTGGCGGTGGTGCAGACGACCTAGGCAGGCGGGGCCGTACCGGCACGCGGTTCCGCCGCGTGAGCGCCCCGTCCCCCACGACCCGCACGCGAAGGAGCCACGATGACCACCCTGATCGAGTCCGACGAGCACAAGGCGCTGCGGGCCGCGGTGTCCGACTTCGCCCGGCACCGGCAGGCCTCCGACAACGGCACCCTGTGGCGGGAGGCCGCCAAGCTCGGCTACATCGGCGTCAACCTCCCCGAGGAGTACGGCGGCGGGGGCGGCGGCATCACCGAACTCTCCCTCGTCTCGGAGGAACTCGGCGCGGCGGGCTCCCCCCTGCTGATGATGATCGTCAGCCCCGCCATCTGCGGCACCGTGATCTCCCGCTTCGGCACGGACGCCCAGAAGCGGGAGTGGCTGCCCGCCCTCGCCGACGGCTCCCGCCTCATGGCCTTCGGCATCACCGAGCCCGACGCCGGCTCCAACAGCCACCGCATCACCACCACCGCCCGCCGCGACGAGGCGGGCGGCGACTGGCTGCTGACCGGCCGCAAGGTCTTCGTCTCCGGCGTGGACATCGCCGACGCCACCCTGATCGTCGGCAGGACGACGGACTCCCGAACGGGCCGCCTCAAGCCCTGCCTGTTCATCGTCCCGCGCGACGCCCCCGGCTTCACCCGGCGGCCCATCGACATGGAACTGAACTCCGTGGAGAAGCAGTTCGAGCTGGTCCTCGACGACGTACGGCTGCCCGCCGGGGCGCTCGTCGGTGGGGGCCCCTCCCACGCTTTCGGCAGTGGGGGAGAGGACGCGGGGCTGCTCCAGCTGTTCGCCGGCCTCAACCCGGAGCGCATCATGACGGCCGCCTTCGCGATCGGCATGGGCCGCCACGCCCTCGCCAAGGCGATCGCCTACGCCCGCGAGCGCACCGTCTGGAAGACCCCCATCGGCGCCCACCAGGCCATCGCGCACCCCCTCGCCCAGGCCCACATCGACCTGGAACTGGCCCGCCTGATGATGCAGAAGGCGGCCCACCTGTACGACGCCGGGGACGACGTCGGCGCGGGCGAGGCCGCCAACATGGCGAAGTACGCCGCCGGGGAGGCCTGCGTACGGGCCGTCGACCAGGCGGTGCACACCCTCGGCGGCAACGGGCTCACCCGCGAGTTCGGCCTCGCCTCGCTGATAACGGCCTCGCGCGTGGCCCGTATCGCCCCCGTGAGCCGGGAGATGATCCTCAACTACGTCTCCCACCAGACCCTGGGCCTGCCCAAGTCGTACTGACCGCGCGGACACCCGCCGGTCAGCGAGGAGGAACCATGTTCCGCAGCGCGTACGCAGACGTCCCGCCCGTAGAACTGCCCATCCACGACGCCGTGCTGGGCCGTGCCGCCGAATTCGGCGACCTGCCGGCCCTCGTCGACGGCACCGACGGCACCACCCTCACCTACGAGCAGGTGGACCGGTTCCACCGGCGGATCGCCGCCGCCCTCGCCGAGGACGGCGTCCGCAAGGGCGACGTGCTCGCCCTGCACAGCCCCAACACGATCGCCTTCCCCGCCGCGTTCTACGCCGCCACGCGCGCGGGGGCCACCGTCACCACCGTGCATCCGCTCGCCACCGCCGAGGAGTTCGCCAAGCAGCTCGGCGACGCGGCGGCCCGCTGGATCGTCACCGTCTCCCCGCTGCTGGAGACGGCCCGCCGGGCGGCCGAACTGGCGGGCGGAGTCCGGGAGATCTTCGTCTGCGACAGCGCCCCGGGCCACCGCTCGCTCCTCGACATGCTCGCCTCCACCGCCCCCGAGCCGCAGGTCGCCATCGACCCCGCCCGGGACGTCGCGGCCCTGCCCTACTCCTCGGGCACCACGGGCGTCCCCAAGGGCGTGATGCTCACCCACCGGCAGATCGCCACCAACCTCGCCCAGCTCGAACCGGCGATCACGGCGGGCCCCGGCGACCGCATCCTGGCGGTGCTCCCCTTCTTCCACATCTACGGCCTCACCGCTCTCATGAACGCGCCGCTGCGCAAGGGCGCCACCGTCGTCGTCCTGCCCCGCTTCGACCTGGAGACGTTCCTCGCGGCCATCCAGAACCACCGCATCACCGGCCTGTACGTGGCCCCGCCGATCGTCCTCGCCCTCGCCAAACACCCGGCGGTCGCCCAGTACGACCTGTCGTCCCTGCGGTACGTCATCAGCGCCGCCGCCCCCCTGGACGCCGGTCTCGCCGCCGCCTGCGCCGCCCGCCTGAACCTGCCGTCCGTCGGTCAGGCCTACGGCATGACGGAACTGTCGCCCGGCACCCACGTCGTCCCCCTGGACGCCATGCACGAGGCCCCCGCCGGCACCGTCGGCAGGCTCATCGCCGGCACCGAGATGCGCATCGTCTCCCTCGACGACCCCGGCAGGGACCTCGGCGTCGGCGAAGCCGGCGAGATCCTCATCCGCGGCCCCCAGGTCATGAAGGGCTACCTGGGCCGCCCCGACGCCACCGCCGCCATGATCGACGCCGACGGATGGCTGCACACCGGCGACATCGGCCGCGTCGACGGTGAGGGAGGCTGGCTGTTCGTCGTCGACCGGGTCAAGGAACTCATCAAGTACAAGGGCTTCCAGGTGGCCCCCGCAGAACTGGAGGCCCTGCTCCTGACCCACCCCGGCATCGCCGACGCCGCCGTCGTCGGCGAGTACGACGACGACGGCAACGAGGTGCCGCACGCGTACGTGGTCCGCCGGCCGGCCGCCCCCGGCCTCTCCGAGGGCGAGGTCGCGATGTACGTCGCCGAACGTGTCGCCCCGTACAAACGGGTCCGCCGCGTCACCTTCGTCGACGCCGTCCCCCGGGCCGCCTCGGGGAAGATCCTGCGCCGCGAACTGAGGAAGCGCCCATGACGCCACCGGAGGAAGCACCCGTGACCACCCCGCGCGAAGCGCCCGTGACCGCGCCGATCGGCCGCGCCCGCGACCGCGGCGTCCAGACACTCAGCCTCGACGCCGCAGGCACCCGCAACGCCCTCTCCGCCGCCCTCGTCGCGGAACTCGCCGACGCGCTCGCCGACTGCGCCGCGGACCCCGGGGTCCGCGCGGTCGTCCTCACCCACACCGGGGGGACCTTCTGCGCCGGCGCCGACCTGCGCGACCCGCCCGACCCGGACGCCTTCGTCGCCCTGCTGCGGCAGCTCGTCGAGCTGCCCAAGCCGGTCGTCGCGCGCGTCACCGGACACGTCCGCGCCGGCGGCCTCGGCCTCCTCGCCGCCTGCGACGTCACCACCGCCTCCACCGCGTCGACGTTCGCCTTCACCGAGGTGCGCATCGGGGTGGCCCCGGCCGTCATCTCCCTGCCGCTCCTCCCGCGCACCGACCCGCGGGCCCTTTCCCGCTACTACCTCACCGGCGAACGCTTCGACGCCCGCGAGGCGGCCCGCATCGGCCTGCTCACCGCGGCCGCCGACGACGTCGACGCCGTGCTCGCCCCCGTCCTCGACGGCCTGCGCAAGGCCGCACCCCAGGGCCTGGCCGAGACGAAACGGCTGCTCACGGTTAGGGTGCTGGAGGCGTTCGAGCGGGACGCGGCCGCACTCACCGCGCTCTCCGCCCGCCTGTTCGCCTCCCCGCAGGCCCGCGAGGGAATGACGGCCTTTCTCGAACGACGGGAACCCGCATGGGTGTTGTGAGCCCGGTCGACCGCGACCGCGCCCCCAAGCAGGACCGCAGCCGGGCCACCCGGCAGCGGCTCCTGGAAGCCGCCGTGGCCTGCCTCGCCGAACACGGCTGGGCGGGCTCCACGGTCTCCGTCGTCGCGGAACGGGCGGGCGTCTCCCGCGGCGCCGCCCAGCACCACTTCCCCACCCGCGAGGACCTCTTCACCGCCGCCGTCGAGTACGTCGCCGAGGAACGCTCCCTCGCCCTGCGCGCCCTGTTCCCACAGGGCGCGGCGGGCGACCGGCGCGCCGTCGTGTCCGCCCTCGTCGACCTCTACACCGGCCCCCTCTTCCGGGCCGCCCTGCACCTGTGGGTCGCCGCCTCCAACGAGGAACAGCTCCGCCCGCGCGTCACGGAACTCGAGGCCCGCGTCGGCCGCGAGACCCACCGCATAGCCGTCGACCTGCTCGGCGCCGACGAGTCCGGGCCCGGAGTCCGCGAAACCGTCCAGGGCCTGCTCGACATGGCCCGCGGCCTCGGCCTCGCGAACCTCCTCACCGACGACGGACCCCGCCGGGACCGGGTCGTCGCCCAGTGGGCGGCCCTGCTGGAACAGAACCTCGGCCGGTGAACGCCGCCCCGCGCGCGATCGCGCGGACGGATCCCCGCTCTCCCCCGGCTCCGACGGCCCCGCGCCGCCCCGCGCGCGATCGCGCGGACGAGGCGGCCCGCCCTCAGGGGCTGAGCCGCTCCACCCGCCAGCCGCCGTCCGTCTCCGCCACGTACCGCAGGCGGTCGTGCAGCCGGTTCTCCCGGCCCTGCCAGAACTCCACCGACTCCGGCACCACCCGGAAACCGCCCCAGTGCGGCGGCACCGGCACCTGCTCGCCCTCCGGGTAGCGGGCCGCCAGCTCGGCGTAGGAGGCGTCGAGATCGTCGCGCCCCGTGACCACCGCGGACTGCACGCTCGCCCACGCGCCGAGCTGGGAGCCGTGCGGCCGGGTCCGGAAGTACGCCGCCGTCTCGTCCCGCCCGGTGCGCCGGGCCACTCCCCGCACGATGACCTGCCGGGCCACCGGATGCCACGGGAACAGCAGGCTGACGTGCGGGTTCTCCGCGAGGTCACGGCCCTTGCGGGAGTCGTAGTTCGTGTAGAAGACGAAGCCGTGCGCGTCGAAGTGCTTCAGCAGCACCGTGCGGGAGGAGGGCCGCCCCTCGGCGTCCGCCGTGGAGACGACCATGGCGTTGGGCTCGAACAGGTGCGCCTCGGCCGCGGCCTGCCTGAACCAGCGCGCGAACTGCTCCACGGGAGTGGCGGCCAGATCGGCCTCGTCGAGGCCCTCCGCCCGGTACTGCTTGCGCATGGAGGCGGGATCGGGAGAAACGGTTTCTGCGTGGTCCACGCCGTCATCTTGCCGCACCGGAGCCGCCGGCAGCAGTGTCTCCCACCCACCCGAAGGTGGCACTGAGTGCCGCGACATCTCCCCAAAGGTGGCACTCGGGGATATGGTGCTTGTGCCATCCCGGTTGCGTGACCGCCGAGTGCGCGGGGCATCACCGGAGTGACCGCCCAGGACCGCGAGTCCCCGCACGGACCGTGGATCCACCGGCGCCACCTGTCGCACACATCACGAGGAGCCGCCTGATGTCCGACTTCGTACCCGGACTCGAAGGAGTCGTCGCGTTCGAGACGGAGATCGCCGAACCGGACAAGGAGGGCGGCGCACTCCGGTACCGGGGCGTCGACATCGAGGACCTCGTCGGCCACGTCTCCTTCGGCAACGTGTGGGGCCTGCTCGTCGACGGCGCCTTCAACCCCGGACTGCCGCCCGCCGAGCCGTTCCCCATCCCTGTCCACTCCGGTGACATCCGCGTCGACGTCCAGTCCGCGCTCGCCATGCTCGCCCCCGTCTGGGGCCTCAAACCGCTCCTCGACATCGACGCCGAGCAGGCCCGCGAGGACCTCGCCCGCGCCGCGGTCATGGCGCTGTCCTACGTCGCCCAGTCCGCCCGCGGACAGGGCCGCCCCATGGTCCCGCAGAGCGAGATCGACAAGGCCCGGTCCGTCGTCGAGCGGTTCATGATCCGCTGGCGCGGCGAGCCCGACCCCAAGCACGTCGCCGCGGTCGACGCCTACTGGACCTCCGCCGCCGAGCACGGCATGAACGCGTCCACCTTCACCGCCCGCGTCATCGCCTCCACCGGCGCGGACGTCGCCGCCGCCCTCTCCGGCGCGGTCGGGGCCATGTCCGGCCCGCTGCACGGCGGCGCCCCCTCGCGCGTCCTCGGCATGATCGAGGAGATCGAGCGCACCGGCGACGCCGAGGCCTACGTCAAGCAGGCCCTCGACAAGGGCGAACGCCTCATGGGCTTCGGCCACCGCGTCTACCGCGCCGAGGACCCCCGCGCCCGCGTGCTGCGCCGTACCGCCCGCGAGCTGGGCGCACCGCGCTTCGAGATCGCCGAGGCCCTGGAGAAGGCCGCCCTCGCCGAACTCCACGCCCGTCGCCCGGACCGGGTCCTGGCGACCAACGTGGAGTTCTGGGCGGCCATCGTCCTCGACTTCGCCGAGGTCCCCGCCCACATGTTCACGTCGATGTTCACGTGCGCCCGCACCGCCGGCTGGTCGGCGCACATCCTGGAGCAGAAGCGCACCGGCCGCCTCGTGCGCCCCTCCGCCCGCTACACCGGCCCCGGCTCCCGGGGCCCCCGGGAGATCGAGGGATACACCGACATTACTGACATCGCCGACGTCGGCCGCTGACCCGACCGGGCGGCCGTCACGCGGGGCTGAGCAGCTCCGCGTGATGCCGCTCGGCCACCAGCGGGTGGGCCCGCAGCTTGCCCTTCAGCTCGTTGAAGCCGTACTCGGCGAACAGCGGGTTGGCCGGATCGTCGGTCACACCGGGCGCGGCGGAGGCGTACGGGAAGGGCAGCGGCTCCACCCGCGCGTCGAGGCGCGGGTTGTAGAAGAACGGCACGGAGAACCGCTCGACCGCGCTCGGCGGCGACACCACCCGGTGGTTGGTGGCCACCAGGTACCCGTTCGTCGCCACCTCCAGCAGCTCGCCGAGGTTGACGACGAACGCCCCGGGCAGCGGCGGGACGTCGTGGAACAGCCCGTCCTCCCGCTGCACCTGGAGCCCGCCCACCCGGTCCTGGAGCAGCAGCGTCAGGAAGCCGTAGTCCTTGTGGGCGCCCACCCCCTGACCGGTGCCGTCGCCCGCGCTCCCCGGATAGCGCACCAGCTTCAGGTGCGGATGCGCCCGCTCCCCGAACACCGGGTCGTAGAAGTCCGCGGGCGCCCCGATCGAGGCGAGCAGTTCGTGCAGCAGCCGCTGGGCGACGCCGCTGAGGCGCTCGATCCACCGCAGCGCGGCCACCCGCAGCTCGGGCAGCCCGGCGGGCCACTGGTTGGGTCCCTCCAGCCACCAGTACGCCGGCTCCCCGGGCCCCGGCACCCGCGCCGGCCGCTCCGCCCCGATGTCCAGCTGGTCCCGCCAGTCCCGCCGGCCCCCGGTCCGCTCGTCCCCGGTGCGCGTGTAGCCCCGGAAGTGCGGCGAGTTCACGTTGTCGATCGCGAGCCGCTCGGCCTCGGGCAGCGCGAAGAACCGACGCATCGCGGAGAGCAGCGCCGCCGTCTCCGCCTCGCTCACCCCGTGCCCCACGAGTTGGAAGAACCCCACGTCGTGCGCGGCGCCGTGCAGCCGCGCGCGCAACCGCTCCCGGGCCTCGGGCCCCCGGTCGACGGCGGAGAGATCGATGATCGGCAGTTGCTGGTACGACGGGTTCGTCGACACGTTCGTCATGGTGCGTCCGCGGGGGTGTACGGGTCCCGCGCGAGAGCCGCGGGTGGGCGGGCGCACGGGTGCCAGGTGGGCAGAGAAGGGGAAACACGGGCGGTTGCCGAACCGCGAAGGGGCCGGACGGCTCAGAGGGAGCGTCGACAGCCCATGCTCGTGACGCGGACGTAGTCCACGTGGCGGCGCCGAACGAGCGAAAGCATGCGGTCAGGGTACTCCCCGCCCGCACATTCGTGCGTGGTGTGCGTCACATGCCGGAGAATCCACGGCCGACCCGCTCGGACGGCGGAATCCCTGAGGGAGCCCGGGAACGCAGGCGACCCGCGAGTCTGGTCCTCCGGGGGAGGGCCGGCCGGACGTACCGGCGACTCGCGGGTCGGGTGACTGCTGGGATTGGGCCGGCTGCACGCCTCTTTCACGTGCGGGTCCGGCACCGCACTCGGTGTGGTGACGGGCCGCTAGCCCGCAGCCACCTCACGCGTCCGGTTCTCGTACATTCGCCGAACCACCTCCCTTCTCGTGTGCTCGCCACCTTAGGAAGCGTCCCGCCGTCCGTTCAACCCCTTTTTCCGGGGCCCTTCCCGGAGACCGGTGGACGCGCGTGCGCCGCTCACCTGGCGTTCCCGCATGACCTCACCCCCCCCACGGCCGGGCGGCGCGCCATCCTCAGCGGCTCCCCCCTCGAGGAGCAGATCGGGTACGCGCGGGCCGTCGTCGACGGCGACCGGGGGCACGTGTCGGGGACGACCGGCTACGACCACGCGACGATGACCATCTCGGACGACGTGGTCGAGCAGGCCGAGCAGTGCCTGCGCAACATCGGGGCCGCGCCGGCGGAGGCCGGGTGCGCTTTCGCGGACGTCGTGCGGGTGCGCTGCCTGCTGCCCGACCGGGCCGACTTCGAGCCCTGCCGACCGGTGCTGCGCGGCCGCTTCGGCGAGGTGCGGCCGGCGGCCACGATGATGGTGTGCGGGCTGGCCGACCCGCGGATGAGGATCGAGATCGAGGTGGACGCCCGCCGCCCCGCGCGGCAGGAGCCGGGGCCGGACCCGCAACCGCGTCGACGCCCGCCCCACCGCGCGGTTGCCCGATGCCGTGACCGATCTTCGTCTTCGCATCGCATCGCGCCGGTCGCCGGTGCGGCCATGCTCGAGCAGGGGCGGCACGTCCACGACACGATCGCGACCCCGGCCGCCCTGTCCCCCGCCGGGGCACGCGCGCGAGCCGACCGCCACCGCCTGGAGAACGCCCACCTCGGTGACGTCCTCGTCGGCTGCTCGACGCTGCGGCCCCGGCGGGCGAGGACGCGGTGGCCACCGTCACCGCGCGCGTGCTGCCGCCGTACCGCCGCCGCGGACACGGCACCGCGCTGTACGAGAACGGTCTCGCCCACGCGCGTGTGCTGGGCGCCCGGGCGGTGGAGACGTGCGTCCTGGCCGTCGACGAGGACGGCCTGCGGTTCGCCGCGGCGCGCGGGTTCGTCGAGACGGAGCGGCACGCGCTGGACGGCGAGGGCGACGTCTGGGTCGACCTGCGGCCGGCCGCGCTCTGACGGACCCGGGCGTACCGGGCGGGACCGGCGTACGACGATTCCCCGGCAATCTTGCGGGAACCATATGTGGGCTGCGTCACGTTCAAGTTGAATGAGGGCACGTGAGCGAAGCTGAGGGGGTCCAGGTGAGTGCTTCCCGCCGTAGTGGGACCACCGACGAACTGGGACCGGACGAGCCCGAGCGGCCCGGCCCGGAGGGTCCGGACGGCTCGGATCTGCTCGCCGCGCTGCTCGACGGGATGGACGCGGCCCTGTGCGCCTTCGACGCCGAGGGCGTCGTCACCCACTGGAACCGCGAGGCCGAGCGCATCCTCGGTTGGACCGCCGCGGAGGCGGTCGGCCGGCACGGCTTCACCGGCTGGGCGGTGCGCGAGGCGGACGCCGAGGAGATCGAGGGCCGGCTGATGGCCGCGATGCGGGCGCCCGGCCGGCAGGTGCACGAGTTCGCGCTGCTCACCAAGGACGGCGGCCGGGTCCTGGTGCGCACCCAGTCCGCAGCCGTCCCCGGCCCCGACGGCAAGCCCGCCGGGCTGTACTGCGCGTTCAGCGAGGTGCACACCCAGATCGACCTGGAGCGCTCCATCGCGCTGAGCGAGGCCCTCTTCGCGGACGCCTCCTGGGGCGTGGTCCTCGTCGACGCCGACCTGCGCCCCGCCGTCGTCAACGCGCACGCCGCCCGCGCGCTCGGCACGGGCCGTACGGCGGTCCTGGGCCGTCCGCTGGGCGACCTGCTCACCCGGGGCGTCGAGGAGCTGGAGAACGCGCTCACGCACGTCCTCGCCGAGGGTGCCCCGCCCGCGCCCGCCGAGCTGTGGGTGGGGGTGCGGACCCCGGACGGCGAGAAGCGGCGCTGCTGGCGCAGCGGTTTCGTGCGGCTCGCCTCCCCGCTCGCCGAGGAGCCGGTGCCGCTCGGCGTCGGCTGGCTGTTCCAGGACGTCACCGAGGCCAAGCAGGTCGAGCAGGAGGCGGCCCTGCTGCGGTTCCGGACGAACCAGCTGCACCGGGCGTCGCGGGCGGCCGCCGAGTGCGAGGACCCGGCGGAGGCGGCGACCGTCCATCTCGACTTCGCCCTCGCCGGCTTCGCCGACCACGCCGTGATCGACCGGGTCGCCGGTGAGCCGAGGGCGGACGGGGAGCCGAGGGCGGACGGGGAGCCGAGGGCGGACGGGGAGCCGGACGTCCCGCCGCGTCTGGTGCGGGTGGCGGACACCCCCTCGGGCGGACCGGGCCCCAGCGTCCTCACCGGTCACGCCGGGCTGCCCGTGGGGTACGCGGAGAGCCACCCGGCGCTCCAGTGCGTGGCCCGCGCCGGCTCGGTGCGCGCCTCCGTGGGCAAGGTGGCGCCGGACCGGGCCCGCGAGTGGGCACGGGCGCGCCGGTGGCCCGAGGACACCGTGCACGCGCTCTGCGCGGTCCTGCGCAGCCGCGGCCGCACCCTGGGCGTCGTGACGTTCCTGCGCGCGGCGGGCCGTGCGGCCTTCGAGCGCTCCGACGCGACCTACGCCGAGGACGTCGCCGTCCGGATGGCGGCCGCCCTCGACCTCGCCGGTCTCGTCGGTCCCGCCGGGAGCGGCGACGAGGTCTGACGCGCGCGGGAGCCCACCTCCGCGGGCGCGGCTCCTCAGTGCCGGTAGAAGATCCGGTCCCGGTACTCGTCCATGATCCGGCCGTTCCAGTCGTGGCCGCCGTCGACGTTGCCGGAGCGCAGCAGCGGGGGCTCGATGCCGCGTTCCGCGAGGGAGGCGGCCGCGGTGGCCACGACCGCCTGGAGCAGGGCCGTGGTGACGACGGTGGAGGCGGGCGCGAAGGGCGCGGGGACGGTGTCGAGGGTCAACTCGGCGTCCCCGACGGCGATCTTCGAGTCCAGGACGAGGTCGCAGTGATCCTTGAGGAACGTCCCCGACCGGTGCCGGGACGTCGTCTCGGTGGCGTACGCCACCGAGGTCACGCCGATGACCTTCACGCCCAGGGCGCGCGCGCCGAGGGCCATCTCCACCGGGAGGGCGTTGCGGCCCGACAGCGAGACGATCACCAGGGCGTCGCCCGCGCGCACCGGCGAGGTGTCCAGCACCGCGCCCGCCAGGCCGTCGACGCGCTCCAGGGCGGAGCCGAGGGTGGCGGGCGTGACGTCGACGCCCACGACGCCCGGCACCGCGAGCAGGTTCATCAGGGCCAGGCCGCCCGCGCGGTAGACGACGTCCTGCGCGGCGAGGGAGGAATGGCCGGCGCCGAAGGCGAACAGGCGTCCACCGCGGGCCACGGTGTCGGCGAGGAGGACACCGGCGGCCTCCACGGCCTCCGCCTCCTCGTCGCGAACCCGCTGCAACAGGCCGATCGCGGCGTCGAAGAACTGCGCGGCGGGCGTGCGGTCACTCATCCGAGGGGCCCCTTTGCCGAATCCGGTGTCCGTGTCCGTGTCGCGGATCACCGTGCGGTCCGGACCATCGCCCTGTCAACACGGCCGGGCCGGTGGCGGCCCCGGCGCCACCCCCTCGTTCCGGCGGCGCGGCACGCTTGTCAGTGGTATCCGGCAGAATTGAGGCCAGGGCCAGCGCACGAGCCGGAGAGCCGTCCAGCCTCCGGCAATCTCATCGAGGGGCACGTATGTCCGGACTGATCGACACCACGGAGATGTATCTCCGCACCATCCTCGAGCTGGAGGAGGAAGGTGTGGTCCCCATGCGCGCCCGGATCGCCGAGCGGCTCGACCAGAGCGGGCCGACGGTCAGCCAGACGGTGGCCCGTATGGAGCGGGACGGCCTGGTCTCCGTGGCCAGTGACCGGCACCTGGAGCTGACGGACGAGGGCCGCCGCCTCGCCACGCGCGTGATGCGCAAGCACCGCCTGGCCGAGTGTCTCCTCGTCGACGTGATCGGCCTGGAGTGGGAGCAGGTCCACGCGGAGGCGTGCCGCTGGGAGCACGTGATGAGCGAGGCCGTCGAGCGCCGGGTCCTCGAGCTGCTGCGCCACCCCACCGAGTCGCCGTACGGCAACCCCATCCCGGGACTGGAGGAGTTGGGGGAGAAGGACATCGCCGATCCCTTCCTGGACGAGGGCATGGTGTCGCTGGCCGACCTCGACCCGGGCCTGGAGGGCAAGACGGTCGTCGTACGCCGCATCGGCGAGCCGATCCAGACGGACGCGCAGCTGATGTACACGCTGCGGCGGGCCGGTGTGCAGCCGGGCTCGGTGGTGAGCGTGACGGAGTCGGCCGGCGGCGTCCTGGTCGGCAGCGGCGGCGAGGCGGCCGAGCTGGAGGCGGACATCGCCTCCCACGTGTTCGTCGCCAAGCGTTGACGCCGGCGTCGGTGCACTAGCTGAGTGTTGTTCAACTCCTGGGGCTGCCGGGGTGGTTGAGGCGTCCTGTCGATCTCGTCAAATCGGTGATTCCCTGTGTCGAACCGCAGCGCTCCGGCGCCGCGCGTGCCAGGCTGTCGCGTGAGGCATATGACCTGAGGGGGCGGGATGATGTGCCGCGGATCATGGGAGGGCCCCGGCGCCCTGCGGCGCCGGGGCCTGTCCTCCCCTGTTCTGACCTGGAGCCCCGAGCTCTCAAGGTCATTCCCTTCGGACCGGTTTCCCCGAGCGGTCCGCCCCTCGCTGAAGATCTCCCCCCGGTGGCGGCGATCATTCCTTGAGGGGGGTCACTCGAACGAGGGTTGTTGCTCGCGGAAGCAGATGTCTTCGAATGGACATTCGATAGCGTGCGGGTGAGGGGCCCGTGCGTGAAGCGGTGCGCGGGCAGTGAGGCAGTGAGCAGCACAGCGGTACGACGGCAGACACGACGCGTGACCGGACCGGCCGGCTCGAGCGGGAGCGGGGGTCCGAGCGGGAACGAGGGGGTGCCAGGGGCTATGGCGCGACGCATCGACGTGACCGGGGCGGGCGGTGTACGCCTGGCGGCCTGGGAGTTCGGCGACCCGCCCAAGAACGGCCCGGCGGAGAACGGGCCGGAAGCCATGATTCCGTCCCAGTCGGCCGGGACGCCCACCGCGGAACCGGCCGAGGCGGGTGGGGGATGGTCCGGACCGGCGGCCTCCGAGCGCACCACCGGTGTGCTGTTACTGCACGGTCTGATGGGCCGGGCCTCGCACTGGGCGTCCACCGCCCGCTGGCTCTCCGAGCGGCACCGCGCCGTCGCCCTCGACCAGCGGGGCCACGGCAGGAGCGACAAGCCGCCGCGGGCCGCCTTCACGCGCGAGGCGTACGTCGATGACGCCGAGGCCGCCCTCGAACAGCTCGGCCTCGCCCCCGCCGTCCTCGTCGGCCACGCCATGGGCGCCCTGACCGCCTGGCAGCTCGCCGCCAAGCGCCCCGACCTGATCTCCGGCGTGGTCATCTGCGACATGCGCGCCTCCGCGCTCGGCGCGGCCTCGCAGCGCGAGTGGGCCGACTGGTTCACGTCCTGGCCCCTTCCCTTCGCCACCCTCGCCGACGTCCGCAAGTGGTTCGGCGAGGACGACCCCCGGGTGGAGCGGCCCAACCCGGCGCGCGGCGAGTTCTACGCCGAGGTGATGCAGGAGTCCGCCGACGGCTGGCGCCCCGTCTTCGAACCCGAGCAGATGCTGAAGTCCCGGGAGACCTGGGTCTACGACGCCCACTGGGAGGAACTCGCCCAGGTCCGCTGCCCCACCCTGGTCGTCCGCGGCCTGAACGGCGAACTGGGGCGCGCGGAGGCGCAGGAGATGGTGCGGGTGCTGCCGCGCGGGGAGTACGCGGAGGTGGCCGACGCCGGTCACCTCGTGCACTACGACCAGCCGGAGGGCTGGCGGACGGCCATCGAGCCGTTCCTGGACGGGGTGCTGGCGCGCTGAGCGGGCCGACGGCAGAGCCGGGCGCCTCTGCACGAGGCGCCCCCTCGGAAGGCGCCACCAGGGTTTGGGCTCTTTCGTTCGGATCATGCCGGGCTCGCGGGGGTCTGGTGCCGCTCCTCGCCGCGTTGTCGTCGGCCGCCAGGGCTCCGCCCCGGCTCCCTCCTCCGCCTCGCGAGGCTCCCCCACTGCCCGAAAGGCGTGGGAGGTGCCCCCGGCACCGGACCGCGCTCCCTGATCCGGCCCGATCCAGACGAAATACCCTAGCGGTCCCTGCCGCACGCGTAGGCCAGTGGCGGGATCAACTCCTCCGCGTCCGGCAGCCACCGGTTGGCGGGTGTGGGCCGGCAGGCCCACTGCACGGCCCCCCGCGACCCGAACCGCGTGGGCGGCGCCGCCACGTACGCCCCCTCGCCCAGCACGACGAGGTCGAGGGAGGACGGCGTCCACCCCAGCGTGCGGACGAGGTCCGGCACCTTGGCCGCGGCCCCGGGAAGGACGAGGAAGTGCATCCGCCGGTCCGGCGCCGACGTGACCGGGCCCAGCGCCGACTGCATGCGCTCCATCCGTGCCAGCGCCAGGAACCCGGCCGTCTCCGGCACGGAGATCGCGTCGAAGGTCCGCCCGGTCGGCAGCAGGATCGACGCGTCGGGCTGCTTCTGCCACATGCGCCGCGCGACGGTCGCGCTGCCCGTCGCCTGCGTCGCCCAGTCGGGCCGGGCCGGGTGCGCCCCGGGCGCCGGACACGCCGCGTCGTCGCAGGAGCAGCGCTGCGTCCCGTCGACGGCTTCCAACCAGGTGCCGGGGACGACGTCCCAGTGACGTTCCCCGATGTAGCGAACTGCGGTCTCCAGCAGCGATTCCCCGCGCTGCTTCGGGATCTGGATGGCCTCGGCGCCCGCGATGGTCTCTTCCACGATGAACACAACTCTGGGCGTCACCGCGGGTTACGGCCCGCCCACGTGCGCGGGGGAGGAGCATCGATTCCCCGTCCGGGGCGCACGGGTGCATGACCGGGGGCGCGCGGGAGGAACGAGCGCGTGAGCGGGTAGTGACGCTTGGGGGAAGCTTCCGTCTTTACCCAGGCAATCCTCGCATGCCTCGCATTCTCGTCCTGTCCGCGGGGCATTGATCTTCACGGCCGGAACTTTTCGGTGGAAGACACATCAACTCGGTGCGCGGGAAAGGCACCGCAGCCACAGGGGGTAGTGCCAATGGCCGCAAGGCCTCTCGTCGCGCGGCAGCCGAACGAACGGCTGCAGGCGCTCATCCAGGAAGCGGGATGTTCGAACGCCGGGCTCGCCCGCCGCGTGAACATGTGCGGCGCCGAGCACGGTCTCGACCTGCGCTACGACAAGACGTCCGTGGCCCGTTGGCTGCGCGGACAGCAGCCCCGGGGACGCGCCCCGGCGGTCATCGCCGAGGCCCTGGGCCGCAAACTCGGCCGCACGGTCACGATCGACGAGATCGGCATGGCCAACGGCAAGAACCTCGCGTCGGGCGTCGGTCTCCAGTTCTCGCCGACGGTACTGGGGGCGATCGAGCAGGTCTGTGAGCTGTGGCGCAGCGACGTGGGCCGGCGGGACTTCCTCTCGGGGGCGTCCGTGGCCGCCTCCGCGCTGGTCGAACCGAGCCGTGACTGGCTGATCTCCTCGCCCGACGCGCAGGTGGCGCGCTCGGCCGGCCCTCGGGTGGGCCTGTCCGACGTGACGGCCGTGAAGGCGATGACCCAGGCGCTGGTCGAACTGGACCACCAGTACGGCAGCGGGCACGTGCGCCCGGTCGTCGTGCACTACCTCAACAGCGTCGTCTCCGGCCTGCTCGCCGGCTCCTACCGGGAGGCGGTGGGGCGCGAACTCTTCGCGTCCGTGGCCCGGCTGACCGAACTGGCGGGCTACATGGCCGTCGACACCGGGCAGCCCGGCCTCGCCCAGCGCTACTACATCCAGGCCCTGCGCCTCGCCCAGGCGGCGGGCGACCGCGGCTACGGCGGCTATGTGCTCGCCGCCTCCATGAGCCACCTCGCCGCCCAGCTCGGGAACCCGCGCGAGATCGCCCAGTTGGCGCGCGCGGCGCAGGAAGGGGCGCGGGGGCGGGTGACGCCGCGCGCGGAGGCCATGTTCCACGCCGCCGAGGCCCGCGGGCACGCCCTGCTGGGTGACGTCCGGGCGGCGCACGCGGCGTCCGGGCGGGCCGTGTCGGCGCTGGAGTCGGCCGATCCGGCGGCCGGGGACGACCCGGCGTGGATCGCGCACTTCGACGAGGCCTATCTGGCAGACGAGTTGGCGCACTGTCACCGTGACCTCGGTCAGGCCGAGGCGGCGGCGCGCTGCGCGGAGCAGTCGCTGGCGGGGCACCCGGAGAGCCGGGCCCGCCGACGGGCCATCGGGTATGTGCTGTTGGCCACGGCGCAGGTGCAGCAGCGAGAGGTCGAGCAGGCCTGCAACACCGGTACGAAAGCGGTGGAGTTGCTGGAGACGCTCCGCTCCGACCGCGGTGCCGAGTACCTGGAGGACCTCCAGCAGCGGCTGGAACCGTTCCGGGAGGAGGCCGTGGTCAGGGAGTTCGGGGCGCGACTGGAACTCCAGGCCGCCGCGTGAACATCCGGGGCGCCGTGGCGTGAACGGCCGGGGAACGGCCCGCCGTCGCGGGGGCGGCGGCGGGTGCGGCGCACGGCGCTTCGGTCCTTCACCCGCCGTACGGGAGGGAGATCATGACCTGAGCTGCGTGGCACGGGGTTCCGGGGACCCGGTAGCGTGAGCCGACGATTCCGAAGGTCCCCCATCAGTAGGAGTCCCGGTGACGCAGAGTGGACAGGGCGAGGAGCCCTCGGCGCGGCCCGCGCGCGAAGGCATCGTGCTGCCCTCCGACGGCGGGGAACCCCTGCTGCCGGGCACGGCGAGCGGCCCGCGGCGAGATCCCCACGCCGGGCAGCAGCAGTACGGCCGGCAGCCGTCGCCCCCGCCGTCGGCGGGACCGCCGGCCGGCGGGCAGACCTGGGACCGGTCCTGGGGACCGGAACAGCAGTCGGAGTACCAGCCGGGGCAGCAGCCCGGGCACGGGACCGGGCAGCAGCCGGGGCAGGCCTGGCCGCCCCCGGCGGACCAGCAGCAGTGGGGCGGGGACCGGCAGTGGGACACCCCGCAGCCGACCGGCCCCGACGCGTGGCGGGCCGCACCGCAGCCCGGCCCCGGTCAGGGCGCCGGCCCGCTGCCGCCCGAGGGCGCCCCCGCGCCGTCGTACGGCCACGGCGTGCCGGCCGCGCCGCTGCCTCCCACGGCCGACGGCGCCACCCAGTACATACCGCCGGTCTCCGCGTCCGTGCCGCTGGACGAGGGGGCCACCCAGTACATACCGCCGGTCTCCGCGTCCGTGCCGCTGGACGAGGGGGCCACCCAGTACATACCGCCCGTCCCCGCACCGGGGCCGGGGTCGGGGAACGAGGGCGCGACGCAGTACCTCCCGCCGGTCACGCCGGGCGCCCTGCCGCCCGAGTCCCCCTCGGAGTCCACCCACGTCCTCGGCCGCGCCCAGCGGCACGGTCCGGGGCTGCGGGCCGCCCACGGCGGGCAGCACGGCTCCCACGCCGACGCCGAGGCCACCCAGTACATCCCGCCGGTGACCGGCCAGGGCCCGTACGGCGCCGGCGAGAAGCAGCCGCCCGCCGAGTTCGACAACCTCTTCCGCAGCGGCCCCGCCGACGACGGCCCGGCCGGGTCCACGCAGCAGATGCCGCGCTTCTCGGAGCCGGAGCCACCCGGCTACGGCGCCCGCCCCGCCGCCCACGCCCAGCCCTCGTACACGCCGCCCGGCGGCGGCTCCGGCGGCCGGCGCGCGATGCGCGACGACGACCACCGGGGCGACGACCACCGGGGCGGCGGCCGCAGCGGCTCGAGGGTGCCGCTGTTCGCGGCGGTCGGCGTGGCCCTCGTCGTCGTCGGGGTCGGCGCGGGCGCCCTGCTCTCCGGCGGGGGCGGTGACGAGCAGGGTGACGACAACAAGACCGTCGCCGCGTCGCAGCCCGCCGCCGAGGGCTCCGCCTCGGCGTCCGCCGACGCGGCCGAGCAGCAGGCGATCGCCCTGGACAAGCTGCTCGCGGACAGCGGCAGCAGCCGGGCGACCGTGATCAGCGCGGTCGCCGACGTGAAGAGGTGCGACAACCTCGCCAAGGCCGCCGCCGACCTGCGGGAGGCGGCGAAGCAGCGCACCGGGCTGGTGACTTCGTTGTCCGGCCTGGCCGTCGACCAACTGCCGGACCACGCCGCGCTGACCGCCGCGCTCACCAAGGCGTGGCAGGCCTCGGCCTCCGCCGACGACCACTACGCGGCCTGGGCCGACCAGGTGGCCGCCGACAAGGGCAAGCTCTGCAAGAAGGGCCAGGCCCGCGGCACGGGCCGGACGCAGGAGGCCAACCGCGCGAGCGGCACGGCCAGCGCCCAGAAGACGCAGGCCGCGAAACTGTGGAACGCGATCGCGAAGACGTACGGACTGACGGAGCGGCAGCCGACACAGCTGTGACCCGGGGAGGGGACCGGCCGGCGTCGCCTCAGTCGACGTCGGCGTTCTCCAGCGTCCTCGTGACGTCGACGAAGCCCTTCTTGGCCGCCGCCAGCCGGCCCTGCTTCACGGTCTGCAGGGTCACGTGGGCATTGACCAGGCGCGGGAAGCCGATCGAGGCGAGCTGGTCGGTGAACCCCCAGCGCAGGGTGGGCGTGAGCCCGCCCGTGTCGATCCGCAGGCCGTCGTCGAGGGCGCTGGTGACGGTGTCGGCGGTCACCGCGCCGCCGCCCAGCGACTCCACGGCCTTCTTGAACACGGTGTAGGCGATCCAGGTGGTCTGCACGCCCGTGTCCGCGGGATCGATCCGGGTGTCGGAGAAGGCGCTCTCGCTGATCACCTTCTTCATCGAGTCCCAGCGCGGGTCGCTCGCCACCGGGTACCAACCGGTGACGTACGCCCCCTCGAAGGCGCTGGACGCGCCGCCGGTGGAGTTGATGACCGTCTGGTCGACGCTGCCGAGGACGGTGGCGGTGCTCACGTCGGGGTGGTCCTCGCGGGCGCGCCGGAAGGAGTCCATGAAGGTGCCGGTGCGGTCGCCGAGGGCGGGGACCACGCACCCGCCGTCGCCCTTGCCGGCCTGTCCGGTCCCGCTCGTCGCGGTCACCTCCTCCAGGGCGGCGTCGGCCTGGGCCGAGTACTCGGTGGCGTCCTCCGCGGCCAGCTGGTCCACGGCCTTGTCGTGGCCGCCCGCCGTGAGGCCGGCGTCGAGCATGGCGGGCAGGGTGTCGCCCGCGATGGTGTCGGGGCGCACGAGGGCGACGCGGCCGCAGTCCGCGGCGAGTTCCTTGCCGAGGCCGGCCAGCAGGGCCGGCTGGCCGCCGTTCACGGGGTAGGAGAGCGGGCTGGTGAACTCGGCGTCGGTGACGCCGTAGCCGCCGATGTAGGGGATGCCGGCGCCCTCCAGGTGCGGGAGGAAGGAGTCGGAGCGCTGGCTGTAGGAGCCGATGACGGCGACCGCCCCCGCCTTCACGGCCTGCCGGGCGCACTTCGCGGCGTCCACGCCGTTGTTGTGGTCGTTGCAGGTGAGGACCTCGAGCTTGCGGCCGTTCAGCCCGCCGTTGGCGTTGACCCACCGCGCGTAGGCGCGGGCGAAGGCGGGCATGCCGGGCTTGTTGGTGGCCGCGGTGCCCTCGGGCGCCCAGGTCATGACGACGATCGAGCCGTCCTCGGAGCCCCCCGTGGCACCGGGGACGAGCCCGCAGCCGGCGGCGAGCGACGCACACGCCACGAGGGCGCCCGCCGACCGGACGGTGGTGGTGAAAGACCTGGTGGGGCGGAGGAACCTGAGGAGGAAGGTGCTTCGCGTGCGTTGCCTGCCGGTCATGTTTCCGCACGATTCCGCCACACGGCCAACCTCGGAGTGACCCACGGTCAACGGGGAGTGACGGGGAGGTGAATTGCGGGGGCCGACGCCGCCCGCGGGGCGGGGAAACGTACGATCGATGACCGTGCAAGGTTCGGAGAACTCTTCCCGTCGCGGCCGTCGCTCCTCCACCATGGGCGGCATGCCACTCAACGACATGCCGTGGTGGCGCTGGCGCAGCAATGTGCGCTCCGCGCTGCACATGCTCTCCGACCCGGTGTTCCAGCGGGACGTCTGGCTGGCCGGCGTGGACGGGTACGGTGACGTCACCGACGCCGTGTACCGCCTGGTCGAGGACACCTGGCTCGACAACTGGTCCGCCGAGAAGTACGTCGGCACGATCTTCCGCGACTCGCAGGAGGCGGCGCTCGTCGACACCGCCGTACTGCGCGTCCTGCGGATCATGCACCAGGTCGGGCCGGACGCCCCGGTCTCCGCCTACGTCGAGCACGAGGGCTGGCCGGACGCGGTCCGGGCGGCGCGCGACGCCCACGTGCGCATGGCGGTGGCCGACGGCGAGGAGCCGGACGCCCCGCCGCGCACGCTCGAGGTGCTGCGGATCATGACGCGGACGGCGTGACGGACGGGATTCCGCCCTGCGGACGGATTTCCTGCGGGTGCGACCTGTCATGAGACCCTGTGCTGCATGAGTGAGCAGTCCACCCGCGCCACGGCGAGCCTCGCCGACCAGTACGTCCTCACGCTGTCCTGCCCCGACAAGCAGGGCATCGTGCACGCCGTGTCCAGCTACCTGTTCATGACCGGCTGCAACATCGAGGACAGTCAGCAGTTCGGCGACCACGACACGGGACTGTTCTTCATGCGCGTCCACTTCTCGGCGGAGTCGCCGGTGACCGTGGACAAGCTGCGGGCGAGCTTCGCGGCGATCGGCGACGCCTTCCACATGGACTGGCAGATCAACCGGGCCGACGAGAAGATGCGCATCGTCCTGATGGTCAGCAGGTTCGGCCACTGCCTGAACGACCTGCTGTTCCGCGCCCGGACCGGCGCGCTGCCGGTGGAGATCGCGGCCGTGGTGTCCAACCACACCGACTTCGCCGAGCTGGTGGGTTCGTACGGCATCCCCTTCCACCACATCGCGGTGACGAAGGAGAACAAGGCCGAGGCGGAGGCGCGGCTGCTGGAGATCGTCCGTGCGGAGGGCGTCGAGCTGGTCGTGCTGGCCCGCTACATGCAGGTCCTCTCGGACGACCTGTGCAAGCAGCTCAGCGGGAGGATCATCAACATCCACCACTCGTTCCTGCCGAGCTTCAAGGGCGCGAAGCCGTACCACCAGGCGCACACGCGGGGCGTGAAGCTGATCGGCGCGACGGCCCACTACGTGACGGCCGACCTCGACGAGGGACCGATCATCGAGCAGGAGGTCGAGCGGGTCGGGCACGACGTCACGCCGGACCAGCTCGTGGCCGTCGGGCGGGACGTGGAGTGCCAGGCGCTGGCACGGGCCGTGAAGTGGCACGCGGAGCGCCGGATCCTGCTGAACGGGCGGCGGACGGTCGTCTTCGCGTAGGTCGCTGTGCCGCCGCTGCGCTGAGCTGTGCCGCCGCCGGGCTCCGCTTCCGCCCCGGGTGGGCTCCCGGCTCCTACATCCGGCTCAGGGACGCCGCCGCGGACAGGACGTCGCGGATGGCCGCCCGGTCGCCCAGCTGGCCGGCCGCCGCCTCCTCCGGGGAGACGTGGCCCGCCGCGAGCCGGCAGAACTCCACGTCGTCCAGGGCGACATGGGCCACCTCGTGGTCGGCGGAGCCCACCGCGGCCGGGGAGTCGAGCGGGATGAACCACTCGCCGCCGCCCCGTCCCTCGATCTCCAGCCGCAGGCTGCGGCCCGGACGGCCGGCGGTCACCAGGTGCCTGTGGTCGCCCGGTCCGGCCAGTCCCGCGCGGCGGCGTTCGGCGAGGACGGTCGGCAGCATCCGGGCGGCGAGGTCGACCATGCCGCGCAGGTGGCGCGGCGCGGGCGGGTCGTAGGGGTAGTCGACGGCCTCGGCGATGTCCACGGCGTGCACCCAGCATTCGAAGGCCCGGTCCACCAGCGCGTCCCGCAGAGGCAGTTCGAAGTCGCCGTACGACACCGCGACGGTGCCGGGGTCCTCGCCGCGTTCGGCTTCGCCGGTGCGGGAGGTGCCCCCGTCGCCGAAGGACACCGTGCGGACGACGGCGTGGGCCTGTTCCCGCCAGGGGCCGCGCACGGACCGGGTCGGCGGGAGGCGCGAGGCTTCCCAGAACGCCTCCGTCCGCTCCGCGGGCGTGCCGGCCGGCTTGACCGCGGAGCCGCCCGTGGCCGGGCCCAGCGGATCGTCGAGTCCCAGGGCGACGGCGACCAGCCCGTCCACCGCGAGCAGGTGGGCGATGACCCCGGCGACGGTCGTGCGGCGGCTGGTGGCGTCCTGGCCGCGGAACCAGCGCAGCCGCACGGGTGCGTGCCATTCCGCGTCCCCGAAGTCCTGGAGCAGCGCGTCCAGCCGGGCGGTCTCCGCGTCGTACGCCGTCGCCCAGTCGGGCACCGGGACGCGCGGCGGACGCCGGTCCAGGCAGCTCTCCAGGACGCGGGTGCGCAGGCCCGGATCCAGGTCGAGGCTGTCGGGGCGCTGGAGCAGGCCGACCGCCTCGCGCAGCCGTCGTGCCTCGTCGGCGCAGGCCCCGCAGTCGCCGAGGTGGTCCTCGACGGCGGCGGTCTCCTCGGCCGAGCAGGCGGCCAGCGCCCAGGCTCCCAACAGCGCCTTCAGCACCGGGTGTTCCAGGCGCGGCGGTGCCGGAGCGGCGGGTGCCGGAGCGGGCCGCGGGAGGCCGCCGTCCGCCACGGAGGCCCGCGGGAGCGGGAGGCGGCTGGCTCCGGTGTGCTCGGGGAGCCGGTCCTCGGTCATGCCGCACCCCCGTAGCGTCCGGGCGGGGCGCCGGGGGCGGCGGCGTCGTGGGCCGTGGAGAGCAGTTGCAGGCCGAGGCGGAGGCGCCGACGCGCCTCGTCCTCGGTGACGCCGAGGTCGGCGGCGGTCTGGCGGTAGTCGCGGCGCTGGAAGTACGCCAGCTCCAGGGCGGCGCGCAGCGGGGCCGGCATCGACTGGACGATGTAGTCGGCGCGGGCGGCGACCGAAGCGTGACGCACCTTGTGCTCCAGCTCCTCGGTGCTGCCGGAGCCGTCCGGCGCGAGCGCCGCGGTCTCCGTGGCGCGCAGCCGCTGCACCGCCAGGTGGTGGGTCAGGTCGGCGACCCAGGTGCGCAGGGGGCCCTGCCGGGGGTCGTAGGAGTCCGGGTGCTCCCACACGTGCGCGAAGACCTCGTGGGTGACGCCGTCGGCGGCCCGCTCGTCCTCCAGCACGCGGTGGGCCAGGCCGTGCACGAGCGAAGCGAACCGGTCGTACAGCTCACCGAGGGCGGCGGCCTCCCCGCGCGCGAGACGCTGCTGCATCCTGCGGTCCCAGCGGGGCGGTGCGTCCTTCTTCGCCATGCGGCCCCCTCGGTCCTGCCCGTGCCCGGCGCCCCCGCCGGGACCTGTCCCTGTCCAGCCTGAGTGCATCGTCTCCTCGAATGTAGTCGGCACGTCCGGCGACGCACGCCCCTTTGGCGCAATGTGCGCCCCCTGCGCTTCGGAGGGTGGTAAAGGCATGCTCCGGGCGCGCCTACCCGACTTGCCGGTGATCAGGCTGGATCGGTGTTGATTGAGTCTTGTTCTTATGAGATCGAACAGGACTGATAGCGATCGGAACAAGCCGCTTTCTCGAATTGGTTGTTTTTTGCTCGCAGTTTCGGGGAACGGCCGCTGGGCAGCCGCGCTGCGAGGGAGCGAAGGGACGGCTTCCGTTCGGGCGGACGAAGGGCGTGTGGGTGGCTTTCAAAGTGACCGTCGGCGAACGGAGCGGATGGGCCGTGCTCCGGGTGTCGGGCGAACTGGACCTGGTGACGTCCCCGTTGCTGCGTCAACGGGTGCACGACGAAGTGGCCGAGGGCCACCACAGCCTCGTCCTGGACCTCTCCGAGGTGCATTTCTGCGACTCCAGCGGAGTCGGCGTCCTCATCGCCTCCCGGCGGCTGATCCGCTCCTGCCGGGGCCGCCTGCGGCTGATCCTGCCGGCGCGCGGCGCGGTCGAGGACTCCCACGTCAACCGGGTCCTCGGCGCGCTGGGGGTGCGCCGGCTGTTCGACGTGTACGGCGATGTCGCCGAGGCCGTGGACGGCACCGAGCCACTGTCCGCCTGAGGTCCGGCCCAGGGTCCGGCCGGCTCCGCCCCGGGGCCGTCGGCGTCGTACGCTCCCCTGCGGAGAGTTCACCCACACCCGACGCGATGACGTGAGGCGGCCCACAGACATGGTGAGCAGCGAGTACGAACGCAGGATCGCCGACCGGTTCGCCACCTTCGACCAGGACGGCAACGGCTACATCGACCGCGAGGACTTCGCCTCCGCCGCGAAGGCCGTACTCGCCGAGTTCGGAGTGCCGGCCCGGTCCGACCGGGGGCAGGCGCTGTACGCCGGTGCCGAGGCGTTCTGGCAGGGCATGGCCGGGATGGCCGACCGCGACGGGGATCAGCGCATCACCCGCCACGAGTTCGTGGGCGGGGCGGTCAAACGGCTCCGTGACAATCCCGAGCGGTTCGCCGAGATCGCCCGGCCGTTCCTGCACGCGGCGCTCGCCGTCGCGGACGGGGACGGGGACGGGCGGACCACGGTCGACGACACGGTGCGGGTGCTGAGGGCGCTCGGTGCCGGTGAGGAGGCGGCCCGGGGGGCCGCGGGTGTGCTGGACGCCGACGCGGACGGGAAGGTGGGAGAGGCGGAGGTCGTACCGGCGTTCGCCCGCTACTTCACCGTGCCGGAGTAGGCGGCCGCGGCGGTGCCGCGCCCCGGACCCCGTCCTTTCCCGCGCACCCGCCCGCCTGCCCGGCTCGGCGAGTTGAGAGGTCCCGTCGCGGGGCTGCCCCCGCACCCCTCTCCAGGCCTGTCGCCGCCCCCCTCGCCGCGGCCGGGCGGCTCGGTGGCGCCACGCGCGCGCGTGCGGGCCGGCCCTGCATCACGCGCGCGTGCGGCCCGGCCGTGCAACACGCCCGGGCGCGGGAGCAGTTCGGACAGTCGATCGGGGCCTTCCGGGCCGTCGGACAGCTGTGCGCGGATCCGCCGGTGCGGGTGGGGGCGGCGCGGGCTGCCGTCCACACAGCCGTCCGCACCGTCGGCCCCGCCGGCATCGCGACGGCCCGGCTCCGCGCCGACGAGGCCGCCGTGCGTGGCGTGCGCGACCGTCTCCAGGTGTGCGGCGGGACGGGATTCACCTGCTGCTGAGGCGGAACCGGGTGTGTGCGTGACGTGTGGGATGCGGTACGCAGAGTGAGGGATTGCCGGTGTGCGGCCTGCCGTCCGGGACGGCTCGTGAAGGCGTCGGCCTGCGGTGACGGGCGTCGGCCGGGATTCGTGTCGCTGATCGTGGCACGGAGTGTTCACGGAGCGTGAGTTGTGGTTGTGGCCGAGGCGTGACCCGTCACGGGCTGGAGTCGGGGGGTCGCTCCGGTACCTTCTGTGTGATGCGAGTGGCTACGAGCGTGAGCCGTGCCGGTGGTGCCCCCCGGGCAGTGCCGGATCCGACGGTGCGCGTGCCTGCTCGCAGGCCGGACGGGCGCGGGATCGCGGCCTGTTCGACTCTCCGCGACAAGCGTCGCACAGTATGCCGCACGCGTACTCCTTCGCGCTGGAATATGCCCGAAGCGCTTGTTGAGGTGACTGTATGTCAACCAAGCTGTCTCGTAAGGGAATCACGTTCCGTCACTCCGCCTCTGGCTGTTGTTCTGGCCATGCGGAAAATGGCTACGATCGTGGCCCTCGTCGTCATGGTGCTCGCGTGGCTTGCGTGGCTCACGTGGCGCGCGGCCATGTGTCCGCCGGTTCGGATGGTGTGAGCGGTGCAGGTGCTTCAAGTGCAGCTGGAGATCCGGCCCGACCCCGCTGAAGTGGGTCGCGCCAGGCGATGGGCCCGTTCGCGCCTCGCCGGGTCCGGGATAGGGGCCGACGAGCCGCTCGCCGAGACGCTGATCCTGCTCGTCTCCGAGCTGGTCACCAACGCCGTGGTGCACACCGGCTGTCCGGCCGTGCTGCGGCTCTCGCTGCCGGACGTCGAGGCGGGGCGGGCCACCGTCCGGCTGGAGGTGGTCGACGGCAGCAGCCGGGCGCCCGTGCCCCGCTGTGTGGGTGACGGGGCGACGGGCGGCCGTGGACTGGCCCTCGTGGACGGCCTCGCGGACCGCTGGGGCTGGAGCGTCGAGGGTCCCGGCAAGCGCGTCTGGTGCGAACTCGACCGCTGCGCGCTGCCGCTGGAGGACACCGACCGCGGAAGCGCGGCGAACCGCGGCGGAGTGGTGGACCGCGGCGGAATGGCCGAGGGCGGGACCGGCGCCTTCCGTGCGCCGGCCTACGGCGGGTTCGCGTACGAAGCCGTGTGACGCGGCCGTGTCCGGGGGCCGATGCGGACTTGCGTAGACCTGCGGGCGGGACGTGACCCGGCGCGACCGGGTGCGCCCTGGCGGCGCGTCAGAGCGGGGCGGGCGGACGCGTCCCGGCGTACGGCGACGGCGCGGGCGTGGACGGAGCCGAACGGTGCGCGGGATGCGGTGCACGGGTGCAGAAAGCGCTGTCGGTCCGGCCGGGGAGGGCGGCGGTGCGCCCGGACGTGCTTCCGTGCGCGCCCAGTTCAAATCGGACGTAAGTCACAAATTGCCGATCGGGTGTTGACGTCGGGTGTCCGTTTGATCACGCTTGTGGGCAGCGATTCGCCGCGAGGGGACGACGAGGGTTCCGGTGACGGGAGCCCTCGCCGAGTGTGGGTCGTGATTCGGCGTCGGGTCGCTCAGGGCCGGGGAGACCGGGGCGGGTACGCCGAGTCGGATGGTGGTGCGCGGTGCCGTGCTCGGGGCGGCACGGGGGTACCTCCCGCTCGAGCGCGGTCGAGAGCGGGGGCGGCGCGCCGCCATCCGGCGTGCACTCGGGGGCGGTTGACCGCCGGGTGTCCCGGGTGTCCGTCAGGGACCGCCTCCGGCGTCACCGGAACGCCGGGGCGCCGGGGATGCCGGAGGCGACTCGGGCCTCGCGGGGAGCGGGGAGGTGCATCGCCCTTCTTGTCCACAACCTGTGGACAACTGTTCGGGATTTCGGTTCCGGCCCTGCGCGGTGCCCGTCTCCACCGGATCCCGGGCTGCCGCCACGGGGCGTCCTCACGTTCTGACGGCGCCGCTCTCCGTCCGGAAGGTCCGCCGGTACGCCGTCGGTGTCACCCCGAGCGCCGCCTGCAGGTGCTGGCGCATCGACTGGGCGGTGCCGAAGCCGGCGTCCCGGGCGACCTGGTCGACGGAGAGGCCGGTGGACTCCAGCAGGTGCCGGGCGCGTTCGACGCGCTGCCGGGTGAGCCACTGGCCGGGACTGACCCCGACCTCCTCGCGGAAGCGGCGGGTGAACGTCCGTACCGACATGGCCTCCCGGGCGGCCATGTCCCGCAGCTGGATGGGCTCGTGGAGGCGGCCGAGCGCCCACGCGCGCGCCGCGGTCGTCCCGGACAGCTGCGGATCGGGCACCGGCCGCTCGATGTACTGCGCCTGCCCGCCGTCGCGGTGCGGCGGTACGACCGTACGGCGGGCGACCTCGTTGGCGACGGCCGTGCCGTGGTCGCGGCGCACCATGTGCAGGCACAGGTCGATGCCGGCGGCGACGCCCGCCGAGGTCAGGACGTCGCCGTCGTCGATGAAGAGGACGTCGGGGTCGACCCTGACGTCGGGGAACAGGCGCTGGAACCGGGCGGCGTCGGCCCAGTGCGTGGTCGCGGGGCGGCCGTCGAGGACGCCGGCGGCGGCCAGGACGTACACGCCGGTGCAGATGGAGGCGAGGCGGGTGCCGGGGCGGATGCGGGCGAGCGCGGTGGCGAGGTCGTCGGTCAGGACGCCCTCCTCGAAGACCGGGCCGAGTTCGTACGACGCCGGGACGATCACGGTGTCGGCGGTGGCCAGCGCCTCCGGTCCGTGCGCGACCTGGACGGCGAAGTCGGCGTCCGTCTCGACCGGCCCCGGCGGCCGGACCGAGCAGGTGACGACCTCGTACAGGTGTCGTCCCCCGGGGTCCTTGGGGCGGCCGAAGATGCGGTGCGGGATGCCCAGTTCGAAGGGGAGCAGGCCGTCGAGGGCGAGGACGACGACGCGGTGCGGGCGGAAGCCCGAGGAGGGGCTCATGGCCCGATCCTAGCGAACATCGGCCTTCGGGCCACTCGCTCCGGGTGGTCGCGGACCCGAAGCTCTATGACGTGACTCAGACAGACATGACCGGGACCGGGGCGACCGGGGCCGGGTCGACCGGGGCCGAGGTGAACAGGGTCGGGGTGAACAAGGTCGAGATGGCCGGGGCGACCGGGGCCGAGGCGACCAGGGCCGGGGCGACCAGGGCCGGGGCGACCGGGGCCGAGGTGAACAAGGTCGAGATGGCCGGGGGGACCGGTGCCGAGGCGGACGGGGTGCCGGACGCGGGCGTCCCCCAGGCGGTGGGGGCGGCCCCCGGCGGGGCTCCTCGTGCCGGGAGGCAGCGGCCGCGCGTCCACCGGGCGTGGTTCGTCGCCGCCGTCACCTTCGTCACGATCATCGGCGCGGCGGCCTTCCGCTCGCTGCCCGGCCTGCTCATCGATCCGCTGAACGAGGACTTCGGCTGGTCGCGCGGCACGATCGGCGCGGCCGTGTCGGTCAACCTCGCCCTCTACGGGCTCACCGCGCCCTTCGCCGCGGCACTGATGGATCGTTTCGGCATCCGCCGGGTGGTGGCCGTCGCGCTGACCGTGATCGCGCTCGGCTCCGGCCTGACGGTGTGGATGACGGCGGCCTGGCAACTGCTGCTGTGCTGGGGCCTGCTCGTGGGCCTCGGTTCGGGTTCGATGGCCCTCGCCTTCGCCGCGACGGTCACCGACCGCTGGTTCACCGAGCGCCGGGGCCTGGTCAGCGGCATCCTCACCGCGGCCTCCGCCTCCGGCCAGCTGATCTTCCTGCCGCTGCTGTCCTGGATGATCACCCGCCACGACTGGCGCCCGGCGGCGGTGACGGTCGCCCTCGCCGCCCTCGCGGTCGTCCCCTTCGTCTGGCTGCTGCTGCGCGACCATCCGGCGGACGTGGGCCAGAAGCCGTACGGGGCGACGGAGTTCGTCCCCAAGCCGGCCCCGGTGCCGGGCGCGGCGAGGCGCGCGGTCACCGTCCTGTTCTCGGCGCTGCGCACCGGCCCGTTCTGGCTGCTGGCCGGGACCTTCGCGATCTGCGGCGCCTCCACGAACGGCCTGGTCCAGACCCACTTCGTGCCGGCCGCCCACGACCACCACATGCCCGTCACGGCGGCGGCCTCCCTGCTGGCGGTGATCGGTGTGTTCGACGTGGTCGGCACGATCGCCTCCGGCTGGTTCACGGACCGCTTCGAACCGCGCCGGCTGCTGGCGGTGTACTACGCGCTCCGCGGCGTCTCGCTCCTCTTCCTGCCGATCCTGCTGGCCCCGACGGTCCACCCGCCGATGATCTTCTTCATCGTCTTCTACGG
This sequence comes from Streptomyces sp. NPDC048734, assembly GCF_043198675.1. NCBI lineage: Bacteria > Bacillati > Actinomycetota > Actinomycetes > Kitasatosporales > Streptomycetaceae > Streptomyces > Streptomyces sp. NPDC048734. Next base: position 288,401 of record NZ_JBICUZ010000008.1, on the reverse strand, counting down.
CCTCGACTGGGTCGCCACCGTCCCGCCCACCCTGGCCCTGTGCCGCGAGCACTACGGCGAGGACAGCGCCATCGTCTTCGGCTGGGTCCTGGCCTCCCACCAGATCGGTGCGGCCCTGGTCGCCTTCCTCGGCGGCGTGGCCCGCGACGCCTTCGGCTCGTACGACGTGGTCTGGTACGCCTCGGGAGCACTGTGCGCGGCGGCGGCGCTGATGGCGCTGGTGATCAGGCGCAGGCCCACGGGACCCCTCGCGCCCGCCGCGCCCGCGGTGGCCTGACGGCAGGGGGGACGGCAGGGGGGGAGGGGGGGGACGGCAGGGGGGACGGCGGGGAGCCGGCCCGCCCCCGCCCCGTCCCCTCAGCCCCGCCCCAGCCGGCGGCGCACCGCCTTCGCTATGCGTTCCGCGTCGAGGGACAGTTCGCGCAGGGTGCCGCTGATGGGGGTGGTGAAGCCGGTGAAGTAGAGGCCGGGGGCGGTGGCCGGCGTGCGGGGGCCGTGGGCGGTCGGTCTGCCCCGGGGGTCGAGGACGTCGAGGTGGCCGACCAGGTCCTCCAGGGCGCGGGCGTAGCCGGTCGCGGCGATCACGGCGTCCGGCCGGACGCGGGTGCCGTCGGCGAGGACGACCTCGCCGTCCTCGAAGCCGTCCACCGCGGCCACGACCTCGACCTTCCCCGTGCGCACCGCGTCGATCAGGCCGACGTCCTGCACCGGGATCGCCCCTTCGCGGACGCGGGTGTAGAGCCCGGTGTCCGGCCGCGGCAGCCCCTGCGCCGACAGGTCCGGCACACTGACCCCGGCCAGCAACCGGGCGACGCGGTCGACGAGCCGGACGGGCAGCCGCCGTACGAGGATGGCGCTGTACTGGGCCGGCCAGCCGGCGGTGGAGCGGCGCACGATGTGCGGGACCGTGCGCACGGCCAGCCGCACCCGCCCGGCGCCGCTCTCCACCAGGTCGACGGCGATCTCGGCACCGGTGTTGCCGGCACCGACGACGAGGACGTCCCGGCCCGCGTACGGGGCTCCGTTGCGGTAGGCGCAGGCGTGGGTCAGCTCGCCGGTGAAGGTGTCGCGGCCGGGCCAGTCGGGCAGCGCGGGGGTGTGGTTGTGACCGGTGGCGACGACGACCGCCGCGCCGGTCAGCTCGCGCCCCCCGGAGGCGTGCAGCAGCCAGCCCGTGCCGTCGGGGGTCCGCTCGACGCGGGACACCTCGACGCCGGTGACGATCTCCAGCTCGTGGTGTTCGGCGTACTTCTCCAGGTACCGCACCATGTCGTCGCGGGCGACCCACCGTCCGAAGCGGCGGGGCATCGGCAGGCCGGGCAGGGCCGAGCGGCGCCGGGTGGTGTGCAGGTGCAGCCGGTCGTAGTGCCGCCGCCAGGACGCGCCGACCCGGTCGGACTTCTCCACCACGACGGCGCGTATCCCCCGGGCGCGGAGCGCGTACGCGGTGGCGAGGCCGCCGGGGCCGCCGCCGATGACGTAGACCGGGCGGTCGGCCGTGTGCGTGGCGCCGGTCGCGGAGGGGTGCGGCTGCGGTGCGGAGTCTTCCATGAGCGCGAGCGTAATCACGCACAGCATTGATGGGTCTCGGTCAAGACCGGAATTGGTTGCGGATCGATCACGCCTGTGCGAATGGCGTGTGCGGATGGTGACGCCGGTCACCTGACGGCGGACGTGCCGCGACGCCGGGCCCGGGTGCGCGGGGGTCCGGCGTCGCGGAGGACGGCGTCGATTCTTGTGACGGGAAACGGACGCCGTCGTTCAGGGGCGGCTCGTCGGAGGCCGCAGGGGCTCGTCGGGGGCTGCCGGGAAGGGAACTACTTCCGCTTGGCCTTGCGCCCCGTCACCTTGGCGATCCACTGGATGAAGTCGCCCGGGTCGGTGTTGGCGCCGTGGCCCCGGTCCCAGTAGTAGAGGTGGTTCACGTCGTCGCCGAGGCCGTGCGCGGCGGCGGCGATGTTCGCGGAGACCGTCAGCGACGTGTCGGAGTCCTTGGTGCCCAGCCGGATCCACCAGTGCCTGCTGCGGCCGGCGTTGGGCTTGTCGACCAGGTGGTACATCGGGTTCATCAGCCGCAGCAGCTCGGGGATGTCGCCGTCGACCCGCTTGGCGGTGAGGCCGGTCGTGTCGTTCTCCTGGCCGTACGCCGTGAAGTGCCGGGCGAGCGTGGTGCCCTTGCCGAACTCGTTGTTCTCCCCGGAGGAGAGGTCGAAGGCGTCGAACGCCGGGACGTTCTTCTTGCGGGCGCCGACGTGGGTGAGGAAGTCGTCCCAGGAGAAGGAGGCCCGGCCGTTCTTCCAGGTGATGAAGGTGTTGGCGGCGAGGTAGGTCGCCCGCGCCGAGTCCGACAGGGCGGCGAGGTGGGTGGTGGCCGACGGCTCCAGGTACTGCTCGACCAGGTACTCGTCGTAGTTGCGGGCGGTGAGCGTGCCGAAGCCCCCGAGTCCCTTGAGCCTGAGGGCGGCCTGGTACTCCGCGAACCGGGCCCGCAACTCCTTCGACACCGACTGGTCGACGACCGCGCCGGCGGAGGTGGCGTTGGCGCCCCAGTTCCACTCGTAGGCGCCGTCGGCGTGCTCCAGGTCGGTGATCGGGCACCAGGCGCCGGTCGCGAAGATCGCGTCGGAGGCGTCGGCCGCGCCGATCTCCTCCAGGTAGGGCGCGTAGAGCGGGCTGTCGCCGGACGCGCCGAGCAGCGCGGACAGGGCGCCGCCCGCGCTGGTGCCGGCGGAGACGATCCGGTCGGTGTCGCCGGGGATGCGGCCCTTGTTGGCGCGGACGTACCGCACGGCGGCCTTGAGGTCGACGATCGCGGCGGGGGCGACGCCGTAGTACTCGCCAGCGGAGTTCTTGAGGGTACGGCCGCGGGCGCCGGGCTCGACGACGACGTAACCGGCGGCGAGGGCGAGCAGCTGGTTGGTGTTCAGGGCGCCGCCGGTGGCGTTGGTGTCGCCCGTCGCGTTGGAGGCGGAGGGGCTGGGCGAGGCGGTGGGGGCGGCCGAACCGCCGGGGGCGCCGCCTCCCATGGGTCCGCCGGCGGGGCCGCCGACGCCGGTGGCGTCCGCGACGGAGGACGGCATGTACCCCCCGACGGAGTTCGCGAACAGGATCGGCGCGTTGGAGGCGTCCACCGCGGTGCCGTCGATCTTCACCGGGACGCTGACGTTGAGGCTCTGGTACTTCTCGTCCACCGGCCGGGCGACGTAGGTGATCGCCTTCCAGAAGTGGTAGGTCACGGAGTGCTCGGTGCCCCCGGTGTCCGTGACGGTGGTCGTCAGCTCGGTGTAGGCGTCCGGGTCGAAGGCCAGGGAGCCCAGGGAGCCCAGGGAGCCCGAGCCGGACGAGGACGAGGTCCCGCCGGCCGACGCCTGGGCGCTGAGGGCGAGACCGCCCACCGCCGCGGCGCCGGCGGTGGCTCCGATCCCCATGACGACCGACCTGCGCTTGACTGCCCTGTGCTTCACGGTTCGACTCCCTCGCTGCGGGTGCTGGCGTGAGTGAACGTAGCCGGATCGCAGACAAAATTGCCAACAATTCGGCGCGTTTCACGGAGGATGCACAGCTTCACGGCCGGGGCACAGCTGTCTCTCATCGGACGGTCGTCGAGGGACCGGCCCTCGGGGCGGTCCCCGCCGGGGCGGGCAACGCCGATTGCGACCCCGGCCGCCGTCAGTCCCGGCCGTCAGTCCCAGCCGTCGAGGAGGCCGGCGTTGGCCTGCGCGTGGCAGATGTTGTAACCCCCGGCGGCGTGGGCCTTCTCGGTGTGGCCGTCGACCGTGACGGAGCAGTCGATGTCGCCGGAGCCCTGGAGCTGGGCGGTCACCGTGTAGTACAGCGCGTCGTCGTTCAGGGGCAGCGTCGCCGTGAACCCGCCGTCCTTCCACTTCCCCTGCCGGTTGTCGCTGTCCGAGCCGTAGGTGATGTCCAGGGGGCCCAGCGCGCCGGCGGGGGCGGTGCCCCACACCTTGAAGACGACGACCTTCGCCTTCTTCTCCTCGGCCTCGTCGGTCCTGGCCCCTTTGTCGCTGGGCTTCGCCTCGGTGGCCGGCTGTTCGCCCTTGGCGGTGGAGGCCGCGGGTGCGACGTCCGCGGAACCGCCGGACTCGTCGTCGGCGCCGCCGCTGACGGCCGTGGCGATGATGCCGACCACGGCGAACAGCCCGATGACCCCGAGGCAGCCCAGCCCGATGGCCTTGCCCCTGGACTTCTTGGGCGGCAGCGGCTGGAACGGCTGGCCGTTGTGACCGGGCGGCATCTGGGGGCCGCCCCATCCGGGCTGCCGCGGGTTCGGCTCCTGCGGGTTCGGCTGCGGGTTCTGCTGGTTCACGGGGCTCCCTGAGGCGTCTGTCGCTTGCAGGTGTGTGACCGGTGGGCATGTCGCGCGGTTGCCCCAGGACGGTGGCATTCACCCGATCGCGGTCAATGGCGACAATATGTTCGATGGGCGTCGAAGGAGACGGGCTGCTTCCGGCGTGCGTGCGGAAGCAGCCGGTGTTCAATGGCGGGATGACCGACCCCCGTGAGCGGTACGACGGCCCGCCCGCCCCCGTGCTCGACGGTCACGGCCTCCGTCTGCGGCCCTGGGACCCCGAATCCGCCGCCGACGTCGACGCGTGGCTGCGCGCGCACCTCGACCCCGAGTTCCTGCGCTGGAACACCCCGCTGCGGGCCATCACGGACACCGCCGGCGCGCGGGAGTCGCTGCTGGCGAGGACGGCGGCGGTGGAGGCCGGGACCGCGGCAGTCCTCTGTGTCACGGACGCGGCGGACGGGACGGTCCTCGGGCAGGTCGGCCTCCACGCGATCGACCGCGTCTTCGGCTGCGCCCGCGTCGGCTACTGGGTCCTGCCCGAGGCCCGCGGCCGGCGGGTGGCCACCCGGTCCCTGCGGCTGGCCGCGGACTGGTCCTTCACCCGGCTCGGCCTGCACCGGCTGGAGCTGGGCCACGCCCTCGGCCACGAGGCGTCCTGCCGGATCGCCGAGCGCTGCGGGTTCCGCCACGAGGGCACCCTGCGTGGCGCGATGTGGGAGGCCGGCCGCCGCGACGCCTGGCGGGACGTGCACGGCCACGCCCGCCTTGCGACGGACCCCGACCCCGACCCGGCCGGGCTCGGGTGACCGGACCCGGCCGACGTGGGGCGGCGACGGGGCGGCCCGCATCGCAGGAGACGTCTTCCGCCGGCGGAGCCGCATGGCCGGAGCGTCGGCGTAGTCGGAAAGATAGTTTCTCCAGGGATAGTTTCTCTGGAGAAACTATCCCTGGATGGAGTGTGCGGCATGCGTCGGTTCGTCGGGCGGGAGCGGGAGCTGCGGGTGCTGGACGCGGCGCTCGGGAAGGTCGCCGGGGGAGGCGGTTCCCAGAAGCCCGGAGAGTGCGTCCTGCTGCGCGGACGGCGTCGCGTGGGCAAGTCGAGCCTGGTCGAGGAGTTCCTGAGCCGGGCGGGCGTCCCGTACCTCTTCTTCACCGCGGCAGGGGGACCGGCCGAGGACGAGCTGGCCGAGTTGCTCGATGCGGTCGCTTCCTCCACGCTGCCGGAACGGTCCCTCTTCGCCGAGGAGGTGCCGACGCAATGGAACGCCGCGTTCCGGCTGCTGGCGGAGATCCTGCCCGACGACGGCCCCAGTGTGGTCGTGTTCGACGAGGTCCCCTACCTCATGGAGCGGATCGACGCCTTCGAAGGCATGCTGCAGCGGGCGTGGGACCGGTCGCTCAGCCGCAAGCCGGTGCTCCTGCTGCTGGTCGGCTCCGACCTGTCGATGATGGAGGCGCTCAACAGCTATGACCGGCCCTTCCACCAGCGCGGGCGCGAAATGGTCCTGGGGCCGCTCGATCCCGCCGACATCGGTGACATGCTCGCCCTGGAACCGGCAGCGGCCTTCGACGCGGCGCTGGTCACCGGTGGGCTGCCCCTGATCTGCGCCGAGTGGGCGCAGGGCGCCTCACTGTGGGAATTCCTCCGCACCTCGCTCGACAACCCCATCTCGGCCCTCCTCGTCTCCGCCGAACGCTCGATGGCTGCCGAGTTCCCTCCCCAGACGATGAGCCGGGAAGTGCTGCGTGCGATCGGCAGCGGCGAGCGCACGTTCACCAACATCGCCCGCGCGGCCGGCGGAATCGCCCACACGACCCTCACCCGGGCCACGGACCTCCTGACGGAGAAGCGCGTGGTCGCGGCCGAGCTGCCGGTCTCCCTCAGGCCGTCCAAGGAGCGCCGCTACCGGGTGGCCGATCCGTACCTGCGTTTCTGGCTGACGTTCCTCGGTCCGCACATGGCGGAGATCGAGCGCATGCGCGGCGACCTGACCCTGAGCCGGATCGAAGGGCAGTGGACGAGCTGGCGCGGCCGGGCCGTCGAGCCGCTCGTACGCGAATCGCTCGCCCGCCTGCTCCCTGACGGGGACATCCCGGCCGCCCCGGTCATCGGCGGGTACTGGACCCGCAGCAACGACGTCGAGATCGATCTGGTCGGCGCCGACCGCCGGCCGGTCGCCAAGCAGTTGTTCTTCCTCGGGTCGGTCAAGTGGCTGGAGAACTCGGCCTTCGACGGCCGTGATCTCGCCGCGCTGCACAAGCACCGGGCGGCCGTCACCGAGGAACCCGTGCCGCTGATCGCGGTTTCCCGCAGCGGCGTCGACTGCACCGGTCTCCAGGCGACGTACGGGCCGGAGGAACTGCTGGCCGCGTGGCGCCGGAACTGAGCCGGCGCCTCGTACGTCCCGTGCGAGGGTGCCGACGGTCGGCGCGTGCCCCGCTCACAGCAGGTGGTCGGCCTTCCCTGCCTTGATCCCCAGGATGAGGGCGCGGAGGGCTTCGCGGGTGTCGGTGAGGGGGGTGTCCTCCTGTCCGGCGACGGCGATGTAGGCGTTGCCGGTGGGATCGGTGCCTGTGCGGAAGCAGTTGTTGCCTTCGGCGCAGTAGGGGTCTTCCCAGATGATCTCGGTGCTCATGGTCGTCCCTCAGAGGTCGCGGGCGATGTCGAGGATGAGGTCGCGTGAGGCCGTCGGTGACAGCGCGGCGTCCTCCATCCGGTTCAGGTGCGCACGGTACTTCGTGAGTTGGGCCTCGGAGCCGATGAATTCCGGTCCGTGAGCCGAGTCCAGTTGCACGGTGTCGAGCTGCGGCACGGGGCCGTCCGCGTACAGCAGTGCGTGCCCCGCTCCGGGGAAGCCGCTGACGCTGGTGGGGATCACGCGTACTTCCACGGTGTCCCGCTCGGACTGGTCCGCGAGGTGGTGCAGTTGCGCGAGGGTCACCTCGGTGCCTCCGTAGGGCATGCGCAGCGCGGCCTCGTGGACGTAGGCGATGTAGGGCAGAGGGGTCGGTCGCTCGAAGACCTGTCGGCGAGCCATGCGGTTGGCGACGCGCAGTTCCACTTCGAGCCGGCTCATGACGGGGAGCCCGGCGGAGAAGACGGCGCGGGCGTAGTCCTCGGGCTGACCCGGTCCGCGCTGGGGCTGCGGATCGGGATGTCCGAGGACGAGGTGGAGACCGTGGAACTCGGTGGCCTGCTGCCCCTCACCGCCGATCTGCTGGTCCGGCTGGCGGGAGCGTTGGATGTCACGGTGGACCTGCATGTCGTCTCCGACGGCCACAACACACTGGTATTCGAGGAGCGTGCCGCGTAACCGCGTAACCGCGGAGCCGTCAGCCGCTCACGGCCACCCGGTTCCCACGGCCGGTCCCCGTGCGGCGACCGGTCACTGCCGCCAGTCCCCCCGGGCCCGTCGCCGGTCGTCGCGGATCCGCTCCTGCCGGTCCCGGCGGCGGACGAAGTCGCTCGGTTCGAGATCACCTTCCATGAGCCGCCCGACCAGGAGACCGACGACGCCCAGCCCCAGCACCAGCAGGAAGGTCCAGAAGTTGCCGAAATACGCGGCGAAACCGAGCGCCATTCCGGCCATCAGGCCCACCACGGCCTTGCTCATCACGCGCTCCTTCGCTCAAGGCTCATCACGCGCTCCGTCGCTCGAGCGTGCCGCTCCGCCCGGCTACTGGATCCGTTGCCGCTCCTCGCCCTCGTCCTCCTCGTCGGGCAGCTTCACGTCGCTGACCGTGATGTTGACCTCGACGACTTCCCGGCCCGCCATCCGCTCCACCGCGGAGATCACGTTCTCCCGCACCGCACCGGCCACGTCCGTGATCGAGACGCCGTAGTCGACGACGATCTCCAGATCGATGGCCGCCTGAAGCTCTCCGACCTCGACGCTGACCCCACGCGTGACGGACTTGCCGCTACCGGCGCCGGGCATCCGTTCGCGCACGGATCCCATCGAACGCGCGAATCCGCTGCCAAGGGCGTGGACGCCGAGCACGTCGCGTGCCGCCATTCCGGCGATCTTCTCCACCACCACGTCGGCGATGGACGTCCGGCCGCGAGAAGCGGGCGCCCCACCGTGTCGTACGCCGGTGTTCTCGGTCATGGGGACATTCCTCCCTTGTGAGGCCCGCGCGGCACTCACAAGGGAAATAATAGTCTTTTTGGTGCATTTCGCCGGATTTATGGAGCAGGGAGCGGTTCAGCGGCTCTGGTCGGCGCCCCGCCCCGGGGTGCCCGAAAGCCGTGCCCCGGGCGCTCGGCGATTTTCCCGGCCGTTCGGAGGACGCTGCGCCCGACGCCGGCGCGCTTCCCGCCTCGCGGGGCATCCCTTGACGGGACGAAAGGGAGACATGATGCCGCTCTACCTGTCGAGGTTCAGCTACACGCCGCAGACCTGGGCACGGCTGATCGACCACCCGGAGGACCGGGCACGGGCCGCTCAGTCGTACATCGAGTCCGTCGGCGGGACGCTCCACGGTTTCTGGTACGCCTTCGGCACCCACGACGGCTACAACCTGTGGGAGGCCCCGGACGACGTGTCCATGGCCGCGGTCGCGCTGGCGATCAGCGGGGGCGGTGCGCTCAGCTCGTTCGAGACGACGGTCCTGCTGACCGTCGACGAAACGCTGAAGGCCCTGCGCACGGCTCAGCGCGTCCAGTACCGGGCTCCCGGCGCGTAACGGCCGGCCCGGCTTCCGCGACCCGGTCCGGGCGACAGGGCCCGGACCGGGCAACAGGACCCGCGGCCCGGTTCAGGCGGCAGGAACCCGCGGCCCGCCGCCCCCCTCGCCCGACCCTCACGGCCACAGCAGCCCCCGGGACCAGCCGTCCGCGGCCCGCCGGTAGGCCAGCCGGACGTGCCGGCGCCCCGCGTCGCCCTGGAAGAACTCCACCTCGTCCGGGCGGAGCCGGTACAGGGTCCAGGTGGGCGACTCGGCGGCCGGGTTCGCGCGGGCGACGTCCCAGGCGACGGCCGACGCGGCCGCCAGTTCCTCCAGCGAGGCCAGGCTCTCGCTCTGGCGGCCGGTGAGGGCGGCGGCCAGGGCCCCCGTCGACCGGGCGTGCAGGTCCGCCCGGGCCTCCGCGGCCGGGGCGGCCGTCACCGGGCCGCGCACGCGCACCTCGCGGCCCAGCACGGGCCAGTAGAAGGTGAGGGCCGCGAACGGACGGTCCGTGAGCTGGCCGCCCTTGCGGCTGGTCACGTGCGTGCCGAAGGACCAGCCGTCCTCGTCCGCGCCGTGCAGGATCACGATCCGCGCGTCCGGCAGGCCGTCCCCGTCCGCGGTCGACAGGGTCATGGTGTGCGGCTCCCGCTCGCCCGCCGTGACCGCCTCGGCGAACCAGCCGGTGAACAGCGCCAGCGGCTCGGCGGGGGCCGCCGCCGGGTCGAAGGGCGGCAGCTCGGTCACCTCCGGGTCCCATACCCGCAGCGACCTCAGCAGCTCGTGAAGATCCGTGGCATCCGTTCCCATGGTCCGAGTATCGGTCAGGGCGGACGAGGGGGGCGCGGGAGATCCGCCCGCCCCGGCTCAGCCGCCGATGGCCAGCCGCTGGACCAGGAGGAGCGCCCCGATCCCCGGCATCGCCGCCCCCGACGTCCGGGTGACCGCGCGGGCCGCCGCCGGGCGGGCACCCAGCAGTCTGCGGGCCAGGCCGCCCACCGGCTCGGGCCGCCCACTGGCTCGGGCCGCCCACCGGCTCGGGCTGCCGCCCACCGGCTCGGGCCGGCGCGTGCCGCGGGCGTCCTCGAGTCGGGCCCCCACAACGCGGCAGGCGGCGGTCCGTCCGGATCACCGGACGGACCGCCGCCTGCCAGACAGGACGGGGGACGTGGGAAAAAAGAAGGGTCGCGGCTGCCGCGGGCTACTTCGTCGGCTTCTTGCCCGTCATGCCCAGGTGCACCAACAACGCCACGTTCGGCTTGAGTTCAGCCTGCTTGACGCCCCACGCGGTGAAACCCTTCTGGTGCGAGGCGACCGCCGCGAGCATCGCGACCAGCGAACCGGCGATCGCGGCCGGGTTCACGTCCTTGTCGACCTTGCCCTTGGACTGCAACTCGGCGACGGCGTCCGCGAGGGAGTTGTTCACCGAGTTGAGGATCTTCATGCGGAGCTTGTAGAAGCGCTTGTCGCCCTCGGCCGCGCCGAGGTCGACGACGCGCAGGATCGCGTCATTGCGCTTCCAGAACTCCAGGAACTCGTCGACGAGTTGCTGCGCGGTCTGCCAGCCGGCCTTGCCGACCCAGGACCGCCCCTCCAGTACCTCGGTCAACCCGGCGCTCTCGGCGGCCATTTGCTCCGCGATCTCCAGGACGGCGCCCTCGACGTCCGGGAAGTACTGGTAGAAGGTCGCGGGTGAAGTGCCCGCCTTGCGGGCGACATCGATGACCTTGACGTCCCGGTAGGGAGAGGAGCTGAGCATCTCGCTGAGGCAGTCGAGCAATTTCTGCCGCGTCGCCTGCCCGCGCCGACCGGCCACGCGGCCGTCGACGGTACGCACTTGTCCTGTCATGACGTCAGCTTACCGACGGGTGATCTGAGCGCGATTCGGCCGACTGCAAATGGGGTGCGCGGGGGTCCGGAGGAAGGTGTGCCTGGTCTGCGGCTTGCGTGAAGCGCCGTTAGGTTGGCTGTATGGCCGAAAACAGGGCACCGGTGTACGCGGAGGGCGTCCCCTGCTGGGTGGACGCGCAGCTCCCCGACGTGGACGCGGGCAAGCGGTTCTACGGGGAGCTGTTCGGGTGGGTCTTCGAGGAGGCGTACGGCTCCTCCGTGTGGGCCCGGCTGGACGGTGAGCCGGTCGCCGCGCTCGCCCACAAGACGGACGGCCGGATGCCCACCGTGTGGACGGTGTCCTTCGCGACCCCGGACGCGGAGGCGACCGTGCGCCGCATCCGCACGGCCGGCGGGCAGGTGGTGACCGCGCCGACGCCGGTCGACGGGGCGGGCGTCGCGGCCCTGGCCGCCGACCCCGAGGGCGCGGTCTTCGGCCTGTGGCAGGCGGGCGGCCACCCGGGTTTCGGGGTGCGGCACAGACCCGGCGCGTTCGCCTGGGCGCAGCTGTACGCCCGTGACACCGGGGCCGCCAACACCTTCTACGGCCACCTCTTCCACGAGGCCCTGTTCGGACCGGGCGCCGAGCCCGACTTCGGACGGGCGCCGGTCTCGGACGTCTTCCCCGAGGTCATGCCGCCGCACTTCCTCGTCCACTTCGGCGTCGAGGACTGCGAGGCGGTGCTCGGTACGGTGAGCAGGCTCGGGGGGCGGGTCCAGGCGGGGCCGTTCACCGCCTCGTACGGAACGGTGGCCGTCGTCACCGACAATCAGGGGGCGTCGTTCGCGCTGCTCCAGCGCTGAGCCGTCCCGGGCGTGCGGCCGGGGCCGGTGCGGGAGCGGGTGCGGGGACGTACGTGCGGGCCGGGCACCTGTGCACGCGCCTACTTGCGCGTATATGAAATGAGACACCCCGATTGTCACGGGGTTCGCAACCGGTGGCCCGGCCAGGAAGAATCGGGGTGCGTGCCGCCACGGCGGTGCGGTGGTGAGACGCTGCACGGGGTCGCGTACACATGTGGGTGGCGCGGCCCGTACGGGGAGGTGGCAGGCAAGTGGTGGATCAGCTGACGCAGCACGATCCGCGGCGGATCGGGCCGTTCGAGGTGCTGGGACGGCTGGGGGCCGGCGGCATGGGGCTGGTCTATCTCGCACGTTCGGCCTCGGGCCGGCGGGTGGCGATCAAGACGGTCCGCACGGAACTGGCCGAGGACCAGCTGTTCCGGGTGCGCTTCACCCGCGAGGTGGAGGCGGCGCGGGCGGTCTCCGGCTTCTACACGGCCGCGGTCGTCGACGCCGATCCGCGGGCCGCCGTGCCGTGGCTGGCCACCGCCTACGTGCCCGCGCCCTCCCTCGAGGAGATAGTGAACGACTGCGGGCCGCTCCCGGCCCAGGCGGTGCGCTGGCTGGCGGCGGGCATCGCGGAGGCCCTCCACTCCATCCACGGCGCCGGGCTCGTCCACCGCGACCTGAAGCCCTCCAACGTCCTCGTCGTCGAGGACGGCCCCCGGGTGATCGACTTCGGCATCGCCTCCGGCGTCTCCAACACCCGTCTGACGATGACGAACGTCGCCGTCGGCACCCCCGCCTACATGTCCCCCGAGCAGGCCAAGGACTCGCGCAGCGTCACCGGCGCCAGTGACGTCTTCTCCCTCGGCTCGACCCTCGTCTTCGCGGCCACCGGACACCCCCCGTTCCACGGCGCCAACCCGGTCGAGACGGTCTTCATGCTGCTGCGCGAGGGCCCCGACCTGGCCGGCCTCCCGGACGAGCTGCGCCCGCTCATCGACTCCTGCATGCAGATGGAGGCCGCCGGCCGGCCCAGCCCCGCCGACCTCCAGGCCCAGCTGGCCCCGCACCTGTTCGGCTCCGGCTCCGACGACAGCGGTACGGCGTCGGCCTGGCTGCCCGAGAAGGCGGTCACCCTCATCGAGACGCGCCGCGGCGGCCGGCCGTCCGTCAAGGCGGCGCCGAGCCACCGCGGCGTCGGCATGGCCCGCCCCGCCGTGCCGCCGCCGCCCGCGCACGACCCCGTGGTGCCCGGCCCCGCCCGTACCGCGCCCGCGCCCGTCGCGGTCGGCGCCCCCGACACGGGGCCCGTCCGGCTCGCCGGAGCGGCCGTGCCGATCGGCCCCGGCCCGCGGGTCGCCGACGTGCGCGCCACCGCCGCCGTCAAGGCGCCCGTGCCCGATCCCGGCCTGGTCGCCTCCTGGTCCCGGCCCCGCCCCACCGCGGCCGGCGCCGAACCGGCCCCCACGGCCGCGCCCCCGGCCGCCGCGGTGACCCCGGCGGGCTGGCGCCCCTGGCGGTTCCGCATGTCCAACGACGTGTGGGGCACCCCGGCCGTCGCGGGCGACCTCGTCTACGTCACCTCCTTCGAGGTGCACGCCCTGGACGTGGCCACCGGCCGGCGTCGCTTCAAGACGCGTGACGTGGCCTGGTCGATGGCGGTGGCGGACGGCCGTGTCGTCGCCTCCGACGGCCCCACCCTGTTCGCGCTGGACGCCCGCGAGGGCACCGACCTGTGGCGGCTGCCCACCGACTCCTGGGTGTACTGCCTCAGGGCCGACCGGGGCACCGTCGTCACCGGCACCCGCGGCGGCGGCGTCCAGGCCTGGGAGGCCTCCACCGGGCACAAGCTGTGGGAGGTCACCGGCTGCCAGACCGACTTCGAGTCCCCCGAGGCGGGCCCCGCCCTCCACGACGGCACGGTCTACCTCTGGCAGGACGCCCGCCTGCGCGCCCTCGACGCCCGCACCGGCGACGAACGCTGGTCGTACCCCATCGGCGACTCCGCCTCCTGCGGCGGCGTCCCGGTCCGGGTGACCGCGGCCCCCGACGGCTACGTCTACGTCTCGGCCGGCACCCGCGTCCTCGCCGTCGACGTGGCGAGCGGCATGGTCCGCTGGCACTTCGAGGCCCCCGCGGTCTTCCTCTCCCCGCCCACCTTCGTCCCCGGCCCGGCGGTCACGGGTGGCGGCGTCTACCTCGCCGACTACCTCGGCACGGTCTACGCCCTCGACGCCACCGACGGCCGCGACCGCTGGCGCATCGCCACCGAGGCCCGCTCCTCGGTCGACCCGGTGCTGGTCGCCGCGGGCCACGTCCACGTGGGCAGCGGCAAGGGCCTCTACACCCTCGACGCCGTCACCGGCACGCCCAAGTGGCGCTTCCAGGCGGGCGGCGACATCGTCGGCACCCCCGTGGTGGCCGAGGGCCGCATCCACTTCGGCTCCACCGACCACCTCCTCTACACCCTCAAGGCCGACGACGGCCGCCTGCGCTGGAAGCTGGCGACCGGCGGCGAGATCACCGGCTCCCCGGTGGTCCGTGACGGCGTCGTCTACGCGTGCAGCAAGGACCGCTGCGTCTACGCCCTGGACGCGGAGAAGGGCACGGGCACGGCGCGGACGGCGTGACGCCCCGGGCGCCGGGGCCCGCGGTGCCACGCACCGTGCCCCGCCGTGCCGGGGACCGGCCGGTCGCCCCACAGTGACATGCTCGTGACAGCAGGTGCCTAGGCTGGTCCCCATGGACCGACGGGGACGCACACTCAGGCTCACGGTGACGGCGGCACTGGTGGTACTGGCGCTGACCGGCTTCTCCACCGGACGCGGCCACGGGAGCAGCACGCACGGGGGCTCGCACGGGGGCGGCGGGGGAGGCGGGTGCAGCAGCTCGAGCCAGGACCACGACGGTTCGTCCAGCGGCGGCGGATCGTCCTCGTCCGGGTCGAGCGGGTACCACGACTACGACCACGACGACCACGGCGACGACTACGACTACGGCGACGGGTCGGGCGGTTCGAGCGGTTCGGGCGGGCCGTCGTCCCCCACCGCGGAGGCCACCTCCGAACCGGCGACCGTGGAGCTGGTGAGCTGCGCGACGAAGGACCGGCCGTACGCCACCGTCGAGGTCGCCAATCCGAACGGCGCTCCCGGCGACTTCGACGTCGCCGTGTTCTTCATGGACGCGGACACGGTGGCGATCGACGAGGCCCGTTCGACGGTGAACGTGCCCGCGAACGGCACGAAGAGGGTCCGGGTGGAGTTCGACGGCGGTGCGCCGGGCGAGGTCCTCGACCACTGCGAGGTCGCCTCCACCGCCCCCGACGCCCTTTCCGGCGGCTGACCTCGGCGCGCCCGGAAGCGGTGCGGGGCGCGCGGCGGGCGCCCCGCGTGTGCTCAGCCGAGGACGCGGACGGCCTGGTAGTAGGTCCAGGCCGTGCTGTTGCAGGAGGTCTTGGTGGCGCCGGCGTAGTTGTTGCACACGCGCTTGAGGTCCTCGTGGAAGGCGCTGTCGAGGCGGGACTTGTTGGCGTCGAAGGCGCCGATGGCCTTGTAGTTGCGGTAGCCGAAGTCGTGCCGGGCGCAGGAGGTGGAGAAGGGGAAGCCGAACGGGTTGTCCGGCGAGGAGGAGCAGTGGTCGGTCGACCAGTCGAAGCCGTACGCGGACCAGGCGGACTGGTTCGAACGGGCGGCCGTCCACGAGCTGTAGCTGGACGCGCTGGTCTGCGTCCAGCCCGCGAGGACCTGGGGCTTGTCGGCGGGAGCGGCCTCGGCGGCGGTCGTGGTGACGAACACGGCGCCGAGGGCGAGGGCCGGGGCGGCGAGAGCGGTGGCGAGTCTGCGGTGCATTCCCACACCTCCATACGGCTGTTGCCCGTCCCTCGGGCAACAGGTGCATGACAAGATGATTGCCTTGTGCGGGACGTGCTCACACCCCGTCAGGCCGACGGCTCCGTGAACTCCGCGATGCGGCAGGCGAGCGGAACATGACGCACCGCTTCGTGCCGGCCCGGCGGCGACCGCCGGACACACCTCGGCCGCGGCGGCTCCCCTCCGCGCCGCCGCGGCCGATCGGTCCCCGTCGTGATGAAGCCCTACTTGCCGCCGCCGCCCAGGTCCAGGGCGGGCGGGGCCGGCATCGCGTTGTTGAGCGTGGTGACCGCCTCTTCCGCGGCGGGCTCGCTCGGCATCGCGTTGTTGAGCGTGGTGATCGTCTCGTCCGTCGCGGGCGGCGTGGGCATCGCGTTGTTCTGCGGTGCGACGGGCGCGTCCTTCTTCTGGTCCATGAGGCTGCGTTCCTCTGCTGTGGTGACGTGTGAGGAACGCCCGTCCGGAGGCTCCCCCGAGTGCTGCCGGACGGGCGCTCGGAGCCGCACCCTAACTGGTCGGCTCCCGGCCGGACCGCCTGCCCCCCGACGCGACGGTCCGACCCGTAAGACAGTGCCGGGTGCCGATAAACAAACGCTGAACGTCCGTCACCGGGCTTCCGCGGGCGCTTCGTTCACCCGGCCGTCGCGGGTGCCAGCAGCCCGCGCACGTCGGCGGACTCGGGTGCGCCGCTCTGCTCGTAGAGGGTGAGCGCGTCCTGCCAGCACGCTCTGGCCCGGTCCGCCTGGGCCAGGGCGGACAGCGCCCGCCCCAGGAGCGTCAGGACGTTCCCCCGCATCCGGTCACCGCCGATGCAGCCCAGGGTGAGCGCCAGTTCGGCGTGCTGCGCCGCCCGTGCGGGGCGGCCCGCGGCGAGATGCACCTGCGCGATCCGGAAGTTGGTCACCCCTTCCCACAGTCGCTGCCGGTGCTCGTTGAAGATGCGCAGGGCGTCGGCGAACTCGGTCAGCGCCTCGGCGTGACGGCCGGCCTGGGTCAGCGCGACCCCGAGCGCGAAGTGGCTGTTGGCCAGCCGCACCGACCGGCCGATCTCACTGTGCGCCGCGAGCCCGCGGCGCGCGATCTCGACGGCCTTGTCGGTGTCGCCCATCCCGAGGTACGCGCGGGACAGGTTGCCCAGGGCGGTCGCTTCGAAGGGCCGGTTGCCCGCGGCCCGCAGACCTTCCAGGGCCTGGTCGAAGAAGACCTTGCCGTCGCCGAACCTGCCCTCGTGCAGGCAGACGAGCCCGCGGTTGTTGGCCACCCAGCTGACGGCGGTGGCGTCTCCCGCGGCCCCCGCCAGCTCCATGGCGACCCGGGCCTCGTCCTCCGCCTGCCGGATGCGGCCGGAGACCAGGAGGACGTCGCTGAGGACCGTGCGTGCCCGGCCCTCCGCCCGCGCGTCGCCCATGTCCCTGGTGGCGTCGCAGGTGGCCCGTGCCGCCGTCTCGTACTGGTGGGAGTCGGCGCCCGACTCGGTCAGGTCCTTGGCCGCCCATAGCAGGTCGACGGCCCGGCGCAGCCGCTCCGTTCCCGCCGCCTGCCGTACGCAGGCCAGCAGCGGACCCGCCTCCGTGTACAGCCAGTCCAGGGCCGCCGCCCCCTCGGCGAAGCCCAGCCCCGGATAGCTGGTGGGCTCCAGGTCGTCGACCAGCCGGTCACGGGGGTGCTCGATCGCGTACACCCCCGCCGCCGTGGCCAGGTAGAAGTCCAGCAACCGCGACAGCGCCGCCCCCCGCTCGCTCGGCGGCCACTCGTCCCGCTCCGCGCAGGCGCGCGCGTAGAGGCGGACCAGGTCGTGGAAGCGGTAGCGGCCCGGCGCGGCCGACTCCAGGAGGGAGGTGTCGACCAGCGACTCCAGCAGGTCCTCGGTCTCCTCCGGCGGCAGGTCGAGCACGGCCGCCGCCGCCGCGAGGGACACGTCGGGGCCGTCGGCCAGGCCGAGCAGGCGGAACGCGCGGGCCTGGGCCGGTTCCAGCTGGCCGTAGCCGAGTTCGAAGGTGGCCTTGACGGCGAGGTCGCCGGCCTGGAGTTCGTCGAGGCGGCGGCGTTCGTCGGCGAGCTTGGCGGCGAGGACGGACACCGTCCAGGTGCGCCGGGCGGCCAGCCGGGACGCGGCGATGCGGATCGCCAGGGGCAGGAAGCCGCAGGCGGCGACCACGTCCAGCGCGGCCTTGCGCTCCGACGCCACCCGTTCCTCGCCGACGATCTTCGTGAAGAGCGCGAGGGCCTCCTCGGGCGACATCACGTCCAGGTCGACGAGGTGCGCCCCGGCCAGGTCCACCATCCGCACCCGCGAGGTGACCAGGGCCGCGCAGCCCTCCGTGCCCGGCAGCAGCGGACGGACCTGGGCCGCGTCCCTGGCGTTGTCCAGCAGGACCAGCACGCGCCGGCCGTCCAGCACCGAGCGGTACAGCGCCGCCCGCTCCTCCAGGGAGTCCGGGACGGCCGAGTCGGGGGTGCCGAGGGCACGGAGGAAGGCGCCCAGGACCGTGACGGGTTCGGCGGCCCGCGCGCCGGCACCCTGGAGGTCGATGTAGAGCTGCCCGTCGGGGAAGGCGGGGCGGGCCCCGTGGGCCACGTGCACGGCGAGGGTCGTCTTGCCGACGCCGCCGATGCCCGCCAGCGCCGACACGGCCATCACCCGGCCACCGCCGCCGCCCTCGCCGGACGCCCCGGCGAGCACCTCGCTCAGCTCGGTCACGAAGGCGGAGCGGCCCGTGAAGTCGGGCACAGTGGCCGGGAGTTGCGCGGGCCGCACCGGTGCGGCGGACGGCTCGGCCTGCGGCGCCGAGGGCTCCGCCAGGTCCGGGTCGGCCTGGAGGATGCGGCGCTGGAGCTCGCGCAGGCCCGGTCTCGGGTCGACGCCGAGCTCCTCCGCCAGCAGGCGCCGGGTGTCTGCGTACACGGCGAGGGCCTCCGCCTGCCGGCCACCGCGGTACAGCGCCAGCATCAGCAGCTCCCGCAGCCGCTCGCGCAGCGGGTACGCCGCCGTCAGCGCGGTCAGTTCGGAGACGGCCTCCGCGTGGCAGCCCTGCTCCAGGTCCAGGTCCAGGCGGGATTCGAGCAGGCCGAGCCGCCACTCCTCCAGCCGCACGCGCTGCGCCTCCGCGTACGGGCCGGGCACGCCGGCCAGCGTCTCCCCGTCCCACAGGCCGAGCGCGCGGTTCAGCAGGTCCCGCGCCCGGCCGAGGGCACCGGACGCCCTCGCCTTCTCCGCCTCGGCGGCCCACTCCTGTGCCACCGCCAGGTCCAGGGCGCCCTCACCGAGCCCGCGCACCGCGTATCCGCCCGACTCGCTGACCAGGACGCCCGGGTCGAGGACCTTCCGCAGCCGGGAAGCGTACGTCCGCACCGCCGCGAGCGCCTGCGACGGCGGCTCCTCGCCCCACAGCGCGTCGATCAGCTCGGCGGCGGTGGCCGTACGGCCCTCGCGCAGCAGGAGGGCGGCGAGCAGGGCGCGTTGCTGGGGTGAGCCGGTGGCCAGCGGCTCCTCGCCGCGCCGGGCGCGCACCGGGCCGAGCACGTCGAAGCGCAACGCCGACGGCTCCCGGTGGGAGTCGTGACGCTTCTGCTCCGGCACGCGCGGTACACGGTCGTCCATCGGGCTCCCCCTAGGCATGATGACCAACTATGTCAGTTTGCCCTGTACTTGCCCGGACCGTCAGCCGTGGGAGACGCCGATCACAGGGCGGCGCACGGGAGTTCACACGGCCACCACACGATCTGCGCACACTTCGTCCGCAGCGGCCCACCGAAGGCTCCCGGCACCGTCGATGACGACGCGTCAGATCGGCCTTCCCGCATCCTTGTCGATCAGGCGTCCAGATCCACCCGCACGGTCAGCAGGTTCGTCCCGAGGGCCCGCACCGCCGCGCTGTTGAACCGGGGCAGGCCGCGCAGCCGTGCCACCGGGTCGTCGTCGGGCAGCAGCCGCGCCGTGCCCGTGTGCCACCGCCCGCCGATCCGCACCCGTACCCGCGGATCGGCCTTGATGTTGCGCACGTACTGGGACCGCTCCCCGAACTCCGACACCAGCCAGAAGACGTCCCCGACCCGGCGGCCGCCCACCGGCGTGCGCCGGGGCAGACCGGAGACCCGGCCGGTGGTCTCGACGACGGTCTGGAAGGGCAGGCGCCGCAGCAGCGGGTTGAGACGGCGCTGGAGGGCGGTGGTGACGCGGAACCGTCGGTCGTCGGGGCGGGACATCGTCGGTGCGACTCCTTCGTACGGCAGGCCGGTCGAACTGTCACGTCCATCGTCCCGGACGCCTGCGCGACGAAGGCCGCGGGTGACCGCGGACGCCGGCCGGCTCCGACGAGGTCAGTCCCGGCTCCGCCGGCCGATCGAGTCGAGGAGGGCGGCGAAGGCGGTGGGGGTGGTGGTGAGGACGGTTCGTGCGGGGTCGGCGGATTCGGTGAGGTGGACGGCGGCGGGGGAGGAGGCTATGTGGACGCAGGATTCGCCCTGACCGCAGTACGACGACTTCTGCCAGGTGTACGTATGCATCGGCTTCCCTCACAGGTCGTGGATGAGGTGGTGGATGAAGTCCCGGGACTTCGAGGGCTCCAGTGACACGTGCTCCATCCGGTCCAGCAGCACGCGGTACATCTCCAACTGGGCTTCGGCGTCCACGAGCACAGGGCCATGAGACTGGTCCAGCGAGACCGTGTCGAGGCGGGCCACAGGCCCCGACGCGTAGTGGACGTTCTGTCCTGATCCCGGGTAGGCGCCGATGGCGAACGGGATCACCCGGATGGTGACGTGCTCGCGCTCGCTCTGCTCGACCAGGTGCTGCAACTGGTGCTTGGCGACGGCGGGTCCGCCGACGGGGACGCGGAGGGCGGCCTCATGGACGACTGCGCGGAACGTGGTGGGAACACTCTGCTCCAGTACCGCCTGGCGCTGAAGCCGGTGGTTCACCCGATGCTCGATGTCCGACCGTGTGAGCTCGGGGACGACCTGCCGGAAGATTTCACGAGCATGGTCGGTGGTCTGAAGCAAGCCCGGGATATGTGCGGTGTTGGCGGACCGGAGGGCGGTGGCGTGGAACTCCAGCTCCGCGATGTTCAGGAACGTCGGGGGCAGCACCTCTCGGAACGTCTCCCACCAGCCACGCGTCCTGTCGTTCGCCATGTCGACCAGAGCTTCGACGAACTCCTGATCGGTGCAGGTGTACGCGTGGGCCATCGCGCGAACTCGCTCCGGACTCACGCCGAACCTTGCCGACTCGACGTTGCTGAGTTGACCCGAACTGGTGCCGAGCAGCTTCGCAGCCTCGGTTGAGGTCAGCCCCGCTCGTTCGCGGAGTTTGCGCAGCTCCGTCGCGAGTCGTACCCGACGGGCGGTTGGTGCGGGCCTTGGAGTCATGAGGTCTCCTCGGGCCGGGCGCCCCCGCCTCTTGTCACCCATACGAGGGGCAAAAAGCCGAGATTCTTCGAAATCTCGCAAAGCATCTTTGCGTGACCTCTACCTTTTTCATCAGGGCCTCCGTCTGGAAGCGCACCGTGGGACGCCACGGCAGAGACACCAGGCACCCGTCCAACTCCCCTCAGTGACCGGAGACTTCTCATGGCCACCGTATCGCCGCCTTGGAACTACACCCTGCACCTCCCGCGAGATCCACGCGCACCGGGTGTCGCGAGGGGCGCCCTGCGCCTGATTCTCGCCGCCCACGAACTGCCCGAGCTGACCCCGACCGCGGAGCTGCTCGCGGCGGAACTGCTGACGAACTCGCACCGCCACACGACCGGCCTCTACGCCCTGAGGGTCCTGTCGCCGGAGCCCGGCCGGGTCCGCGTCGCCGTATGGGACGCGGACCCGAGGGTCCCGCCCGGCTTCTCGGAGGACAAGGGGGCCCCGCCCCTGGACGCCGAGAACGGCAGAGGCCTCCACCTCGTGCGGGCATGCGCGGACAAGGTCGGAGTGTCCGCGCTCGGGCACCTGGGCGCGTCGACCGGCGGCAAGCTGCTGTGGGCGGACTGCGTGGGTGGGGCGGCGTGGTGAGGACGAGCCGTCCGCGCGGGCTCGGCGCGGCCATACTGGAAGCCGGAGCCAGGCCCGCCCACCAGGAGCAGATCATGAGCGCACAGCCCGAACACGGCTGGGGAGCGATGCCCCTCCCGGAGATCCGTACGGTGGACGACCTGCGCGGCGCGCTCAGCCGCTACGGGTTTCCGGGCGACCGGGAACGCTTCGAGGAGGAACTGGCGGCAGCCGTAGGAGCCGCTCCCACCGACGACTTCGCAGGTGCCGCGGCGGTCGTCCGGGCCTACCGGCACCGGATCCTGATCAGGAACTCGCCCGAGGTCATGGCCGCCCTGGAAGACGCGCGGGCCGAAGGCGGCCGTACGTGAACGGAGTCCCGCTGGAGGAGGCCGAGCCTGCGAGGAAGGCGTTCGGCGACCTGACGGAGGGGGAGCGGGAGGTGGTCCGGGAAGCACTCGCGGCCATCGGCCGGGACCCCGCTGCGGGCCGGGAGATTCCCGGCTGGCGCCCGCCGTCCGTCGAGTACACGTACACGACGCCCCTCGCCCGCGACTCGGCCGAGGCGATCACGGTCGTCTACACGCACACTCACGGCATGGGTGTCACCGTCGTCTACTACTTCCGCGATCCACAGGTCGTGGACTGAGTTACACCGCCGGTCACCCCGTCACCGGCGTACGTCGCAGCCTCGGAGGGCGGGCTGCCCGCCCCACGGGGTGGAGGGGCGGGCAGCCAGGGGGCCGGCCCGCCGAAATTCGCTTGTGCGGCCTCGGCGCGCGGGCCAACGTCGCCGGATGACCACGCAGACCTCCCCCGTAGACCACGAGCTCGTCCGGGCCGCCGCGTACGTCGCCCGCACCCGCTGCCGGGGCGACCACCACACCATGGCGGCGGCGGCCCGCGCCCGGGACGGCCGGATCGTCACCGCGGTGAACGCCTACCACTTCACCGGCGGCCCCTGCGCCGAACTGGTCCTCATCGGCGCGGCGGCCGCCCAGGGCGCCTACGAGCTGGACACGATCGTCGCCGTGGGCGACCGCGACCGCGGGGTCGTCCCGCCCTGCGGCCGGTGCCGCCAGGTCCTCCTCGACTACTTCCCCGGCATCGGGGTCATCGTCGGCACGGACGACCGCGTCCGCACGGTCCCCGTCGCCGACCTGCTCCCCGAGACCTACGTCTGGGCCGACCACCAGCTCGACGCCGAGTAGCCCGTGCCGTGCGGCGAGCACCGGCCTCCTCGGCCGGCGGCGGACGTCGCCTGACGAGGAGGGGCCCTGACCGCCGGTGGAGCGTAAGCGTCTGCGTCGTCGCAGCGGTGCCGTCGCCCACACCGTCAGTCCCACGAGGGAGACGACCAGCGTTCCTCCGACGAGGACGGGGACGGCCGCCGCGAGGGCGAAGGCGAGCAGGAGTTCCGCCCGGCCCGGCTCCTCGCCCATCGTGCTTCCGCCCTGTGTCATGAGCGTCATGACGCGGACGGGACCGGGTCGGTTTCGGGGCCCGTCCGGAAGCCGGCGATGCCCGCTGCCCGCGGTGCCGTACCGGCGGCACCCCAATATGCCGACCGGTCGGTATGGACACCGGGCCGGTCTCCCGGTACAGATGACGGCGACGGCACCCGCGTCGAGGGGGCCGCACGAACCGCACAGCCGCACGAGCCGCACCGCCCAGAAAGCCGCACCACCGCACACCCAGAGCCGCCGCCCCGAAAGGCCGCCCCATGCGCATCGCCGTGACCATCTTCCTCACCGACGGGACGATCACGCCCACCCGCCTCGCCCGTGAGCTGGAGCAGCGGGGCTTCGCCGGGCTGTACCTCCCCGAGCACACGCACATCCCCGTCGAGCGCACCACCCCCTACCCCGCGGGCGGCGACCTGCCTCCCGAGTACGGCCGTACGCTCGATCCCTTCGTCGCCCTCGGGCAGGCGGCGGCCGTGACGGAGCGCCTGGGGCTCGGCACCGGGATCACCCTCGTCGCGCAGCACGACCCGATCGACCTCGCCAAGCAGATCGCGACCGTGGACCACCTCTCCGGCGGCCGCCTCACCCTCGGGCTCGGCTTCGGCTGGAACGTGGAGGAGGCCGCCGACCACGGCGTCGAGTGGCGTACCCGCCGCGAGCTGGTCCGCGACCGGATGGCGTTGATGCGGGCGCTGTGGAGCGAGGAACCCACCGCTTACGAGGGCGAGTTCGGTGGCGTGCGGGCCAGTCACGCGTACCCCAAGCCGGTGCAGAGGCCGCGCGGCCCCGTCACCGGACCCCGCACCCTCGTCGGCGGTGCCGCCGGTCCGAAGCTGTTCGCGCACATCTGCGAGTACGCCGACGGCTGGCTGCCGATCGGCGGGCGCGGCCTGTCCGAGTCGCTGCCCGTGCTGCGCGCGGCCTGGGCGGACGCGGGCCGGGACCCGGCGGGTCCCCAGGTCGTGCCGTACGCCGTCCACCCCTCGCCCGGCAAGCTCGCGCACTACGCCGAGCTGGGCATCGAGGAGGTCGTGGTGCAGCTCCCGCCGGCCGGGGAGGCGGACGTCCTCGCGGCCCTCGACGCGTGCGCCCCCTACCTGCCCGCAGCGGCTGACCTCGCGTGACGCCGACCGCCACGGGGGCCGACCACCAGTGTCACCGCGTAACGCATGCCACCGGGGGACGAGCCCGGCGTCCCCGCCGGTCCTGATCAGCCCGAACGTATGCTCAAGGGATGACGACTTCCGCGACCTCCGGAACCGGTCCCACCGAGAACTCGCTGCGTCGCGCCCTCAAACGTGCCCGGGACGGCGTCGCCCTCGACGTCGCCGAGGCGGCGGTCCTGCTCCAGGCCCGGGGCGAGCACCTCGTCGACCTGGCCGCGTCCGCCGCCCGGGTGCGGGACGCGGGCCTGGAGGCGGCCGGGCGGCCCGGCGTCATCACGTACTCGAAGAGCGTCTTCGTCCCGCTGACCCGGCTGTGCCGGGACAAGTGCCACTACTGCACGTTCGTCACCGTGCCCGGCAAGCTGCGGCGCGCCGGGCACGGGATGTTCCTGTCCCCGGACGAGGTGCTCGACATCGCCCGCAAGGGCGCGGCCCTCGGCTGCAAGGAAGCGCTGATCACCCTCGGTGACAAGCCCGAGGACCGCTGGCCCGAGGCGCGCGAGTGGCTCGACGCGCACGGCTACGACGACACCATCGCCTACGTCCGCGCGATCTCCGTCCGCGTCCTGGAGGAGACCGGCCTGCTGCCGCACCTCAACCCGGGCGTCATGACCTGGACGGACTTCCAGCGGCTCAAGCCGGTCGCCCCGTCGATGGGCATGATGCTGGAGACGACCGCGACCCGGCTGTGGTCCGAGCCCGGCGGCCCGCACTTCGGCTCCCCGGACAAGGAACCGGCCGTACGGTTGCGGGTCCTCGAGGACGCCGGCCGCTCCTCGGTCCCGTTCACCTCGGGGATCCTGATCGGCATCGGGGAGACGTACGAGGAGCGCGCCGAGTCGCTGTTCGCGCTCCGCAAGGTCTCCCGCGCCTACCACGGCATCCAGGAACTGATCATCCAGAACTTCCGCGCCAAGCCGGACACGGCGATGCGCGGCATGCCCGACGCCGAACTCGACGAACTGGTGGCGACGGTGGCCGTCGCCCGCCACCTCATGGGCCCGAGCGCCTGCCTCCAGGCCCCGCCCAACCTGGTGGACAGCGAGTACGAGCGCCTGATCGGCGCGGGCATCGACGACTGGGGCGGGGTGTCCCCGCTCACCATCGACCACGTCAACCCCGAACGCCCCTGGCCGCAGATCGACGAACTCGCGGCGCGGTCGGCGGCGGCCGGCTTCGAGATGCGCGAACGGCTGTGCGTCTACCCGGAGTTCGTGCGGCGCGGCGAGCCGTGGCTGGACCCGCGCCTGCTGCCGCACGTGCGCGCGCTCGCCGACCCGGAGACGGGCCTGGCCGCGGCGGACGCCGTCGTCGAGGGCCGGCCGTGGCAGGAGCCGGAGGACACCTTCGAGGCCACCGGCCGCACCGACCTGCACCGCACCATCGACACCGACGGCCGCACCTCCGACCGCCGCGACGACTTCGACGAGGTGTACGGCGACTGGGGCGCCCTGCGGGAGGCCGCCGCGCCCGGCATGGCACCGGAGCGCATCGACACCGACGTGCGGCAGGCGCTGACGACGGCGGCCGACGACCCGACGAAGCTGACGGACGACGAGGCGCTGGCCCTGCTGCACGCCGACGGGCCCGCGCTCGACGCCCTGTGCCGCGTCGCCGACGACGTCCGCAGGTCGGTGGTCGGCGACGACGTCACCTACATCGTCACGCGGAACATCAACTTCACCAACGTCTGCTACACCGGCTGTCGTTTCTGCGCCTTCGCGCAGCGCCGCACCGACGCCGACGCCTACACGCTCTCCCTGGAGCAGGTGGCCGACCGGGCCCAACAGGCCTGGGACGTCGGCGCGGTGGAGGTCTGCATGCAGGGCGGCATCCACCCGGACCTGCCCGGCACGGCGTACTTCGACATCGCGAAGGCGGTGAGGGAGAGGGTGCCGGGGATGCACGTGCACGCCTTCTCGCCGATGGAGGTCGTCAACGGCGCCACCCGCACCGGCCTGTCGATCCGCGAGTGGCTCACCGCCGCGAAGGAGGCCGGGCTCGGCTCGATCCCCGGCACGGCGGCGGAGATCCTCGACGACGAGGTCCGCTGGGTCCTCACCAAGGGCAAGCTGCCGACGGCGACCTGGATCGAGGTCGTCACGACGGCCCACGAACTGGGCATCCGCTCCTCGTCGACGATGATGTACGGCCATGTCGACCAGCCCCGGCACTGGCTCGGTCACCTGCGCACCCTGGCCGGGATCCAGCAACGCACGGGCGGCTTCACGGAGTTCGTGACGCTCCCCTTCATCCACACCAACGCGCCGGTGTACCTGGCGGGCATCGCGCGGCCCGGCCCGACCGTGCGGGACAACCGCGCTGTCACGGCGATGGCGCGTCTGCTGCTCCACCCGCACATCCCGAACATCCAGACCAGCTGGGTGAAACTGGGCGCCGAGGGCGCGGCCGAGATGCTCCGCTCCGGGGCGAACGACCTCGGCGGCACCCTGATGGAGGAGACCATCTCCCGCATGGCGGGCTCCTCCTACGGCTCCTACAAGTCGGTCCGGGACCTGATCGCGGTCGCCGAGGCGGCCGGCCGCCCGGCGAGGCCCCGCACGACCCTGTACGGCGAGGTCCCCGAGGAGCGGCAGCGGGCAGCCGCGGCGTCCGACGGCCACCTGCCGGAGCTGCTGCCGGTGCTGGACCGGGGGACCGGGGGACCGGGGAGCCGGGAGGCCGGAAGACCAAGGCATCCGCCGGGCTGAGGGCCGGGGGACCGGGAGCCTCGCAGTACGATGATCGGGCTCCCGGTGTCGGGGGCCCGAGACTGAGGAGATGCGTGCCCGTGCCTGCCCGACGGCTTCCTTCGTGGGCCTGGGTCACCGGTCTGACGGCCGGCGCGATCGTCGTGGTCGGCGCCCTGACGGTGCAGGCCGACAAGGGCCCGCACCCGACGGCGACGACGGCGAAGCCGTCCGCCTCCGCCTCCGCCTCCACGGACGCCAAGCCCTCGGCCTCCCCCTCCCCGGCCTCCACGGCCACGCCCGTCCCCGACGGCTCGGGCACGGGCCGCCGCGTCGTCTACTCCCTCGGCCAGGACCGGGTCTGGCTGGTCGACGCCGACGACCAGGCCCGCCGCACCTTCACGGTCTGGCCGGGCACCGTCGACCCGGCGTCCGGCAGCTACACGGTGTCCCTGCGCAAGGACGCCACCACCGGCTCCGACGGCGTGCAGATCGAGCACATCATCTACTTCTCCGCGAAGTCGGGCGTCAACATCGCCTTCTCCAACGCGGTCGACGGCTCCTCCCCGCCCCCCGCCGCGGGGACGCAGACCGGTGGCATCCGCATGCCGAAGGCGGACGGCGCGGCGCTGTGGGCGTTCGGCGCGACGGGGACGAACGTCCGGGTCGTCGAGTAGCGCGGTCGTCGGGTAGCGGGGCGTCGAGCAGCGGGGTCGTCGAGCGGCCGGGCGGGAGCGAACGTCCGGGGCGTCGGGCGACCGGCGATCAGGCCTCGGCGTCGACCGGCAGGTACTGCGCCAGCAGCACGACCCCGCCGAACACGAACGCCCGTGTCGCGGCGTCCAGCCCGTTCCAGTCCTCGGACTGCCACATCGCGAACCACTCCCCGCCGATCGCGATGAACCCGCCCCCGAACAGCAGCAGCACCATCAGCAGCCCGTACGTCGACACCTGCCGGGCCCTGCCGACGTCACGCCGCGCCCAGAACCACGTCCCCGCGGTCAGCACCAGCGCGGCGACGGTCTCCCAGACGATGATCAGCACGTAGGCGGCGTCCTGCACTCCCTCCGCGGTGATCGCCCGCCACATCAGGTCGTCGTCCCCGAACGTCGTGTCCATCGCCAGCACGTGCCGCACGAACTGCTGGTTGGTCCCGAAGTCGGTGATGTTCCCGAAGGCCACCAACGCGGTCCAGAGCGCGACCGAGGCGGTGAGCAGGGTGACGGCGAGGCGGAGGGCGCGGGACGTGGAGGTGGAGGTCGTGGCTGCCATGGGTGAGGTCTGCCCGGAAAGGGTGACTGACATGTCCACGGCCTCCCCCTCTTCCGATCCCGTTCGATTACAGTGACGAACGTCGTGCGTACGGACGGTGCCCGGGAGGTCTAGGTGGGTGCGACAGGCGGTGCCGTCTGGGGGCGTACCGAGCAGCAGGACTTCCGCAGCCGGGTGCGCGGCACCCTGCTCGGCGCCGCCGTGGGGGACGCCCTCGGGGCGGCCGTCGACCGGCTCGGGCTGGAGGAGATACGGCGGGCGCACGGGCCCGAGGGGCTCGTCGACCTGGCGCCCGCCCACGGGCGGCGCGGCGCCGTCACCCATCTCACCCAGCTGACCCTGTTCAGCGTGGACGGGCTGATCCGGGCCCAGGTCCGCCGCGACACCGGCGCCTGGCATCCACCGACCGATCTGCACCGGGCGTACCGGAGATGGGCCGCCACCCAGCGCGACTGGGGGCCCGACCTGCGCCGCGAGGACGACGGCTGGCTGGCCCACGAGGAGTGGCTGTACGTCCGCCGCGGCCCCGCCCGGTCCCTGCTGCTCGGCTTCGGCGACGACGTCATGGGCACCCTCGACGCACCCAAGAGCCCCGGCGAGGACGGCCCCGAGGCCACCGCCCGCTCGGCGCCCTTCGGGCTGCTCGTCGGCTGGGAGCCGCACCTGGTGGCGCAGTTGGCCGTGGAGTGCGCGGCGCAGACCCACGGCCACCCGTGCGGACACCTCACGGCGGGCGCGTACGCGGTCACCGTGCACGCGCTGGCCCGCGGCGACAGCCTCGACGGCGCGGTGCGGCGGGCGCTCGTCCTGCTGTCCGCCCGGCCGGGGCACGAGCCGGTGTCGGAGGCGCTGCGGCACGCGCTGGACGCCGTACGGCAGGGGACGCCCGGCCCGGCGCGGGTGGCGGAGCTGGCCGGGACGGGGACGGCCCAGGCCGTGCTCGCGGCGGCCGTCTACTGCGCCCTGGTCGCCGAGGACGTGCGGCACGGGCTGCGGCTCGCCGTCAACCACGACGCCCCGTCGGCCGCGACCGGCGCTCTGGCCGGCGGGCTGCTCGGGGCCCTGCACGGCGAGACGGCCCTCCCGCCTGCCTGGCTGGCCGAACTGGAGGGCCGTCCCACGATCCTGGAACTGGCGGACGACTTCGCGATGGAGATGACCCAGGGCCCGGCCCTGCACACCCCGGCGAGCGCCTCCCCGGGCTGGCTCGCCCGGTACCCGCGGGTCCTCTAGGTGTGCTGCTCGTACAGTTCGGGGAGGCGGCTGGCAGGTGGTTCGCCTGCGAGCGGGGTGTGTCCGTGGCGGTGACTGCAGGGGTGCGGCCGGTCCGGGAACGCGTCGCGTCGTTCCTGCTCCGACCGGTAGGGCGTCGCGTAGGCCCATTCGTCGAGCAGGGTGTGGTTGAGGCGTTCGGCCTGCCGATGGCCAGGGCGAAGAGGGCATGCGGTCAGCCCGTGGCCGGTCCGGGTCCGTAGTCTGCCTTGAATCCGCCAAGACGCTCCGCGAGATGGGCCGGCCAGCCGCTCGGGGAGTACGGCCCGGGTGGGTCCACCTCCATGCCCAGCTCCGCCATCGCGAGGGTGTAGTCGGACTCTTCCAGGGCGAGGGCGAGCAGTTCGCGGAGCTCGCCCGTGAGGCGGACGACCAGCTGCGGATCCGTGGTGGCGGTGTAGTCGCGTACGGCCGCGTCGTGGTCGTCGAACTCGTCCGGCATGTCCTGTGAGAACCAACCGCCGAGGAACCGGCCCAGCTCGGGGAAGCGGGCGTGCCACTCCCAGTGGGTGCGAGGATCGGCCGGGGGCGGGACCTCGCCCTCCTCGATCGACCGCTTCAGGTGATCCGCGATCACGAACAGCCAGTCCTGGATCGCCGATTCGGGCGGACCGACGTCCGGCACGGGGTAGAACTCGCCGAGGCTCAGGCGCAGCCGGCCCGGTGGGTTGCGGGCGTACTCGCGGATCTGCTGTTCGGCCGTGGCCAGGGCCCAGGGGCGGGTGTGCCAGGTGTGGCGCAGGTAGGCCCGAAGGGCTTCGCTCGGCTTGTCCGGCTGTCGTCGGCCGACGTGCCGGTGTACGCGCTGATCACCTGGTCCAACTCACCGTAGCGGCGATCGAACTCGAGCGGCTTCATGGACACGGCGCTGGACCTCTACAGGTAGATCGGGACGGTGGTGAACACGACGAAGCCCTGCGGGCGGTTCGGCTCACGCTTGAGGACAACACGTGCCGCGCGCACATCAGCCAGAGGTAGCGCAACGAAGCTGACCAGTGTCCAGAACGGGCAACAGAGCCAGCACGCCATGGACGCCCCGCCGAACCAGACCGCGAGTTCTGCCCCTTCTCGTGTCTCGTCCGGTGCGCCAACAGAGATCATGGACTGATCCAAGCAGAACACTTGTAGGAGCTGCGCCGCAGGAGGAGGTGGATCACCTTGCTGGAGACGGCGGGCAGCACACCAAGGCCGCCGGTGCGCCCCAGTGGGGCGCACCACAACCGCAGCAGGCCGGTCGCGCGGTCCAGGTGCGTGAGGCGGGCCGGCCGGTCTCGGTCAGGGGCGCGTTACGGTGGACCACGAGGGCCTTTCCGGCCGGTGTGGACGGCGCAGTCCACACCGAACCCGGAAGGCCCTCACCTGTTCAAGATCCCTCAGCCGAGACCTGCCTCACCCGTCCACAACCTCCCCGGACAGAACACCTGGTCCCGCCGCCCTAGTCCTTCACGGGTGCCGGAGTCGAGTCCCGCGGTGCGGGCACCTCGGCCGCTGCCGCGGCCGCCCCGCCGCCCCCGTCCGTGTTGATCCGCTCGATGATCGCGAGCCGTTCCGGGGTGTCCTCCGGCTTCAGGAAGCCGATGAGGACGTACAGGACGAGGGAGACCGCGAGCGGCACGGAGACCTGGTACTGGAGCGGGACGCCGCCGTCGACGTTCCAGTTGATCGGGTAGTTGACCAGCCAGAAGGCCAGCAGACCCATGGACCAGCTCGTCAGCGCCGCCGTCGGGCCTGAGCGGCGGAACGGCCGCAGCAGGCCGAGCATCATCGGGATCGCCATCGGGCCCATCAGACCGGCCACCCACTTGATGACGACGGTGATGATGTCCTTGAACGTGGGCGAGTTGACCTGGGTGGCCGCCGCCATGGACAGGGCCAGGAAGACGACCGTCGCGACGCGGGCCGCGATCAGCCCCGACCGCTGGTTCCAGGCCCGCGCCCGTGCCGAGATCACCGGCGCGCAGTCACGGGTGAAGACCGCGGCGATGGCGTTGGCGTCGGAGGAGCACATCGCCATCGTGTGGGAGAAGAAACCGACGATGACCAGGCCCAGCAGCCCGTGCGGCAGCAGCTGTTCGGTCATCAGGCCGTAGGAGTCGGAGCCGTCCGGCTTCTGCGACTCGACCAGCAGCGGCGACATCCACATCGGGTAGAACAGCACCAGCGGCCACACCAGCCACAGCACCGCCGACAGCCGCGCCGACCGCTCGGCCTCCTTCGGGGTGGCGGTGGCCATGTAGCGCTGGGCCTGGTTGAGCATGCCGCCGTTGTACTCGAACAGCTTGATGAAGAGGAACGCGAGCAGGAACACCGTGCCGTAGGGCCCCACCAGCGGCTTTTCGTGGCCCTGGAGCGCCGGCTCGTCCCAGGCGCCGAGGAAACCGATGCCGAGGTCGGACAGTTCAAGCACCACGGCGACGAACATGGCGATGCCCGCGAGGAATTGGATGATGAACTGCCCCAACTCGGTGAGGGCGTCGGCCCACAGGCCGCCGATCGTGCAGTAGACGGCCGTGATGGCGCCCGTGATGAGGATGCCCTGGTTCAGCGAGATCCCGGTGAACACGGACAACAGGGTGGCGATCGCGGCCCACTTGGCGCCCACGTCCACGATCTTCAGCAGCATCCCGGACCAGGCCAGCGCCTGCTGCGTCTTGAGGTCGTACCGGTTCTTCAGGTACTCCAGCGGGGAGGCCACGTGCAGCCGTGAGCGCAGCCGGTTGATGCGGGGCGCGAACAGCTTGGAACCGATCGCGATGCCCAGGGCGATCGGGAAGGACCAGGTGATGAACGAGGTGACGCCGTAGGTGTAGGCGATGCCGGCGTAACCGGTGAACATGACCGCGCTGTAGCCCGACATGTGGTGCGAGATGCCCGACAGCCACCACGGCATCTTGCCGCCGGCGGTGAAGAAGTCGCTGACGTTGTCGACCCGTTTGTGGGACCAGACACCGATGGCGACCATCACGCCGAAGTAGCCGATGAGCACGGCCCAGTCGAGACCGTTCATGTGCGTCCTCCCAGGGTTCAGCCCGGCGCTCATCGTGGGCGCTGGTGCGTGGACACGACAAGGCGACGTAAGGTCAAGGGGAGGTAAAATCATTCTGTATGGTGGCCTCAGTTCATCTATGTGAACTCATGGCGGCGGTTCTCCGGCGCTGACCAGCAGTGACCGCCCGGGGCGCGCCCGCGCCCGGTTCTCCAGATGATCGATGCCGCCGATGCACGACAGGGCAGTACCCCCCGAGGCGGCACGCGCCCCGAGGCGGCACGCGCCCCGAGGCGGTGCGCCCTTCTGGGGGAGAGAGAGTGCTCCCGCACGTCCCGCCCGGTGGCTACCTCTTCAGCTCGTCCGGGCACGGCGTGCCCCGCGGCAGCTGGTACGGCGCCGCCAGCCGGTAGGTGCCCGCCTCCGGCGCGATCAGCACCGTCCACCGGTCGCCGTCCGCGTCCTCCTCCGTCTCGAAGAGGCAGCCGTTGACGTTGTCGTACGCCTTCGGCTCCCCCTCGGCCCGGTCCTTGGACGCCTCCGTCTCCTGCGGCGGCTCCAGGCTCCTGCCCTTTGCGTCGACGATGCTCAGCCACGGCGAGTACGGGATCCGGATCAGGATCCGGCCGGCCTCGCGCACGTCGATCGTCATCTCGCCCTGCGCCGCCCGCTGCACGACCGCGTTCGGCTCGGCCAGCGACCCGGGGGCCTTCACCCGGAACAGCTGCCAGTTGGCGTCGCCCCAGATCTGCTCCAGATACGGCAGCCCCCGCTGCACCAGCTCCCGTTCCCGCTGCCCGCCGTCCCCGTCCGGCACGTCCTTGGGCACGACCACGAAGTGCACCGCCCACCGCTTGAGCCACTCGCGGTAGTTCGCCGAGTTCAGGGTGTCGTCGTAGAAGAGGGGGTTGCGCTCCATGTCGGCCTGCCGGTTCCAGCCGCGGGCCAGGTTGAAGTACGGCGCGAGCGCGGACGCCTCGCGGTGCGAGCGCGCCGGGACGACCTCTACCCGGCCCTTCTCCGCGCCCACCTCCTGCAACTCGTTGACCAGCGGCGCCAGCTCGCGCGCCCAGGACGCCGCCGGAGTCGTCCGGTAGACGTCGTCGACCGACTTGAAGCCGATCCAGCCGACGAAGACCAGCGAGGAGAGGACGATCGCGTACCACTTGCGGCTGCGCGGCACCGCGAACGGCAGCGCGGCCATCAGCACCACACCCGAGAACAGCATCGCGAGCCGGGTGATGTTGGACCCGATCTGCGAACTGATCACCCACACCCCGAGCACCCCGAGGCCGTAGACCGCCGCCGTGATCCGTACGGTCTTCCAGTCGCGCGGGACGACCGCGAAGACGACCGCCGAGAACACCAGCGGCAGCGACGCCGAACCGAAGGACATCGGCTGCGTGCCGGAGAACGGGAACGCCCACGCCGACACCGCGACGACGGCGGTCGGGGCCAGCCCGAGCGCCCACGCGCCCGGCCGCCGCTTCTGCAGGAACAGCGCGACCGCGACCAGCCCCAGGAACAGGCCCGCCACCGGCGACCCCATCGTGGCGAGCGCGGCGAGCGGCGCCGCGCACAGCGCCTTCGCCCACCGCTTGTAGCGCCAGCGGTACGGCCAGCAGAACACGACGGCGACCGCGCCGAGCGCGAACATGTTGCCGAGCCCGAACGTCACCCGGCCCGACGCCGCGTTGCACAGCAGCGCGAACACCCCCGCCAGCGCGGGCCACACAGGGTTCCGCACCGGCCGGCAGCGCAGCAGGACCAGCGTCAGCAGCCCGGCGGAGATCGTCCCGGCGATCATCATCGTCGTCCGGACCCCGAGCACCGACATCAGGTACGGCGACACCACGCTGTACGACACCGGGTGCATCCCGCCGTACCAGGCGAGGTTGTACGCGGAGTCCGGGTGCCGGCCGACGAACTCGGCCCACGCGTCCTGAGCGGCGAGATCCCCGCCGCTGTTCGCGAACGCGAAGAACCAGGCGAGGTGCAGCACGCCGGACAGGACCGTCACCGAGAGCACGAGATGCCGGCGGAGCAGGCCGCGCACCCGGTCGGCGACCGCTCTCACGCGGGAGTCCCCGGCGGCCGCCTCCCGCTCACCCGCCTCCGGGGCGGGGCCGGGGGCGGACCCGGCGGCGGCCGGGGCACGGTCGTGGTCGGTCATGCCGTCGCGGTCCTGATCGGCCGTGCCGTCGCGGTCGTGGTCACCGGCCTGGGGTGCGGGCAGGCGCACCCGTCGGCCGGCGTCCGGGTCCGGACCGGTTCCGCCGGCGCGTGTCGGCTCCGCAGTGGCCACCTGAAGGCACTCCCCGTGTCCCGTCTTCCGCTCTCGGACGCGTCCCGTTCGCGCCCGCTTCGCGGCCGCGTCGCCGCGACCGCCGACCTGTCCCGTTTCGTGACGCTAGCACGCACCCCGCCGAGCGGCTGCCCGGCGGGGTGCGTGCACGACGGCGCCCGTGCGGCGGCTCAGCCGACGCGCGTCAGCTTGTCCGGGAAGCCCGGCTCGGTCAGCTCCCGCTGGAGCGCGACGGGCACCTTCACCGCGTCGCCGGAACCGTCGCCGACCGTCAGCGTGCCGACCTGGGTGCCGGCCTTCGCGGTGTGCGGGACCTCGCCACCGGCGAAGGACAGCCTCACCGTCAGCCCGGCCCAGCCGACCGCCGTGACGTCCTCCGTCACCACGACCGGGGTGTGGTTGCCCATCCTGTCGTCCACGTAGCCGACGACGTCGCCCTTCTTCAGGATCTTCGCCGAGGTCATGGCGTCCTGGGCGGCGAGCAGCGCGGTCTTGCTGACCGCGTTCACCGTGTCGATGATCGGCGACCTGTGCTGGCCGAGGATCGCGCCGACGACGGTGACGGTCTCCCCGCCGACCTCCTCGGTGGCGGCGAACAGCAGGTTGCCGCCGGCCTTGGTGGTCGAGCCGGTCTTGATGCCGAGGGCGTTGTTGTAGGGGACGAGCGTGTTGTAGTTGCGCCACTTCTGACCGGACGGGTCGGTCCACTCCGGCAGCTTGGTGATCTCCATCAGGGCGGGGATCTTCACCAGCTCGTTGCCCAGCTTCACCTGGTCCGCGGCGGTGGAGACGGTGGTCTCCTTCAGTCCCGAGGCGTCGGTGTACGTCGTGTTCGTCATCCCGAGGTCCTCGGCGGCGTCGTTCATCTTCTTGATGAACTCCGCCTCCGTGCCGGCGTCCCAGCGGGCCAGCAGCCGCGCGATGTTGTTCGCCGACGGGATCATGACCGCCGAGAGGGCCTGGCGGAGCGTGAGCTCGTCGCCCTCCTTGACGGTGTTGAGCGTGGACTCGCCGTCCGCGTCGTAGCCGCCCTCCTTCTCGGCGGTGGCGTCGACGGGGACGGTCTCGCCCTCCTGGCCCGACTTCAGCGCGTGGTCCTTGAGGACGACGTACGCCGTCATCGCCTTGGCGACGGAACCGATCGCGACCGGCTTCTGGTCGCCGAAGCCGTCCATCGTGCCGATGCCGTTCACGTCCATCGCGCCCTGGCCCTCGGACGGCCACGGCAGGGAGAGCTTCCCGCCCTCGAAGGTGTACGAGTCCTTCGCGGTGAGCGTCAGCGCGGTCGCCGGCAGCGGCCGTACGGCCTGCACGATCGCAAAGGCGATCACCAGCAGGATGACCAGCGGCGTCCAGATCTTCACCCGCCGGGCCAGCGTCCGCAGCGGGGTCGGCGGCGGCGGCGGGGTGTTCGTCAGCTCGGCCAGCAGGTCCAGCGGCGGCTTCGGCGGCAACGGCTGCTGCGTCGTCCGCTCGGGCCCGATCTGCGGCACGACGGCGGTGGCGTCGGCGGCGGGCTTCACCGACCGGCCGGCGGGATCGTCCAGCGGCTTCAGCGCGACGAACTTGCTGGCCCGCTCGGCGGGGGCGTCGGCCTTGGCCCCGGACTCGGGTCCGGTCTCGGATTCGGGTCCGCTCTTGCGACCGGCTCCGGTCTTCGACTCGGGTCCGGTCTTCGACTCGGGTCCGGTCTTCGACTCGGGTCCGGTTTTGGGGCCGGCTCCGGGCTTGGGGCCGGCTCCGGGCTTGGACTTGGCTCCGTTCTCGGGCTGCGGTCCGGTCTTGGGTTCGGCCTTGGGTTCGGCCTTGGGCTTGGGCTCGGCCTTGGGCTCGGATCCGGTTCCCGGCGCCTTCACGTCGGTGCCGGGCTCGGCGGCCGGGGTCTTCGCGTCGGCGGGCTCCCCGGCCTTGGGGACGTCGCCCAGCTTCAGCATGGTGGTCGGCTGGTCGACCCGGCGCTCGGCAGGCGGCCGTACGGCCTTGAAGACGGCGGTGGGCTGGTCGACGGGGGAGTCGGGCTCGTCGGCCCCGGACTCGGCGTCCTGGTCGGCGGGGCCGTCCTGGGGCTCGTCCGCCGCGTCAGCGTCAGCGTCGGCCTTCGGCTCGTCGGCCTTCGGCTCGTCCGTCTTCGGCTCGTCGGCCTTCGGCTCGTCGGTCTTCGCGGCGGCGCCGAGCCGGGGATCCGCGGTCTTGGCGGTCCTGGCGGCCGCGGTGCCCGTACGGGCCTCGGGCGCGTCGTTCCCGTCGGCGGCGCCGGCCTCGGAGCCGGAGCCCTCGCCGGAACCGTCGGCCGGGTCGGCGGCGTCGGCATCGGACTGCTCGCTCGCGTCGCTCCCGGACGTCTGCGCACCGCCCTTCGCCCACTTCGGCGCGGCCTTGGACGGGCCCTGAGGGGAGCCCCCCGCCTCGTCCGACGCCTCGTCCGGTCCCTCGGGCTTCTCGTCCGACGCCTCGTCCGGCTTCCCGTCCGCCGAGGCCACCCACTGGGCCACGGCCGACCGCAGCCGGTCGTCACGGCCCCCGGCGCCAC
The DNA here is from genome assembly GCF_043198675.1 of Streptomyces sp. NPDC048734. Classification (NCBI taxonomy): domain Bacteria; kingdom Bacillati; phylum Actinomycetota; class Actinomycetes; order Kitasatosporales; family Streptomycetaceae; genus Streptomyces; species Streptomyces sp. NPDC048734. Next base: position 251,204 of record NZ_JBICUZ010000008.1, on the reverse strand, counting down.
CGGCCGCCGTTCCGGAGGCGTCCGCGTCCTCGGTGTCCTCCGGGGCCTCGGCGTCCTCCGGAGAGCCTTCAGCGGCCCGCCCGGCCTCCGCCGGCTCCTTCGGGCCGCGCCCGCCCTCCGAGCTCTCGGCGGAACCCTCGTCGGCGCTCTCGGCGGCGTCCGCGCCGGGCTCGTCGGCCGGAGCTTCGTCCGCCTCGTCCGACGCCTCCTCCGGCCGCTCCGGCTTCTCGGCCGTCAACTCCCGTACGGAGAACACCCGCGTCGCCGTGTCCACCCCGCCCCGGGACGCGGCCGAGGACACCGTGGACGCGCTCTCGGCGTCCCGTGCCACCGCGAGCCGCGGATCGCGTGCCTCGGGAACCGCTCCCGCGCTCCCCGACGTCGGTTCCGCCGACGACTCGCGCTGCTTCGACCTGTCGGGGGACTCGCCCGCCACCGATGCCTCCTCGCTGTGCCGCACGCCCACCGCGCGCCTGCCGAACCGTGAACCGCCCGCCCGGGACCCGCCTCGCGGCAGTGTCCGAACCATGTACCAGTGTCCTGTGTAGTGGGCTTGGCTCCTGCGGTAGACGAGAACGACATACCTACTGGTTCCACTACGAACCGGTCACGCACTCTCGACAGATGAATGTGAGAGGGGTCACCCTGTCATTCATCCACGCGGGGAGGCATGGATGGGCAGGAGCCGCAGAACAATTCCGGAAGAGCTTCTTCTGCTGGCATTGGACCCGGCCACGGGTACCACTGCACAGCCGCAGTCGCTCGACCTTGGTCTGGCCGGAGCACAGCTAGTGGAGCTGGCACTGGCCGGACGGATAGCCCCGGACGGGGATCGTATCGCCGTGGTGTCCCCACGGCCGACCGGAGATCCGACTCTGGACTGCGCGTTGGAGTTGCTGCGAAGGCGTGGCGCTCCCGTACGGGCGGTCCATTGGATCGGCGGACCCCGACTGGGGCTCCGTCAGACGTACCTCTCGCATCTGGAGCGGTGCGGCATGGTGCATGCCGTGGCGGGTCAGATGTGCGGAGTGCTGCCGACGACTCGCTACCAGGCGACGGAGACGGCGATCAGCCGGGAGATCAAGGCCCGGCTGGACACGGCCATCCGCACCGGCGTTCCGCCGGACCCGCGGACGGCGGCGCTCGCCGCGCTGGCGCACGCGGTCGGTCTCGGCAAGCACCTGTACCCGGGGAACGAGGGACGTTCGTCCCGATCCCGGTTGCGGGACCTGATCAGGCACGACCCCATGGGCGGTCTCGTGGCGCACGCCGTGATGGACGTCCAGAACGGCGCGGTCGCACAGCCGCGCCGCAACCCGGCCCAGGCCGGCCGTCAGGCCGGACCGGGAGCCAGGTCCGCTCCGGAACCCGCCCGTGGTGTTCCGGCGCAACCGCACCGAGGTTCCATGGCAGGTGTCGTGGCGCACTGAGCCGCGGTCCCACGACACCGCAGCCGCCGGGCCGTGAGGCCGAGACAGACCCGTTCGGGAGCCGCCGCGCCCGCGCGGGGTGGTGACGTCCTGCGTCCCCGTGACGCGGGGCCCGCCGCCCCGCGCGGACGCATGTCCGCGAACGGGCTGCCGGGGCGGCCGCATATCCCTGGTTTTCCAGCGGTGTGAAGCGCCTCGGTGGCAGTCTGCTCAACAGCAGATACGCAAAGTGTCAGTTCAGGCACGCAGCCGGAGGTGCACGTCCCGTGGCGTCGAATGTCAATCCCACCGTCCGGCGGCGCCGGCTGGGGCAGGAGTTGCGCAGGCTCCGCGAGGACAAGGGCATGACGGCCGAACAGGTCGCCGACCGCCTGCTGGTGTCCCAGTCGAAGATCAGCCGCCTCGAGAACGGCAGACGCAGCATCAGCCAGCGCGACGTGCGCGACCTGTGCGGGGTCTACGAGGTGGAGGACCAGCGGATCGTCGACTCGCTGATGCAGATGGCGAAGGACTCCCGCCAGCAGGGCTGGTGGCATGCCTTCGGCGACGTCCCCTACAGCGTGTACATCGGCCTGGAGACGGACGCGGCCAGCCTGCGCGTGTACGACCCGCAGGTGGTGCCAGGCCTGTTGCAGACCCGTCAGTACGCCGAGACCCTGATCTCGGGGGCGTTGCCGGAGACCGCGGCGACCGAGATCGAGAAGCGCGTGCAGGTGCGGATGCGGCGGCAGGAACGCATCAACGCCGAGGAGAACCCGCTGCGCCTGTGGACGGTGATGGACGAGGCGGCACTGCGCCGGGTCGTCGGCGACAAGTCGCTGATGCGCGACCAGTTGGAGCACCTCGTCGAGCAGTCCCGGCTGCCGCACGTCACCGTGCAGGTGATCCCCTTCGAGATGGGCGCGCATCCCGGCCTCAACGGCCAGTACGCGATCCTGGAGTTCCCCGACGCGGCCGACTCCAGCGTGGTCTACATCGAGGGCGTCACCAGCGACCTGTACCTGGAGAAACCGAACGACGTCCAGAAGTACAGCGTGATGTACGAGCACCTGCGGGCGCAGGCCCTGAACGTGGACCAGTCCCGCCAGTTCATCGCCGACATCGCCAAGCAGTACACGCTCTGAGCAGTGCATGCTCCGAGCAGTGCATGCTCCGACGTGCTCGCGGGAGCCTCCCGGCCGGGAAGTGCCGCACGGTACACCCTCACCCGGCCGGGATGGAAGTACCGCCTGGAACATGCCATCCGGTCGAGTGAATAGTCGCTTCGGACGCCGAAGGTGGCGAGTAGCGTCGATCACGCCATCGAGCAACATCGTTGGCGGAAACCGTGCCGCGGGCCCGCAGCCAGGCCCTCCGTACGGCGACAGCAACTCATCACATCTGGCAATCCGGAGCAAAAATGGCAATTCGTCAGGGCACCACGGACGCGTGGACCAAGTCCTCCTACTCGACGGGCAACGGCGCGTGCGTCGAGGTCAAGTCGCCGGTCGTCGCGGCCATGGCCGTCCGGGACTCCAAGGTCCAGGACGGGCCCGTGCTGGACTTCCCCGCCGACGCGTGGAACCTCTTCGTCGCCTCGGTCAAGGCGTAAGGGCACACACCGTCCGACCCCTCGGCCCGTGCCACGGCTGACCACCTCCACGCGGCACCACGGCTCACGCGGTACGACGTCACACGCGGTACCGGAAAGAGCCCTCTCGACGAGCTCGCCGTCCTTGCCGAGAGGGCTCGGTCTCTTCCCGGCCGCTACGGCCTCACCGCACCGGGAACCTCACCGCACCGGGAACGCCACGTCGCACACCGGGTCCTGCGGTCCCGCCGAGGACCAGTCGGCGAAATAGACCTCCCGGCACGGGCCGTCGTACTCCAGGCCCTGCCGCCTCGTCCACGCCTCCACCGCCTCGAACGCGGCCAGGATCTGTGGGTACGCGACCTGCGCCTTGCTGATCCGGGTGAAGGCGAGCCGCCTGGCCGGTTCCACCCGGACCGCGACCTCCCGACCGCGCCCCCGCGCCGCCGCCCAGGCCCGCGCCGCCGCCTCGTCGGCGACCGGCACGCAGGACTCCACCGGCCCGTCGCTCTCCGTCGTCACCTCGGAGTGGTAGACGACGAACGGCGCCCCGGCGACGCCCCCGCAGGCCCGCGCGGCCTCCTCCAGGCGGCCGAGCGACGCGCCGATCCAGGCGGGCAGTTCGTCCGCCAGCGTGTGCCGCTTCTCGGTGACCACCACCTGCGCGGGCACCTCGACCGTCTCGACCTCGAACGTTCCGTACATCTCGGAGCTCCTCCCCGACAGACGTCCACGGAGGTACGCGGCGAGGGTGCGCTGGGCGGCGATCCGCGCCTCGACGTCCGCCCAGTAGGCGGCGAGCCGGTCGGCGGCCTCGGCGTCGTCCGCCGAGCCGATCACCTCGGCGACCCGCGCGAGGGGCATGTCGAGTTGCCGCAGCAGCGCCACCAGCCGGGCGCGTTCCACCTGGCCGGCGCGGTAGTAGCGGTACCCGCTCATCTCGTCGACCTGCGCCGGCACCAGCAGCCCGAGCCGGTCGTACAGCCGTAGCGCCTTGGCCGACAGCCGGGCCCGCGCGGCGAACGCGCCGATGGTGAGCAGTGCCTCGTCGTCCATCCGGTCCCTCGTCCTCCGTCGCCGGGCGGCCTTCTCCGCCCGGCGACGGGAACGCTCGGTCCTGCCCCAGGGGCAAGGTCAAGCGGGCAGGTCAGCCCAGCTGCTTCTCGATGGCGGCGACGACCTCGGGCGACTCCGGCTCGGTCTGCGGCGAGAAGCGGGCGACGACGGCGCCGTCCCGGCCGACGAGGAACTTCTCGAAGTTCCAGCGGATGTCCCCGCTGTGCCCCTCGCCGTCGGCGAACCCGACGAGCCGCTCGTACAGCGCGTGCCGCCCGTCCCCGTTCACCTCCGTCTTCTCGGTCAGCGGGAAGGTCACGCCGTACGTCGCCGAGCAGAACTCGGCGATCTCCTCGGCGCTGCCGGGCTCCTGCCCGAGGAACTGGTTGCAGGGCACTCCGAGCACGGTGAAGCCCTGGGCGGAATACCGCTCCTGGAGCTTCTCCAGACCGTTGTACTGCGGGGTCAGCCCGCACTTGGAGGCCACGTTCACGATCAGGACGGCCTGGCCCGCGTACTGCGAGAGGTCCGCGGAGCCGCCCTTGAGGGCGCCGATCTCGACATCGAGGGGGGAAGCACCGGCATCAGTAGTCATCCCCGGATGCTAACTCCAGCTCCGCCGGCCGGCGCACGGGTCGCGGGGCCTTCCCCGGTTCCGCCGCCCACCCCGTTGCGCACACCTCCGGCCCCGCTGTTCCCCGCCGCTCCCGCGGTTCTGCCTCCTGCCGGGCCTGCCGGGCCTGTCGCGTTCCTCGGGTCTGCCGGGCCTGTCGCGCTCCCCGGGTCTGCCGGGTCTGCCGGGTCTGCCGGGTCCACCTCCTGCCGGGCCCGCACCAGCACCTCGCCGGCCCCGCTCCGCGAGTACAGCACCGACCGCCCGACCCGGCCCCGCTCCACCAGCCCCGCGTCCCACAGCACCCGCAGGTGCCGGCCGACCGACCCGAGCCCCTGCCCGGTCAGCGCGACCAGCTGCGTCGTGCTCAGCGGCCCCTGCCCGAGCAGGACCAGAACGGCCGCCCGGCCGGGCCCGAGCAGCGCGCTCAGCGCGGCCGGCACGTCCCGCTCACGCCGATCGGCGGCGAGGACCCCGGAACACGGGTAGACGACGGCGTACCGCTCCCGCTCCTCCCACGACACCCACCCGGCCCGCGGCGTCACCGGCACGAACAGCAGCTCCGCGCCGGAGATCTCCCGAGGCGGATACTCGTGCCGGTTCACCTGGAACCGGCTCTCCCCGAGCCAGCGCGTCCCCGGCCGCAGCGAGTCCAGCACGGTCGCCCAGCCGCCCCGGCTCACCTGCGCGGTCCGCGCGACGACATCCGCCTCCAGCACCCGGCGCCGCCGTTCCCAGGAGGGCCGTACGGCGCTCTCCCACACCCAGGTCAGCAGGTCCGCCGCCCGTTCGGGCAGGTCGTCGCGGTCCAGGAGGCCCGGCAGCGGTCCGGCGAGGGAGGTCCGCAGATGGGCGCGGGCGTCGGCGGGCCGTACCGCGCGGACCCGTGCGACACCGTCCTCGAAGCCCTCCCCGCCCCTCGGCGTGGGGGTGAGGAAGTCCGCGATCCAGTCCCGGCCGAGCCCGGCCCGCACGAGCGCGGCGGTGACCGGGTCGGCGGCCAGCCGGGCGCGATGGGCGGGCAGCCACTCCCGCAGCCACGCCGTCTCGCCCGGGTGCGCGCCCGCCCCCGCGTGCAGCAGCTTCAGGCACGCGAAGGTCTCGGCCAGCGGCGAGACCACGAACCGGCTGCCCGCCAGCGTGTCGGCGTTCACCTGCCACCAGCCCATGAAGCCCCCGCCCCTCCCCCCCCCACACACGACGCGGGACACACGACGCGGGACACACGACGTTTCGCGCTCCCGCGAAACAGTAACGACCGCGACCGCCGCCGCCCGAGACTCCCCGCATGACCGGCTACCGGCAGCTCCTGCGCACCCCCGAGTTCACCCCGCTCCTGCTCTCCTCCGCCGCCCACACCGCCGCCCACACGGTCGCGGGCCTCGCCCTCGGCACCCTCGTCCACCGCGCCACCGGCTCACCGCTGCTGTCGGCGATGAGCATGTTCGGCCCGTCCCTCGTCCAGGTCCTGGGCGCGACCCTCCTCCTGTCCGGCGCCGACCGCCTCCCGCCGAGAACCGCCCTGGCCGGCCTCTCCCTCGCCTTCGCCGCCCTCACGGCCGTCCTCGCCGTCCCCGGGCTGCCGGTCGCGGCGGTCTTCGCGGCCGTCCTCGCCACGGGCCTCGTCGCGGCACTGGGCGGCGGGGTCCGCTGGGGACTGCTCCACGAGATCCTCCCCGAGGACGGCTACCTGCCCGGCCGTTCGGTCTTCAACATGATGAGCGGGCTGACGCAGATCACCGGCTACGCACTCGGCGGCGCCCTCGTCACCGCCCTCTCCCCCCACACGGTCCTCCTCCTGGCCGCCCTCCTGCACGCCACCGCGAGCGCGACCGCCCGCCTCGGCCTGACCGCCCGCCCGCCCCGCGTCGCGGGCCGCCCCTCCGTCGCGGCGACCTGGCGCGCCAACACCGTCCTGTGGTCGTCCCGCCCCCGCCGCCTGGTCTACCTGGGCCTGTGGCTCCCCAACGGCCTGGTCGTCGGCTGCGAGGCCCTCTTCGTGTCGTACGACCCCGGTGCCGCGGGCACCCTGTTCGCGTGCGCGGCACTGGGCATGTTCGCCGGCGACCTCGCCGTCGGCCGCCTGCTCCCGCCCGCCGTCCGCACCCGCCTGGCCACCCCCCTCCTGCTGCTCCTGGCCACCCCTTACGCCTTCTTCGTCCTGCACCCGCCGCTGCCCGTCGCCGCGCTCTGCGCCACGCTCGCCTCGGTCGGCTTCGGCGCGAGCCTGGTCCAGCAGGAACGCCTCATGACCCTCACACCCGCCGAACTCGGCGGCCACGCCCTCGGACTGCACTCGGCGGGGATGCTCACCCTCCAGGGCGTCGGCGCGGCCTCGGCGGGCGCGGTGGCCGAACTCACCTCACCCGCGACGGCGATGACCGTACTGGCACTCGCGTCGATCACGGTGACGCTGACCCTGGCGGCGGCCTCCCCGCGACAGGTCCGCGGCCCCGCCGACGTCCGTGTCGCCGACGGACGCGGTAGGTGATCCGCTCCCGAAAACCCTTCTGCGGCAGACCTGTTGCCCATGGAGTGACCCGCGTCACGGCCGGCGTACTGCGCCTGCTGCCAACCTCTGCGGATGGCACTCCTGCTCCTCCTGGTCGTCCCCGGCGGCCTGGTCGCGGCCTTCGCCTTCACCGGCCACGCCGTCGGCTCCCTCGGCCGTACGGGCCTGCGCGCGGCCGACCGCACCGTGTGGCTCCGCGGCGCCGCCGCACTCGTCGCCGCCGTGGCGGCCCTGCTCTACACCTGGGGCCTGCTGCACGTCGTCGCGGCCGTCGCCGAAACGTGGGAGGGCGGCACCGAGTCCGCCCCGCTGCCGCCCTGTCTGACCCCCGGCCGGGAGGAACGGGCGTCGCGCGTCGTCGGCCACACCGTGTCCTACGTCCCCCTCGGCTTCGTCTGCGAGACGTCCGGCGGCGGCAGCTACACCAGCGACACCGTCCCGGCGTACGTCAACCCGGGCGTTCTGGCGCTGGCCCTGACCGCGGCGGGCGTCGCCGCGGGTGCGCGGGCCCGGGGCGCGCAGGCCGTGGGCGGGACAGCCGCACGACGCCGCCGGGCCGGCTGACCCGGGAAGCGTGCCGGCGCCCCGGCTCCAGTACTAACTGTCGGAAAGTGCCATCTCCCCGGTACCGTACGGGCATGGCAGCGAGCGACCTGACATTCGTGGACCGCGTCCGCGGCGAGGGCGGCGACGGCCCGTGCCCCCACCGCCTGGTCATGGAGCACGTCACCAGCCGCTGGGGCACCCTGATCCTGATCGCGCTGCTGGACCGCTCCTACCGGTTCAGCGAACTGCGCCGGGCGATCGGCAGGGTCAGCGAGAAGATGCTGACCCAGAGCCTGCAGACGCTGGAACGCGACGGCCTGGTCCACCGCGACGCCAAACCCGTGATCCCGCCCCGCGTCGACTACTCCCTGACCCCCCTCGGCCGGGAGGCCGCCGAACAGGTCCGCGCCCTGGGCCGGTGGGTCGACGAACGCATGCCGGAGGTCGAGAAGGCCCGCGAGGAGTACGACGCGAAGCGGGCGTCGGGCTGAGCCGGGCTGAGACGGAGGGGTTGTCGTCCGCCGCCGCGTACCGAAGGATCGGATGATGTCCCGCACCACAGGCACCCGGACCGCCGACCCGTGCCCCCGCTGCCGCACCGAGGCCTTCCGCCCGGGCACCCCGACCCCGGCGACCGGCCCCCACACCGCCGTCGCCCACACCTGCGACCGCTGCGCGCACACCTGGTCCAGGCCCCTCGACGAGGACCTGGAAACCCTCGACACCGTCCGGGTGGACCTCCCCGACGCCACCCTCTACGGCACCGCCTGGCAGGTCGAACCCGACCGCGTCCAGGTACGGGGCACGGGCGGCGCGTGGCTGCGGTGGGTGGAGCGGTGGAGGGTCGGCGTCTACTGACCCGGTTGCTCCGGCCACTCCGGCCACCGCAGCCACTCCGGCACCGAGGACCCGCTTCGACCGTCGTCAGCGCCGCTTCGACCGTCGGTGCACGCTGAGGAAGCAGGCGAGCATGCCCAGGCCCCAGGCGATCAGGAGGGCACCCCAGAGCGGCATGGTCACGGTCGGAACGAGAAGCCGGATCTCGACGCTCGCGCGGTTCTCGAAGATGAAGACCAGGGCGATCGCGGTGGTCACGACGAACGGTGCGAGGCGGCGGACGCCGGGCCGGGAGAGGAACGGCGTCCGGGCCTTGTGGTCGCTGCTCTGAACCATGGGGTGTCTCTCCCTCACCTTGCCCCCACCACCAGCGTCCTCTCCCCCTCCGTGACGCGCCACCGAGCGAACCCGACGGGCGCCGGGTGGCCCTCGTGGCCGCACGAGGCGGCGGCGACCGCGTCGAGCCCCGGAGAGTGATGATCCGGGCGCCGTGCGCCGCTCCCGGGCCGTCGGAGCGGTGCAGCGGACACGGTTCGGTTCCAGCCGTCCCGCGGCTACGGCCCCGCCGAACGGGGCTGGGTGTTCGGGATCCGTGAGGTGAAGAACAGCGCGAGGAGAGCGGTGAGGGCGAGGATGGCCAGTGCGGCGCGCAGACCGTCGATCCTGGCCTCCTCGTTCGCGTCGAGGGCCGCCCCGGCCACCTTCTCGTTCGTACCGGCTTCGTCGAGCGCGGACTCGAGCTGGGCGTCCGACAAGAACGGCACGCCGCTTTCGAGTTCGACGGTCGCCCGGCTCTTGACCTCGGCCGGGATCGCCGGGTTCTGCTCCACGCTGGCGAGGAAGGAAGTCGTCATCGCGGCGATCAGGAGCGATCCGGCGAGTGCCGTACCGATCGAGGCGCCGAGGTTGGTGACGGCGTTCTGGACGCCGCCGACCTCCGCGCTCCGCGCCTCGGGCACCGCGGACACGGTGACCGACCCGAGCTGGGACGCCAGCGCGCCCATGCCGAGCCCGATCAGCAGGAGGGGGAGGGCGACGATCTCCGCGCCGGCGTCCGCGTCGAGCGCGGCCATCAGGACCACCGCGCCCGCGAGCAGCGCGAAGGTCCCGAGCCGCACCACCCGCCGCGGTGACACGTCCGGGAGGAAGCGGGGGATCAGGACGGCGGCCGCCAGCAGCGTCACGGAGAGCGGCAGGATGCGGACGCCGGTCTCGAGCGCGGACAGGCCGAGCGCCACGGACAGGTAGAGCGGTACGACGAAGAAGACGCCCATCTGGACGAGGTACTGGAAGAAGAACATCGTCAGACCGCCGGTGAGCTGCCTGTTCTGCAGCATCGCCGGGTCCACGAGTGGTTCCCTGCCCTGCTTCACCGTGCGGGCCTCCCAGCGGAGGAAGAGCCAGATCAGCAGAAGACCGGCCAGCATCAGCCACACGGTCAGCGAGACCCCGAGCCACACGGGCGCGTCGGGCTTCGGCTGGAACCAGCCCCATTCGTCGGAGCGGAGCACGCCGTAGACGAACAGCCCGAGCCCGAGCGCGGACAGCACGGCGCCGACGAGATCGATGCGGGGGCGTTCGCCGACCGGCGCGTCGGCGATGCGGCCGGCGAGCACCAGGATGCCGAGCACCATGACTACCTCACCGGCGAAGACCCACCGCCAGGAGAAGTACGTGGTCGCGATGCCGCCGACGAGCGGCCCGACCGCGATCGCCACGGCTCCCGCGGCGGCGACGAGGCCGTAGGCGGAGGCACGGCGTTCCGTGGCGAAGTTGCTCGCCACGAGCGCCACGATCGCGGGCAGGATGAGTGCCGCTCCGATCCCTTCGAGGAACGACCAGCCGAGCAGCAGCACGGGCAGGTTCGGTGCGAGCGCCGTGGTGAGGGAGCCGCAGCCGTAGACGACACAGCCGATCATGAACGCGCGTCTGCGGCCGATCAGCGCCCCCACCTTGCCGCCGGGGATCATGAACATCGCCATCACGAGGGTGTAGGCCGTGATGGCGCCCTGCACACCCGTCACCGTCGTGCCCACGTCCTCGGCCACCGTCGCGATCGAGACGTTCATGACCGAGCTGTCGAGCGCCATCAGGAACTGACCGGCCGCGAGTGCCAGCAGGACGATGCGCGCCGTCGGCGGACTCTCAGCGGTACCTGTCCCGGGTGTCATGCGCGCATCGTCCCAGCCGCCGCGGAGGGCGGGCCCCGACCCGCCCCGGAGGTCAACCGGTTGGCGGACCGGGGCCGGCGATGTCACTTCGGGCCGAAACCCTGCACGGCGTCTTCGGGATCCACGTCCTGTGGCGCACCCCCGACAACTGGGGCGGCCAGGAAGCGGAAACCGCCCTGAGCTCCGGACAGGCGTAACCCTTTCCGACAGGCAGGAGCGCGACTGTTCCGTGCCCGCTCCTGCGCTCCTCGCGTGCCCGAGGCGCGGCATGCCCGAAGCGCGGCGTGCCCGCGGGGCAGGGCGTTTCCACACAAGGCCAAAGGGCCCTTCGGAAATCACTTCCGAGGGGCCCTTCTGCTGCACCGTGCCTGATCAGGCGTTGTGCCCCGGAAGGGTTCGAACCTCGGCACCCGCTTTAAAAGTTCGATCCGATCCTGCTCCGGCTGATGACACCGACTGGTGTGACGGTCTGACGGAGGCGCTGGCGTACGCCCCGTCCGGGGTCGTTGACGTCAGCTGTGGATGTCAGCCAGTCCCGCTGCCAGCTCCGGGCGGCGCTCGGGTAGCGGCTTCATGCCGGGTGTCTCCGCGGGAGTCCCGGGAAGTCAGGAATTCTCGTTCGCCTATGGGTGTGCAAGGTCGTGGGACAGGCCGCAGGCGTCATCACGCAGATGCAGTCTGCGGAGGTCCTGGACCAGAGCGACGGGAAAGGGATGGAGCATCCACTTGGCCTGATAGCCGGCCTCGCCGTGCTCTGTGAACACGTCCTGAGCGGCGTTCAGCACGGCGTGGGAGAACAGGCGACGAGAGTGTGCCGATTGCCAGATCACCGTGCCGTCGGTGTCCGGTAGGCCGGGGCTGACCGAGACATCGGGGAACTTGTAGATGATCACGCTGATCACTTCATCCGTGGCACGGAGCACCCAGCGGAGTTCCTGAGGCTCGGCGTCGAAGAAGAACCGGGTCGTGTGCTGCCGCCCGTACAACCCTCCTGCAGCTGCCACAAGATCCGCCAACGCGTCGGTGCAGTAGCCGGCTACGAGCGAAGCCTGATGGGAGTCATCGGCCAGGTGACACATCGCCCAACCATGTTCCTGGAGTTCCCACTTCAATTGAAACGCACCCGTTGGCGCCTGAGCGAACGACACAGGGAGCAGGCTATCGGGCAGCGATCGGCCTTCAGCTTGGGAAGCCGCGATCACTTGGGGACTGCCTCGGCGTAGGGCCCAGGAGCGTCATCCACTTCGAAGCCGGCTACCGCTCGGACTGTGGCGGATGCAATGGCGATCCCGTCTGACGGCCGATGATGGCTGCGGCGAGTGCCAGTAGGGCTTCGACCTGTGCGGCCCGGGCACGGTCTTCATACGAGGACAGCTTTCCGAGCTTCATCGATGCCAACAGATCGCTTGCGGCCTGGGAGTGTTGTTCGTAGCTGGCCATCCGGAGCCCCCCAGTGAATTGAGTTGGTCATGGGAGCGGAGACCGTACTACGTCGACTGCCGAGCCTGATTCCTTCCTGAGTCCTGACAGCCCCCTACCGCTCGGATGGCCCAGCCTCAATGGCCGAGGCGACCCGCCGCCCGGGACCGACGCTCCTCAATGCGAACCATAGGCACTGCGGCTACTGATGGTCGCTGTGACGGTCGAGCGGGATCCTGAGGTGCTGCTGTTCGGTCGTGGCCGCGGTGGTTGCTGTACTTCACTGAGGTACGACCCATCACTAGCTAGGGCCAGAGCAACTTGGCGAGGGTGATCGCCGCCACCGCAGAAAGGAGCCACGGCTTCCTGATGCCCCGTCCAGCACCACGGCTCATTTCCCTGATGAGCACCACTAGGGCGAACATCAACAGTGCGCCCGGCAACAGGTCGACGACGGGCTCAGGGATTCCTATGCGGGGCATGCCGAGATGGTAGTCGGGCGCTGCGTTCTCCCAGCGCTCCACGGGTGTGGTCTGAGCCGCTGACTGCTGCCGGCGGACAGTCTTGAGAACCGTCGTGGCAGCGATGTCACCGTGAGTTCGAGTCTCACCGCCTCCGCGGATGAACGGCCCCCGACCAGGTGGATCGGTCGAGGGCCGTTCTCATGTGGGCTGTCCGTCATCCACGGTGGTTCCCCGCCGGTTCCCGGTCGATCGGGCACAGCAGGGGCACAGGCACCCTCTGATCCGTAGCTCTGTGTGGGCAGTTCCGCACCGGTCAGGCAGGTCTCCCGGCAGCCAATGGGTGTCACTGTGGTCTGCTGCAAGTCACTGCGGTCGCTGTACTTCTGTGCTGTACGCCGGGCCCGAGGTGTGACCGTTCGTGGATGCGAAGTGCCGGAGTGCTTCAGGCCTTCGGCTGGGTGAAGCGGATGCGGTTGCCGAAGGGGTCACGCAGACCGCAGTCGATCCCGTACGGACGCTCGGTGGGCTCCTCGGTGAACTCCACCCCCTTCTCGAGCAGCGTCTCGTAGGTCTTGCGGCAGTCGTCCGTGGTGAGGACGAGCCAGCCGCCCATGGCCCCCTTGGTCACCAGCTCGCGCACCTGTTCCGCCGTCTCCTCCGACATCGCCGGCGCACCCGGCTTCTCCAGAAGAATCTGTCGCTCGGGGTGACCCGGTACGCCGACGGTCAGCCAGCGCATGAAACCCATGTCGACGTCTGCGGTGATCTCCAGGCCCAGCTTGCCGACGTAGAAGTCGATGGCCTCGTTCTGGTCGAGGACGTATATCTGTGACTGCGTGATGGCGTTGAACATGACACTGACACTAGCTATCAGCCAGGACGAGAACTTATCCAAAACTGCTCAGTGAACAAGACGTTCTGTCGGCCGGTCAGGCATGCGGTCGAGTCCACGCCATCGTGAAGCACGTCGGCACGCCCACCGCAACCGCTTCTTTGCGGTACGTCCGGGGCGACCGGCCGACGATGTCGCGGAACGTTCGGCTGAAGGTGCCCGGGCTGGTGAAGCCGACCTCGAAACTGATGTCCGTCACGCTGCGGTCGGTCTCCCGCAGCAGGAACATCGCCCGTTCCACGCGGCGACGCTGCAGGTAGCGGTGCGGTGTCTCACCGAACGTGGCCCGGAAGGTACGCGTGAAGTGGGCTTGCGACACGTGTGCGACGCGGGCCAGGGCGGGGACGTCCAGCGGCTGCGCGTAGTCGCGGTCCATCACGTCACGCGCTCGAAGCATACGGCGGTTGGTCTCTTCTGCAGCGCGGCTCACGGCACCATCTCATCACGGTCCACCCGGACAGAACCCAGGACGGCGGGCCTTCCGGGACTTCCCAGGCCACCACTCACCCCAGCTCCCCGCGCGCGCCACCTTCGGCCGGCACTCGCCCGCGGCGCCCCCGCCATCTCGGAGCCTGAGCGCCCCCCGCCGGAGGCATGTCCTTCACCGCGGCCCCGGTGGTGCGGTACTCGCCTTACATCCGGCCCCATCTCGTCATGGGCGCGCGTCGGCGCAGCGTGCGCGGAGCGGGCCGGAGGCAGGAGCGCAGCACGACGCGGAGCCGGGAGCGCGCCCGGTGGAGCGGAGCCGGTCTTGAACCAGTCGAGAAAGTCTGAATCACGCTCGTTTGCCGGTGGTGATCCCTGATGCTGGCGGGCCTGGCCCTCGCCGTCCCCTGGTGTAGAACCCTGGGTACGGGGAGTGAGCGGCGGGAACGGATGAGGGTGCTCGGGGGACGTCTTCGAGGGCTTCGCGCGGGTGCCGGTCCGACGGGTGCCGTGTTGGCGCAGCGGGCCGGTGTCGGTCAACCGACCGTGTGCAAGGTGGAGAACGGGCGCATGGTGCCCGGCCTCGACGTCCTCGGCCGGCTGTCCGCGGCTCTCGGCCTCGACGGGTCGACGGCTCGTGACGTGCGTGACCTTCTGGCTGCTGTGGAAGCCTCGCCGGACGAGGTCGAGCCATCCCGGCGGGGAGGTTCCCGCGGGGGTCGCCCTGGATGATGCGGTGCGTTCCGCTCGGCTGGTCCGTTCGTTCCAGTGCGTCGTCCTGCCGGCCATGCTCCAGAGCGCGGAGTACGCCCGGCACGTCTTCGAGGGCGTGCCCAACGTGACGCCCGAGGAGATCGGCCGTGCTGTCGCTGCCCGCGTGGAGGGGCCGTCCGCGCCGAGGTCTACCGCAAGGACACCTTCCACCTCTTCCACCTCGTCACGGCCGGCCTGAGCGGCGGCAAGGGCATCGGCCCGGCCGTCGCCCGACACCCCCCGCGTCTTAGCCACCTTCACCGCCCCCTCCTTTTGCCCCGTCCACAACCGTCCCAGCGGCGGACGCTGCCGCTGCGGCCGCCTCCACGCCGACGGCGACCCTGCCCGGAAGCTCGCCGACCGCACCCGCGAGCGGAACGAGTCGGTGATGCGGCTGCACATCCTGCCCACCTTCGGGGCCGGGAGCGTGGCCGAGGTGACGACGGCCCGTGTGCGGAGCTGGCGCGGCAAGCCCCTGGCGTCCGGCGTCGGCGAGCCGTCGGTCCCCAAGACGTACCAGTTGCTGCGTGTCCTGATGAACACGGCCGTGGACGACGAACTGATCCGACGCAACCCGTGCCGCATCAAGGGCGCGGACCGCTACGACGTGCCCGAGCGGCCGGTCCTCACGGTCGCGGAGGTCTTCGCCGTCGCCGACTCCATCGCGCCGCGCTACCGGCTGCTCGTGCTCCTGGCGGCCTTCACCACCCTGCGGTTCGGAGAGCTGGCGGCCTTGCGGCGACGGGACATCGACCTGGAAGGGCTGACCGTCACCGTGCGCCGTGCTCAGGCCGAGCTGCAGGACGGCCGGCTCTTCGACAAGGCGCCGAAGTCCGCGGCCGGGGTGCGCTCCGTCTCCTTCCCGGCCGAACTGCTCGACACGGTCACGCACCACCTGGAGCACTTCGGCGCTCCCGGCCGCGATGGACACGTCTTCGTCGGCCCCCAGGGCGGGCAACTGCGGCGGAGCAACTTCCGGGACGACTGGCTCAAGGCCCGGAAGGCTGCCGGGGTCACGGCTGAGCTGCACTTCCACGACCTGCGGCACACGGGCAATACGCTGGCCTCGACGGCCGGCGCCAGCACCCGTGAACTGATGACCCGCATGGGCCACAGCAGCTCGCGCGCCGCGCTGATCTATCAGCACATGACCAGCGACCGCGACCGGGCCATCGCCGACCGGCTCGGGGCCATGATCCGCAACGGTGGGGGAAGTGCCCCCGCATAGAAGAGGCGGGACGATCACGCCATCACCTTGCCTACGGGCCGGACACCGGCCGGCCTATGGGCGAGACGGCCTGACTGTAGGGTCCGTCAGGGGAGGGGATCATGGCTGATCGCGGCTGGCACGAGGACAGTGATTACCACGAAGCAGTCCAGCGGGCCGAGCGAGCGACGCGGTTCGGGTGGTCAGCGATCGCCTGGTCTACAGGAGCGCTCGGCGCGCTCGGCTGTGTGCTGATCACCGTCGCCGTTCTCTGTGTAGTCGCGGTCATCGCGTGCCTCTTCGTTGTGGTGGCGAGCCATTACTGAGCGGCCACCAAGCACGGGTGCGGTCTGATCGTCCGGGCGCTCGGGGAAGAGTGTGGACTCTAGTGGCACGCGTGTGGCACGACCCCTGAAACGCCGAAGGGCCAGCCTGGGAGGAAACCCTCCTGAGCTGGCCCTTTTGCTGTGCCCCCGGCAGGATTCGAACCTGCGACACCCGCTTTAGGAGTTCGATCCACGCCCGCGCCCGGGGCCGTCGTCGGCTGGTCCGGCGGTCGCGTGGGGGTGCTGCTGTGTGCCGCTGTCCGGCCTCGTTGATGTCAACGTTGGATGTCACCGAAACAGCTCCGGAACCGGGCAGACCTCCAACGGTTCCTCCGGCCGGTCCGCCCACCGCCACCAGGTGTGCCGATCGGGGCACCGCCACAGAGACCGGCAGGTCCTCCGACCGTCTTCGTCCCGCCTGGACAGCAAGAGGCCGCCGGACTTCATGGGTGGCTGCATTCGGGACAGGACGCGGCGTTCTCGGTCATAGGGCGGACTCCAAGCGGTGCTACCGGTTGATCGGGATCTCGTAGACGATCTCGCAGTGAGCCGCGGGCACCACGATGTCCGCCGTCTCCACGGGCCGCCCGTCGTCGCTGTAGTACGTCCGCCGGATGTGCGTAACGAGCGCGGCCTTCTGGATACCCAGTAGCGACGCCTCCTCGGCGGTCGCCTGCCTCGGCTCCGGCTGTTCCACGGCATGGCTGACGGTGATGCCGATCGCGGCCATCCGGTTCACGACGCCCGCTCCAGCGTGCGGGCCTCCCTCGGGGAGCACGACGAGTGTGCCGGCGGTGAGGTCGTACGGCTCCCAGCTCGTCGACAACTGCACGGGCCTGCCGTCGGCGAGGAACTCGTACGTCGTACGGACGCACAGCTCACCGTCGGCGATACCGAGACGCGTGGCGATCTCCGCCGGCGCAGGCACCTTGGCGTCGGTCCGGCTCTCCCAGTCCCCTTGCCTGCCGACGGCCCTCATGTCCGCGCGGAAGGGCGACCCGTTGGGCTGCTCGCGCGCCGAGGAACGGACCACCCGCACGCGCTGCCGCGGCTCGGCGACGTACGTGCCCGATCCGGCGCGGCCCTCCAACACGCCCTGGGAGATCAGCAACTCCTGCGCCCGGCGGACCACGTTCTCGCCCACGCCGCACTCCTCGCCGATCTGGGCGCGGGAGGGCAGGCGGTCTCCCGGCTCCCACAGGTGCTCCGCGATCCGCCGCCGGAGTTCGTCGGCGATGCGGAGATAGGGCGGCTGCTCAGGCATATGGAAAATCTAGTCCACTAGCTCTAATCTAGTTAACTAGCTTCACTCAAAGTGATCGCTGGTGACGGAGGCTGCCCTGTGCCCGCTTCGGGAGTTAGCGCGGCGGCCCTCGCCGCCCGGCTGTCCGCCCTCGGGCTGCTCACGAGAGTGGAGGAACACCCCCGGCACACGTCGGTGGAAGCGGAAGTGCCGGAAGCGCTCTCCGTCGAGTCATGGCGGGAGGTCTTGGACGTGGTGGCGGAAGCCGACCGCTTCGGCCTCCTCGCCAGCAGCATGAACGGCCGCACCCTCTGGGCGGTCGTACGCAAAGCGGTCCCCACGACGGGCGATGTCGGGGGACCGGCCATCAGCGATAGGAGCTGAGCAGCGTGCTCAACCGTATCCGCCGTGCCGTCTCGCTCACCAGAGAGCGGCACTTCCCCAGGGGCAGGCACCGCCGCCCCTCAACAACCTCCGGGCCGTCGGCCACTCCCGCCGCCTCCCTTTTTCCGGACAGGACGACGGCTTCGGGCCGGCGTGCCTCCAACGATGTGGACCACCGGCAAACGCTCAGGGGCGAGGACACTGCGCTCGTCCGCCCGTACGTGCTGGCCTGGGAGAAGCGCGTGAGGACGCGTGAAGTGGTCGTCGCCCCCTATCTGCCGGCCGACGCGTGGTCGGCCCTGGTGGGAGTCCGTTGATGCCTCCCCGTCGACAGACCCGCGTCACGGACACCTCGGCCGTCCCCTACCGATCGACCGCATGCCGGATCGGTACCCACCACGCCTGCGCGGAGTCCTCTCCGGCCTCGGCGCCGGTCGACCTCCCGGTGATCTACGAGGCGTGCGACTGCCCGTGCCATTCGATGTCCAGCCACACGACGCCTTCGGAGGTGCAGCGGTGAGGGAACGGGCACCCGGCGGCACGCTGGCATCCAACGTCGAGGTGACGGCGGCCACCGTGCAGCGCGGCGACATCATCCAACTCGGAGGCCGGGCCTGCCGGGTGCAGGACCTCTTCCAGCTCGCCCAGGGAGCGAAGCAAATCCTCTTCGACTCGGGCGAGTTGCTGACCATACACACGCGAACCCGGCTCGTCGCCGTGCGGATGTTGAGAAGGCGGTGACCTGGCCCGTGCCCTCTCGCCATCAGGGCATCGCCGACGATCTCCGGCACCGAATCACGACCGGCCACCTCAAGCCAGGCGAACGACTCCCGTCCGAAACCGGCTTGGCCGACCAGTACAAGGTCAGCACAGCGACGCTGCGGAGTGCCCTCGCGGTGCTCCAGGGCGAGGGCCTCGTCGAGAAGATCCACGGCAAGGGCAACTTCGTCCGCCGCCCTCTCCGCCGGATCATGTACGTCGGTGGCTGGGGGACGCTGGACCCGTGGACCGCCGCCGAAGCGGCCCTACGCGTCACCGTCCGCACCGCCACGGTCCAGGCCGACGGACACCTGACGACCTTGCTGAGGGTGCCGACGGGCAGCCCTCTCGCGGAGTTCTTCTGCGTCAGTCACGAGGGGGAGTCACCGCACGGACTGGCTCGTATCTACATCCCGCGCGACCTGACGCCGGCCGGAGTGCTCGACGACGAATCTTCGTGTCCGGAGGCAGTCAGGAGATTCGCCGTACTCGGCCCTCCGCCGACCGCTGTCCGGGAAACGGTCTGCGCCCGCCCGCCGACGCCGGACGAGTCATCGACTCTGCGAACCAACTCCGTCACACCAGTTCTGGCGATCACGCGCGTCGCGACCGACCCCACCGGTCGAGTGGTCGAGGCGGCCCTTCTGGTCTTCCCAGGGGATCGAGCCGACGCAGTCTTCACCACCCACTACACGCCCGACGAGAGGCAGACGCCAGGATGACAACACAGAACGAACTGCGCCTTCTCCCGTGGTCGGGCCCGGAGGGCAAGCCCTGCTACCTGAGCACGGATGACAAGGGCGGCTACATGTCCCGCTTGGCGGACAACATCGAAGCGGCCCAACTCGGTGCGGCAGCCGATCTGCTGGAGCAGGCCACGGAAGCCCTCGACGACTCTGACACGGACCCGGATGAGACCCGGCGCTTGGCGACAGAACTGACCGGGGCTCTGTATGACGTCCTCCGCGTCGCGACCAGCCGCGGTCGCCTCTTGGCGGTGAGCGAACCGCAGCGGATCTGAGGGGACCGACGCGAAACGGCGCCGGCCGAGGACAGCCCTTCCAAGCGGGGAGGGGAGCCCAAGCACCAACCTGGGCTCCCCTCCCCGCAGCGCTATGTCGGCCTGGCTGCCGCGCATCGACTGCAGAGAGGAAACCTTGCGCTGTCTGCACATCAGCCGACGACAGTCCGCCACGATGGCGAGTGCGCCGACCAACTAGGCGCGCGTATGCCTCGCTGCACCCCCACCGCCCTAAGCCACGCTGCCTGGTGATGTCCACCAGAGGAAGCCGCGAAGGCGGAAGCGTAGTGATCAGGTTTTGGGGGTGTGACTTCTTCGTCCCGAAGCAACTTGAGCGGGGCCTCTGCCTTGGGCTGGAGCGCCTCTCACCTGCACTGGTGGTCCGTAGACGTTCGCGGTCGTCCGCCGGTGTTCGTCGGCGTTGTCACGCAGTTAGACACTCAGTAACGGCGGCAGCAGTGTTGCATGTGGGGCGCATGACCAAGGCTCGCGTTGCCGTGGCCCAGCTCGACCACGGCGTTCGTGCCGCTGTGATGCTGCTCCTTGCTCCGTCCGGCTGTGTACATAGTGACCAGACCTCCGAGCACCGCCGCAGCGGTACTGAGAGGAGCCGCCAGAGCAGGGACCATCCAGACGCTGGCCACGACGCCGGCCGTCAGGAGCCCGGCCAGGAGTACCCAGGGTGGACGACCGGAAGCCTGGGAAGTCTTTCCCCCGAGGCGTACATTCATGGAGACACCTTCTTCGTGCGATGCGTGAGCTGACTTGGGTGTTGAGAGCGGCCCCTCGTTGCCCCGAGGGGCCGCTCGTCGTTTCGTGCTGCCACTTTGCTTCATCTGAAGCCGAGTTGCGGGTTCTGCTGCCAAACCCTCTGGCCCGCATGTAGCTTGTCGCGGCGTACGAGGATTTCGCAGGTGAGGGGTAGGTATCCTTCCGGGCCAAAGGGTCAGATGGGATTGACTCCGTGATCGAAACCCTTTAGCCCGCATGTAGCTTGTCGCGGCGTACGAGGTTTCCGCAGGTCGCGCCTTAGTTGCCTTGCGGGCTAAAGGGTCGGAGAGGGTTTGACGTGCCAAGAAACGCTGAGCGTCGTGCTCGTCGAGTGCAGGCCCTCGAGGCCGTGTCGGAACGGGTCGAGCAGACGTTGCGAGTGGTACGCGGCTTGCACGCACGGGGAGGTAACTGGCCCGCGCAGGTTCGCTTCCGCGCTCCGTTGTTCACCGGTCCTCCGATGACGCCGTCTCCCATTGCCCGTATATCCGCCCCGCGCGGCCTAAATCTGCAGGTGTACCTTCTTGCAGTCTTTGAAGCGCAGAGCAGGAAGCGCAGTGGAGTAGCGGGAGCTTGTCCACTTCCTATTTCTGGAGCGGAGACTTCATGGACTGATCTAATTGTTTCATCTGCCAAGCAGAATATGCAGGCCAAGGTGCCAGTCACTGCGAATCAAAATCGAATTCGTCAAGTCAAGTCTGCTATCAAAAGACTTGCTGACGAGAGTCTTATTTTGAGAAACGTTGGAGAGCCGGGAAATGAGCGTCCTCTTATGTTGCTTCATGAGTCCGGCCTGTCCGAACCGGAGAAGCGTGGATATATTATCCCTGAGCCGTATGAAGGTATGCGAACTGTAGTCAATTTGCCTGTGCAGTTCTTCACCAATGGCTGGGTTTACTTACTCACGGACGCCGAGATTAGGATGTATCTGATTTTTAGGCACCTCGCGGCCCGGTTTCCAGATGCTCACATCTTGCGTGGCGTTTACTTGAGCGAAAGAGACAGGGAGTGGCTCTACGGTATTTCGCGCGATGTCTATGAGGCGCACCTGATGCTCTCTAGGTTCGGACTCATAGAACTGGTATCCAACCCTTTGCGTCACCGGGATGGCAAAGTGGTAGATTTTAATGAATTCCTGAAGAAGGGCGGCGTGATACCACCGCATCGATTCAAAGTTGTAGGCGACTCACCCTTCTTCGAGTTGCCAATGGGGAGGGTGCGTAGAGCCTTGCTTAATTACCCTCCCAGTCGCGGTCAAATGGAAAGTCGCCAGTGAATGCGCTTGAGGAGTCGGAACTGCGGACTTCCTGGCGGATTTGACTCGTTAGTCCTCCAGTTGCAGTAAGCTACTCAAAAGCTGGTAACACGTAGGGACTGTGATAGGTGCGGCCAATAGTAAGCAGAGAAGCTGAGCGCCTGTGGGTGCACTTAGTAAGTGGTTTACCGGTTGCAGTTCTCGCCGGTCGGTGCCAGTTGACCTCAAGCGGTCCGGAGAGTATCCCGGAGTTGGCGCCTTCCGGGCTAGGTGGGTTGCATTCGGAGCTAGGTGTGGAGCCCCCACCCGCCGTCAGACCATCTGTACTCGTGCAACCCTTCCCGTCCATATGTAACGAACCGCTTGCCTTTGTTCTTGATCGGAATTAGTTGCCGCTTGCCATCGATCAATACTGGAAGCTCCAGGTGCCATTCGTTGCGTCCGGAATGGGCGTTCACGAAAATGAGGAATTGTTCGGTCTCGCCGGGTGACAAAGTGAGGGTGAGAGGAGCAATTGGGGAGCCGCCGTCGTCGACCCACATCGTCGTTCCTATCCCGAGATCGACCTGGATTCTCCTTGGTGTAACAGCGGCGCCTCCAGTCGGGCAGCAAGCAATAAACCCCCTGGCTGGATCTTCGATGGGTTCCGAGTCGTAACGTAGCTTGGGGCACTCAATCACTATGGATGTGAGTTCACGTGCTGTGACAGTTACCTTCAAGGCAGTTTGGGAGGCCTCTGCCCCGCCTTGTGATTCTGCCCATGCTCGCCAATCAGTCGGATGCTCTGGAGGTCTACCGGCGGGTTGATTAGGGAGCCAGATGAAAGCTGGTACCCAGTTCGGGAACCCAGCCCATACGATAGATGGGTCTGTTTCTACGTGGACGGTCAACGCCTTAATTCGGGCAATCCGCCGAGAAATGGCGCTTAGTCTACTCGATAACGGGTAAAAAATTGCGGTGAAGATCAGTGTGAGCAGGACACTGACTATACTGATGAGTAGGTTGTTCACTCGCCCTCCTAAGGACCTTATGCGGTGATCGGGAGGCTATCAGCGCGGTCGGTGGAGCGGCTTTGGGCGGGAGCTGCCATGGGGCGAGTGATCATGGCCCCGTAAGCTTCCGGCGCGTCGGGCAGTCTGTGGACCTGCCCGCTAAGAAGTCATCTCATTTGGCGGCTTCGGTAGGCTATAGCTCGTGGGGATCGTTGAGCGGCTGGTGCCGGAAGAGTTGTGGGAATTGTTCCAGCGAGTGGTGCCAGAGGCTCCCTCGCGGCCTCAGGGCGGTGGCCGCCGCCGTCACGGTGACCGGGAGGTGTTGGCCGCGATCGTGTTCGTGGCCACGTCAGGCTGCACGTGGCAGCAACTGCCGTCCGCTTCGTTCGGACCGTCGGGGGCGACAGCTCACCGGCGCTTCACGGAGTGGTCGAAGGCCAGAGTGTGGGCCAAACTCCACCGCCTGGTCCTCGACGAGCTCGGCGCCCGCGGCGAGTTGGACTGGACCCGCTGTGCGATCGACTCAGTGAACATGCGGGCCCTGAAAAGGGGGACCTGACAGGTCCGAATCCTGTCGACCGGGGCAAGTACGGGTCGAAGATCCACCTCATCACGGAGCGGACCGGTCTGCCCCTGTCCGTCGGAATCTCGGGGGCAAACCTGCACGACAGCCAGGCCCTGATCCCTCTGGTGAAGGGCATACCGCCCATCCGCTCCCGCCGCGGACGTCGGCGGCGCAGGCCGGGCACACTCCATGCCGACAAGGGCTACGACTACTCCCACCTGCGGCGATGGTTACGGCAACGCGGCATCACTCACCGCATCGCCCGCAAGGGCATCGAGAGCTCGCAGCGACTGGGCCGCCACCGCTGGACCGTCGAACGCACCATGGCCTGGCTCGCCGGCTGCCGCCGCCTTCACCGGCGCTACGAGCGCAAGGCCGACCACTTCCTCGCCTGCACCCTCATCTGCTACCGCAGACTCGCCAAATGAGATGACCTCTAAAGCACGACGTTGGGGCCATGATCTTCGAGGCTCGCCCCATGGTGGCTGCCTAAAGCCGTGGAGCCGACCGCCCCAGCCACGACGTGTTCTGACCTCATGCCCGTGTGCCTGCCTCTTGGGCGGGCGCGGGCGGCCGGCGGTGCCGAGCGGGGCGGAGACATGAGCGCGGGCGCCGCCGGCCGCCCGCGCCCGCCCGGAGGAGCGAAGCGACGACGGGTGCTTGATGAAGTAGGGAAAGTCTTATCCCTCGGTCTGATGGCGCTCTCGTCGGTACTCATCGAACAGACTGAAGAACAGCTCAACCGGGGCCACGTTGGCCTCTCGGGCCTCGCGTTCGATCTCGACCGCCCAACCAAGGGAGCTGCGACGGCCGAGCCGCTGCCACAGCCACTCAGTGAAGGGGCCTTGAACGCCAGGGCTCCAGAAAGCGAAGTCTTCCTCGACGCCGTGCACGGCCATCGCGGCTCGGTAGCCGATGAGCATGGAATCCAAGTGTTGGAGGGAACCGCCGCGCAGCCACATACTGGGACGAAGGCGTACTTCATCGAGGAACTCATTGACGGTGGACAGCTCCGTGAGCTGCCTCGGTTGCCGACGTACGTTGTCCGCTTCTGTCATCGATTGAGCAGCCGCTTGCCGTCGTGGCTGCGTACGTGGGGGCCGTTGCCGTCCAAGGCGTCCAGGAGTCTGACTGCGTAGACCTCGGTCATGCGCTCGCTGACCTGGTCCGGAGTGAGCCAGGAAACGGCGGTGGACTCGCTGGAGGTGCGTTCCGTGCCGCCGGAGGGCTTGCAGCGGAAGACCAGGGCGACGACGCCTCGGGTCATGTTCTTGTAGACGCCGGTGAGTTCGTCCACCTCGACGTGGATGCCGGTCTCCTCCAGGACCTCACGGGCCACGCCGGCCTCCGGGGCCTCGTCGAGTTCGAGCACGCCGCCGGGGAGCTCCCAGGTCCCGTTGTCGGCTCGGCGGATCGCCAGGAGGCGGCCGTCTTCGCGCACTACCACTCCGGCTACGGACACGGAGTGCAGGGGGGACGGCCTTGCTTCCTGTGATTGACTCATGCAGAGGAGCATAGGAGGCAGGGAAGGGCTATGGGGACTGCGGCGGGAGGGGTAGGTTCCGGGCCTCGGTATGTGCAGATCGCGGACGAGATCGTGCAGCAGATCAGGGCGGGAGTTCTCAAGCCCGGTGACATGGTGCCGAGCGAGTCCGAGCTGGTGGAGCGCTACGGCGTGTCCGGCGGGACGATCCGTAAGGCCATGGTCGAGGTGCGGGCGAGCGGGCTGGTGGAGACCCGGCACGGCAAGGGCTCGATCGTGAAGAACCGGCCTCCGGTGCGGCACCGCTCCTCCGATCGCTTCCGGCGCTCGCTTCGGCAGGGTGGGCAGGCGGCCTACCTCGCGGAGTCCGCCCAGTCCGGCGCGACGGCGAAGGTGAGCGTCCTCTACATCGGCCCGACGGAGGCGCCCGAGGATGCTGCCGAGCGACTGGGCGTCCCCGCCGGCACGCAGGTGCTGGCTCGCCGGCGCCTGTACTTCCGTAACGGCACGCCGGTCGAGACCGCCACGTCCTACCTCCCCTGGGACGTCGTCAAGGACATCCCCGAGCTGTTCGCCGAGAACCCCGGCGGCGGTGGCATCTATGCCCGGCTGGAAGACCACGGGCATGAGTTCGCGGAGTTCGTCGAGACGCTGCAAGCTCGGCCGGCCTCGAAGGCGGAGGCGTCGGAGCTGGCGCTGAGCCCGGGGGCGCCGGTGGTCCACCTGATCCGGGAGGCTCGTACGACCGCGGGCCTGGTGGTGGAGGTGTGCGACACGCTCATGGCTGCTGACCAGTTCGTTTTCGAGTACCGGATCCCTGCGGGCGACTGACGCCCACTCAACCTCTCACAGCCCGTCGCGAGTTCTTCTTCGCGGCGGGTTGACTCATGTATAGGAGTCGGGCACTCTTCTTCCTGTCGCTCATGTACATGAGTGACGAAGTTCGGCATCTATAGAGGAGTGGTCTCTGTGCGTCAGATCCCCGTCGACACGTCCGGTGCGGTCGTGATGGTCGCCAAGTCCCCGCAGGTCAAGGTCCGCGACCGCCGTACCGGCGAGATCGCCACCGACACCGAGACCGGGGCGAGGCTGATGACGGTCGACGTGATGTTCGCGGCGAACGAGGAGGTGGAGATCCTGTCCATCACGGTCCCGGAGCCCGGGATCACCGGCGAACTGTCCATGGGCACGCCCGTCGCGCTCACCGGCCTGATCGCCCGGCCGTGGGAGAACGACTTCAACGGCCAGAAGCGGCACGGCATCGCGTTCCGCGCGGTCGCGGTCACCTCGCTCGCCGACGCTGCTGCCGGGCCCAAGGCGGCCT
Source organism: Streptomyces sp. NPDC048734 (assembly GCF_043198675.1). Classification (NCBI taxonomy): domain Bacteria; kingdom Bacillati; phylum Actinomycetota; class Actinomycetes; order Kitasatosporales; family Streptomycetaceae; genus Streptomyces; species Streptomyces sp. NPDC048734. The sequence goes on along the minus strand of NZ_JBICUZ010000008.1, from coordinate 225,185 downwards.
GATCGTGACCACGTTCACGGTCGCTCTGGTGCTGGTCGTCGCCGCCGTGGGTCTCCTGCGGCGGCGGCGCCCCGCCTGGTACTGGTTGACCTTCGGGGTCACGCTGGCCGTGGTGCGGGTCCTGGTCCGGTACGGCTCGGTCATGGACGCCTGCGGGCTGACCGTCCCGCCCGCCCGGTGGCGGCTGGCCCTCGCGCGGGCCACCAACCGGCCGATACCGGAGCCGCGTCCGCCGCGCATCCTGCGGTTACGGCCCACCCGGACCGGACTGGTCCTGCGGCTCAAGCTCCGTCCCGGACAGGACGCCTTCGACCTCGCCGCCGCCTCGGACCGGCTCCGCCACTCGTTCTCGATGTACGGCGTGACCTCGCGGGAACTGCGCTCCGGCGTCGTCGAGGTGCGAATGACCGGTTACGACGTGCTCAAGCGGGTGCGGATGCCGGCCGACCCTGACCCGCGGCCCATGCGGGTCCCGGTCGCGCTGCGCCAGGACGGCTCGGTGCACTACCGCGACTACCGGGCGATCCCTCATGCCCTCACCCTGGGCGCCACGGAATCCGGGAAGTCCGTCTACCAACGGAACCTGGTCGCCGGACTCGCCCCGATGGACGTCGCCCTCGTCGGCATCGACTGCAAGCAGGGGGTGGAACTGTTCCCTCTGGCCCGCCGGTTCTCCGCGCTGGCCGACGACCCCGACACCGCCGCCGAAGTGCTCGACGCGCTCGTGGTCCGGATGGAGCGCGTCTATCAACTCATCCGGTCACAGCAGCGGATCACCTCCGACGTGCCGGACGCGGAGATCGCCGCCGACATCTGGGACCTGCCCGACGACCTGCGCCCCGTGCCGGTCGTGATCCTGGTCGACGAGGTCGCCGAACTCGCCCTGTTTGCGAGCAAGGACGAGGAGAAACGCCGGGACCGCATCATCACCGCCCTGGTCCGTCTCGCCCAGCTCGGCCGCGCGGCCGGCATCTACCTCGAAATCTGCGGGCAGCGCTTCGGCTCCGAACTCGGCAAGGGCATCACCATGCTCCGCGCCCAGCTCACCGGCCGCACCGCCCACCGCGTGAACGACGAGGCATCCGCCAACATGGCCTTCGGCGACATCTCCCCGGACGCCGTCCTCGCCGCCATCCAGATCCCCGCCGAACTGCGCGGCCTCGCCATCGCGGGCGACTCCTCCGGCGGCTGGCACCGCATCCGTGCCCCGCACACCTCGCTGCGCCAGGCCGTGAACCTCTGCAACCGGTACGCCGACCGCACCCCGGTCCTGCCCGAACTGGCCCCCTTCCGGCCCACCCTTGCCGAGTCCGACGCCGCGCCCGTGCCGCTGGTCAAGGCCTCCTCGGTCACCGCCTGATCTCTTCCTGCTCCCCACGGTCGGCGTGACCGCCTTCGCGCCGAGTCCCTACCCCGCCATGCCCAAAGAAAGGAGGGCCCGCCATGTGCCCGGACTGCGAGGACTTCGCCCGGACCGTGCTGCTCCTGGGCCGACTCGCCCTGTACGCCGACATGGCCGGCGCCGACCTGGACTTCGTGGACGCCGTCAGCTCGTCCCTCGCCGTCTCGCTGCCCGAGCCGTCGCCCGGCATGTCCGCGGACGGCTACGACTCCGACGGCGACGCCACGTACCCGGACGACGTCTGATGAGCGCCCGTCGCGTCCTCCGGATCGACGCGGTCCTGATCCAAGCCGTGATCGCGGGCGCCCTGTCCTTCGCGCACCTGCACGACCTGGCTGCCGCCGCCGGACAGAACGGCTGGAAGGCGTGGGCCTACCCGGTTAGCGTCGACCTGCTCATGGTGGCTGCCTGGCGGCGGCTGCGCAGTGAGGGGCCATCCCGGCTGGCCTGGTGCTGGTTTGTCGTCGCGCTGTTCGCCTCGCTCGGCGCCAACATCGCCACCGCCGGGTTCCTCGACCTGGCCGACCCGCCCGCCCTGCTCCGCCTCGGCGTCGCCGGATGGCCCGCGCTCGCCTTCCTCGGCGGCACCCTCCTCGCCCACTCGCCGGCTCCGGACGGGGAAACGCAACCCGAGTCGGTGGAGCCGGAGCCCGCTCCGTCGGCACCCGTCGTGGACGCGGGGGAGAGCGTGCCTCCGGTCGAGCAGCCGGCCCCGGTCGCCGAACGCGCGTCGGCCACGGAACCCACATCCGACCCTGACGCGGCCCCCGTTCCTTCGACCCCCGTGCAGGCCACCGCACCTCCCGCTGCCACCGCGGCCCCTGCACATCCTGTCCCCGCCGTCCTCGTCGACCACGCCCGCAAGGTCGCCGCCGACTACCGCGACCGCACCGGCGCCCCGATCGACACCGACACCCTGCGCGCCCGCCTCGGCGTCCCGCCCCATCTCGCCGACGCCATCGCCGCCCAGCTCACCTGACCCGAAAGGAACGACCGATGACCTCCGACCCCGCCGACCTGACCGCCGCCGACTACCTCGACAGCGCCCGCGAGATGACCGCCGCAGACCGGCCCTACCTCGCCCATCTGCTCGCCGAGGAAGCCGCCCAGCGCGCCACCGACCCGGCCATCGCCGCCGGCATCCGCGCCAGCTTCCCCGACCCCACCACCCGGAAGGACTGACCGCCATGCCCGCCCGCGACCACTTCCACTCCGTGATGCGCATCGGCCCCGTGCAGATCGGCACCCACCGCGACCGCCACACCGCACACGCCGCCGTCTGCACCGCCGACGACTGCGGCTGGTCCGCCGACTACTCCAGCCGGTCCGCCGCCCAGCTCGCCGCCCGCACCCACCGCTGCCGCGTCCGCTAGGAGACACCCGTCATGCAGGTTCCGCTCTGGCTCGCGTTGCTCGTCGTCGGCTACCTCGGCGTCAAGCTCTTCCGCCCGCCCGCCTGGTTGATCGCCGTCGTCCTGCTCGGCGGCTTCCTCCTCGCCGACAGCGTCCTTGCGCCGGCCATCAACACCCTCGTGAAGTAGCCCACCGGAAAGAGGAGATCACCAATGCTCCGCCCGAAGATCCCCACCATGCCCACCCCCACCGGGCTCGTCACCCCGCCCGCCGTCGTCGAGCCGACCACCGTCGTCCAGCACCACCCGGCGCCCGCCCCCGTCCCTGCCCCGGCCGCGTTGAGCCGCCCGACGGTCCAGCTCACCCCCGGCGCGGTCCTCGCCCTCGTCGGCGCTGGCACCGCCGCCGTCCTGGTCGTCGGCGCCGTCCTGGTCTCGATGCTCCTGGCCGTCGCCATCACCGGCGCCTCGGTCGCCGTCTGCGCGGTCGTCCTGCGCTCCCTGCTCGTCTCCGACGCCAAACGCCGCTGACCGGCCCCCGGGCGGCCCTGATACCGCCAAGCATCCGCCGCCCGGGAGCCGTCCCCACCGATCGATCTCGCAACCGGAAGGAACCTCCAGCATGGCCCACCGGGCCTCACCCGCGACACCCAAGGTCACGACGTCCGCCTACCTGCTCGACCCGATCACCCTCGGAGACGTTCTCCGGGTGGCCTCGGCTGCCGACTACGCCCGCTGGGAGGACCAGATCCGCCGTACCGGCGGCTGCTCCGACCCGATCCACCTGACCGGCTGGACGCTCACCAAGGACAAGACCACCGGCGAGACGCTGCACCACTACTCCACCGAGAACGAACCGGGCGGACGCCTCCGCCTCGCCTGCGGCAACCGCCGGGCCTCCCGCTGCCCGTCCTGCGCCTGGACCTACGCGGGCGACACCTACCACCTCATCCGCGCCGGCCTCGCCGGGGACGACCGCCGCGACATCCCCGCCACCGTCCGCGATCACCCGCGCGTTTTCGCCACCCTCACCGCCCCCTCGTTCGGTCCGGTCCACAACCGGCCCGACCACGGCGGCCCCTGCCGCTGCGGCGACCGGCACGCGTCCGACGCCCCGGAGCTGGGCACCGCCCTCGACCCGGACGCCTACGACTACGCGGGCGCCGTCCTGTTCAACAACCACGCCGGACAGCTCTGGCAACGCTTCACCACCCGGCTCCGCCGCGAACTCGCCGCCCGCGGCGGCCTGTCCCGCCGGGAACTCGCCGACCATCTGCGCGTCTCGTACGGCAAGGTGGCCGAGTTCCAGAAGCGCGGGGCCCTGCACTTCCACGCCGTCGTACGCCTCGACGGCCCCGACGGACCCGGCGCACCGCCGCCCGCCTGGGCCACGCTCGACGTACTCACGGACGCGATACGGGCCGCCGTCGCGCACTCCTACACCTCGGTCTCCGTCCCGGCCGCCGCCGACCAACCCGCCCGGACGTTCCGATGGGGCCGACAGCTCGACGTCCGCCCGGTCAAGGCCTTCGGGGACGGCTCCGACATCACCGAACAGGCCGTCGCCTCCTACGTCGCCAAGTACGCCACCAAAGCCGCCGAGAACACCGGCACTCTCGACCGCCGCATCGGCGAACTCTCCGAACTCGACCGCCACGGCGTCCCCGACCACACCCGGCGGCTCATCACCGCCTGCCGCGACCTCGACGCCCTGTACCCGGACCGACGCCTCTGGGCCTGGGCGCACATGCTCGGCTTCCGCGGGCACTTCTCGTCCAAGTCGCGCGCCTACTCCACCACCCTCGGCGCTCTCCGCCAGGAACGCGCCGACTTCCGCGCCGCTCAAGAGGCGTCCGCCCTCGGCCTCGACGACCGCGAACCGGACACCGTCCTCGTCCTGACCGACTGGCAGTACGCCGGCCACGGCCACACCCCTGGCGAAGCCGCCCTCGCCGCCACCATCGCCCGCAACCTCCAGACCAACCGCGAGACCGCCCGCGACGCCCTGCGTGACAACTTCACCGAGGAGGGAACCGCAGCATGACCACCGCCACCGCCACCGCCGAACTCCTGACCGTGCCGGAGGTCATGGCCCGGCTCAAGCTTGGGCGTTCCAAGGTCTACGACCTCATCCGATCGCACCGCCTCGCCTCCATCAAGATCGACGGCGCCCGCCGCATCCCTGCCCACGCCGTCACGGACTTCGTCCTCGGCCAGATCGAGGAGGCTGCCTGATGGCCGGTCAGCGCAAGCGCAACCCGAACGGCGCCGGCACCATCACCAAGCGCAAGGACGGCCGCTTTCACTGCGCGGTCTACGTGCTCCAGCCGGACGGCACCCGCGCCCGCAAGTTCGCCTACGGCAAGACGTGGGCCGAGTGCGACGCCAAGCGTCGGGAACTGCTCGACAAGGTCGACCAGGGCGTGCCCGTCCCCACCAAGTCCGCCAAGCTCTCCGAGTGGCTGCCGTACTGGCTGGACAACGTCATCAAGCCCCGGCGCAAGCTCAGCACCTTCGACAAGTACGAGGCGCACGTCCGCCTCTACCTCGTGCCCCTCCTCGGCTCCAAGCGGCTCGAATCCCTCGGCGTCGCCGACGTCCGCCGCTTCCTCGTGCGCCTGGAGAAGGAGACGACCGCCGCAACCGCCAAGGAGTCGCACCGGGTTCTGCGCTCGGCGCTGACTTCCGCCTGTCGCGAGGAACTCATCACGCGCAACGTCGCCAAGCTCGTCGAGCCGCCGCGCACGGACAATCGGGAGTTGCAGCCCTGGAGCCTCGACGAGACGCTCGACTTCCTCGCCGCCTCTCGTAGGGATCCGCTCTACGCGGCCTTCGTCCTCGCCATCGCCATGGGCCTGCGGCGGGGCGAGATCATCGGTCTCCGCTGGTCCGACCTCGACCTCGACAACCGCGTCCTCCACGTCCGCCAGCAGACCCAGCGCCGTCGCGGCGTCCTCTACGACGACGATCCCAAGAGCCGGCGCCGGCGTATCGTCCCGCTGCCCGCGCTCTGCATCGCGCCCTTGCGCTGGCACCGGATGCGGCAGGCGGCGGCTCGGGCCAGGGCGGGGGAGACCTGGCAGGAGTCGGGCTACGTCTTCACCACCCGTACCGGTCGTCAGGTCGAGCCGCGGAACGTCTACCGCTCCTTCACCCGTGTCGCCGAGTCCGCCGGCCTTCGCGTCATCCGGCTGCACGACGCTCGCCACGGCACCGCCACCCTCCTCACGGCGGCCGGAGTCGCGCCCCGCGTCGTGATGGAGATTCTCGGGCACAGCCAGATCAGCATCACCATGGACGTGTACACGCACGTCGTGCAGGACACCCAGCGCGAGGCCATGAGCCACATGGACCGGTTGTTGAAGAGGCGTCCCGATTCGAGCTGACCGCCGTCATCCCCCATACGAGACACGGAGCCCCTGGACCATGACAGTCCCGGGGCTCCGTGGCCTTTCAGAGGTTGGTCTCGGGCCCTCCGTGCTCGACAAACGCGCGGGCGGCGACAAGGACCTCTTCCTTGAGCTGCTCCAGCGGAGTGCTCCAATCGGCGTTCCAGTCGTCCAGCTGGATGGCAAGCTCGACGATCGGCTGCAGGCGGTCGGGATAGTCGAGTTCCATCGCTGCTTCGCCCCATATGAGGTCGGCGCCGGTTGCCGGGTCCAAGGAACCGTCAACGATCTGAGCGGCCAACCAGGAGGCCAAGGCCCACTTGGCGGTGATCGGATCCGCAGGTGCCTCGAATCCCAACCCCAGCTCGTCCACGACGTGGTCGAACAACTCCTGTGCCTCATGCTCCTCACGGCGGCCCAGGCCGGCCAGGAGGGCAAGCGACGGGGAATCGACATCGGCCAGGAGAGCGTCGAGGCCGGCTTGGATCAGGCGGTCCGAGCCGACGTGACGTCCGAGTGCCCGAGCTCGTGCCAGCTGCCTCAACCGGTCGAGGCCCTCGTCCCTCGTCACGCCGGATGCACCCCGTTCCGCCCGCGTTGATGTCAAAACTGGATGTCAAAGGCCCCGGACCATGATCGGTCCGGGGCCTTTTCCCTGGTGCCCCCGGCAGGATTCGAACCTGCGACACCCGCTTTAGGAGAGCGGTGCTCTATCCCCTGAGCTACGAAGGCGTGGACCCGTGCGTGTGGGTCCAGGCGTCAGCGTACCGGAATCGGTTGGGGGTGTGGGGGTCAGGTCAGGGGGACGGGGGTGAAGCGGGAGGCCGTGTGGAGGTCGGTCTCGATGTGGGTGGCTGTGGTGGTCAGGGCGGGGAGGAGGGTGTCGAGGCAGTCCTGGGGCGTGCGGCGGGCGGTGTGGGTGGAGGTGGTGAGGGCGGCGACCGTGTGGCCGGTGCGGTCGTGGAGGGGGACGGCGAGGGTGCGGACGCCTTCCTCCAACTCCTCGTCGGCCAGGGCGTGGTCCTGGTTCGCCAGGAGGACGCGGCCCACCGCCGTGTCGGTCGTGGCCGGGACTCGCGCACCGACGCGGATGTCGACGCGCATGACGTGGCGGGCGGTCACCCGGGCCGTGTACTGGATCTCGTCGCCCGTTTCGGTGAGGGCCGCGAGGCAGGTCGTCTCCTGGATGCGGTCGGTCAGGGTTCGCAGGTGGGGTTCCGCGAGGCGGGGGAGGGGGGTCCCCGCGAGCGGGGGGAAGCCGAGGGAGAGGACTCGGGGGGAGAGGGTGAAGGTGCGGTCGGCGGCGTCGTGGGTCACCAGGTTCAGGTGTTCGTAGGTGATCAGGGCTCTGCGGGCCGTCGCCCTGGCCAGGCCCGTGGCCTTCGCCACCTCTGTCAGGGTCAGGGCCGCCCGGCCCTCCCCGAACGCCGTGAGCACGGTCAGGCCGCGGGCCAGGGATTCGATGAACTCGCGGCCCAGTTCCTGCTTCGACGCGCTCGTCCAGGTGGCCAGGCCCGTGGGCGGTGGGCCCGGTTCGGCGTACGGGGCCCGGCGCAGGTCCTCCTCCATCGCCGCAACGGCCCTACGGAGCCGGGGCAGGAGGGTGTCGCGCAGGTCGGCCGCCGTGTGCCGGCTGGTGTGGCTGACGACGTTGGCGACGCAGGCGAGGCGTCCCGTGCGGGGGGCCCGTACGGGCGCGGAGACCGCCACCAGGCCGGGTTCGATCAACTGGTCGTCCAGGGACCAGCCGTCCACGGCCGCCCGCTCGGTCCTGCGTACGAAGTCCTTGTCGTCGTCGTCCTCGTCCGGACGCGTGGGCGGGACCGGGGCCGGGACCGGAGGGACGGCGGGGAAGGTGCGGTCCTGGGGGTCCGCCGACCGGCGGGTGCGCCAGCGGGTCCAGTCCGCTTCGGTCCATTCGGTCGCGAACAGCGGCCCGGGGGCGGTGCGTTCGGCCGGGAGCAGGTCTCCGATGCGGAAGCTGAGGGACATCGCGCGGCGGCGGGTCGCCTGATGGATGAAACGGATGCCGTCGCGGTCGGCGACCGCGAGCGACACGGACTCGTCGAGTTCGTCGGCGAGGGCGTCGGCTCGCGATCCGAGGAGGACGGGCAGGCGCAGTGCGGCCAAGTAGGCGTTGCCGAGTTCCATCACCCGCGGGGTCAGGACCGCGTCCCGGCCGTCCATGCGGACGTACTCCATACGGGCCAGCGTCGCCACGATCCGGTCGACCGTGGAACGGGCCAGGCCGGTGGCGCGTTCCAGGGCGCTCGGGCTCGTCGTGCCGCCCGCCGCGGTCAGCGCCTCCAGGACGGCGACCCCGCGGATCAACGGCGTGACCGCCCCCTCCGGTACCCGGCTGCTGTCCGGGGCGGTGACGGTGGCGGCCGGGGTGGCGATCGGGGTGGGCGTCCTGGCGGGCATCGTCTCTCCGGTACGGCGGTGGCGGGTACGGCGGGCGGGGCGGTGGCGGGTACGGCGGTCGCGGGCGGGGCGGTGGATGGTGCGACGGTCGTACCCACGACCGTCGTGGGTACGGCGGTCGCGGCAGGTCGCCTACGCTAGCCGCGCCCCGGCACACCCGGCGTCCGGGACACCGGCCTCCACCGGCACGCCCGGCGCCCGGCGCCCGGCGCCCGGCGGTCGGCGAAGGCCGGTCACAGGCCCTGCAGCCGGCGGAAGGCCTGTCGCACGCCCTGCAGCAGGCGAAGGCCGGTCACACGTCCTCCGGCCGGCTACTTGCGGGTGATCCGCACCCGGTACGTCCCCTCCAGGTCCGCCGCCACCACGGAGACGCGCACCCCTCTCTCCGTGTCCTTGAACGTCTCGCCCGGCACGAGCGGCGCGTCGGACAGCTCGGCGTGGACGTTCGGGCTGCGGGTGCAGCCGCCGCTGTCGCGCTGGGAGTCGTGGACCGTGACCGGGCCCATGCCGGTGTCGATGTTTGCGTCGACCCGGTAGACGAGGACGCCGGGGCGGCACACGGCCTCGTCGTTGCCGCCGCGGGTGCGCAGTTCGACGGCGTACCCGGCGCGGCTGTTGAGCGGGACGAAGACCAGTTTGGGGCCGCCCCGTTCGGAGAGGGGGGTGAGTGCGTACTCCCTGGTGCCGGGGGCGGACGCGCAGCCGATCTGGTCGGCGTCCAGCCAGCCCAGCTTCCATTTGTGCCAGCCCAGGAAGTCGTTGTTGGCGCCCCAGTCCTCGCTCATGATGTCCCAGTGGCCGACCGCGCCGCCGCCCTCCTGGGTGTAGAGGTCGGGCAGGCCGAAGACGTGGCCGTTCTCGTGCGGCAGGACGCGGTAGCCGGTGCGGTCGTAGGAGCCGGAGCCGTCGTCCTGGCGCGAGTAGACGAAGGACGCGTTCGCGACGGGGACGCCGTCGGCGACCGGGGCCTCGTGATTGCCGGCGAACGTCACCGACAGGACGGTGTCCAGCGCGGAGGGGCCCGCGTTCGGGGTGACCAGCACGTTCAGGAAGTCGTACGCCCGGAAGTCGACGGTCGGGTCGGCGGCGGCCACGATGTCCTGGACCAGCTCGCGGTAGCCGGGATCGAAGGGCGCGCCGCGCTCTATGCCGTACGACCGGAACGGCTTGGGCATGCGCAGCCAGTCGGGTACGGGGGTCTCGGCGCGGTAGTCGAGACGGCCGTAGGACGCGGTGCTGAACCACTCCTGGGTCTGGGGGAAGAACTCGCGGAACCGGTCCTGCGCCTTGCCGCGGCCGGGCGCGTCCGAGAAGTCGATCATGAGGGTCAGGGCGCGGACGGTGCCCGTGGCGCGGGCGTAGCCGCCGGTCGTGGGGACGCCCTCGGACATCTGGACGGTGGATCCGGCGGTGATCAGGCAGGGAGCGAGGGCGGGGGTGCGGGCCAGCGAGATCGGACCCGCGCCGGCCGGGCTCGGGCGCGGCGCGAGGGGACCGGTGCCGGCCGAGGTGCTGACCGCGAAGGTCAGCGCGGTCACACAGGCGAGTCCGGCCGTGCGCCGCCGGCGTATGCGTCGGCGGAGCGGCTCCTGAGGCGTGCCGCGACGGCCTGCCCCGGGTCGCTCAGGCTGCGGCTGCATGCGGGAACCCTTCGCGCCAGGCAGCCGCAGGTCACCGGCTGCACCCTTTCGATCACCCTTGTCGGGAGCGGTCGGCGGCGCGCGCTGAAGCGGCCGATCGTGGGTTACCGGGGGGTAGGCGGGAGGCAGGAGGGTCTGTGACCCAGGTCACGTGAAAAGAATCGGCATCCGGGAAATAACCGGGGATCGTCTCCCCGTTTAGCCATGTGTCCGACCGAAACGGGGAGAGCTTCCCCGGATCGCGCGACAGCGGCGGCATCAGCAGTACGTCGCAGCGTCAGCGGCACCATCAGCGTCATCGGCACCACCGGCACCACCGGCACCATCAACGCCACCGGCACCATCGGCACCGGTGCCGACAGTGGCACCAGCACCATCGGTACCGGCAGCGGCATCGGCGCCGGCGGTACCGACAGCAGTACCGGCAGGCATTGCCCGTCACGTCATCGACCCGAGGAGTACGCCGTGCAGACCGCCACCGCCCCCGCGCAGCGCAAGGTGACCCGGCCGCGCGCCGACGCCCTGCGCAATCGGGAGCGGATCGTCACCGCCGCCCGCGAGCTGTTCGTCGAACTCGGCCCCGAGGTGCCGCTCGACGACATCGCCCGCCGGGCCGGTGTCGGCAACGCCACGGTGTACCGCAACTTCCCCGACCGGCAGGCGCTCGTCCGCGAGGTCGTCTGCTCCGTCATGGACCGTACCGCCCAGGCGGCCGCCCAGGCGCTCGCCGAGACGGGCGACGCCTTCGGCGCGCTGGAGCGCTTCGTGCACGTGGCCGCCGACGAACGAGTCAGCGCGCTGTGCCCGATGATCGCCAGCACGTTCGACGAGAACCACCCGGATCTCCTGGCTGCCCGCATGCGGGTCGAGCGGCTCGTCGAGGAGGTCATGGAGCGTGCCCGGCAGGCCGGTCAGCTCCGCGACGACGTCGGCTTCGGTGACCTGATGGTCACCGTGGCCCAGCTCAGCCGGCCCCCGGCGGGCACCGCCTGCCTCAACGCCGACCGCTTTCTCCACCGCCATCTCCAGGTGTTCCTGGACGGACTGCGGGCCCCGGCCCGGTCGGTCCTGCCGGGTACGGCCGTGACCATGGAGGACCTCCGCCAGGCCTGAGTCACCGCAAGCCACCGCGAGTTACCGCAAGCAGGCAACTGCAAGCCGCCGCGAGTCACCACAAGCAAGCCACCACAAGCAAGCCACTGCCAGCCACCGCAAGCCACTGCCAGCCACCGGAAACCATCCCGAGCCACCGGAAACGGCCACCGGCCCGCCGCCGACCGACTGATCGGCGCCGTCGGCCGACCGATCCCTCCCGCGACCGTCGCCGTCGACGAGCCGCCCTCTCGCTCCGCCCTTTTTCTTTCACCAAGTCATGACTTTTCCGTCACGAAGTTCCGAAGTGGGTACCTCCATGTCTGACACAGCCACCACGGCTCCGGGCGTCCGCCACGCGGACCCGGCCCGCTGGAGAGCGCTCGTGTTCATCGCGCTCGCCCAGCTGATGGTCGTCCTCGACGCGACCATCGTGAACATCGCGCTGCCCTCCGCCCAGCAGGACCTCGGGATCTCCGACGGCAACCGCCAGTGGGTCGTCACGGCCTACGCCCTCGCCTTCGGCGGTCTCCTCCTCTTCGGCGGCCGTATCGCCGACCTCTGGGGCCGCAAGCGCACCTTCGTCCTCGGCCTGGTGGGCTTCGCCGCCGCCTCGGCACTCGGTGGCGCGGCCACCAACGAGGCGATGCTGTTCGGCTCCCGCGCGCTCCAGGGCGCCTTCGGCGCGCTGCTCGCGCCTGCCGCGCTCTCCCTGCTCGCCGTGATGTTCACGGACGCCAAGGAGCGCGCCAAGGCGTTCGGCATCTACGGCGCCATCGCGGGCGGCGGCGGCGCGGTCGGCCTCATCCTCGGCGGTTTCCTCACCGAGTACCTGGACTGGCGCTGGACGTTCTTCGTGAACATCCCGTTCGCGGTCGTCGCCGCGGCCGGTGCCTACTTCGTCATCCGTGAGCCCGAGGGCGGCCGCAACCGCTCCCCGCTGGACGTCCCGGGCGTCGTCCTGTCGACCCTCGGCCTGGTGGCCCTGGTCTACGGCTTCACCCGCGCCGAGTCCGAGGGCTGGAGCGACGCCCTGACGATCGGCATGTTCGTCGCGTCCGTGGTGCTGCTGGCGGCCTTCGTGGCCGTCGAGGCGCGGGTCGCCTCCCCGCTGCTGCCGCTGCGCGTGATCACCGACCGCAACCGCGGCGGCATCTACCTCTCGCTGGGTCTCGCGATCATCGCGATGTTCGGCCTGTTCCTCTTCCTGACCTACTACCTCCAGATCGTGAAGGGATACACGCCGGTCAAGACCGGTTTCGCCTTCCTCCCGATGATCGTGGGCATGATCACGGGCTCGACCCAGATCGGTACCCGGCTGATGACCCGGGTCGCGCCCCGGCTGCTGATGGGCCCCGGCTTCCTGGTCGCCGCACTCGGCATGCTGCTGCTGACCCAGCTGGAGATCGGCTCCTCGTACGCGGCCCTGCTGCTGCCGGCGATGCTGCTGCTCGGCCTCGGCATGGGTACGGCGTTCATGCCGGCCATGTCCCTGGCCACCCAGGGTGTCGAGCCGCGGGACTCCGGTGTCGCCTCCGCGATGGTCAACACCTCGCAGCAGGTGGGCGGCGCGATCGGTACGGCGCTGCTGAACACGATCGCCGCCTCGGCCACGACCTCGTACGTCGCCGACCACATCGGCGACGCGGGCACCCGCTCCCAGCAGGAGCTGGTCCAGCTGGAGGGCCTGGTGAACGGCTACACCAGCGCGATCTGGTTCGCCGTCGGCATCCTGGTCGTCGCCGCCACGATCGCCCTGACCTTCGTCAACGCCGGCAAGCCGGACATGAGCGCGTTCACGGGCGCCGGCGAGGGCGCCGAGGAGGCCGTCCCGGTCCCGGTGGTCGCCCACTGACCTGACGTACCGCCCCGGCCGCGGCGGTCAGGGCCTGTCCGGCACGATCCGCCGGACAGGCCTCAGCGCAGCCAGGGCAGGTCGGCACCCGCTTCGTTCGGCTGGAGTCCCTCGGCGACGATCTGCATGATCTCGCCGAGGGACTTCTGCTGTTCCGGGGTGAGCCGGTCGAAGAGCGCGTTGCGTACGGCGGCCACGTGGCCCGGTGCCGCGCTCCCGAGGACGTCCAGGCCCTCGTCGGTCAGCACCGCGAACTGGCCGCGCTTGTCGGAGGGGCAGTCCTCGCGCCGTACCCAGCCGTTCTTCTCCAGGCGCGCGACGGCGTGCGAGAGACGGGAGCGGGTGATCTTGGCGTCCCTCGCGAGTTCGGTCATCCGCAGCCGGTGGTGGGGGGACTCGGCGAGCTTGACGAGGAGGCCGTAGTAGACGTGCGGCATCCCGGCGTCGCGTTGCAGCTGCCGGTCCATGTGGTCCTCGAGGAGGGTGGTGGCGTGCAGATACGAGCGCCAGATGCGCTGCTCCTCTGCGGTGAGCCACTGCGGCTCGGGAGCGGGTGCGGCTGCCTTCGTCATGCGTTCCACTCTACGGGCTCTATTCTTGAAAATTAAACAAGTGGGGTCTACAGTTACGTACGAACGGGAAATTTAGAGTTCAAGGAAATGTGGGCCCGTCCCGTCCGCACACGCCGAGCCGCCGAGGGAGTTGCCGCCATGTCCGCCGCCACCCAGGAGCGTGCCGTTCCGCGGGAGCGCATGCCCGCCCTGTATCTCAGCCACGGCGCCCCGCCCCTCGCGGACGACCCCGTCTGGCCCGGCCAGCTCGCCGCCTGGTCGGCCGGCCTGCCCCGCCCCAAGGCGATCCTCATGGTCTCCGCCCACTGGGAGGAGGCCCCCCTCGCCCTCGGCGCGGTCGAACCGGTCCCCCTGGTCTACGACTTCTGGGGCTTCCCCGAGCACTACTACCAGGTGCGCTACGACGCCCCGGGCGCGCCGGCGCTCGCCGAGAGCGTGCGCAAGCTGCTGAGCGCCCCCGGCGCCCCCGTGCAGGACATCCCCGACCGGGGCCTCGACCACGGCGCGTACGTCCCGCTCGTCGAGATGTTCCCGGCCGCCGACATCCCGGTCCTGCAGATCTCCATGCCGACCCTCGACCCCGTGAGGCTCATGGAGATCGGCCGCAGGCTCGCGCCCCTGCGCGACGAGGGGGTCCTCATCGTCGGCTCCGGGTTCTTCACCCACAACCTGGCCGCGCTGCGGCACACCGGCGGGGGAGTGCCCACCTGGTCCTCCGAGTTCGACGACTGGGGGCGGCGCGCCCTGGAGAACCGTGACTGGGACGCCCTGCTGGACTTCCTGCACAAGGCCCCGGCGGGCCGGTACGCCCACCCGCGCACCGAGCACTTCGCCCCGCTGTTCGTCACCATGGGCACCGCGGAGGTCTTCGGTGAACTGGACGCGCAGAAGTCGGTGATCGACGGGTTCTGGCTGGGGCTGGCGAAGCGGTCGGTGCAGTTCGGCTGACCCGCCCGCCCGTCGGCCCGCCCGTCCGTCGGCCCGCCCGTCCGTCGGCCCGCCCGTCCGTCGCCCCGCCCATCCGCTGACCTGTCTGCTCGCCTGCCTACCCGCCCGCCCGCCGACCCACCGGTCTGCCCGCCGGTCGCCCCGTCGGCTACAGGGGCTTCTCGTACCAGGCGACGTCCCAGTAGCGGCCGAACTTGCGGCCCACCTCGCGGTAGGTGCCCACGTGCCGGAAACCGAAGCGTTCGTGCAGCCGCACGGACGCTTCGTTGGGCTGGGCGACACCCGCGTACGCCCGGTGCAGGTCCTCGCCGGACAGGGCCTCGAAGAGCGCCTCGTACAGCAGCGTGCCGACGCCGCGGCCGCCCGCGTCCGGGCGGAGGTAGACCGTCACCTCGACGGAGGTCGCGTAGGCGGGCTTCGCGCGGAAGGGGCTGGAGGTGGCGTACCCCAGAATTTCCTGTGAGTGCGGGTCCGTGGCAACCATCAGCCGGTACGGGCCGTCTTCAGGGTGGGAGAGCAGCCAGGGGCGGCGCTCCTCCGGAGTGAAAACCACGGTGTCGAATGTGATCGGCGTCTCACGTATGTAGTGGTTGTAGAGGTCGGTGAGGGCTTCGAGGTCCTCCTCCATCCCCGGCCTGACCTGCGCCTCTGTACGTTCCGACCACATGCGTCCTCCTCCTGGGGCCGGACAGGGTACTGCATGATCAGAAAAATCGAGGGACGGGTGGGGAATTCTGTCCTGATTCCAGTCGTTGTATCCGTCGGATGCAGGGCACCCGAGGAGAGTCCCGAGAGAGTCCCGGGAGGACCCGAGTCGGTGCACCGGTGTCCACGGACCACCCGCTGACCCCACCATCGCAAGGGAGCACGCATGGCAACCCGTGCCGTCGCCCGTCGTCAGTCCGCCTCCGGCGAGACCGGCGCGGCAAGCAGCGCTCGCGTCCACGGCGGAGAGATCGCCGACCGCGATCTGGTCGGCATGTACCTCGACGAGATCGCGCGCACGCCTCTGCTCGACGCCGCCAAGGAAGTCGAGCTGTCGCAGATCATCGAGGCGGGTGTGTTCGCGCGGCAGGTCCTCGACGGATACGAGGAGTCCACGGCGGACGCCTCCCGTGAGGAGCTCGAGGCGCTCGTCGCCGAGGGAGAGCGCGCCAAGGACGTCTTCATCCGTTCCAACCTCCGGCTGGTCGTCGCGGTCGCCCGCCGCTACCCGCGCAGCGGCCTGCCCCTGCTGGACCTGGTCCAGGAGGGCAACGCCGGCCTGGTGCGCGCGGTCGAGAAGTTCGACTACCGCAAGGGCTTCAAGTTCTCCACGTACGCCACGTGGTGGATCCGCCAGGCCATCACGCGGTCCATAGCGGACCAGTCGCGCACGATCAGGCTGCCCGTCCACCTGGTGGAGGAGCTGGGCCGTATCCGCCGCGTACAGCGGGAGTTCAACCGCGAGCACGGCCGCGACCCGGAGCCCCTGGAGATCGCCACCGAGCTGGGTTCCACGCCGGAGCGCGTCACCGACGTGCTCGACTGGGCGCGCGACCCCGTCTCGCTGAACATGGCGGTCGACGACCAGGGCGAGACCCAGTTCGGCGACCTGCTCGAGGACACCTCGGCGGTCTCGCCGGAGCAGTCCGTCCTCACGCTGCTGCGCAGCGAGGAACTGGACGGCCTCATCGACCGCCTCGACCCGCGCACGGCCTCCATCATCAAGATGCGGTACGGCATCGAGGACGGCCGCGAGCGCACGCTGACCGAGGTCGGCAAGGAGCACGGTCTGACGCGCGAGCGGATCCGTCAGATCGAGAAGCACGCGCTGCTGGAACTGAAGAAGCTGGCCCGGGACACCGGGTTCGAGGCGGCGGCCTAGAGGGACGCCGCACCCGCGGGGGTTCGCGTCCGGGACGGTGTTCGTCCCGGGCCGGGGCCCCGGCGGGTGCGGAGCGTGCCACCGGCGGGTGGCGGAGCGTGCTACCGGCGGGTGGCGGAGCGTGCTACCGACAGGTGCACAGCCCGCCCACGGGCGTACGCGGGTGGCGGAAGTACGCGCAAACATGGCGCAGAAGGTCGCTTTCAACCGGTGGCGCCGGGGAAAAAGACTTCTGGGCGCGGGAGTTCGGGCGCAGAAGTGCGGACCGACCCACCGGACCCCGTAGCCCTACGGCGTCTGCGCAACCTCTCGTTTTCCGTGTCCGGTGACCTCTCGTGAACGACATGGGCGTCATGAGAGACGTCCACTGAGTCACGTCCAGCCACGTCCCGACGCACACCCCCCCGGCGCCGGGACTCTCCCGAGTCGGGCTTCGGCGCCTCCCCCCCGGCGCCGGAGCCCGACCCCTTTGGCGGAGCCCTGAAATCAGGGCACGGGCGGGAACCCTGACGTCCCGGACCGGGCCTCGGATTGCGGCCGCACACGGGAGGGGAGGGCCGCCGCGGCAGCGACGCGGCCACCCGGGGCGCGGCCGTGCGGACGTACCGGCATGCTGAAGGGCGGGGCACCCCGTACCTGAACTCCGGGGTGACCCGCCTGGATGGCAGATTGTGCCACATGGGCATAGCCTGCCGATGTGACAAGCTCCACCCCCGCACCGCCTCCCTCCTCCGCCACCCCACCGGCCCCGGCTTCGCTCACCGAGCGGCGCAAAGCGGCGACCAGGATGGAGATCGCCCGAGCGGCCGCCCGCCTCTTCGCCGCGCGCGGGCTCAGGGCCACCCGCGCCGAGGACATCGCCCAGGCGGCCGGCGTCGCACCGCGCACGTTCTACCGGTACTTCGCCACCAAGGAAGAGGCGGTCGCCCCGCTGTACGCGGCCGGCGCCCGGCGCTGGGTGGAAGCGGTGCGCGAGGCCCCGCCCCGCCTGTCCACGCCCGAGGCCCTGGAACACGCGGTACGGCAGACCCTCACGCCGGGCGTCGGCGTGTCGGCGGCGTCCTGGGAGTGGGTCCGCACCCTCATCCGCCTCGCCTCGACCAGCCCCGCCCTGGGCAAGGTCTGGGCCGAGGTCTGCCACACCTCGGAGGGCGCCCTGGAGGAGGTGCTCAGGGTGCGGGGCGCGGGGGACGGGGCCGGGCTCGACAACGTTGCCGAGCCCGCCGAGCCCGCCGAGCCCGCCGAGCCCGCCGAGCCCGCCGAGCCCGCCGCGTGCGCCGGGTCGGCCGAGTCCGCTGAGCCAGCTGAGTCCGCTGAGTCGGACGAGCCTGCCGCGCCCGCACAGCCTGTGGGTCCCACCGGGCCCACGGACCCTGCGGGGCCGATCGAGCCCGCCGAGCCGATCGAGCCCGCCGGGCGAGCCGAGCCCGCCGAGTTCGCCGGGTCGGCCGCGCCCAGCGGGCGGGCCGCGCCCGCCCCTCGCCGTCGCTTCGTCGCGGCGGTCGCATGTGCCGCGGTCCGTGTCGCCGTGGAGAGCTGGGCCGCGACCGACAGCTCCCCGAGCGGTCCGCGGGGCCCGGCGGAACTGGCCCTGCGGAACCTGGAAGCGGTGCGGGGGATGGAGTGGGGGAGCGGCGCCGGCGCCTCCGGCTGACCGGCACCTCCGGCTGACCGTTCCCACCGGGTTCCGCGGCCGTGCCGGGTTCCGCGGCCCCACGGGCGTTCCCTGCCGCCAGGGTCGCCTCCGCTCCGGCCCCCGCTGCCGGTTGCGCTCAGGCCCCCGCTGCCGCCTGCGTTCCGGCCCCCGCTCCCGCCCGCCCCAGCCGCCTCCCCAACTCCTGCACGCACTGCACCAGTTCGCTCGGGGAGTGGACCGTGAACTCGTGGCCCAGCACGGCCAGGCGGACCGCCAGCCATTCCACGGGATCGCCGGTGACGGACCGCAGGCGGCAGCCTCCGGGGGTCGGCTCCGGGCGTTCGAGCCAGGCCGGGAGCTGTGCGGCGACGGTCTCCGCCGGGGCCTGGAAGGTGACCTCGAACTCGTACGTCTCCCCGTGGCGTTGGATCGACCGGCGCAGGTATTCCGCCGCGTCCCCCTGCGGTACCTCGCGCGGGGCGAACCGGGTACCCGTGGCGAAGGGCTCGCCCACCCGGTCGACGCGGAAGGTGCGCCAGTCGTCGCGTTCGAGGTCGTAGGCGACGAGGTACCAGCGGCGGCCCGTCGAGACCAGGCGGTACGGCTCGGTCAGGCGGCGCGACCCGGTGCCGTCCTTCGCGCGGTAGGCGAACCGCAGCCGCTCGTGTCCGGCCACCGCCGAGGCGATGACGGTCAGCGTCTCGGGCGCGATGCTGGCCCCGTCCCCGCTGGTCAGCGGGGTGGTCGCGGCCTGGAGGGTGGAGACCCGGCGGCGCAGCCGGGCCGGCAGTACCTGCTCCAGTTTCGCCAGGGCCCGCACCGACGCCTCGTCCACCCCCTCCAGCGCGTGTCCGGCACCCGCCCGCAGGCCGACCGCGATCGCCACCGCCTCCTCGTCGTCGAGGACGAGCGGGGGCATCGCCTTGCCCGCGACCAGCCGGTATCCGCCGTCGGAGCCCTTGGTCGCCTGGACGGGGTAGCCCAGTTCCCGCAGCCGGTCGATGTCCCGCCGGACCGTGCGGCGGGACACCCGGAGCCGGTCGGCGAGTTCGCCGCCGGGCCATTCGCGGGGCGTCTGGAGCAGGGAGAGGAGTTGCAGCAGCCGAGCCGGGGTGTCCGTCGTCATGCGTCGAGGATGCCGTACCACTAGGACACGTTCTGGCCTACTGGCTCCCTAGTGTCCTCGCATGACCTCCAACGAGACCAAGTTCTCCGCCGGTTCCGGCCCGGCCGAGCGCCCCGCAGGAGCCGATGTCCGGGCGGCCGGGGACGTGGCCGACCGCCGCCGGTGGTTCGCTCTGGCGATCGTGATGACCGCGGCCTTCATGGACCTCGTCGACGTCACGATCGTCAACATCGCCATCCCGTCCATGCAGCGCGACGCGGGCGCCTCCGACAGCCAGATCCAGTGGATCACCGCCGGTTACGCGCTCGCCTTCGCCGCCGGCCTCATCACCGGCGGCCGCCTGGGCGACATCCACGGCCGCAAGCGGGTGTTCCTCCTCGGCATCGGCGGCTTCACCCTCGCCTCCGCCCTGTGCGGCTTCGCCGCGAACCCGGAGATGCTCGTCGCCTCCCGGCTCCTCCAGGGCGCCATGGCGGCGCTGATGGTCCCGCAGGTGCTGTCGATCGTGCACGCCACCTTCCCGGCGCACGAACGCGGCAAGGTCTTCGGACTCTTCGGGGCGATCGTCGGCCTGGGCGCGGTCTCCGGACCGCTGCTGGGCGCACTACTGACGGAGTGGAACCTGTTCGGACTGGAGTGGCGGCCGATCTTCCTCATCAACCTGCCGGTCGGCGTCGCGGCCCTGATCCTGGGCGGTCGCTTCATCACCGAGTCGCGGGCGCCGAAGGCGCTCAAGCTCGACCTGGTCGGCGTCGCGCTGGTGACGCTCGGTCTGCTGATGCTGCTCTACCCGCTGACCCGCGGCCGTGAGCTGGGCTGGCCGCTGTGGGGGCACCTGTCGATGGCCGGCGCGTTCGTCGTCTTCGGCGCGCTGGTGGCGTACGAGCGGCGCAAGGGCGCGCGGGACGGCTCGCCGCTGATCGAGCTGTCCCTCTTCCGGGTCAAGAGCTTCGCCGCCGGCATCGCCGTGCAGACGGTCTTCGGCGTCAGCCTCGGCATCTTCTTCCTGGTCTGGACGCTGTACCTCCAGATCGGCCTCGGCTGGAGCGAACTGCGCGCCGGTCTGACGGGCATCCCGTTCTCCCTCGCGGTGTCGACGGCCGCCGGTCTCTCCGTGCAGAAGCTGGTCCCCCGCTTCGGCCGCAAGGTGCTCCAGGCGGGCGCGCTGACCATGGGGGCGGGCGTGCTCCTCTACCTGTGGGAGTCCGGGCGCCACGGCCTCGGCATCGCCCCGTGGCAGATGATCCTCCCGCTCACGGTGATGGGCGCCGGCATGGGGCTGATCGTCGCCCCGCTGACCGACGCGGTGCTGTCCGAAGTGCCGCGCGAGCACGCCGGGTCGGCGTCCGGCCTGATCAACACCGTGCAGCAGATGGGCAACGCGCTCGGCCTCGGCCTGGTGTCCGTCGTCTTCTTCGGCCGGATCGGCGACCGGCTGGCCCCCGCCGACATCGGCCCGGAGTTCGTGGCCGCCTTCCGGTACGCGCTGGGCTGGGTGGCCGCCGTGATGGGCGTGATCTTCCTGCTGATGTTCGCCCTGCCGAAGCGGCCCGCCCAGCACGTGGAGGGCGCGGGGGAGACGGGGCTGCCGGTGACCGGGAAGGAGCCGGAACTCGTGTCCTGAGGGGCGGAGGGTCCGGAACGGCCGGGACGGTACCGGAACGGTCGGGACGGTACCGGAACCGGCCGGGGCGGGACCCGGCCGGCCGGGAAGGGCCTGGCACCCGTGAGGGTGCCGGGCCCTTCGCTCGTGTCCGGGCGCCCGCGGGTGCAGGTGAGTGAGCGCGCGCTGGTGCCTGCGGGCGCCCGCGGGTGCAGGTGAGCTCACGCGGGTGCACCCGGGGCGTGATCGGGCGACACCGGAAGTCCGTTCATGCCCGAATGGCATCCGAATCTGTTTACTTTCCGGAAATCTGGGCGTAGCCTCCGGGTGAAACCACAAATTCGGGCATGAACCCGGGAGCGGTCGGAGGCGAACGGACATGTACGCACCGGAGCGGCAGCAGGAGATCCTGCGGCTCGCCCGTGACGGCGGCCGGGTGGACGTCCTGTCGCTGGCCGAGGAGTTCCAGGTCACGGCGGAGACCATCCGCCGCGATCTGAAGGCCCTCGACCGCGCCGGGCTCGTCCGCCGCGTGCACGGCGGTGCCATACCGGTCGGACGCCTCGACTTCGAGCCGGACCTCGCCGAACGCGAGTCCACCTCCGCCGACGAGAAGGACCGCATCGCCAAGGCCGCCCTGACCGAGCTCCCGGCCGAGGGCACGATGATCCTCGACGCCGGTACGACGGTCGCCCGCCTGGCCGCCGCCCTCCCGCTGGAGGCCTCCCTCACGGTGGTCACGCACTCCCTGCCGATCGCGGCCCGCCTCGCCGACCACCCCGGCATGCAGCTCCATCTGATCGGGGGGCGCGTACGGCACCGTACGCGCGCCGCCGTGGACGCCTGGGCGCTGCGCGCGTACGGCGAGATCCGCGCCGACGTCCTGTTCGTCGCTGCGAACGGGTTCTCCGCCGAGCACGGACTCACCACCCCCGACCTCGCCGAGGCGGCGGTGAAGCGGACGGCGATGGCCGCGGCCCGCCGGGTCGTGCTGCTCGCCGACTCCTCCAAGCACGGGCAGGAGCACTTCGCCCGCTTCGGCGGCCTGGGCGACGTGGACCTGCTGATCACCGACAGCGGGCTCAGCCCCGACGACGCGGCCGCCATCGAGCGCGGCGGCACGGAAGTAGTACGCGCATGATCCTCACCGTCACCCCGAACCCGTCCCTCGACCGCACCTACGAGGTCCCCTCCCTCGACCGCGGCGAGGTCATCCGCGCCACCGGTGAGCGCATGGATCCCGGCGGCAAGGGCGTGAACGTCTCCCGCGCCGTCGCCGCCGCCGGACGGCGCACGGTCGCCGTACTGCCCCTGGGCGGTGCGCCGGGCGCGCTCGTCGCCGACCTGCTCGACGCGCAGGGCATCGAGGTCGCGCCGGTCCCGGTCGCCGGGGCCACCCGCTCGAACATCGCCCTCGCGGAGTCCGACGGCGTGCTGACGAAGATCAACGCGCCGGGTCCGGAACTCTCCCCGGCGGAGCAGGAACTCCTTCTGGAGACCGTGCGCGGGCAGTCCCGCGACGCCGACTGGATCGCCTGCTGCGGCAGCCTGCCCCGCGGGCTCGCGCCCTCCTGGTACGCCGAGGTGGTCGCGCGGGCGCACGCCGGGGGCGCGCGGATCGCGCTGGACACCTCGGGGCGCGCGCTGCTGGAGGCGCTGCGCGAGCGGCCCGACGTGGTGAAGCCGAACGCCGAGGAGCTCGCCGAGGCCGTCGGACGCCCCCTGGCGACCGTGGGCGACGCGGTGAAGGCGGCGGAGGAACTGCGCGAGATGGGCGCGCACGCCGTGCTCGCGAGCCTGGGCGCCGACGGGCAACTGCTCGTGGAGGACACGGGCACCTGGTTCGCCACCGCGCGCGTCGACGCCGTCCGCAGCAACGTGGGGGCGGGGGACTCCTCCCTCGCCGGGTTCCTTATCGCCGGCGGCAGCGGCCCGCAGGCGCTCGCCTCCGCCGTCGCGCACGGCGCGGCCGCCGTCCAGCTGCCCGGCAGCGTGATGCCGACCCCGGCCGACCTGGACCCGGCGGCGGTGACGGTCACCTCGGACGTACCGGTGGACCGCGAACTGAAGGAGCCCGTGTCATGACCCCCGACCCGGCGCCCGGCACGGGCTTTTGTCCGGCCCCCGTCGTGGCTCTTCGAGCGAGGCCCGCCACGGCCGTCCACTCCGCGCCCGCCACGGCCGTCCACTCCGCGCCCGCCACGGCCGTCCAACCGGGGCCGTGCCAGGCGGCCACGCCACCGGTCCCGTCCGCACCGGCGGCCCGTACGGAGTTCCGCACCGGGACCCGTACGGGGGCGAGGGCCGGGGCCCGGACGAAGGCCCCGACACCGGCGCCCGCACCGGCTCGAACAGCGGTAGGGGTGCGGCGGGGTTCCCCCTTACTCGCCGCCCAGCACGGGCGGCGGGGCGTCCCGAGCCGCCCCGCCGACCCGGGCGCGCAGGACCCTGACCGGCCTGCCGCCCAGCGGAAGCGGGGCTTCCCCGGCCCCGTCTCCGTACGCCTCACCTCCCCCCACCGCACCCCCGTCCCCTTTTGCGCCCAGCACACCCCCCGGGCGATACGCGAGCGAAGGAGCCCGCGATGAGCGAGATGATCACCGCGGAACTGGTCGACCTCGACCTGTCCGCCGACACCAAGGAAGCAGCGGCGCGGTCCCTCGCCGAGCGCATGGTGGCCCAGGGCCGGGTGACCGACCTGGAGGGCTTCCTCGCCGACGTCGCCGCCCGTGAGGCCCAGATGCCCACCGGCCTCGACGGCGGCATCGGCATCCCGCACTGCCGCAGCGCCCACGTCACCGAGCCGACGCTCGCCTTCGGGCGCAGCGCCGCCGGCATCGACTTCGGCGCCCCGGACGGCCCGGCCGACCTGATCTTCCTGATCGCCGCTCCCGCGGGAGCCGACGACGCCCACCTGACGATCCTGTCGTCACTGGCCCGTCAGCTGATGAACGCCGACTTCACCTCCGCGCTGCGGTCGGTGCGGGCCGCGGCGGCCGCGGCGGCACTCATCCGGGGGGAGGAGCCGGGCCGGGCAGCCGCGGAGGGCGCGAGCGCCCCCAAGGACACCGCTGTGGCGTCGGCGGCGGCCTCCGCCGACGCCACAGCGGCTGACACGGCACCCACCGGCACCCCGTCCGCCCCGGCTCCGGCTCCGGCCCCGTCCGCCCCGGCTCCGGCCCCGTCCGCCCCGGCCCCCGCCGCGTCCGCACCGGACGCCGCCCCCTTCCGCATCGTCGCGGTCACCTCCTGCCCGACCGGTATCGCCCACACCTACATGGCGGCCGAGTCCCTGGAGAACGCCGGACGTGCGGCGGGCGTCGAACTGGTCGTCGAGACGCAGGGATCGGCCGGTTTCACCCGCCTCGACCCGGCCGTCATCGCCGCCGCGGACGGCGTGATCTTCGCCCACGACGTCCCCGTGCGCGACAAGGACCGCTTCGCGGGCAAGCCCACCGTGGACGTCGGCGTGAAGGCGGGCATCAACCGGCCCGCCGAGCTGATCACCGAGGTGCGGGGCAAGGCGGAGCGCGGCGAGGTCACCTCCGGGTCCGCCCCCGGCACACCGGTCGAACGCGCCGGTGACTCCACCGAGGGCTACGGCACCAAGCTCCGCAAGTGGCTGATGTCCGGCGTGAGTTACATGGTCCCGTTCGTTGCCGCGGGCGGTCTCCTGATCGCCCTCGGCTTCGCGATCGGCGGCTACGAGATCAACAAGGCGCCGTCGGTCATGGAGCACTTCGTCTGGACCCAGGCGGACAGCTGGGGCGCCCTGCTCTTCCAGATCGGCGCCGTCGCCTTCGGCTTCCTCGTCCCGGTCCTGGCCGGTTACATCGCCTACGGCATGGCGGACCGGCCCGGTCTGGTGCCGGGCTTCGTCGGCGGCGCGATCTCGCTGACCGTCAACGCGGGCTTCCTCGGCGGTCTGGCGGCCGGCCTGATCGCCGGTGGCGTGGTGATGGCGATCCAGAAGGTCCGGATCCCGGCGGCGCTGCGCGGCATCATGCCGGTGGTGGTGATCCCGCTGATCTCCTCGGCGGTCGTCGGGTTCCTGATGTTCGTGGTCATCGGCAAGCCCATCGCCGAGGCCCAGAAGGGCATGACCGACTGGCTGAACGGTCTCACCGGCACCAACGCCGTCCTCCTCGGCGCCCTGCTCGGCCTGATGATGTGCTTCGACCTCGGCGGTCCGGTCAACAAGGTCGCCTACGCCTTCGCCACCGCCGGCATCGCCGTCGCCGACCCGAGCGACTCCGCGATGAAGGTCATGGCCGCGGTCATGGCGGCCGGCATGGTCCCGCCGCTGGCGATGGCCCTGGCCACGACCGTCCGGGGCAAGCTGTTCACCCGGACGGAACGCGAGAACGGCAAGGCCGCCTGGGTCCTGGGCGCCTCCTTCATCTCCGAGGGCGCGATCCCGTTCGCCGCGGCCGACCCGCTGCGCGTGATCCCCGCCTCGATGGTGGGCGGCGCGATCACCGGCGCCCTGTCGATGGCGTTCGGCGCGACCCTGCGCGCCCCGCACGGCGGCATCTTCGTGGTCCCGCTGATCGGCAACCCGTTCCTCTACCTGGTCGCCATCGCGGCCGGGGTGTGCGTCACGGCGGCCCTGGTCGTCGTCCTCAAGGGCCTGCGCAAGCCGGTCACCGGGGCCGCCGCCCCCGGCACGGAGAACGGCGCGGCCGCCACGGCGGCGGGGCGGAAGCAGCCGGTGGCGGCGTAACCCCGCACCGCAGGGGGCCTTCGGGCGACCTGCACCCACCTGCGAGATACGTCACGGTCCGGGACGAAAGTCCCGGACCGTGACGTGCGCGGTGTCTACTGGTCGGTATGCCTGAGTTCCTCTCGATCCCCCACCCGACGGGCGCGGCGGCCGTCGCCCTCGCCGTGGCGGGAGTCGCCTGGCTGGTCGCGGTGACCGTCCTGCTGCGCCGCGGTCGTCCGGGCGAGGGCGCCTGGGGCTTCCGCGCCGGCGCACGGCGCACGCGGCGCCCGGCCCTGGGCGCGACGCGCCCCGGTTCCGACGCGATACGCCCGGACAGGGGCCTGCGCCGTCCGGACCCCGCCGGTCCGCCCCGCTCGTCGGACCAGCGGACCCTCCCCGCCGTCCCGCCCCAGGGGCAGGCCGGACCGCACCGGGAGGCCGTCGAACTGACCCCGGCGGAGCGGGCCGCCTTCGAAGGCCTGGTCCGCCGGCTCAGCGGCGACCGCTGAGGGGAAGCCCGGCCCGGTGCTCCGGGCGGGGCGCCGCGGGCCGGTGGGGCCGGCCCGGCTCAGGAGACCTGTGCCGCCCGCCGCTCCATCGCCTCGCGGGCCGCTTCCTCGGTGGGATACACCTCGCACATGTGCCGCCCGTCGGGTGTGGCCGTGTGCTCGACCTCCCAGAGGGAGACCTCCCGGCCGTCACGGAGCAGGAACGCGTGCTCGTACAGCGCGAAACCGAGGCCGATGCGCCCCGCACGGCAGGGCCGGCCGAACGCCTGGGTGATCTGGTGTGCGAAGGCCGACCGCAGCAGCGCGGCCGTGTCGGCGCCCGGCCGGTCCGCGTTCTCCGCGCGGCGCAGCAGCCGGCGCGCGTGATCGGCCGAGTCGTCCGGCACGTACACGTGCCGGGGGGCGGGGACCGGCGCCAGCTGGACCAGTACCGGCAGTTCGAAGTCCGGCGCGTCCGCCGGGAGCGGCAGCCGGGTCGTGGCGGCCCGCAGCTCCTCCTCGTCGACGTACACCTCGTGCTGCGGTTCGCTGCCGGGGGTGGGGTTGTGCACCAGCTCCCACAGGGTGAGCGCGGAGCCGTCCGACAGCAGCCAGGTGTGCCGGTACGTCTCCCGGTGCAGACCCGCACTGTGGTGCGCGGAGTGCAACGAGCTGTCGTGCGCCAGGGCGCAGTCCAGCCGTCTGACGCACTCGTCGGGCAGTTCGAACGAGTTCAGGGCGCGACCGAGGAGCCGCGCGAGGTGCTCCTCCGGAGTCTCGGGCGACTCGGCTGCTTCGTGCGCTGCCGTCTCGTACGGAACGCTCAAGGTTTCTCCCGGCGTTGCTGCATGTCACCTTGTGGGTGCATACCGTAGCCCCTCGGTCGGACATCATGTCCGGGAACCGAGAAAACGTACGCCGGGAAAACGCGAAAGCCGCGCGAGAAGTTCCCGCGCGGCCCGATTTTCCGTCAGGAACCGCCGGTCGGGGGCCCCTTCCGCCGGAACGGAGGGCTCCCGGACCGTCAGGCCGTGCTCCCCGCGCTTCCCGCGATCCACTCGCTCCACGCCAGGTTCCACCCGTTGAGGCCGTTGTCCGGGGCGACCGTCTTGTCGGGGGAGTTCTTGACGATCACCACGTCGCCGACGAGGGAGTTGTCGTAGAGCCACTTGGCGGGGGTGTCGCCCTGCGCGCCCCGCACGTCCGCGAGCCCGACGCAGCCGTGGCTGGTGCCTTCCCGACCGAAGGGCGGATTGCCCTTGTCGTACCAGTAGTTGCCGTGGATGAAGGTGCCGGACTGTGTCAGACGCATCGCGTGCGGCACGTCCGGGATGTCGTACTCGCCGCCCAGGCCGACCGTCCGGCTGTTCATCCGCGTCTGCGTGAACTTCTCCGTGATCACCATCTGGCCGTTGTACGTCGTGTGCTCGGCGCTGCCCGAGGAGATCGGGACCGTCTTCAGCGTCGTCCCGTCCCGCACCACCGACATGGTCTGGGCGCCGACGTCGACCGTGGAGACCTGCGAGCGCCCGATGGTGAAGGTGACCGTCTTCTTCTGCACGCCGTGGACGCCGTCGGCGCCCCGCACGCCGTCCAGGTCGATCTTCATCGTGACCTTGGAGCCGGCCTTCCAGTACTCCTCCGGCCGGAAGTCGAGCCGCTGCGACCCGAACCAGTGCCCGACCACCTTCTGGCCGCTGCTCGACGAGACCGTGATGTGCGACTGCACGGCCTTCTTGTCGTCGATGGCCTTGTCGAAGGTGAAGGACACCGGCATCCCGACACCCACCGTCGTGCCGTCGTCCGGCGTGTACGTCCCGATGAAGCTGTTGGCCGGGGACACCGTGGTGAAGACCGAGTCGGCCGCCACCGTCCGGCCGTTCGCGCCCTTCGCGGTCGCCGATATCTCGTACTTCGTGCCGCGCTCCAACTGCTCCTTCGGCTTCCAGCTGCTGCCGTCCGCAGCCAGTGAGCCCGCCACGACCTGCTGCGTCCCGGCCACCGTCATCCTCACGGTGGTCAGCCGGCCGTCGCTCACCTTCACGCCGGTGCGGTTGATCGACGCCCCCGTCGAACCGTCCTCGGCCGAGATGGTGATCTTCGCGGTGGCCGTCCCGGAAGAGCCCTTGCCTCCCTTGCCGTTGTCGTCCTCGGCGTTGGCGCTGCCGCCGCAGGCGGTCAGGGTGAGGGCGCCGACCACCAGGGCGGCACAGGCCCCCAGTGCGCGCCGCGCTGTTTTGTTCGGCGTTGTCACGGTCTGCTCCAGCTTCGTGTGAGGTGCGTGGTCCGCTCCAGTACGCCGGTGAAGAGGACCACCGCGGCCGCCGGGGTTCCCGTCGTCCGCCCCTGAGCCCATCGCGTGACAGAACCGGGACAATGACCCACGCGTCGTGACGACTCCGGGCTCCTTCCGCCGGTCCTACCGTTTTCCGTACAGCTCCCCGTACGACGGCCACGTCCCGCCGGCCGCCGTCACCGACTCCGCGGCCCGTACGGCACGCACGATCGCCCGCGTCACCATGTCCGCGCCCGCCGCGAGGACGTCGTTCAGGGCGAGCGGATGCGTGGTGCCGAGAAGGCCGGCGCCCAGCGGACGCGTGCCGGTCGCCAGTGCGAAGACCGTGTCCCCGTCGTGCAGCAGATGCACCGGCCGGGCGGCGCGGGCGATGCCGTCGTGCGCCGTGCCCGCCAGCTTCTGCGCCTGCGCCTTCGTGAGGTCCGCGTCGGTCGCGACCACCGCGAGGGTCGTGTTCAGGGGCGGGGGCGCGCTCGTCGCGGCGCTCTCCGCCAGGCGCCGACGCGCGGACTCGTGCACCCGCGTCTCCGGATACCGCACCCGCCCCTGGAACAACTCCCCGTACAGCACGCCCGTTTCCGGGGCCATGACCGAGCCCGCCGCGTTGGCGACCACCAACGCGGCCACCGTGATGCCCGAGTCGAGCACGACGGCGGCGGTGCCGACGCCGCCCTTCATCGGTCCGACCGCGGCGCCCGTCCCCGCGCCCACACAGCCCTCCGGCACCCGGGCACCGGGCCCGCTCGCCGCGGCGGCCTCCACCGCGGCGCGGCCCAGCGCGGCGTCCGGCCGGGCCCGGAAGTCGCCGCCGCGCCCCAGGTCGAAGACGCACGCGGCGGGCACCACCGGCACGACGTGCGCCGGGTCCGTGCCGACCGGCACCCCGCGGCCCCGCTCCTCCAGCCAGGCCATCACCCCGGACGCCGCGTCGAGTCCGTAGGCGCTCCCGCCGGTCAGCACGATCGCGTCCACACGCTGTACCACATTGCGCGGATCCAGGGCGTCGGTCTCCTTGGTGCCGGGACCACCACCGCGCACATCCACGGCGGCCACGGCCCCGCCCTCCGGCGCGAGGACGACCGTGGTGCCGGTCAGCCAGCCGTCACCGGCACGACCGGCATGCCCCACGTGGATCCCCGCGACATCGGTCAGGCCACCGACTGTCAGAGCGTCAACTGTCATACGGCCCAGTCTCCCGCGCCGCCGTCCCGCGCCGCCGCGCCGCCGCGTCCCGTTCCGCACGGCGGCCGTGAGGGGGACGCCGTCACCGCCAACGTCACACGGCTCCCCTCACACCACCTCCCCGGCGCTCCGCGGTACGCCCTCGCGCACGGTCGTGCGGGCCGTCAGCGCCGCCCCGGTGACCACCGACAGCGCGCACACCAGGCCCGCCGCGA
Source organism: Streptomyces sp. NPDC048734 (assembly GCF_043198675.1). Lineage (NCBI taxonomy): Bacteria > Bacillati > Actinomycetota > Actinomycetes > Kitasatosporales > Streptomycetaceae > Streptomyces > Streptomyces sp. NPDC048734. The sequence continues at coordinate 195,393 of NZ_JBICUZ010000008.1, read as the reverse complement.
GGACCGCCCAGTCACCGAGGAAGGTGCAGCAGATCACCAGCAGCGCGGCGCCCGGCAGCACCATCTGCTGGGCGAGGCCCACCTTGAAGTGGCGTGAGTGCAGCGCCCAGACGGTCAGCAGGTACAGCGCCGTCGGCAGGGTCACCGCCGCCGACGCGGCGAGCGTCGACAGATGCGCCTCGCCGACCGCCTGCTCGACCGCCACCTCCAAACCGGCACCGATCGCGGCGGCCGAGGCGAAGACGACGTAGTGGCCGTAACCCCACCGGAAGGCCTCCTTGCTGGAGCGCAGCCGACCGTGGACGGGCACCGTGAAGTAGATCCACCAGGCGGAGAAGATGACGAGCAGGCCGCCCGCGGCGATCGGGAGCAGTTCGTCGAGTGCGTCGTTCTCGTCGATGCCGACCTTCACGGCGATCGTGGCCGCGGCGATCGTCTCGCCGAGCACGATGATCGTGAACAGCCCGTAGCGCTCGGCGATGTGGTGCGGGTGCCAGGAGGTCGGGTGGTCCTTCTCCGCGTAGACCGGAACGCTCATCTCCAGCAGCGCCATCACCAGGAACAGCCACGGTCTGCCGCCCTCGGGCAGGAGCAGCAACCCCAGCCAGCCGACCTGGCAGAGCGCCACGCCGACGGCGTACCGCAGGGCCATCGCTCTCTCCGGGCCCTCGCTCGACAGGGCGACGCGCAGCCACTGGGCGGTCAGGGCGAGCCGCATGACCAGGTAGCCCACCACGACGGCCAGCCAGTCGTGCTCCTCGAACGCCCGCGACACCCCGGCGGCCAGGACCAGGACACCGGCGATCTGTATGAGGGTGACGACCCGGTACAGGACGTCGTCGTTGTCGTAGGCCGAGGCGAACCAGGTGAAGTTCATCCACGCCCACCAGATGGCGAAGAAGACCATCGCGTAGTTGAGGACGCCCTCGCCCGCGTGGGACTCCGCGACGGCGTGCACCAGCTGGATGCCCGCCTGGGCGATGGCCACGACGAAACAGAGGTCGAAGAACAGCTCGAGCGGGGAGGCGACGCGGTGGGCCTCGCCCCGTCCGCGAGCGGTGAGCCTGCGCAGCGGCTTGGCATGAGCCGGCACGCCGGGGGAGGAAGGGGGCGAAGGGGAGGAGGGGGACGCTGGAGAGGACGACGAGGACGACGAGGACGGCGAGGACGGCGAGGACGGCGAGGACGGCGAGGACGGCGAAGGGAGGGGACTGGACGTCATGGACCCCAGCACAGCAGATGAACCAGGGAAAATCTTGCCGAGGAGCGCACGATCGGGAGCCCGGGTCAGCCGCGCGTGAAGAGGCGGATCAGAAGGGTTCCGCAGGGTCCGAGAGGTGGGGACCCTGGTGCGGCCCGAGACCAATCCCGGCCCCCGTCCCGGCCCCCGTCCCGGTCCTCGTTCCGGCCCCCGTCCCGGCCCGCGCCCGGGACCGTACCCTGGAGGCATGAGCACCCCCGCCGCCCCCGAGCCGCGCGAGCCCAAGGCCGCGCTGGTCTTCGACGACCCACTGGACCGGCAGTCCTCGGACGACACGGACCACGGCTGGGGCGAGCGGTCCGGATCCGGCTCGGACAGCGCGGCCGACCTCAAGCGCTTCCTCGACGAGAAGCCGCCCCACCACATCTGAACCCGGCAGGCCCGGACCGCCGCCCGCAGCTCCCCGCACAGGACCGCTACGGCTGCCGCTGCCCCTCGCCGTGCCCGGAGCCGCGCTGGGCGACCAGGGCGTCGCGAATCTCCTTGAGCACCTCCAGCTCGGTGACCTCCATGACCTCGCGCGTGCTCTCCTTGGCCTTCCGGCGGGCTTCCATCCTCGCCAGGTACTTCGACATCGGCAGGACCATCAGGAAGTAGACGACGGCCGCCGTGATCACGAAGGTCAGCGTCGCGCCGAGCACGGAGCCCCAGAGGATCCGGACACCCGTCGCGGTGTCGCCGGTGCCGGTGCAGGGGCCCTTGAGGCAGGAGCTGTAACTGTCCAGGTTCTTGGTCCCGACGGCCCCGACCAGCGGGTTGACAACCCCCTTCACCACCGAGTTGACGATGTTCGTGAAGGCCGCGCCGATCACTACCGCGACTGCCAGATCGACGACGTTCCCGCGCATCAGGAAGGCTTTGAAGCCTTGCAAGACGCTCGTCTTCTCGCTCACCTAGGTGACACTCCTCACATGTACAGGTTGTAGAACAAACAGCTCCGCAACCTACGTCACCCAGATGCGGGCGTGTCCAATTCGGCAACCCCGAGGAGGGGCTCGACGGCAAAGCCCTCCAGGGACGGACGGTGAGACTCACCACAGGGTCACCGCCAGCCGGGCCGTGACACTCGCGCCCGCGAGGCGGGCCGCAGTGGACCGGGCCACGGACAGCACGACCAGCGCGCCGTCGTCACCGGCCCCCTCGACGCCCAGGTCGGTACCCCAGTCAGCGCCGTCGTGACCGGCTCCGTCCGAGCCGGCCGACGGCTCCGGCACCCTCGTCACGAGCGCACCGCGCACGACCACCCGGGCCTCGCCGTCCCGCACGCCGGGCCGCTCGGCAGGGTCGACGGCGATGACGTCCACCCGGTCACCGGGGCGCAGCAGCCGGACGGTTGCCGCGTCGGCGATCCGCACCGGCGCCCGCACCCTTCCGGCGGTGCGACGGCCCTCGGAGGGGGCGCGCGCCGACGACTGCGCGCGGACGTGAGAGCCCCCGCCCGCACAGGAGGCTCCGCCCGGGTGTCCGCGAGCCGTCTCGCCGTCGCGAGGGCCCGCCGCCACGAGCGCGGCGGTCGTGACGGCGAGGCCGACCGCGAGAGCCCGCCTCCGGGTCCGTACCAGCAGGCGCAGTCGGTGCAGCCCGCCCCGCACACGCACCGGAGCGAACTGCGGTACCTCGCACGAGGGCGGCACGGGCAGAGACGGAGACGGAGGCACACCGGGAGAAGGAGGGGCAGGAAGAGAAGCAGAGACAGAGGAAGGGGAAGGCACACGAAAAGACAACGGGATCACCACCAGTGACGACGGACGAGCCTGCCCGTCCACGATGGGTCCTGCCGTCGCCGCCCGCCCGAGCCGGTGGATCACCGCCCGACTGTGGACAACTTCCTCACCCGAACGATGAGTTCCGCCCAGCGTTCAGGCCCCCAGGCCCTCGGCGCCCAGGCCCCCAGGTTCCCGGCGCCCAGGGGATCCCCCGGTCGTCGAGGGATATCCCGCCCGCTACGGCAGCTCGAACCCCGGGTTCAGCCCGCCCAGCGCGTTCACGCACAGACAGTTCCGTTCCTCGGCGGAGGGCAGCGCGGCCACCGCGTCGAACAGGACGCCCCGCAGCCGGTCCACGTTGGCGGCGAACACCTGCAGCACATCCTCGTGGGAGACGCCCTCACCCGTCTCGGCCCCCGCGTCCAGGTCCGTGACCAGTGTCAACGACGTGTAGCAGAGCTCCAGTTCACGGGCGAGAGCTGCCTCGGGGTGGCCCGTCATGCCCACCACCGACCAGCCCTGCGCCTGGTGCCACAACGATTCTGCGCGGGTGGAGAAGCGGGGTCCCTCGATCACGACGAGCGTTCCGCCGTCCACCGGCTCCCACTCCCGCCCGCGCGCCGCCTTCAGCGCGGCCGAGCGGCCGGTGGGGCAGTAGGGGTCGGCCAGGGACACGTGCACCACGTTGGGCACCGAGCCGTCGGGCAGCGGCAGTCCGTCGAAGTACGTGCCCGGCCTCGACTTCGTCCGGTCGACCAGCTGATCCGGCACCAGCAGTGTCCCGGGGCCGTACTCGCTGCGCAGACCGCCCACCGCGCACGGGCCGAGGACCTGGCGCACGCCGACCGAGCGCAGCGCCCACAGGTTGGCCCGGTAGTTGATCCGGTGGGGCGGGAGATGGTGACCGCGGCCGTGCCGGGGCAGGAAGGCGACCCTCCGGCCGGCGATGTCACCGAGGAAGAGGGAGTCGCTGGGCGGCCCGTAGGGGGTGTCCACCTGGATCTCGGTCACGTCGTCCAGGAACGAGTAGAAGCCCGAGCCGCCGATTACACCGATCTCTGCGTTCGCCATGACCAGCACAGTAGCGGGCGCCGCTGCCGCCCCGGATCCGCCTCCGGAATCCCGGCGGCTCCCCGCGCCATCGGCCACCCGGACCCACCGGGCTGACTCCCCGGGCCGGGCCCGCCGACCGGCTCCCTCGACCGGCTCCCCCGACCCGCTGACCGGCTTCCCCGACCCGCCGACCCGCTGACCCGCTGACCGGCTCCCCCGACCCGCCGACCCGCCGACCGGCCACCCCGGCCTCACCGACCGGCCACCCCGGCCTCACCGACCGGCTCCCCGGGCCCGCCGACCGGCTCCCCCGAGCAGTCGGCCGAATCCCCGAGCAGCCGGCCGGTGGCGAGGGAACACCGAGGACCCCGCCGTCGTACGACGGCGGGGTCCCGGAAGGGAGTCCTACGCGGCGGAGGTGCCCGCCGAGGTGCCGGAGCCGGCCGGCTTCGAGTCCGAGGAGGACGACGAAGCGGTCGAGGACGCCGAGGACGCCGACGACTTGGACGTCGAGGACGCCGGCGAGCTGCTCGACGAGGAGCCGCGGCTGTCGTTCCGGTAGAAGCCGGAGCCCTTGAAGACGATGCCGACGGCGGAGAACACCTTCTTGAGGCGGCCAGCGCAGTTGGGGCACTCGGTCAGGGCGTCGTCGGTGAACTTCTGCACCGCCTCGAGGCCCTCGCCACACTCGGTGCACTGGTACTGGTAGGTCGGCACTGTCTTCCTCCTGGCACTCTCACTCAATGAGTGCTAACGACGGTCCATACTGACGCATTCCCCGGGTTCAGTCCACTGTGACCGGCGAGCGGTGACCGACGCCACGTGCGACGGTGCGTGCCCGCGGGCGTGCCACCAGCCGCGAACGCAGTGCCAGCAGGGTCCCCAGGGCCAGGACCGTACCGGCCAGCGGCACCAGGAAACCCGCGCCGCCCCAGAAGCGGTCCTCCAGCTGGCCGGCGGCGGTGACCGCCGCCGCCTGACCGAGCGCCACCGCGCCGGTGAGCCAGGTGAACGCCTCGGTGCGCGCGCCCGCCGGGACCAGGCTCTCGACCAGCGTGTAGCCGGTGACCAGCGCGGGTGCGATGCACATGCCGACGAGGAGGCCGAGGCCGGCCAGCAGCGGCACGGAGTGCGCCGCCCACAGGCCGGAGGCCGTCAGGGTCAGCGCCGCGTATCCGGCGACCAGGCGGTGCTGAGGGGCCGCCTTCCAGGCGACGGCGCCGCAGACCAGGCCGGAGATCATGTTGCCGGCGGCGAAGGTGCCGTACAGGACGCCGTTCAGGCCGGGCTCGCCGATCGACTCGGTGAACGCGGCCAGCGAGACCTGCATGCCGCCGAAGACCGAACCGATGCCGAGGAAGGCCACGATCAGCACGCGCACCCCGGGGATCCGCAGGGCGGAGGCGTGCTCCACGCGCGCGTGCCCGTCGACGGCGACCGGCGGCTGGGTGCCCTTCCGCGCGGCGAACAGCAGACCGCCGAGCAGGGTCAGCGAGGCCTCCGTCACCAGTCCGGCGGCCGGGTTCACGGCGGTGCACAGGGCGGTCGCGAGGAGCGGGCCGACCACGAAGGTGAGTTCGTCCGTGACGGACTCGAAGGCGGCCGCCGTGGTCATCAGGGGCGAGCCCTTCAGCTTCACGCCCCAGCGGGCCCGCACCATCGGGCCGACCTGCGGGACCGAGGCGCCGGTGGGCACGGCCGCCGCGAACAGTGCCCACAGCGGGGCGTGGGCCAGCGCCAGCGCCGTCAGGGCCAGCCCCGAGGCCGCGTGCACCAGGACGCCGGGGACCAGTACGGCGCGCTGGCCGTAACGGTCGGCGAGACGGCCGGTGTACGGGGCGAACAGCGCCATGGAGACGCCGGTGACGGCCGCGGCGGCGCCCGCCACGCCGTAGGAGCCGGTGGTGTGCTGCACGAGCAGCACGATGGAGATGGTGAGCATCGCGAACGGCTGCCGCGCGGCGAAGCCGGGCAGCAGGAACGTCCAGGCGCCGCGGGTGCGCAGCAGTTGCCCGTACCCCGGGCGGGGTGAGGCCGACGAGTCCTTCGACGGCTCGGAGGTGACCGTGGATGCCACGGCCCGTGCCTTTCTGCCGCCTGGTAGCGCGACCCCTCGTGTGTCCGGGCGGCGCCGAGAGCTGTCCTCTTGCGCGCACTGCGGTAGATACCGGTGCCCACTCGGGAGGTGTTCCGGCCGCCATACGGTCGCGCCAGCTCTGCGTCAGGCAGAGTTGGTTCGATCAAGGTGCGCCTTCATCGTACAGGGATCACTGCCCGCGGTGCCTGTGAAAGTGAGCACCATGGGCGAGCGCGCCTCCGAATGAAGGGGGTGTGAACGGTATGAAACCTGTACTTAACGTGCGCCGGAACGCGTCCTCACCGGGTGTCCGCGCCGTCCGTGCCCAGCCAGTCGGCCAGTTTGCCGCCGTGGCCCACGGCGCGCAGCCGTCGCTCGGCCGCGTCCCGGACCGGGTCGGTGGCGACGACGAGGAGTTCGTCACCGCGTCGCAGCACCGTCGTCGGCAGCGGCACGAAGGAGGTGCCTTCGCGCACGACCAGGGTGACGGCCGACCCGGCGGGCAGCCGCAGCTCGTTGACCTCGACGCCGTGCATCCTGGAGCCCTCGGGGATCCCCACCGACAGCAGGTGCCCGCGCAGCCGCTCCAACGGCGCCGACTCGATGCCGAGGTCGGCGGCCTCGGCGTCCTCGCCCAGCCGCAGCTTGCGGGCCAGCCAGGGCAGCGTCGGCCCCTGGATCAGGGTGTAGACGACGACCAGGACGAAGACGATGTTGAAGATCCGGCGGCTGCCCTCGATGCCGCTCACCATGGGGATCGTCGCCAGGATGATGGGGACCGCGCCGCGCAGTCCGGCCCAGGACATGAGCGTCTGCTCCTGCCAGGGCACGCGGAACGGCGTCAGGCAGAGCACGACGCTCAGCGGGCGCGCCACCATGGTCAGCACCAGGCCGATGACGAGCGCCGGCACCACGTCGTCGCCCAGTTCGTGCGGGGTCACCAGCAGGCCGAGCAGGACGAACATGCCGATCTGGGCGATCCAGCCGAGTCCGTCGGCGAAGCCGCGGGTGGCGGGCCAGTGGGGGAGTTTCGCGTTGCCCATGACCATGGACGCCAGGTACACGGCGAGGAAGCCGCTGCCGTGCGCCAGGGCGCCCGCCGCGTAGGCCGTGACCGCGATCGCCATGACGGCGATCGGGTAGAGGCCGGAGGCGGGCAGGGCCACGTGCCGCAGCCCCCACGAGCCCAGCCAGCCGACCGCGAGGCCGACGGCGGCGCCGATGACCAGCTCCAGCGCTATCTCGCCCAGCAGCACGTACCAGTGCTCGACGGGTCCGACGGTCGAGAAGGCGACGACCAGGATGACGACCGGGGCGTCGTTGAAGCCGGACTCGGCCTCCAGGGTGCCCGTCACGCGCGCGGGGAGCGGGATCCTGCGCAGCACGGAGAAGACCGCCGCCGCGTCCGTGGAGGACACCACCGCGCCGATGATGAGCGCCTGCCGCCACTCCAGCCCGACGAGGAAGTGGGCGGCCGCGGCGGTGACGCCGACGCTCACCGCGACCCCGGCCAGCGCCAGTACGGAGGAGGCCGGCAGCGCCGGCCCGATCTCCTTCCACTTCGTGCCGAGGCCGCCCTCGGCCAGGATCACGACCAGGGCCGCGTAGCCGATGACCTGCGTCATCTCGGCATTGTCGAAGTGGATGTCGCCGATGCCGTCCTGACCCATGAGGACGCCGATGCCGAGGTACACGAGCAGGCTGGGGAGCCCGCTGCGCGAGGAGATCCGGACCGCTGCGACGGCGACGAGCAGGACGAGCGAGCAGACGAGCAGGAGCTGGTTGAGGTGGTGGACAGTCAGCGGCGGTTCCCTTCGCTGGTCCGCGCTTCTCGCGCGCGGGACGCACACGTACATCGGACACGAAGCACTGGCGTCATGGATCCGATTACTTCGTTACCTTACCTAACTCTTGACGATTTCTTGACGCTCGCCGTTGGAGGATCGAACATCCTTACGCGCTGGTTGCCGACTCCGCGTCAAGTGGCGCGGACCCCTGCGCCTATGGTTGCTCCAGCGCTCATTCACAGTCATGGCCCGACCTGCCGCTCGCGTTAGGACAGCAAGGACAGCGATGCCCCCCAACACCACCGCCACAACGGGTGACCAGCCCGCCAAGTCCGGCAGGAAGAAGGGGCGCAAAGCCCGACTTATCGTCCTCGTCCTGGTTCTGGCACTCATCGGAGGCATCGCGTACGGCGGGTACTGGTCCATCAGTACCGTCCGCGCCTCCTTCCCGCAGACCAAGGGTTCGATCACGCTCGACGGCCTGTCCGGGCCGGTGGACGTGAAGCGGGACGGCTACGGCATCCCGCAGATCTACGCGTCCTCCGACGAGGACCTGTTCATGGCGCAGGGATTCGTCCAGGCGCAGGACCGGTTCTACGAGATGGACGTGCGCCGGCACATGACGTCCGGCCGCCTGTCGGAGATGTTCGGCAAGAGCCAGGTCGACAACGACGAGTTCCTGCGCACCCTCGGCTGGGACCGGATCGCCGAGCAGGAGTACGACAAGGTCCTGTCGGCCGACACCAAGAAGTACCTCCAGGCGTACGCCAAGGGCGTCAACGCCTACCTCCAGGGCAAGGACGGCGAGGAGATCTCGCTGGAGTACGCGGCTCTCGGGTTCACCAACGACTACAAGCCCGCGCAGTGGACGCCCGTCGACTCGGTCTCCTGGCTGAAGGCGATGGCCTGGGACCTGCGCGGCAACATGCAGGACGAGATCGACCGCGCCCTGCTGACCAGCCGCCTCGGCCCGCAGCAGATCGCCGACCTGTACCCGCAGTACCCGTACGACCGCAACAAGCCGATCGTCCTGGAGGGCCAGTACGACGAGCTGTCCGAGGCGTTCGAGCAGAGCGGCTCCGGCAGTTCCGGCAGCTCGGACGGCTCCGGTGACTCGGAGGGTTCCGGCTCCTCCTCGGACGGCTCCTCCTCGGACGGGTCCTCCTCGGACGGCACGACCGGCGGCACCGGTACCGGCTCCGGTACCGGCACCTCCTCCGACACGTCGGGTTCGGCCCTGGAGAGCCAGCTCGCGGGCCTCTACGACGTCCTGGACGACCTGCCCACGGCGGTCGGCGTGAACGGCAACGGCATCGGCTCCAACTCCTGGGTCGTCTCCGGCGAGCACACCATCACCAACAAGCCGCTGCTGGCCAACGACCCGCACCTGTCGGCCTCGCTGCCGTCCGTCTGGTACCAGATGGGCCTGCACTGCCGCAAAGTCTCCGACAAGTGCCGGTACGACGTCTCCGGGTACACCTTCGCGGGCATGCCCGGCGTGATAATCGGCCACAACGCGGACATCGCCTGGGGCATGACGAACTCCGGCGTCGACGTCACCGACCTCTACCTGGAGAAGCTGTCCGGCGACGGCTACCTCTATGACGGCAAGGTCAAGCCCTTCCTCACGCGCGAGGAGACCATCAAGGTCGCCGGCGGCGCCGCGAAGAAGATCGTCGTCCGGCAGACCGCCGACGGGATGCCCCTGCTGTCCGACCGCAGCGACGAACTGGTCAAGGTCGGCAGGAAGGCCACCGTCGACGACGAGGCCCCCGACCGCGGCAACGGCTATGCGGTCGCCCTGAAGTGGACGGCGCTGGAGCCGGGCAACACCATGGACGCCGTGTTCGCCATGAACAAGGCGGCCGACTGGGACGGCTTCCGCGAGGCGGCCGAGAAGTTCCACGTGCCCTCGCAGAACCTCGTCTACGCCGACACGAAGAACCACATCGGGTACCAGCTGCCCGGAAAGATCCCCACGCGCGCCGAGGGGCTCGACGGCTCGGTCCCGACCCTGGGCTGGGAGTCGAAGAACAAGTGGGGCGACTACCTCGACTTCGACCAGCTGCCCTACGAGTACGACCCGAAGCGCGGCTACATCGTGACCGCCAACCAGGCCGTGGTCGACCCGGAGAAGTACCCCCACACGCTCACCACGGACTGGGGCTACGGCACCCGCAGCCAGCGGATCACCAGCCTGATCAAGCAGAAGACCGAGGGCGGCGGCAAGGTCTCCACCGACGACATGCGGCAGATGCAGACGGACAACGCCAGCGAGATCGCGAACATGCTGGTGCCGACGCTGCTGAAGATCAACCTGGACAACCCGGACGTCCGTGAGGCGCAGGAACTGCTCCAGGGCTGGAACCGCACGCAGGACGCCGACTCCGCCGCGGCCGCCTACTTCAACGCGGTGTGGCGCAACATCCTCAAGCTGGCCTTCGGCCACAAGCTGCCCAGGGAACTGCGGGTCGAGGGCCAGTGCCTGTGGGTCGACCCGGTCGACACCACCGGTCCGGTCGACGACAAGAACAAGGTCCGCGAGTGCGGGCAGCGCGACGGCGACCAGGCGCAGCCGGACGGCGGCGACCGCTGGTTCGAGGTCGTGCGCAACCTCATGGAGAAGCCGGACAGCGACTGGTGGACGACGCCCGAGGCGGGCACCCGCCCCGGTGCGGAGAAGGACCGTGACGCGCTGTTCGAGCGCGCCATGATCGACGCCCGCTGGGAACTGACCGCCAAGCTCGGCAAGGACATCGACTCCTGGAGCTGGGGCCGGCTGCACCGCCTGTTCCTGAAGAACCAGACCCTGGGCACCAGCGGTCCCGGCTTCCTCCAGTACGTCCTCAACCGCGGCCCGTGGAAGCTCGGCGGCGGCGAGGCGGCGGTCGACGCGACCGGCTGGAACGCCGCGGGCGGCTACGACGTCGTGTGGGTGCCGTCGATGCGGATGGTGGTCAACCTCGACGACCTCGACAAGTCGAAGTGGATCAACCTCACCGGCGCCTCCGGGCACGTCTTCAGCGCCCACTACACCGACCAGACGGACAAGTGGGCCAAGGGCGAGCTGCTCGACTGGCCGTTCAGGGCCAAGGCGGTCGACGACAGCACGGTCGACACCCTCGTGCTGAAGCCGTGAACCGGTGAACAACGGGAAGGGGCCCTCCACGCGCGCGTGGAGGGCCCCTTCCCGTTCGCCGTCAGCCGGTGAAGCGCCGCACCCCCGACGGCGTCACCACGGCGTCGACCGGCCGGTCGTGCGGCTCCTCCTCGAGGTGCTCGACGACCTCGCTGTCGTACAGCAGCACCACCAGGAAGGGATCCGCGCCCGCGCGTTCCAGCCGCGCCAGCACGCGGTCGTACGATCCGCCGCCGCGGCCGAGGCGCGTGCCGCGCGCGTCGACGGCGAGACCCGGCAGCAGCACCACGTCGGCGTCCGTCACGGCGTCGGGTCCCAGCCGCTCGCCCGCGGGCTCGAAGAGGGTCATCTTTCCGCCATGCCGGACCCGCGCGAGAGAGCCCTCGCCGGTGTAGGCGCCCCAGTCGAGGTCGTCGTCGGGCAGCAGCGCCGGGAGCAGGACGCGCACCCCCCGCGCGAACAGCGCGTCCAGCAGCGCGAGCGTGCCCGGCTCGCTGCCCACGGAGACGTACGCCGCGACGGTCCGCGCGGTGGCCGACTCCGGGAGTTCCAGGGCGCGCGCGGCGAACAGGGCGGCGGTTTCCCGCAGGTCGTCCGTCGTCAACCTGTTCCTCACCGTGAGGAACTCTCGCCGCAACATACGTTTGTGAGACTCTGCTCCGCCTTCGGTCTGGCTCATGTGTGACTCCCGCGCGATCCTCGTACGTTCATATGATCATGAATTAGCCGGAGCTGCAGATACCTCACATAGCCACCGGATAAGGTTCCCGACATGACTCAGTCGCACCCCAGGATCAGCAAGGCTGTCATCCCCGCGGCCGGCCTCGGCACCCGGTTCCTGCCGGCGACCAAGGCCACTCCCAAGGAGATGCTGCCGGTCGTGGACAAGCCCGCGATCCAGTACGTGGTCGAGGAGGCCGTCTCCGCCGGTCTCGACGACGTCCTCATGATCACCGGGCGCAACAAGCGCCCGCTCGAGGACCACTTCGACCGCAACTACGAACTCGAGTCGGCACTTCAGAAGAAGGGCGACGCCGCCCGCCTGGCCAAGGTCCAGCAGTCCAGCGACCTGGCGACCATGCACTACGTGCGGCAGGGCGACCCCAGGGGACTCGGGCACGCGGTGCTCTGCGCGGCCCCGCACGTCGGGCAGGAGCCCTTCGCCGTCCTCCTGGGCGACGACCTGATCGACCCCCGCGACCCGCTGCTCCAGCAGATGATCGAGGTGCGGGAACGGCACGGCGGCAGCGTCGTCGCCCTCATGGAGGTCGCCCCCGAGCAGATCCACCTCTACGGCTGCGCGGCCGTGGAGGACACCACGGACGGCGACGTCGTCAAGGTGACCGGCCTGGTGGAGAAGCCGGAGCCGGCGGACGCCCCGTCGAACTACGCGATCATCGGACGCTACGTCCTCGACCCGGCCGTCTTCGACATACTGCGCCGGACCGAGCCCGGGCGCGGCGGCGAGATCCAACTCACCGACGCCCTCCAGCAGCTCGCGCAGGACGAGAAGGCCGGCGGCCCGGTGCACGGCGTCGTCTTCAAGGGCCGCCGCTATGACACGGGCGACCGCGGCGACTATCTGCGTGCCATTGTCAGACTCGCGTGCGAACGTGAGGATCTGGGGCCGGACTTCCGGTCCTGGCTTCGCAGTTACGTCACCGAGGAGATGCAACAGCCTTGAGCACCGCCGCGCCCCGCACCGCCGGACAGGACCGTCTGTGGTCGGTGGACGAGCACCTGGAGGACATCCTCGCCGCCGTCCGCCCCCTGGAACCCATCGAGCTGCGCCTGCCCGATGCCCAGGGCTGCGTCCTGGTCGAGGACGTCATGGTGCCCCTCTCGCTGCCGCCCTTCGACAACAGCTCGATGGACGGCTACGCGGTACGGGTCGCGGACGTCGCGGGCGCGAGCGAGGAGTACCCGGCCGTCCTGGAGGTCGTCGGGGACGTCGCCGCCGGCCAGGCAGACCTCCTGAACGTCGGGCCGGGACAGGCCGCCCGGATCATGACCGGGGCCCCGCTGCCGCCCGGCGCCGAGGCCGTCGTCCCGGTGGAGTGGACCGACGGGGGCCTCGGCGAGGGCCCGGTCGACGGGATGCGCGCCCGCAGCCTCGCCCCCGAACAGGCCTCGGGGCAGGTCCGCGTGTACCGCTCCGCCGAGGCCCGCGCGCACGTGCGCGCCCGGGGCAGCGACGTGAAGGCCGGTGACCGCGCGCTGGAGGCCGGCACCGTCCTCGGCCCGCCGCAGATCGCCCTGCTCGCCGCCGTCGGACGCGGCACGGCGCGGGTCCGCCCGCGCCCGCGCGTGGTCGTCCTGTCCACGGGAAGCGAACTCGTGCAGCCCGGCGAGGAACTGCGCGGCGGCCAGATCTACGACTCCAACAGCTTCGCCCTCACCGCCGCCGCCCGCGACGCCGGCGCCATCGCCTACCGGGTGGGCGCGGTCGCCGACGACGCCGAGACCCTCCGGTCCACCATCGAGGACCAGTTGGTCCGCGCCGACCTGGTGGTCACCACCGGCGGCGTGAGCGTCGGGGCGTACGACGTCGTCAAGGAGGCCCTGTCGCACGTCGGGGACGAGGACGAGGCGGGCAGCGGCATCGACTTCCGCAAGCTCGCCATGCAGCCCGGCAAGCCCCAGGGCTTCGGCTCCATCGGCCCCGACCACACCCCGCTGCTGGCCCTGCCCGGCAACCCGGTGTCGTCGTACGTCTCCTTCGAGCTGTTCGTGCGGCCCGCGATCCGTACCCTCATGGGACTCACGGACGTCCACCGGCCCACCACCCGCGCGAAGCTCGTCGCGGACCGGGCGCTGTCCTCGCCGAAGGGGCGCAGGCAGTTCCTGCGCGCGACCTGCGCCGAGGGCACCGTGCGCCCCGTGGGCGGCGCCGGCTCGCACCTGGTCGCGGCCCTCGCGCACGCCGACTCGCTCATCGTCGTCCCCGAGGACGTGGAGTCCGTCGAGCCGGGGACCGAGGTCGAGGTCGTCCTGCTCGGCTGAGCGCACCCGCGTCCGCGGGTCCGCGGGCCGGTCCTGGTCCGCTGCGGGCCCCCGCATGGGGGTACCGTGTCGCGCACAACACGCCCGGACCGGGAGCGCCACACCACCATGACTGTGCCTTCCCGGGGGAAGACCCCCGGACCCCCTGTGCAGGACCGACTGACGCACATCGACGAGGCGGGCGCCGCCCGCATGGTCGACGTGTCCGGCAAGGACGTGACGGCGCGGACGGCGCGGGCCAGCGGGCGCGTCGTCGTCTCGCCCCGTGTGGTCGAGCTGCTGCGCGGCGAGGGGGTGCCCAAGGGGGACGCGCTGGCCACCGCCCGGATCGCGGGCATCATGGGCGCCAAGCGCACGCCCGACCTCATCCCCCTGTGTCACCCTCTGGCCGTCTCCGGTGTGAAACTGGACCTGTCGGTCGCGGACGACGCCGTCGAGATCACCGCCACGGTGCGGACCACGGACCGCACGGGTGTCGAGATGGAGGCCCTCACCGCGGTCTCCGTCGCCGCGCTCACCGTGATCGACATGGTGAAGGCGGTCGACAAGGGAGCGGTCATCACGGACGTGCGGGTCGAGGAGAAGACGGGCGGCAAGTCGGGCGACTGGAGCCGGCCGTGAGCGCCGCGCCGTACCGCGCGCTGGTCGTGACGGCCTCCAACCGCGCCTCGGCCGGTGTCTACGAGGACCGGGGCGGCCCGCTGGTCGCCGACGGCCTCACGGGCTTCGGGTTCGCCGTCGACGGGCCGCGGGTCGTGCCCGACGGGGACCCGGTGGAAGCCGCCCTGCGCGCCGCCGTGGCGGCCGGGTACGACGTGGTCGTCACCACCGGGGGCACCGGCATCTCGCCCACCGACCGCACCCCCGAGGCGACCCGCGCGGTGATCGACCGCGAGGTGCCGGGCATCGCGGAGGCCATCAGGGCGTACGGCCGTGGGAAGGTGCCCACCGCGGCGCTGTCGCGGGGCCTGGCCGGCGTGGCGCAGCGCACGCTGATCATCAATCTGCCGGGTTCCACCGGCGGGGTCAGGGACGGGCTGGCCGTCCTGGAGCCCCTGCTGGCGCACGCCGTGGACCAGCTCCGCGGCGGTGACCACCCCGGACCCGGCGCCGGTCCTGGGGGTGCGAGCTGAACAGTCCGTTCTGGCCCGTCGAACTGACGGAGGGCGACATCGTCCTGCGGCCGATAAAGCTGCGCGACCAGCGGGCCTGGCGCGAGGTCAACCGGCGCAACCGGGACTGGCTGCGCCCCTGGGAGGCGACCATCCCGCCGCCCGCGCCGAGCGGGCCGGTCACGCACCGGCCGACCTACCGGCAGATGGTCCGCCACCTGCGGTCCGAGGCGAACGCGGGCCGGATGCTGCCGTTCGTCATCGAGTACCAGGGGCGGCTGGTCGGGCAGTTGACGGTCGCCGGGATCACCTGGGGGTCCATGTGCTCGGGGCACGTCGGCTACTGGGTGGACGAGTCGGTGGCCGGCCGCGGGGTGATGCCCACGGCCGTGGCGATGGCCGTGGACCACTGTTTCCGCAGCGTCGGGCTGCACCGCATCGAGGTCTGCATTCGACCCGAGAACGGGCCCAGCCGCCGAGTCGTGGAGAAACTCGGATTCCGCGAGGAAGGGCTGCGGCCGCGTTATCTCCACATCGACGGGGCCTGGCGCGACCACCTCGTGTTCGCGCTCACGGCCGAGGAGGTGCCCGAGGGCCTGCTGAGCCGCTGGCGGCGCAACCGTCCGCGAAGTGCGCCCCGTGACCCGCAGAACACCCGAGGGAATCCCGCGAGCCCCGGAAATTGAATAAGTGTTCGAAAATGACCGTCCGGTGACTGTCTGGGGCATTGAATTCACCGCTCCGGTGGCCTGCTGATCGGATCGGTCACAAAAAAAGCTCGAAATATCAGCCAGATCGTGCGACACACCGGCCCAATTGGCGGATGGCCTCATGCAAACCCCTCTACCGTGTGAGGCGTGAGCAGCAGCGGCCTGATCTACGCAGTCATCGTCGGGGCCTGGGCCGCCTACTTGGTGCCGATGTGGCTCCGTAGGCAGGACGAGCTGAACGAGGCCCGTCCGACCGAACGCTTCAGCACCGCCATCCGGCTTCTGTCCGGGCGGGCGGGCATGGAGCGCCGGTATGCCAAGGGCCTGCGGGCGCGCTCCGCCGAGGAGGAGGGGTCCGACGCCGACATGCCGGACATCCCCACCGACTCGGTGGACGTCCGGGCCTTCGCCATGCCCCCGGCCCAGCCCAAGGTCACGGCGACGGTCCAGGAACGCGAGCAAGCCCGCCCGGAGCCGGCCCGCGAGCAGTCCCGTCCGGAGCCGGCCCACGAGCACTCCGCCAGGGCACCCCGTGAGCAGGCGGCCGGGCCCGCGCAGGAATCCGGCACCGCGCCGGCGCACCCACGCGTGCCCGAGACGCGGCGCGCGCCCTCCGCGCCGGCGGCCTCCGCCGCCGAATCCGCGCAGGCGCAGGCGGCTGCCGCACGCGCCCGGCGCTCGAAGGTCCTCGCGCGCCGCAGGCGCACCACCGTCGTCCTCTTCCTCGCCTTCACCCTCGGCGCGATCGTCGCCGCCGTCGGCGGACTCGCGTTCCTGTGGGCGCCCGGCGTGCCCGCCGTCCTGCTCAGCGGATACATCGCCTACCTGCGCTCCCAGGAGCACCGTCGGTTCGCGTACCAGATGGACCGCAGGCAGGCCGAGGCCGCCGCCCAGCGGCTGCGTGAGCGGCAGCCGCGCCGGCGGGCGGCCACCTCGGCCGCGCACGGCTCCGCCTCCGTCGACCCCGGCCTCGACGACGGCGCAGAGGAGCCGCACGAGGGCCCCGAGGCCGAGACCGACCCGGGCCTGGTGGCGCTCGCCGCGGACCGCAGGGCGCTCGTCGAGCAGACCGACCACGCCGAGTGGGTCGACCAGCAGCGCGAACGCCAGCGACGGCCGGGCCACGGCGACAGCTGGGACCCGGTGCCGGTGCCGCTGCCGACGTACGTGACCGCGCCGGTCGCACCGCGGGCCACCTCCGACGTGGACCTCGGGGCGCCGGACACCTGGAGCTCGGCCCGGTCCAGCGCCGTCACGCCCGAGCACGAGGCGGCCGACGAGGCACCCGACCGGGACGCCGAGGACTGCGCGGACGGCGCGGAGGACGTGCCGGACGGGGACGCGGGACGGCCCGAGGACGGCGAGCGCAGCGACGCGCGCCGCGCGGCCTCCGCCCGGCGCTCGCGCGAGCGGGGCCGCACGCCGCTGTTCGACCAGTACGAGGACGGCGAGCGGCCGCGAGCCGCCAACGAGTGAGCGGCGAGGCGGATCCGGCGACGCGTGAGTGACGCCGTATCCGCGGTGGTCGGGGGGCCGGGGAACGGATTTCCAAGCACCCCGACGGGGATGCTAGAGTTTCACTCGTTGCAAGGGCCTGTGGCGCAGTCCGGTAGCGCACCTCGTTCGCATCGAGGGGGTCTGGGGTTCAAATCCCCACAGGTCCACGCATCATGAAGGCCCGTTCCTGATATCAGGAACGGGCCTTCTGCCATGTGCCGGTGTGTCACGGAAGCTGACACGGAGCCCCTGTCGGCGAGGCCGGCGGGGGCTCCACCGGGTGCGGGCTCACCGCGTGGGGCCCGGCCCCGTCACGGCAGGAGTCCGTACGCGGCGCCCAGGCCGACCACGACCGTCGCCGCCAGGGTGTGGCAGGTGTAGGTGATCCGGCCGGCCACCGGCCACCAGCCCCGGCACCAGGCCAGCACCGTGCAGACCAGGAGCAGGGCGGTTGCCGCCGCCGCGGCCGCGACCAGGTGGGGGATCAGGGTCAGCAGGGGCGAGTCGCCCACCAGAACGGTCCGGTTGAGGGCGTTGCCGTCCCCGGTGAGCCGGACGAAGCACACGGTGGCCGTGGCCAGCATCGCGCCGGTGAGCCAGGCCAGCGTCCAGGCGAGCCGGCCGCCTGGCGCCCTGGCCCGGTGACGCCGTACGAACGCCACCACCGGCAGGAACAGAAGGGTCGCGCCGAGGACCGCGAGGCCGGCCAGCAGGGCCTGCTGGTGCAGGGCCGGCGACTGGTACCGGGCGAGCTTGTCGAAGACCTGGGACGGGTCGGAGGCCAGGGCCAGCCGGCCGTCCCGGAAGGCGATCCGGTCCTGCCCGGCGCGCTCCTGGAAGACGCCCGGCGCTACCGGCACCCAGTACTGCTCGCCGACCCGCGGGTCCCGGGCCAGGCCGGTGGTGGCCAGGGTGCCGTCGGCGTCCGCGGTGACGTGCACGGAGGAGGTGAGCGCCGCGACCCGGGTCAGGTCCGAGGCGCTGGTGCGGGTGGTGCGGTAGTAGCCGCGGTAGAGGGAGGCCGCGGCCTTGTCCTGCCGGGTGGGCCGCGCCGGGGCGTCGGCCGGGGGCCTGCCGTCGGCGTCGCCGCGGCCGGTGGCGGAGGGGGCGGCCGCGGACCCCTCGCCGCCGGCACCGAGCCGGTCCGCCACCCGGTCGACCAGTTCCTGTCCGGCGTAGGAGGCGCTGCCGTCGACGCCGTCGCCGTTGTAGACGACGTAGACGCCGACTCCGGACGCGGGGAACAGGGCCAGGTTGCCGTGGAAGCCGGGCAGGTCGCCGTCCTTCACCCACAGCCGCTGTCCGGCCCGCCGGCGTTCTTCCAGCAGGTAGCCGATGCCGGGCAGCCGGGGGTCGTTGGCGAACTGGCGGTGCAGCATGGCGCGGGTGGATGCGCGGGTCAGGACGGGGCCGCCGTCGTCGAGCAGGGCGCCCATCAGGCGGCCCATGTCGGCGGCGGTGGTGACGGCGCCCGCTCCGGTCGGTGTCCAGGCGCCGTACTGTCCGTCCTCGGCGCGCTGCCGGCCGCCGTCGGGCCGGTAGCCGAGGGCGAGGGCGTCGGCGGTGCGGGCGTCGGGCCGGGCGAAGGTGGTGCGGGTCATGCCGAGGGGCGTGAGGACGGCGTCGTCGACGTAGGTGGCGAACGGGGTCCCGGTGACCTGCTCGACCAGGTGACCGGCTAGCGCCACACCGTAGTTGTCGTAGCTGGCCACCTCGCCGGGCGGCCGTACCCGCCGGGGCTGGTGCTTGCCGAGGCTCTCGCCGAGGGCGCCCGCCGGCGCGGGCACGGTGCCGCCACGGCCCAGGACGCTGGTGTCGAACCCGGCTGTGTGCGTGAGGAGATGACGGACGGTCACCGGACGGCCCGGGTGGCTGTCCTTGATCTTGAAGGCGGTCAGGTACCGGTTGACGTCGGCGTCCAGGCTCAGCCCGCCCCTCTCCACCTGCTGGAGCACGGCGACCGCCGTGAACAGCTTGGCGTCGGAGGCCATGAAGTAGCCGGTGCGCCGCGGGTCGCTGCGCACGCCCCGCTCGACGTCGGCCAGCCCGTAACCCCTGGTCAGCGTCCGGCCGCCGCGGTTCACCACGACGACGGAGGCGCCCGGGATCCGGTACTCGGCCAGCTGCTCCGGCACCAGGTCGTCCAGCAGCGCGGACAGGTTCCCGCCCTGCCGCGCGGACGCCGTACCGGCGGCGGTGCCGGAACCGGTACCGGCGGTGATGCCCGTGCCGGCGCCGGGGCCCGAACGGCCGTCCGCGGCGGCCGGGTTCACCAGGAACAGGACGGCGGTCACCACGGCCGCCACCACGATGAGGATTCGCTCTCGGCTCGTCATGCCGTCGATTCCACCCGCCGCGGCCGTCGCGTCCCAGGGCCCTGGGTGGTGTCCGGGGGGTACCCAGGTACACCCCCCGGGAGGGGACGATAATCCCGTGATCGGCGGCACGTGGCCCACCAGGATGTAACACGTGGGGCGGCAACGGGCCGCCGGATCCGAGGAGTTGGGTCATGAGTATCGCCAAGGACGCGCGTGCCGCCGTCGCCGGGATCCCACTGGCCGGGCTGGCCCTCGCCGAGGTCCTCTTCTTCTCCCTGCTGGTGACCGCGATCTCCCTGCTCGGGGCGGGCATCGGCCTCTTCCTCGTCCCGGCGGCCGCCCTCGCCGCCCGCGGCACGGTGAACGTCACGCGTCGGCTGGCCGGCGCCCGCCTGGAGGGCGGCATCCCCGAGCCGTACCTGCCGGAACCGCCCCGCGAGGGCGGGCTCAAGGGCTGGTGGACCCGCACCCAGTGGATCCTCACCGACCCCGCGACCTGGCGGGACCTGGCCTGGACGCTGGTCAACCCGGTCGTCGGGATCCTCATGGTCCTGATGCCGCTCGCCCTCATCGCGTACGGCGTCCTCGGTCTGCTGATGCCGTTCCTGTGGGAGGACATCTCCGGCAGCGGCGGCAACAACTGGTACACCTTCGTCAAAGTGACGGACGGTCGGTCGGCCCTGTACGCGGCCGGCATGGGCATTCCGCTCGTCCTGATGGGCCTGTTCACCGCCCCCGCCGCCCTGCGCGACCACGCCAGACTCGCCCGCGCCCTCCTCGCCCCCACCGGGACCTCACGCAAGGTCCTGCACCTCACCCGCACCCGCTCCGAGGCCGTCAGCAGCTCCGCCGCCGAACTGCGCCGCATCGAGCGAGACCTGCACGACGGCGCCCAGGCCCGGCTCGTCGCCCTCGGCATGAACCTCGGTGTCGCCGAGCAACTCCTCGCCAAGGACCCGGAGGCGGTCCGCGCGATCCTCGCCGACACCCGCAAGGCCTCCGCCAGCGCCCTGAACGAGCTGCGCGACCTGATCCGCGGCATCCACCCGCCGGTCCTCGCCGACCGCGGCCTCGTCGACGCCGTCCGCGCCCTCGCCCTGGACAGCCCGCTCGACGTCTCCGTCACCGCCGAACTGCCCGGCCGCGCCGACGCCCCCGTCGAGTCCGCCCTCTACTTCGCCGTCTCCGAGATCCTCACCAACGCGGCCAAGCACGCCGCCCCCACCCACGTCACCGTCGACCTCCGGTACGCCGACGGACAAATCCGCGCCCGGGTCGGCGACGACGGTCACGGCGGGGCCGACCCCTCGCGGGGCACCGGCCTGCGCGGCATCGAGCGCCGCCTCGCCGCCTTCGACGGCGTGCTCGCCGTCGACAGCCCGGTGGGCGGACCCACCATCCTCACCCTGGAGATCCCTTGCGCGTTGTCCTAGCCGAAGACCTGTTCCTCCTGCGCGACGGCCTGGTCAGGCTGCTGGAGGCGTACGACTTCGAGGTCGTGGCCGCCGTCGACAACGGGCCCGGCCTCTTACGGGCCCTCGTCGACGAGCGGCCCGACGTCGCGATCGTCGACGTACGCCTCCCGCCCACCTTCACCGACGAGGGCCTCCAGGCCGCCCTGACGGCCCGCAGGCAGGTTCCCGGCCTGCCGGTGCTGGTCCTCTCCCAGTATGTCGAGCAGCTCTACGCGCGTGAGCTGCTCGCCGACGGCAGCGGCGGCATCGGCTACCTCCTCAAGGACCGCGTCTTCGACCCCGACCAGTTCGTGGAGTCCGTCCGCCGGGTCGCCGCAGGCGGCACCGCCATGGACCCCGACGTCGTCGCCAAGCTGTTCGCCAAGGACAGCAACGGCCCCACCGGCTCCCTCGCCCGGCTCACCCCGCGCGAACGGGAGGTGCTGGCGCTGATGGCCGAGGGCCGCTCCAACGCCTCGATCGCCCAGTCCCTGGTGATCACCGAGCGGTCCGTCATCAAACACACCTCGAACATCTTCGCCAAACTCGACCTGTCGGTCTCCGGCGACGCCAACCGGCGGGTCCTCGCCGTCCTGACGTTCCTCAAGTGAGGTTCTCCCCGGACGACGTGCGCGGCGGCGGCCCGCCGCAGGACGCCGGCGGTCCCGGCCGACCTCAGGAGCTGAGCGGCTTGGCGTAGCAGCGGCTGGCCTCGTGGAAGCGGTAGTAGCCGAACTTGGCGCACGGCTCGTAGCCGCTGGAGGTGTACAGCGCGATGGCCTCCGGCTGCTCGGTGCCGGTCTCCAGCACCATGCGCAGCCGCCCGGCCGCGCGGGCGTCCTCCTCCAGCTCGGCCAGGATCCGGCGGGCCAGCCCGCGCCCCCGCGCCTGCTTGACCACGAACATCCGCTTCAGCTCGGCGTCCCCGTCCCGGTTCCCCTCGCCGTTCTCGTCCTGGCTGCGCCAGCCGCCCGTGGCGACCGGCCGGTCCAGCTCGTCGTAGGCGATGAGGTACACGCCGCGCGGCGGGTCGAAGTCGGCGGGCGCCAGCACCGTGGCGTCACCGCCGTCGCCGTAGCGCTCGTGGTACTCGGCCTGGACCTCGTCGTTGAGCTTGACGGCGTCCGGGTGGTCGAAGGCGACCCGACGTATATTCATGCTGCTCAAAGTACATCCATGCATCAGTAGTCGGCGGACAGGGAACTGGACCTCGTCCAGTGTGCCGGTATCGTGCCGGGGTGCTGACCGTGACCTAGGACAACGTGTCCTTTCCATCGGGTCACCCGTGAGGTCTGGGAGAGTGTTTTGCTGACGGTGACCTCCGTGAACGTGAATGGGCTGCGGGCCGCCGCGAAGAAGGGTTTCGTGGAGTGGCTCGCCGACACCTCCGCCGACGTGCTGTGCCTCCAGGAGGTGCGCGCCGAACCGCAGCAGCTGCCCGAGACGGTCCGCGCCCCCGAGGGCTGGCACGTCACCCACGCGCCCGCCGCCGCCAAGGGCCGCGCGGGCGTCTCGCTCTACACCCGCCGGGAGCCGGACGCCGTCCGCGTCGGCTTCGGCTCCGCCGAGTTCGACACGGCCGGCCGCTACGTCGAGGCCGACCTGCCGGGTGTGACGGTCGCCTCCCTCTACCTCCCGTCCGGAGAGGTCGGCACCGACCGCCAGGACGAGAAGTTCCGCTTCATGGGCGAGTTCCTGGCCCACCTCAAGGACCTGCGCCAACGCGCCGCCGCCGACGGCCGCGAGGTCCTGGTCTGCGGCGACTGGAACATCGCCCACCAGCAGGCCGACCTGAAGAACTGGCGTGCCAACCAGAAGTCCTCCGGCTTCCTCCCGGAGGAACGCGACTGGCTGACCCGGGTCCTCGCACCTGCGGACGGCGGCTACGTCGACGTGGTCCGCGCCCTGCACCCGGACGTCACGGGCCCGTACACGTGGTGGTCGTACCGGGGACGGGCCTTCGACAACGACGCGGGATGGAGGATCGACCTTCAGGTGTCGACCCCCGGCCTCGCGGCCAAGGCCGTGAAGGGCCTGGTGGAGCGGGCGGCCACGCACGGCGAGCGCTGGTCGGACCACGCGCCGGTGACGGTGGTCTACGACCTCTGAGGCCCCGGCCCTGGTCCCGGCTCCTGCCCTCGCCCTGGCCCGGCCCGGCCCGGCCCGGCCTACGGACGCTGGACCCGCCGCAACCGCCGGTCCAGCGCCAGGGACAGTTCCGCGTCGACCACGCTGCGCGCCAGCGGGCGCAGGCGGGGCAGGTCCTCCTCGCCGGCGTGGGCCAGGATCGCCGTGGTGAAGAGTTCCGCGAGGGCGTCGGCGTGTTCGCGGACGCGGGCGCCCGCGGCGAGGACCTCCGCGAGGGGGATGCCCTCGCGGACCAGGGCGGCGGAGACGTCCAGCAGGCGGCGGCTGATGTGGACGATCTCGTCGCCGTCGGTGCCCAGGTAACCGAGGTCGAGGGCGGCGGCGAGGTTCTCCGGGGTGACCTGGCCCTCGAACCGGGCGGCGAGTTCCTCGGGGGTGAGCCGGACCGGTTCCTCCTCGGTGGGGCCGCCGACGCCGAGCAGGTCGGCGACGTCGCGGCCGTGGTCGAGGGCGTCGGCGAGTTCGGCGATGCCGGTCAGGGTGTGGCCGCGTTCCAGCAGGGCCGCGATGGTGCGCAGGCGGGCCAGGTGGTGGTCGTCGTACCAGGCGATGCGGCCCTCGCGCCGGGGTGGCGCGAGCAGTTTGCGCTCACGGTAGAAGCGCAGGGTGCGCACCGTGATGCCGGCCTCCCTGGCCAGCTCCTCCGTCCGGTACTCCCGCTTGTCCGTCACCCGGGAAGCCTATGCCGTACCGGCGGTAACTTGTCTCCTCCGCCCCCTACCCATCGGTACGGGGCTGCTCTACGCTCCGATTGCGCCAGTATTCACTGGCAGAGTCGTAGATGCGCGGAGTTGTCGCAGTGTCGCGAGGCAGGGAGGCGTCGGGATGACCGAGCACGAACACGTGCGGGTGGCGGTGATCGGGTCCGGGTTCGGCGGACTGGGGGCCGCGGTGCGGCTGCGCAGGGAGGGGATCACCGACTTCGTCGTCCTGGAACGGGCGGGCGGCGTCGGCGGCACCTGGCGGGACAACAGCTACCCCGGGTGCGCCTGTGACGTCCCGTCCCACCTGTACTCCTTCTCCTTCGCGCCCAACCCCGACTGGCCGCGCACCTTCTCCGGGCAGGAGCACATCCGCGCCTACCTGGAACACGTCGCGGACGTCTTCCGGCTGCGCCCCCACATCCGCTTCGGCGCCGAGGTCGAGCGGATGGCGTGGGACCCGGAGCGGCTGCGGTGGGACATCGAGACCGCCGCGGGGCGGCTCTCGGCCGACGTCGTCGTCTCCGCCACCGGGCCGCTGTCCGATCCGAGGATCCCGGAGATCCCCGGCCTGGACTCCTTTCCCGGCAGGGTCTTCCACTCCGCTCGCTGGGACCACGACTACGACCTCACCGGCAAGCGCGTCGCCATGGTCGGCACGGGTGCCTCGGCCATCCAGATCGTGCCCGCGATCCAGCCGCAGGTCGGCCGCCTCACCCTCTTCCAGCGCACCCCGCCGTGGGTGATGCCCCGCATGGACCGGGCGATCAGCGGCGCCGAGCGCCGGCTGCACAAGCGGGTGCCGTTCACCGCGCAGGCCCGCCGCGGGCTCCTGTGGGGCATCCGCGAACTCCAGGTGCAGGCCTTCACCAAGCACCCGGAACAGCTCGGTTTCGTCGAGCGGCTCGCCAAGCGGAACATGGCCGCCGCGGTCAAGGACCCGGCCCTGCGCGCCAAGCTCACCCCGGACTACCGCATCGGCTGCAAGCGGATCCTGCTGTCCAGCGAGTACTACCCGGCGCTCACCCGCCCCAACGTGGACGTGGTGGCGAGCGGGCTGCGCGAGATCCGCGGGAGCACCCTCGTCGCCGCCGACGGCAGCGAGGCCGAGGTCGACGCGATCGTCTTCGGCACCGGTTTCCGCGTCACGGACATGCCGATCGCCGAGCGGGTCGTCGGCGCCGACGGGCGGACCCTCGCGGAGAGCTGGAAGGGCGGCATGGAGGCCCTGCGCGGGGCCAGTGCGGCCGGGTTCCCCAACTGGATGACGATCATCGGCCCCAACACCGGCCTCGGGAACTCCTCCATGATCCTCATGATCGAGTCCCAGCTGAACTACATGGCGGACTACCTCCGCCAGCTGGACGTCCTGGGCGGCCGGGCCGCCCTCGACGCCCGCCCCGGCGCCGTGCGCGCCTGGAACCGGCGGGTGCAGGACCGCATGACGCGCACGGTGTGGAACACCGGCGGCTGCACCAGCTGGTACCTGGACGCGAACGGCCGCAACACCACCGTCTGGCCGGGCACCACGGGCGAGTTCCGCCGCGCGACCCGGCGGGTGGACCTCGCCGAGTACGAGATCCTGCGCGCCCCGGCCGCCCAAGAGACGGCTGCCACGGCCGCTCCCGAGGTGGCGGGCCGCGGCGAGCGGCCGGAGGTGACCGCGTGACGGCCCCCGTCGCCCTCGGCCCGTACGCCCCGCCCGCCCCGGCCCGGGTCCTGACCGCGCGTTCCGCCGACGGCACCGAGCTGCACGTCGAGGTGCACGGCCCGGACTCCGCCCCGGCGGTCGTCCTCGCGCACGGCTGGACCTGCTCGACCGCGTTCTGGGCGGCGCAGATCCGCGCCCTGTCCGCCGACCACCGGGTGATCGCCTACGACCAGCGCGGTCACGGCCGTTCCCCGGCGAGCCCGGTGTGCAGCGCGGACATGCTCGCCGACGACCTGGAGGCCGTGCTCGGCGCGACCCTCGCGCCGGGCGAGAAGGCCGTGGTCGCCGGGCACTCCATGGGCGGCATGACCGTCATGGCCGCCTCCGCGCGGCCCGCGTTCCGTGCGCACGCGGCGGCCGTCCTGCTGTGCAGCACGGGCAGTTCGCGGCTGGTCGCGGAGTCCACCGTCGTACCGATGCGGCCGGGCCGGCTGCGGACCTGGCTGACCGGGCACGTCCTCGGCTCGCGGGCCCCCCTCGGCCCGGTCACGCCGCTCGCCCGCCGGATCCTCAAGTACGCCACGATGGGCGCCGGTTCGGCCCCGCACATGGTGGAGGCCTGCGCGCGGATCGTGCACGCCTGCCCGCGCCGGGTCCGGCACGCCTGGTCGAACGTCCTCGACCTGCTCGACCTCGACCACGCCGTAAGGGAGTTGTGGGTGCCGACGGCCGTGATCGTGGGGTCGGCGGACCGGATGACCCCACCCGTGCACGCCCGCCGGCTCGCCGAGGCCCTGCCGGTCTGCGCCGGCCTGACGGTGCTGCCCGGAGTCGGCCACATGACGCCGGTGGAGGCACCGGAGCTGGTCACCGGCACGATCCGGGACCTCGTCACCACCCACACAGCCACGAAGGAGGGCGCATGAGCAAGGTGAGCCTGGAAGGACAGGTCGCGGTCGTCACCGGCGCGGCACGGGGCGTCGGCGAGCTGCTCGCGCGCAAGCTCTCGGCGCGCGGGGCGAGCGTCGCGCTGGTGGGCCTGGAGCCCGACGCGCTCAAGGCGGTCGCGGAGCGGCTGCACGGCGACGCCGACCACTGGTACGCCGACGTCACCGACCACGTGGCGATGGCCCGGGTCGCCCAGGAGGTGAAGGCGCGCTTCGGCAAGGTGGACATCGTGGTCGCCAACGCGGGCGTGGCCACCGGCGGTCCGTTCGCCGACTCCGACCCGCAGGCCTGGCGCCGGGTCATCGAGGTCAACCTCATCGGCTCGGCGGTCACCGCCCGCGCCTTCCTGCCGGTGCTGACGGAGAGCCGCGGCTACCTCCTGCAGATCGCCTCCCTCGCGGCGATCACCCCGGCCCCGATGATGACGGCGTACTGCGCCTCCAAGTCGGGTGTGGAGGCGTACGCGCACAGCCTGCGCGCCGAGGTCGCCCACAAGGGCGTGCGAGTGGGCGTCGGTTACCTGTCCTGGACCGACACCGACATGGTGCGCGGCGCCGATCAGGAGGACGTGATGCGGGAGTTGCGGCAGCGGCTGCCCTGGCCGTCGAACAAGACGTACCCGCTCGGACCGGCCGTGGACCGGATCGTCGCGGGCATCGAGCGGCGTTCCCCGCACGTGTACGGCCAGTGGTGGCTGCGCGGGATGCAGGGGATCCGCGGATATCTGCCGGGGATCGTCGGGACGGTCGGGCAGCGGGAGATGAAGCGGTTCGAGCCCCGGCTGCGGGGCATGCGGACGGGCCTGGTCGGAGCGGGGGGCGCGGCCGACGAACAAGCCCGCGCTACGCAGCGTAGTTGATCGAAATGCGCGGAATGTCCTGCCGTGTGAATCTGGTCGAGGCCCCACCGAGGGCCATCCCCCTCACCCTCATTCGGGAGTGAACCCACATGGGTATGAAGGACAAGTTCCAGGACCAGGCCGAGCAGTGGCAGGACAAGGCCAAGCAGAAGATGGACGAGACGAAGGAACGTGCCGCGGAGCGCGGCCGTCAGCGTGGTGACCGCGAGCACGAGCGCGGGCAGGACCCGCAGCGCACGGTCCGGGACCACGAGCGGGACCCGCAGCGCACGATCCGGGACGAGGAGGACCGCTACGACGCGGACTTCGACCCCGAGGCGATGCGGTAACGCTGCCGCTGGGCTTGAGCGCACAGGGGTGCCCTCCGTCAAGGGGGGCACCCCGCGCTCGTGTTGCCGGTGCCGGTGCGTCGCCGGGTGCCGGCCGGTGAGGGCTGGTCGCGCAGTTCCCCGCGCCCCTGGGGAGTCGCGGTCGCCGTCGGCACAAAGGGCGCGGCAACCATGCGGACACGGCAGGGCATCCCACCCGGGGGGGCGGGGCTGTGGCGACATGCGGCTCCGCCGCGTGGGCGCCGCCGGCCGGCACCCGGCGACGCACCCTCAACGCCCCCGCGGAGGCAGCCGGGGGCGGGACCGGTCGGGGACGTCGGCGAGGCTCGGCGGGGACGCCGGCGGCTCCGTCTCGAGCAGGGCCAGCGCCAGCGACACCGCGTCGTCGAGCTGTGCGTACCGCCCCTCCGCCCAGTCCAGCGGGGTCCGCAGCGCCTCCAGGTCGGGGGCGACGCCGTGGTTCTCCACGGACCACCCGTAGGCGTCGAACCACGCCGCGTTCATCGGCACGGTGATGACCGACCCGTCGCCGAGCCGGTGCCGTCCGGTCATGCCGACGACCCCGCCCCACGTCCGCTGCCCCACCACCGGCCCGAGCTTCAGCAGCTTGAACGCGGCCGTGATCATGTCGCCGTCGGAGGAGGTCGCCTCGTCGGCGAGGGCGACCACGGGGCCGCGGGGCGCGTCGGTGGCGTACGACACGGGCTGGGCGTCGCGGGTGAGGTCCCAGCCGAGGATGGTGCGGGTCAGCTTCTCCACCACGAGTTCGCTGATGTGCCCGCCCGCGTTGCCGCGGACGTCCACGATCAGCGCGGGCCGGGACACCTCCATCCGCAGGTCGCGGTTGAACTGGGCCCAGCCGGAGCCGCCCATGTCGGGGATGTGCAGGTAGCCGCACCGTCCGCCGCTCAACTCCCGCACGACCTCGCGCCGTTTGGCGACCCAGTCCTGGTAGCGCAGCGGCCGTTCGTCGACGAGGGGGACGACGGCGACCCGCCGGGTCCGCCCCCTCTCGCCCTCGGCGGGGGTGAACGTCAGCTCCACCGTCGTACCGCCCGCTCCCGCCAGCAGCGGGAAGGGGCCGGTGACCGGGTCCACCGGCCGCCCGTCGACATGGGTGAGCACCGCGCCCTCGCGGATGCCGGTCCCGGCCAGCGGTGACCGCGCCCTGGAGTCGGAGGAGTCGCCGGGCAGGATCCGCTTGAGCATCCAACGGCCTTCCCGGCAGGCGAGGTTGGCGCCGAGGAGGCCCTGCCGGCGCTGGTAGTGCGCAGGGCCCTCGTTGCGGCGGGCGGCGGTGACGTAGGCGTGGGAGGTGCCGAGTTCGCCGAGGACCTCCCGGAGCAGGTCGGCGAACTCGTCGGGGGAGGCGACCCGTTCGACCAGGGGCCGGTACTGGTCCAGGATCGCGTCCCAGTCGATGCCGCACATCCCCGGGTCCCAGAAGTAGGCGCGGATGAGCCGGCCCGCCTCCGCGTAGGCCTGCCGCCACTCGGCGCCCGGGTCGACCTCGTGGAGGATGCGGCGCAGGTCGATCCAGACCGTGGAGTCGAGGTCGCCGGACTCGGTGGCGGGCACCGCGCGCAGCTCGCCCTCGTCGACGACGACCAGCCGGCTGCCGTCGCCGCTGACCGCGAACCAGTCGAGGTGCCCGACGAGTTCGGACCTCTTCGCCTTGCCGAGGTGGAAGTGCTCCAGGGTCGGCCGGCCGCTGGTGTCGTCGGGGTTGGCGAAGGTCTCGCCGAGCGCCCCGGAGATCGGCCAGCGCAGCCAGACCAGACCGCCGCCCGCGACCGGGAACAGCGCCGAGTACTTGGAGGCGGGCACCGGGAACGGTGTCACCCGGCTCGCCAGCCCCTCGACCTCGACGCTCACCGTGCCGTCGCCGCCCTCGTCCTCGGCCGGGTCGAGCCCGCCGGCGGCCGGCCGTCCCTCGGGGGTGAGGGCGAAGGGGGACGGGGTCGCGGAGTTCAGCGGCACCAGGTAGGGACGGCAGCCGAGCGGGAAGGACAGGTCGCCGGTGTGGACGTCGTACACCGGGTCGAAGCCGCGCCAGGAGAGGAAGGCGAGATAGCGGCCGTCGCGCGTGAAGACCGGGTTCTCGTCCTCGAAGCGCCCGTTCGTCACGTCGACGATCAGTGCGTCGCCCCTGCCCGGTCCGCAGATCCGGCCCATCTTGATCTGCCGCAGTGACCGCCCGATCCCCGGATGCGACCAGGTCAGCCAGGCCCCGTCGGGAGAGAACGCGAGGTCGCGCACGGGCCCGTTGACCGACCGGATCAACTCGACGACCTCACCGCCGGAGGTACCGGAGCCGCCGGAGCCGTGGGCCTCCCCGGCCTCCCCGGCCTCCCCGGCCTCCCCGGCCTCCCCGGCCTCCCCGGCCTCCCCGGCCTCCCCGGCCTCCCCGGCCTCCCCGGCCTCCCCGGCCTAC